>LNFB01000153.1 GCA_001464385.1 Deltaproteobacteria bacterium Ga0077550 | reverse complement strand
GAAGCCACGTCGAGGTCGTCACCGTCGGCGAGAACGGCGTCACGCTCGACGACGTCGCCGTGCACGATCAGCACAACCGCACGTTGGCGTTCCTGCTGGCCCAGCTGTCGCTGCCCAACTTCCCCATGGCGTTCGGCGTCCTGTACTGCGATCCGATGCCGAGCTACGACGCCACGATCACGCAGCAGAACGCCGACGCGGCCGCGAAATCGGGCGTCGGCGACATCGACAAGCTGCTCCGCGGTGGCCACACCTGGCGAGTCGAATAGTCCTGCGCACCGGGCGCTGTGACACCGATGTCGCGCGCCCGGCAGCCCGCGTGATCCCGACCACCCGCACCGCCGAAGGGGCCCCACTTGGTGCCCTCGGCGGTGTTTCGCGTCGGGCCGCCCTAGTCCAGAATGAAGCCCGCGATGGCCGCGTCCCAGTCGGCATCGCGATCCTCACGCGAAGCAGGACTTGCCATGACCCCACGCATTCTCTCGAAGTCGTTCCTCTCCATCGTTGCCGGCGCAGTGGCCGGCCTCAGCCTCGGATGTGTCATCACGACCAGCGGCGGTGGCAATGACGAGTGCGGCGGGATCCTCTCCCACAGCCACGAGACCGGCAACGGCACCTGCAAGTGCGACTCGGGCTACACGTGGGAGAACCCGGACGATCCCGAGGACTTCGACTGCGAGCGCATCGAGGGCAAGGACGACCCGAACGCGTGCACCGAGCCCAACAACATCCTCGATGGCAATGTCTGCTACTGCGAGGGCGGCTACATCTGGTGTAACCCGAACGACGCGAACGACTACAGCTGCTGCGTCGACCCTGCGCAGGACGCCATCAGCGGGACCGACGACCCGACCAGCGCGACCGACGTGAGCGACACCGTCGCCGACACCGGCACGGACACCAGCGCGACGGATCCGACCGCGGCGGACACCACCGACAGCTCGGACACCAGCAACGACTCCGGCGCCGAACCCGACCCGGCCGACTGCACCGTCGACACGCCCGACGCGCTGTTCTGCAGCAACACCGCCGAGGCCGGCCCCGAGGGCAGCATCTACTACACCTGCGTCGACGGCACCTGGACCGAGAACGCCACCGCCGGCGACGAGCTGTGCATGTTCGACGGCTACTCGTTCGCCTACGGCTGCGTCGACGACGGCTCCGCGATCGCCTTCGTGTGTGGCAACGGCCCCGGCACCGCATGCAACAGCAACGCCGACGCGATGTGCGTCGACGCCGACGTCATCAACACGTGCCTGTTCGGTCGCCTGACCGAGGACAGCTGCGCGACCATCTGCAACACCATCGGCGACGACATGGGCGTCACCTACGACAGCGGCTTCTGCGATCCCGACGCGACCCCGCCCGAGTGCTTCTGCTGCGACGCGGGCGAAGAGGGCTGCCCGGCCTAGCGGGGTGCGGAAGAACGCAAAGCGTTCTTCCGAACACCCCGCTCCGTGCCCGTGCCCCTGCCCGTGCCCGATCCCCAGACCCCGGCCCCGCGATGCGGCGCCGGGGTCTCCGTCGTTTCACCCCTCCTCGATCCCCGCCGGCATGGTCATCCCCAGCCGACGCAGCCCCGCAATCCCGACCCGATCGATGTAGTGCCGCCCGCACACCGGGGCGTACTGCGCGTCGCCCAACACGATCTGCTCCCCCTCGACCACCGCGCGCCCATCGACCATGCGCAGGTTGAACACCGCCTTGCGCCCACAGAACTGGCAGGTCACCTTGACCTCCTCGATGCTGTCCGCGAGCTCCATCAGCCGCCGCGCGCCGGGGAACGACTCGGTGCGGAAGTCGGTGCGCAGCCCGTAGCAGATGACCGGCATGTCGAGCAGCAGCGACATCATCCGCAGCTGATCGATGATGGCCGGGGCGAGGAACTGGGCCTCGTCGACCAGGACGCAGTCGACGTCACGGAAGCGATCCAGCTCGAACACGGTGTCGGCCGAGACGAGCATGTCGGCGTCGGCCTCGAGGCCCGAGCGCGACGCGATGCGCCCGCGGCCGAACCGATCGTCGAGCTGGGGCTTGAGCAGGACCACACGCTTGCCCTGCTTGCGGTAGTTGTGGGCCACCGCGAGCAGGTTCATCGTCTTGGCGCTGTCCATCGCGCCGTGCCGGAAGTAGAGCTTCGCCATCGCGGGCCAGATGATACGGCCCGCGGGCGACGACCGCGACCGTCAGAACCGGTACTCGACGACCAGCGGCAGGACCTCGATCCCGAGCAGGAACGACGACGTGCGGCCCTCCTCGCCGTCCTCGTTGCGGACCTGGTGGACGAGGAACCCGAGCGGTAGGCCGACGTCGATGCCGACGCCCAGCTGATCCAAGGGGAACAGCCGCAGGCCGCCGCCGGGGCGGATCGTCATGCCCTGCGAGTGGACGCGCGACTGCTCGCGGTTGCCCGAGCCCCCGCCGACCTTGGGCAGATCGAAGTACGTGTAGCCGACCGAGCCGCGCACGAACGGCACCAGCCACGGGCGCTTGTCGAGGTAGAACTTGTACGTGTACCCGGCGTAGACATCGACGCCGACGACGCCGCCCTTGTCGCAGACGCCCTCGGCGTTGCCCAGGCCGCAGTCCTTCATGCGGAAGTTCTTGTAGTTGCCGCGATCGAACAGCGCGCCGATGCCGACGTGGAACCAGTGGCCCTTGCGGATCTGCCGGTCGTACTGGAACGCGAAGCGGGCCTTGGGCAGGTAGTTCACTAGGCCGAACTGCAGCGGCGCGAGGAACGAGATCGCGTTGCCCGCCACGACGACCTCCGGCCACTTGTAGCCGCCGGACTTGCCCTTCGCCGAGCCGCTGTTGCCCCCGGTGCCGACCCGCGCCGACGCCGAGCCGCCTGCGGGTGCAGCCTGGGCCGCGCCGGACACGGCGAGGACCGAGACCAGGGCAGCGGCGCCGGCCCACGTCGAGCGGCGCCGCACGGGCGCGAGGTGTGTTGCGTGCATCGTCTTCGACTCCTGGTGGGGACCGACCGCGAGGCGAGCGGGTCCCCGGCGCCGATCCTACCCCGAGCCGCGCACGCGGGTCCAAAACCAGGGTGGTGGAGCCACCGCAAACCGGCGCAAACCGTGGGCGCGGTGCGCGTCGATCCGCCGCGCGGTCGATCGGTGCCGCGAGCACCGGTGCGCGCTACCATGTCGGCAACGATGGCGCTGCTCGCCCTAGCCCGCGACACGGTCCTGCTCGGCGTCGGCGCGCTCGGCCTCGGGGTCGCGAGCCTGGCTGCGCGCCTCGACGTCCCCTGGACCCCGCCGCCGGCCCCGCCCGAGCCCGCGGCGTGCGGCGTCGACGAGGCGCTCGCGGTCGCCGACGCACCCGACCTCGCGCGCATCGCCGTCGCCGAGCTGCGCACGCGCATGCCGGGCGTCGTCATCGTCGACGCGCGCTCGACGGAGGCGTTCGTCGACGGCCACATCCCCGGTGCGGTGTCGCTGCCCGCGGCCGACATCGACGCCATCATCGCCAACGAGTCGCTCCCTCTGCCCGTCGATCGCGACATCGTCACCTACTGCGATCGCGACGGCGGCGTGGATGCCGAGTACGTCGGCCGCGCCCTCGACCTCGCGCTCGGCTGCGATCGCGTGATCGTGCTCGAGGGCGGCTACACCGCGTGGCTCGCCGGCGACGGCGCGATCGAAGGGGCGCTGCAGAGTGGCTGACGCCCGCGCCTGGTCCCGCCTCGCGATCGTGTGGGCCGCCCGGCTCGGCGCGGCGGCGACCTTCGTCGTGGCCGCGGTGCCCAAGGCCGACGACCTCGTCGGCTTCGCCGAGGACATCCGCAACTACCAGGCGTTCCCCGACTGGAGCCTCTACGCGATCGCGGCCATCGTCCCGATGCTCGAGCTCGTCGGCGCCGCGGCGCTGCTGTCGACGCGCGAGCGCTGGGTCCGCGCCGGCGGCGTGGTGCTGGGTGGGCTCACGCTGGCCTTCATCGCGCTCATCGCCTCGGTGATCGGGCGGGGCATCGACCTCGACTGCGGCTGCTTCGGCAAGCAGGCCGAGGCGGAGGCGGTGGGTTGGCCGACATTGCTGCGCGACGTCGCACTGCTCGGCGCCATCGCCGTCGCCATGGTCCCAGTGCGGGCCGCAAAGCCCTCCCCGCCCTCCCCGTGAGGGCCGCGCCGTGGTAAGGGCTGGGCATGTCCGTCCATGCCACGCCTTACCTCGTGACCATCGACCACCTGCTGTCGGACGACGAGAAGCTCATCTGGCGGGCAGCGCGGGAGTTCTGCGATCGCAACGTCGCGCCGCTCATCGAGCAGCACTACGAGAAGGGCACCTTTCCGCGGGAGCTCATCCTCGAGTTCGCGAAGATGGGATTCCTCGGCGGACCCCTCGAGGGCTACGGCTGCACCGGCATGAACCCCGTGGCGTATGGGCTCACGCAGGTCGAGCTCGAGCGCCAGGACAGCGGCATCCGCTCGTTCTGCTCGGTGCAGACCTCCCTCGCGATGTGGCCGATCTACAGCTACGGCGAAGAGGCCCAGCGCGAGCGCTGGCTGCCGGGCATGGCCCGCGGCGAGATCGTCGGCTGCTTCGGGCTCACCGAGCCCAACGCCGGCAGTGACCCGGGCTCGATGCGCACCCACGCCAAGCAGGACGGCAAGGGCGGCGACTACATCCTCAACGGGCAGAAGTTCTGGATCACCAACAGCCCGATCGCCGACCTCGCGATCGTGTGGGCCAAGACGACCGACTTCGGCAGCGATGCGCCGGTGATCCGCGGCTTCGTCGTCGAGCGCGGGGCCAAGGGCCTGTCGACGCCCGAGACCCACGGCAAGCTCAGCATGCGCGCGTCGATGACCGGCGAGATCGTCCTCGACGACGTCCGCGTGCCGAAGGAGAACCTCCTGCCCGGTGTGCACGGGCTGAAGGGGCCGCTCGGCTGCCTGACCCAGGCGCGCTTCGGCATCGGCTGGGGCGTGATCGGGGCCGCGATGTCGGTGTACGAGCGCGCGCGCAGCTACACCATGGATCGCGTGCAGTTCGATCGCCCGCTCGCGTCGTTCCAGCTCACGCAGCAGAAGCTGGTCGAGATGCACAACGACATCGGCAAGGCGCTGCTGCTCGCCTACCACTTCGGTCGCATCAAGCAGAACGGCACGCTGTCGCCCGAGCAGGTCTCGATCCTCAAGCGCGACAACGTGCGCATGGCCCTCGAGACCGCCCGCACCGCGCGATCGATGCTCGGCGGCAACGGCATCATGGGCGAGTTCGGGATCATGCGGCACCTCTGCAACCTCGAGACGGTCTACACCTACGAGGGCACGCACGAGGTCCACACGCTGGCGATCGGTCGCGCGCTGACGGGCCTCGCCGCGTTCACCTGACCCCTGGAACACGAGGGCGCACAGGCGCGGGGCGGGCCGGCACGCCCACGGATCTCTTGGGGGCCGCCGCGCGCCCCGACAGCGCTTCCCGAGGCGCGGTCGAGGCGCGCCGGCCCGTGCCCGCGCGGCGTCCGATCGCCCGGAGGGCCGCGCCGCGGCCGATCGGGGGCCATCTCCGGCGCTGGCGCCCGCTGGCGGCGTCCCGGCCGCGGCCACCCCGAGCGCAACGCGAACCAGCCCGGCGGCTGTGCAAGCTCCGCCTGTGTGCGCTACGCTTCGAGCCCGGCGTGGTCCACCCCGTCCAGAGCGTGATCGAGTCGCTGTACGCAGCGGGGCGTTGTCCCCGTCTGCACGTCAACGCCGTGGCCGATGGGGTGGTCTGTCCCGACTTCATCCGCGAGCAGTGGCGCGAGCGACTCATCATCGATCTCGACCCGAGCTATCCGCTGGATCTGAACTTCACCGACGCGACGCTCTCGGCCGACCTCTCGTTCGGCGGCTACGTCACCCGCTGCACGTTCCCGTACGGGGCCGTGTACGTGGTCGCGGATCGCAGCACCGGTCGCGGCATCGTGCTCGACCAGAACATGCCCGAGTCCGTGAAGCGCAGCCGCTACGGTCGCCCGCCGGCGTCGACGACCCAGTCGAGCAAGCCTGCGCTGCGCTCGGTGGTCGACGGCGACACCGCGCCGGCCGAGGTCGCCGCGGTCGAGGGCGAGCCCGCACCGCAGAGCAACGACGACGCCGTGCAGAAGCGCCGCGCCGCGTTCAAGGTGATCGACGGGGGCAGCTGAGATGCGCCCCGCCCTGCGCCGTGCCTTCGCGGCCGGCTCCGTCGCCGCGCTCGGCCTCCTGTTCGGTCTGTGGTTCGCGTTCGTGCGCGCGCCCGGGCCCCAGGACGTCTGCCGTCACATCATCGAGGTGACGATGCGCGAGTCCGCGGACCAGGGCGTCGGGGGCGACGGTCAAGACGCGGTCATGAACCAGCTCCAAGAGCGGTGCGTGCAGCAGAAGGCGGACAAGATCCAACTACGCGGTCGCGTGGTCTGGGCCAAGTACGCCAAGTGCGTGATGGCGGCGAACGACCTCGACACGATCTGGCGCTGCTGAAGCCGCGGACGGGGGCCCCGTCCGCGACGGCCTCGGTCATCGTTCAGCGGGCGGGGAACCGCTGCGGGAACGGCTGGGCCTCGGGCACGAACGACGGCGTACCCCCGATCGGGATGCCGCGCGCCGCGAGGCCGCGGGCACTGTCGTAGTAGATCGCGAGGACGACGTCGGGCTTGCGCTTGTGCTTGCGCTTGAACTCGACCTCGTGGACCGACGAGCTCTGCGCCTCGCCGTACTGCGTGCCGAGCTCGTTCTGGGGGACCGGCGGCGGAGCGAAGCCGCCGGGGCTCGTCGCGGTGCTGGGCGCCGCGCCCTCGTCCGCCATGGCCGACGGCGGGGACGCGGACTTCTGCGCCGCATCGGCACCGCCGGCGATCTCGGCCGCCGGCGCCGCGCGACGCTCGTCGCGGGCGCGGTTCGAACCCTGGTGCGACTCGCGATCGCTGTTCGGGAACGGCGTCTGCTCGGCGGGCGTGGGGCCGACCGCGAGCGGCCCGGTCTTCTTGGCCCGGTGGCTGCGCTCCTCGAACACCGCGATGCCGATCACGCCCGCGTGCTGCGGCGTGCCCTGCAGGGCGGTGTAGCTGTCGCCCAACCCGCTGAAGCGGAACGCGGCGACCTGCTCGAGCGACTGCCGGAATCCATCGACGACGATCTGCCCGAACGGCTCGATGATGTAGCCGCGCTGCTTGCGATAGTCGCCCAGCGCGCCCGAGACCACGTCGCGACCGTCGACCGTGACGACGACCTCGACGCGCTCGGCGGTGTTGTTCGCGATGCGGATCGCGTACTGCTGACCGTCCTGCCCCGCGTAGTAGAGCGAGCCGCCGAACAGTGCCGCCGGCAGGGCGCCCATGCCGGGCGACTCGAGCGTGACCGTCACCGGTTGCCCGGCGATCGGCGCCGCGGCCGGGGCGTTGCTGCCGCGATCGTGGGAGGTGCCGCCGCCACAGGCGAGCAGGCTGGCCGAGAGCACGAGCAGGGGGAGGATCCGCAATCGCATGGTGACTCCAGAGAGAGGATGGAAAGGCTCGCCCCGCGAGGCGTTCGAGCCGCGGAACGCCCGGCGCGCGACGAGCCTTACATGACCTCCGCGGTTGGGGTACACCTTCGGCGTGCGCTCGCTGCGTCAACGCTGGGACTGGCTGCGCGACCTGCTGGCGCGCGGTCGTGCCCAGCTCGCGCTCCCCGAACGGGGCTCGCCGACGCGCCGCGACGCCCTGCGCGACGCCCTGGAGCGCCTCGGCCTCGACGACCGCGAGCTCGTCGAGGGGGTCGCGACCGTGCTCGGGCTCGACGTCGCGTCGCTGCGCCATCCGGGCCCGCAGGCCCTCGCGGCCGCCCCTGCGGACGACCTCGCCCTGGTGCTGCCGCTGCTGCTCGAGCACCACTCGCCGGCGATCCGGGCCGTGGGCCGGGCGTGGTTCGGGGTCCCCGAGGCGATCTACACCGTGGCCAGCGACCAGGCCGAGCGCTGGCTCCTCGACTCGATCGCGACCGGCGACCTGCTCGCGGACCGCGTCGATCGCGAGGGCTTGGCGTGGCTCGGCCCCGAGTCGCTCCGACGCCTGGCGACCACCGCCGCCAGCCCCTTGGCCCGCCACGCCGCGATGCGGTGGTGCGATCGACTCTGACGAAGCGCTTCGATGACACGCCACGCTCGACTCGGATGGTTGCTGTGCTCGCTGCTCTCGCTGGGCGCCGTCGGTTGTCGCCCGCGGATCCCCGCCGGCGCGGCGACCAACAGCGCGACCGCCATGGGTCACTGGCAGGCCTGGCGCGACCTCGGGCCCCTGGTCGCGATCGCGAAGGACCACGCGCCCGATCCCGCGGTCGCGGCGCTCGAGCGCGCATCGGCGCTGCTGCGTGACGGCAAGGCGGCGAGCGCCGATCGTGCGCTCGCCGACGCCTCGGGCGGCGCGGGCCACCACTGGATCGCGGTCGCGCGCGGCGACGTCATCGCGCTGCACTTCACGCTGTGCATCCGCGGCGTCGCGCTGCGCCTCTCCGACGGCACCATGCCGAGCCCGACCGACCGCCAGGCCGACTACTCCGAGAAGACGCGCGTCGAGCCCGGCGATGTCTCGGTCGAGGCGACGCTGGTCAACCTCGACGCAGCGGTCAACTCGGGCGAGCCTGCCCTCTCGACGCAGGCACGGATCGCCCGGGCGCGCGTCGCCGGCTTCGCGCAGCAGTGCGCCGCGAACGAGCGCGTCGCCGAGATGGCGCAGCAAGTGGTCGAGGGCGACCTCGCCACGCTCGCCGCCGAGGGCCACCTGACGCCGGACCTCGCCTATATGTGGGCCGGCGTGCAGATGACCCGGTTCTCTGGCAGCGCCGCGCGGCCGTTCCTGCTGCAGGCGCAAGAGGGTGGGTTCGACCACCCCGCGGTCACGTTCATGCTCGCTGCGATCGCCCTCGAGCAGCGCGAGCTCGACCAGGCCGAGGAGCTGGCGAAGACCGCGGTCGCGATGTACACGCAGCTCGGCGATCGCCAGCACCAGGCCGAGGCGCGCTTTCTCCAGGGGGAGATCGCCCGGGCGCGCAAGCAGCCCAAGGCCGCGCGGAACCACTACGAGGGCGCGCTCGAGCTCGACCCGACGCACACCGCGTCGATCCTCGCCCGCGCCGAGCTCGACCTCGGCGCCGACACCGAGACCGCGATCATCGGCCTGCAGCGCGGCATGACCAAGCTGATGCTCGACGGGGCCCTCGACGCCGAGACGGCGCGGATCGCCGCGGGCAACCTCGAGGAGCTGCTCGTGCTCGCGACCGAGCCGCACCAGATCCAGCTGGTGCGCGACGCGTTGCTCTCCCGCATCGACAACGAGTCCGACGCGATGCGTCGGGGCCTGCGGTACTTCTTTGCGGCGATGCTCGACGTGCGCCTGCGCGAGTACCAGATCGCCCACGGCCACGGCGTCCTCGCCAAGGAGGAGTTCGCCACGAGCGGCGTCCAACCCCCGATCGACATCGAAGCCTTCCTCGCCAAGCTCGGGAGTGGGTAGGCCCCCTCGATCGCGCGGCGCGGAGGAGCGAAGCGATGGAAAGGGGGAGGCTCCGGCTGGGCTCTGCCCAGCTGGAGGGGGAAGCGGGCCGCTTCCCCTGAAGGCGAAGGAGCGAAGCGATGGAAAGGGGGAGGCTCCGGCTGGGCTCTGCCCAGCTGGAGGGGGAAGCGG
>LNFB01000152.1 GCA_001464385.1 Deltaproteobacteria bacterium Ga0077550 | reverse complement strand
GGGGAAGCGGGCCGCTTCCTCTGAAAACGGCTACAGCATTCCAGCGCGGGCGGAGTCGGGGATGTCGGTGAGGGCCTCGGAGAACTGGGCTTCGAGCATGCCCGCGAGCTTGCCGCGCTCGCCCTCGAGGATCGGCTCGGGCGCGCCGCTCTCGACCATCGTGTCGTACTCCCAGCGGAAGCGCTCGATCTTCACGGTCGTCGCCGGGAGGTACGAGAGCAGCGGCCACACGTAGCGCTCGAGCGCGTGCTCGGGCGTGGCCGACAGCCGCCAGCGATTGCCGAGGTTGAAGCGATCGGCGCCCTCGAGCGCCGCCGACAGCCGTACGCCGGCGTAGTTGATCACGATCTGACGCGCCTCGAGCAGGCGCGACTGCACGCCGAACGCGTCGAGGCGCCGGGTAGCGCTCGTCGCCGCGGCGGAACGCGAGCCACGACATGAACTCGTGGCTGTGACGCCAGATGAGCCGCTGGGCCTCGATCTGCGCGACCATCTTCGCCAGCCGCGAGCCCTGCCGGGTCGCCATCGCGGTCGCCGTGTCGCTCATCTGCTCGCGGAGCTCGCGGTCGAAGAGCGAGAGCGAGGCGCCGGTGTTGTGCTCGTCGAGCACCGACAGCGCCAGCGCGACGCCCAGGCCGACGTGACCGGCGAGCTGGACCTCGAGCTGGACCATCTGCTCGTACAGCCCCGGCATCACCAGACGCGCGCGCGCCTCGTCGACCGCCGTGACCTGGGCCAAAGCCTCACGCTTCAGGTTGGTCAGGTTCTGCCGCAGGTCGAACACCTCGGTGTCGACATCCGGCGTGCGCACTTGGGCGAGGAACGACTCGCGCGGGCTCAGCATCCGGGGACGAGGGTAGGTCGAGCCGCCCGGTCTTGTCATGTTTGCCGCCCAAAGCCGACGATCCGGGCCCGGTAGACCCCGCAGGCCGGCCGATGTAAGTGGCTCCCGGCGGGCTGCGTTCCGAGACCCGCCGCGGTGGCCGTGCGTTGTGACGACGTCCGGCCCGTCTCGGAAGGCTCACCCATGCATCGTCGACCCCTCGGCCGCTCGCCCTTCGCGCTCACCACCGCCGTGCTCCTGGCCTTCAACCCGGCCGCATGCAACCAGGTGCCGGCGGAGCAGCTCGGGGCGCAGGCCGGGTCGGCCTCGGCGCTCGTGGATGCCGCGGCCGGACCCCGGGCCGCGGAGGTCACGGCGGTCAGCGGGCCGGGGGGCCTGCGATCGCCGGGCCTGGCCGAGGGGACCTTCCTCGGCAAGGCCGCCAAGCTCGAGCCCAACCAAGCGGTCGAGACCCCGAAGGGGACCCTGGCGGAACTCGCCCTCGAGGGCGGCGCTCGATTGCGGCTCAACGAGGACACGGCGCTCGTCGTGCCCAGCCCCGGCGGCGAGGTCACGGTCACGCGCGGCGAGGTCGTCGCGTTGGTCGACGCGCGCACAACCGGCGGCCTGGCGCTGCGCGCCGGCGACGACACGATCCGCGTCGAGGGCGGCGAGGTCCAGCTCGTGCACGCGGGGACCCAGCGTCACGTCGCGGTCGTCCACGGGCGCGCGATCGTCGAGTCGAACGGCCAGCGCGTCGAGCTCGGCGCGGGCGAGCGCCTGAGCACGCCGCTGGCGAACCCCGAGCGGCCGCCGCAGCCCGAGCGGAGCCTGCAGCCCTTGGCCGACACCGGCTGGTCGCGGGCGTTCGAGCAGGCCGCCCTCGCCGTCGACGCGGTGCCGCGCGGCGTCGGCAGCCTCACCGCACGCGTGCCGGGCTCGCAGACCGAGCTGGGGCAGAAGATCCGCCTCACCGAGCAGCGCGTCACCGTGAACATCAGCGGGCGCATGGCCCACACCGAGATCGAGCAGGCGTTCTTCAACGAGCGCCCCGCGGTGCTCGAGGGCATCTATC
This sequence comes from Deltaproteobacteria bacterium Ga0077550, assembly GCA_001464385.1. Lineage (GTDB taxonomy): Bacteria > Myxococcota_A > Polyangia > Nannocystales > Nannocystaceae > Xiheibacterium > Xiheibacterium aquaticum. The sequence continues at coordinate 1,903 of LNFB01000152.1, read as the reverse complement.
GCTTCCCGCTCCCCGGCGACGGCTCGATCTCGGGCCTGCAGCTGCTGGTCGGCAATCGGTGGATGGAGGGCGAGATCGTCGAGAAGCAGCGCGCGCGGCAGATCTTCCAGCAGATCGTCGACGCCACCGTGCCCCGCGATCCTGCGTTGCTCGAGTGGGAGCGCGGCAATGTGTTCAAGCTGCGGCTGTTCCCGATCCCCGGCCGCGGCGAGCGGCGCGTGAAGCTGTCGTACACGCAGGTGCTGCCGGTCGTCGGCGACGACGTCCGCTATCGGTTCCCCCTGGGCGGCACCGGGGCGTCGGGCACCACGATCGATCGGTTCTCGTTCGCGGTGAACATCGACAAGGACGCGATCGACTCCACCAAGCTCGACGAGATCGAGACCCCGATGCTGGCGCTGACCCGCCGCGACACGGGCGACGTCATCCAACTCTCGACCGAGGAGACCAACTTCCAGCCGACCTACGATCTCGGCGTCGACCTACCGGTGGCGAAGTCCGAGCAGACCGTCCACAGCCAGACGCACCTCGATCGCGACGGTCAGGCCTACTTCATGCTCGCGCTGCAGCCCGAGCTCGAGTTCGGGAAGGACGAGCGGCCGGTCCACTTCGCGTTCGTCGTCGATCGCAGCCACAGCACAACGCCCGAGCTGTGGACGGTGGCGCGCGGGATGGTCGAGGCGATGACCGGCGGCATGGAGACGCAGGATCGCTTCACGGTGCTCGCCTGCGACACCGCCTGCGACGAGCTCCCGACGGGGCTGCAGACGCCGTCGGCGCCCGCGGTCGAGGCGACGCGGCGCTTCCTCGACGATCAAGATCTCGCGGGCGCCAGCGATCTGGGCGGCATGCTCGCGGAGGCCGGCGACGCGCTGGCGCGCTCGGGCGGCGCCGACGCGCGCAAGGTCATCGTCTACCTCGGCGACGGCGCCCCGAGTTCCGGCGAGCTCGCGCCCGACAAGCTCGCGGCGCAGGTCCGCGCGGCGATCCCGGACGTCCGCGTCGAGGCGCTCGCGCTGGGCGCCCGCGCCGATCTCGTGGCGCTCGGCGCCGTGGTCGAGGCGACCGGCGGCGACGTCGTCCAGGTCGACGCCCGCGACAACCTCGCCGAGCTGGTCCGCGAGCTGCGGCTGCGCGCCGTCGTCCCGCTCGCCCGCAACCTCCGCATCGAGACCCCGGACGGCCTCGTCGATGTGCGCCACAACGAGGTCGCGGGCCTGCGCCCCGGCGACGAGCTCGTGGTGACCGGCAAGCTGGCGCACCCGGTGCGCGGCGACGTCCGCATCCTCGCCGACGGCCCGACGGGGCCCATCGAGGCCAAGTTCCCGGTCGATCTCACCGCGTCGCGCACGGCCGCACCCGAGGCGTTCCGGCACCTGCCGCGCACGTGGGCGACGATGGAGATCGCCCATCTCACGAAGACCAAGGGCTTCGACGCCCACGACCGCATCGTCGCGCTGTCCAAGGACTACACCGTGCTGTCCCGCTTCACCGCGCTGCTCGTGCTCGAGAACGACGCGATGTTCCGCGAGTTCAACGTCGTGCGCACGGCGGCGGACACCGATCGGTGGAAGGGCCAGCTCGACGCGCCGAAGTCCGGGGAGGTCACCGCGGGGCTCACCGGCAAGCTCGACGCGCGCAAGGCCGAGGACGCCGCGAGCGAGGCCAAGCCGACCGAACCCGCCGGCGCAGTGCCGCTCACCGATCTCGACAACGCGGCGGCCCGTGGATCCACCGGGACCAAGGGCGCCGCCCCGAGCGAGGTCCCCGGCGGCGCGCCCGAGTTCTTCGATCCGCCCAAGGACGCGCCGAGCACCATCACCGCGACGCCGCGGGCCCCGTCGCCCGATCCGGCGCCCGCGAGCGCACCGACCGATCCGTTCGGCGGCGAAGACACCCTGCG
>LNFB01000151.1 GCA_001464385.1 Deltaproteobacteria bacterium Ga0077550 | reverse complement strand
CCGAGTCCGAGGGCAACGCCGACAAGGGTGGCGGCGGCTTCGCCCCACCGCCGCCGAGCGCCGAGCCGGCCAAGGCCAAGAAGACCCCCATGCCGGCGACCAAGCCGTCCAACGGCGCCGTGTGGCAGGGTGAGGACCGCAAGATCGACGCGTTCGACGACGGCGGCGGGTCGTGGGGCGGTCGCTCGTCGCGCCGGCACTGGCGCCCGCAGCCGCGGCTCAAGGTCGCCACCGCGGCGCCGCCGTCGGGCAAGAACCTCTCGCTCATCGAGTCGCTGCGCCGCAGCGTCGCCGCCGACACGACGCGTCGCTCGTCGCACGGCGCCCTCGTCCGGGCGGCGATCCGGGTCGGTCACGCGGACGCACTCGGCTTCGCTCGGGCGTGGGCCGACGCCGATCCCGACCACGCCCCTGCCCTCACCTCGCTCGCCGACGTGCTCGCCGGACAGGGCGATCCCATCGCGCCGCGGGCGTACGCCAGCGCCCTCGAGATCACGCCGTTCTCGAGCTCGATGCACGATGCGCTGGCGCGAGCGTTCGCCAGCAAGGGCGACCTGCAGCGATCGTGCTCGCACCGTCGCGCGATCGTCAGCATCGATCCGAGCGACGCGGACCACCACGCGAGGCTCGCGAAGTGCCTGCACCAGGGTGGCCGCACCGCGGCGGCGCGGACCGTGCTCGCCGACGCACGCGGTCGCGCGACCAAGCACCTGGCGTCGCTCGCAGCGACCGAGGCCGCGCTGTCGACGTCGTTCGCGATCACCGGCGCGCCCAAGGGTCAGCTGCGGGCGTCGCTGACGTGGACGGGCGAGGACGACCTCGACATCGCGATCATCGACGCGGGCGGCCACCGGCTCTCGGCGGCGAACCCCAAGGCGCTCACCGTGCGCGAGTCCGCCGGCTTCGAGGAGGTCGCGCTGTCGCGCGTGAAGAAATCGGTGTTCGTCGAGGTGACGCGCAACGGGGTGAGCGACGGGGGTCGCCTCGCGCCCATCCGCGCCACGCTCGAGGTCCGCACCCCGAGCGGGACCAAGACGTTCCCGGTCGTCGTCGAGGGCGGATCGGTGCGGCTGGCCAAGGTGTTCTGGACGATCTGAGCGCCCGCCAAGCGCCGGATTCCGCCCTCCTGCCGGGGCGCGTTGCACGCCAGGGTGCGACGCGCCCTCGGCCGCTTGTGGCGACCGCGGATTTGTTCTCTCCTCGCCCGGCTCGCCATGACCGACCCGTCCGACTCCGACATCGCGGGGCACGTCGCCCGACGCCGAACCTTCGCGATCGTCAGCCACCCCGACGCCGGCAAGACGACGCTCACCGAGAAGCTGCTGTTCTTCGGCGGCGCGATCCAGATCGCCGGCGCCGTGCGAGCCCGGCGATCGTCGCGGCACGCGGTCAGCGACTGGATGGCGATGGAGCAGGAGCGCGGCATCTCGGTGACCACGAGCGTGCTCAGCTTCCAGTACAGCCTCCCCGAGGCCGACACCAGCACGCCGCCCTTCGAGGT
>LNFB01000150.1 GCA_001464385.1 Deltaproteobacteria bacterium Ga0077550 | reverse complement strand
TGCGTGACACGCCGGTCGTCACCTTCGTCAACAAGTTCGATCGCGAGTGCCGCACGCCGATCGAGCTGCTCGACGACGTCGAGGCCAAGCTCGCGATCAAGTGCGTGCCGATGACCTGGCCGATCGGCATGGGCAAGCGCTTCCGTGGGGTCTACGACCTGGTCCACCACCAGGTGCACCTGTTCCGCTACGCCGACAAGCACGTCGAGGATCAGTGGCCCGAGGCCGGCGTCCCGGTCACCGGCCCCGAGGATCCCAAGCTCGACGAGATGCTCGGCGCCGACCAGGCCGAGGAGCTGCGCGCGGAGCTCGAGCTGCTCGCGGGCGCGGCCCCGGAGTTCGACGCGGCCGAGTTCCACAAGGGTCGGCAGAGCCCGCTGCTGTTCGGCTCGGCGATGAACAACTTCGGCGTGCGCGAGCTGCTCGAGACCTACCTGCGCCTGGCTCCGCCGCCGCAGGGCCGCGCCGCGGTGACCGGCCCCGCCGCGGTGACGCCCCCGGCGCCCGGCGAGCCGGTGCCGACCCGCGACATCGATCCCAACGAGCCGGGCTTCTCGGGCTTCGTGTTCAAGATCCAGGCGAACATGGATCCGAAGCACCGCGACCGCATGGCGTTCCTGCGCATCTGCTCGGGTCGCTTCACCCGCGGCATGCGGGCGTACCACTGCCGGCTCGGACGCGAGGTCGGGCTCGGCAACGCCACGACGTTCTTCGCGGCCAACCGCGAGATCGTCGAGGAGGCGTACGCCGGCGACATCATCGGTCTGCCCAACCACGGCACGATCAAGATCGGCGACACGTTCACCGAGGGCGAGCTGCTGCGGTTCACCGGCATCCCCAGCTTCGCCCCCGAGATCTTCCGCCGCGTCGTGCTGAAGAGCCCGCTCAAGGCCAAGGCCCTGGGCAAGGGGCTCGAGCAGCTCGCCGAGGAGGGGGCGATCCAGGTGTTCAAGATGCTGCTCGGCAGCGACTACGTCGTCGGCGTCGTCGGTCAGCTCCAGCTCGAGGTGATGAAGCACCGGCTGCTCCACGAGTACGCGGTCGAGGCCGACTACGAGGCGGTGGAGTTCACGACCACGCGATGGATCACGCCGAAGACCGAGGGCAAGTCGGCCGACGACGTGCGCAAGCTGATGGAGCAGTTCCAGCGCAAGAACGACATGAACCTCGCGGTGGACGCCCACGGCGACCTGGCGTACCTCGCCCCGAACAAGTGGAACCTGCAGAAGGTCGAGGAGCGGTTTCCCGACGTGCGGTTCTCGGCGACCCGCGAACATACGTAGAACGCCGCAGCGGCCGGCGCCTCGGCGCGAACAATCCCGGGCGGCGGCGGCCAAGGCAGACTCGGCATGATGTCCACGCGCGGCTTCGTCTCGACCTTGGTCCCCGTCTGCGCGCTCGCGGCGTGCGGCTCGGACGCGCACAGCGTCGGCGTCTTCGGCACGGGCGGGGCGGGCACCGACGGCGGCCCGGCCTCGGCGCAGCCCGAGTCGGCGAGCGCCGCCGACGGCTCGGGCTCGGTGAGCGCCACCGCGGGCGACGACGCCGCGGACACCTCGGAGGGCACGGGCTTCAAGTTCGACACGCCCGACGGCATGACCGCCGCAGACGAGGGGCCCGCGGGCAGCGGCTGCGACAAGGTCGACTTCCTGTTCGTGCTCGACAACTCGATCTCGATGGGCGACGAGCAGCAGAACCTCGCCACCAGCTTCCCGTCGTTCATCGCCACCATCCAGGGCGAGGTCGTCGACAACTACCACGTGATGGTGGTGGACACCGATCCCGAGGACAAGTGGGACGAGGAGCTGACCGAGTGCCACTCGGGGGACTGCGTCGGTGAGGCCCCGGACGAGCCGTGCGGCGTGCTCGAGCCCGAGTCGGGCTGGCCGTGCGGCATGCTGCCCGTGCCCGACGCGTGCGACGGCACGCTCGGCGCCGGCATCGATCACGACGGCACCGACGCGCGTGCGTCGTGCGGCATCACCGACGGCAAGCGGTGGTTCGACGCGACGCAGCCCGATCCCGCCGCCGCCTTCGGGTGCGTCGCGAACCTCTACGACGGCAACAACCCCGAGCGCACGATGGACGCGATGCTGGCGTCGCTCGCCCCGGACCTCGTCGGCCCGGGCGGCTGCAACGAGGGCTTCCTGCGCGACGACGCGGTGCTCGTCGTCACCTTCATCACCGACGAGGAGGACGACGACGAGTCGATGGGCGATCCCACGGCGTGGTACGACGCCCTGCTCGCGCGCAAGGGCGGCAACGAGACCGCGCTGGTGGTCCTCGGCCTCGTCGGCGACACCGGCCTGCCCGGCGCGGTGTGTCCCCCCGACAGCGTCCCGGGCAGCAACGGCGGCGAGTACTCACCGCGCCTCATCGCCTTCGCCGAGTCCTGGGGCACCCGGGGCCTGTGGGGCAGCGTCTGCTCCCCCGACTACGGGCCCTTCTTCGCCGAGGCGGTCGCGCTGGTCGACGTCGCCTGCGACGCCTTCGAGCCGGAGGGCTGACCCGCCCGAGAAATCCGACGCGCCGAGGGATCGAACGGCCAGCCGGTCGCACCTCGTGTCTGCGCGTCATGAAGCACTCCGAGCACTTCCTTCTATTCTTCGTGCTGACGGCCTGCGGCGGCGGTGAAGCCACCGCGATGGGCGACTCCTCGACCGGCGACGGCACGGGTCCCTCCACCTGCACGCCCGGCTACGAGGCCTGCGCCTGCATGGCCGGCGCGTGCCTCGATGGGCTGGTGTGCCTGTCCGAGCTCTGCGTCGCGCCGGCGGACGCCGACACGGGGCCGGGGGACTCGAGCGGCCCGGGCACCACGGACACCCCGACCACCGCGACGACGGAGGACGGCAGCAGCAGCACGGACGCGCCGTCGTCGACGGAGAGCTCGAGCACGACCGCTGCGCTCGACGACGAGAGCTCGAGCGGATCGTCCGAGACGACGATGGCCCCGCCGGAGTGCCTCGAGGGCGACAACTACTGCCTCGACGCCGAGCTGCAGACGTGTTTGGACGGCGTATGGCAGCAGTCGAGCTGCGCGGACGTCTGCGCGCAGACCGGCTACCTGTCGCCGGGCTGCGACAACGCCGACGCGTGCCTGTGCGAGGGCTACGCCGACGAGATCTGCTACGACGGCGCGTACAACCTCTGCATCTGTGCGGACATCGACTTCGACATCCCGTGCACCGACGAGCAGCTGCAGATCTTCTTCGACGAGTGCATCGGCGAGGTGAACACGTACGTGGAGTGCTTCGCCGACTATCCGATCGACGAGGTGGCCGACTGCGCCCCGGCGGAGGCCGCCTGCCTGTAGCGCGCGCCGACGACCCGCGGCGCGGCGCCGTGTGATGGCGCGGTGTGATAGCCTTGGGGGCGATGGCACGCGCTCACCGTCGCGCCCGTGCGCTGATCGGGCTCGTCGGGTCGACGCTCGTCGCCTGCGGCCCGCGTTACGTCGCGAACGGCCAGCCCGAGCCCGCGCCCGCGGTCGAGCCCGAGGAGGCGCCCACCTCGACCCCCGCGGGCGCGCCCGTCGACGATCCGTGGTCGGGCTGTCGGATCGACGCCGAGTGCGGCCTCCCCGAGGACCCGCGGAGCTTCGCGGTGTGCGAGGCCGGCGCGTGCCAGCGCTGGGACGCGGCGCAGATGTGGAGGTGGGCGACGACGACCGCCCCCGAGCTCGCGGCGCTGCGCGACGAGCAGGGCCTCGCGGACGTCCCGTGGATCCCGACCACCGGCACGGTGCGCCTGTTCGTCGACGCGCGGCAGCTGATCTGGTCGAACAAGGCGCGCTGCATCCCGATCGATCTGGAACCAGCCGAGGGCTCGCTCGTCGCCGAGATCCCCGAGGTGCTCGGCACGAAGCCGAGGACGAGGAACGCGTGGTTCTACACGCTGCAGCTCGACGGCGGCGTCGGCGTGCTCGGCCCGGGGCGTCGCACCACCAGCCCCGACGGCGAGGGCGCGGAGGCGATCGGGGGCCTGCAGACGCTCGGGCTGCACCTGCGCGCGACCGACGACGCGCTGCGCTACACGGCGGCGCGGTTCACCGCCGAGGTCGCGTGCGGCAGCGTGCGGATCGAGCGGACCGGCTGCGAGCCGGCCGTGTGCGACGGCTGCACGGAGATCGCGGTGCGCAAGCGGCCCGTCGACAGCAACCACCTCATCCCGTCCGGATCAGGCGCCTTGGGCACCCGCGGTGGGGCGTGCGAGCCGTGTCCCGCGGACACCGTCGGCCCGCTGCTCCCCCGACTCGACGCCGCGGTCGCGGGTCGGACCTTCGTCGACGACATGGGCGACGACGCGGGGCCGGTCTTCCACCGCACGCTGCAGCGCTGCAACGCGGACCTGAAGCAACGCTCGCGCCGGATGGCCCGCGCACGCCGACCGCTGTGATCGCGGCGCCTCACTGCGCCGCGCAGGGCGTGCCGACCGGTCCGGTGAGCGCACACTCGACGTCGACCACGGTCCCCTGCGACTCGAGGGCGCCGTTGGGCCGCTCGACCACGAGCTCGAGGTTCGCGCCCTGGGTCGCGCACTGCGCCGAGAGATCGTCGGCCGGGCTCGGCGTCGCGCCGGCCGCGTCGAGCAGCGGACGGAAACACAGCTCGGGGCTGGTGCCCGGGAACGCCCAGCCGTCCGCCGTGACCACGCAGCGCGGGACGACCCGCTCGACGCCGGACTCGTCGCGCTCGACGAGCCGACAGCTCGGCTGCAACCCGGGCTCGTCGTCGTCGTAGTCCGCGACGCAGCCCGGTACGCACGTGCGCGCCGACAGCCGGCCCAACGCGTCGACGATCTGCTGCAGCGCCGCCGTGTAGTCGCCGGCGCAGATCGAGAAGAGGTTGCGCTCGTCGGCGGCGAACTGCGTGGCGAACTCGGCCAAGCGCACCGGCGGGATCCCGGGCGGGCTCGTGGTCGTCTCGGTGCCGCGGCCACATGACGGGCCGATGCCGTACTCGATGTTGAACTCCGGGTCGTCCGAGTCCTGGTAGATCATCACGCCGGTCTCGGGGTAGTCGAGCGGCACGCCGCCGATCACCCCGACCAGGATCTGCCCGGTGCCGCCGCGCGTGGCCTTGGCGTTGGACAGCTCGACGAGCGTGTCGACGTAGCGCTCGACCGGATAGAGGATCGGGTCGACAGCGGTGGGCTGACCGTCGAGGCCCTTGTCGACCGAGTGGCACTCGTCGTAGATGCCGGGGCCGCCGGTGCAGGTGGTGCCGGCCTTCCAGCACGCGCCCGAGGTCGCCTGCTCGGGGTCGGTCCACAGCGCGGAGCCGACCGGGTCGATGAGCAGCGACACGTTCTCGTCGGACGCGGAGCAGTCGGTCTCGTCGGTGACGAACACGATCGCGAGCAGGGCCTCGTCGCGGAGGAAGCCCCGCGAGGAGCCCTCGCCGCGCAGGACCTGGCGCATGGACTCCAGCGGCGCCTCGAACCCGCTGCCGTTGATCCCCTGGGGCCCCGCGCAGCGCATCGCGTCGGCGATCGCGAGGCCGCCGGCGAGATTGGTCTCACCGCCGTCGTTCTCGATCCACGGCCGGGACACGACCTCGGCGTCGCCCGCGTTCGCGGTGGGTACGGTGGCGACGGTGTCGAAGGCGCACGACGCCAGGCAGCCCGATTGCTGCTCGTCGATGATGGTGCCCGCGTTGTCGTCGAACACGAACTCGGGCAGACGCTCGCGGCAGCTCGACACCCGCAGGTTGCCGCGCGCGTCGGTGGTCGTCAGCCCGATCCGGTAGCTCGCGCCGAACCGCTGGGCCTCGAGCACGTCGATGAACGCCGGGAAGTTGGCGGCGAGCGTGCCCTGCTCGACGCCCATCGAGCCCGAGTTGTCGATGACGAACAGGATGTCGACCGCGCGCTGCAAGGTCGACACCGAGATGCACGCGTCGTCCGCACAGGGGTCGACCGCCGGCTCGGGGATGTCCCACGACGGACCCCGGCCGCAGGCCGCGAGAACGCCCAACAGCAGCACGTGCGCCCCGCACCTCACCGTCACCACCCGGTCGAGCGTACCATCGGAGTCGATGCCGGCTCGTCCTCGGGGTTCGTCCATGGCCGTGGGTCCCGTCCTCGCTGCGATGCTCGCGTCGGCCGCCCCCGACGTGCAGGCGGCGCCCCCGATCGCGGCCGCGCCCGACCCGAGCGGCGTGTACGGCGGGCAACCGGTCGCGCCGTGCGGGTGGCCGACGTCCGTGTCGATGGAGGGCTCGTGCACCGGCACCCTCGTGCACCCCGAGGTCGTCGTGTACGCGCAGCACTGTGGCGCGAGCTACGGCTCCGTGCGCCTCGGCGACACGATCGACGGGACCGGCCGATCGGTCCCGACCGAGTTCTGCACGACGTACCCCGGCGGCGGCCCCGGGACCGGCCGCGACGTCGCGGTGTGCAAGCTCGCCGAGCCGGTGCTCGACGTCGAGATCGTCCCGCCGCTCATGGGCTGCGAGGCAAGCATCCTCACCCAGGGCCGCGACGTCGTGATCGTCGGCTACGGCCAGACCGACGATGGCAACTACGGGATCAAGTACGAGGCCACCGCGGCGTTCGGCTTCATCGACGGCAACGACGAGGCGTTCCTCGGCGGCGGTGGCATCGACAGCTGCCAGGGTGACTCCGGCGGGCCCGTGTTCGTGCGCCTGCCGTCTTCCGCCGGTGGCGACGACGCGTGGCGCGTGTTCGGCATCACCTCCTACGGCAACGGCTGCGGCGGCGGCGGCTACTACTCGATGATGCACATCTCGATGGCGTGGATCGAGTCCGAGACCGGCATCGACGTCACGCCGTGCCACGACGCCGACGGCACGTGGAATCCAGGCCCCGGCTGCGGCGAGTTCCCCCTCGATCCGGCGGGCGCCGGCGGGAGCTGGTCCAACGGCTGCGATCCCGGCGAGCTCGGCGGATACGCGGCGGTGTGCGGCGCGGCCTTCGATCCCGCGACCGACCCCGATCCGCCGACGGTCACGATCACCGCGCCCGCCGATCTCACGCGCTTCGACAGCAGCGGCGGCCAGGCCAACGTCGACGTGGTGGTCGACGCCGACGACGGCACCGGCTACGGCGTCGCGAGCGTCGAGCTGCTCATCGACGGCGCGTCGTTCCCCAACGGCCTGCGCGACCTGCCGCCGTGGGAGTGGAGCGCGGGCTTCCCGAAGGGCACGTACGTGCTCTCCGCCCGCGCCACCGACGTCGTCGGCAACGTCGGCGAGTCGGTCCCGATCGTGATCGGCGTCGACGAGGATCCGGTGCCATTGCCGAGCGCGGACAGCTCGGGCAGCGGTGGTGATGGTGGCACGGGCGACGGCACCGACGGTGGCACCGACGCGGTCGACGACGACGGCACCGGTGGCGCACTGCCGCAGGACACCGACGCGCGCAGCGGGGGCGACGATGGTTGCGGCTGCGCGCAGGATCGCGGGGCTCCGCGCGCCGCGAGCCTGCTCGTCCCGTTCGTCCTGCTGCGTCGGCGACGACGCTGAGCGGCTACGCCGGCTCGGCCGGCTCGGCCTTCGCGGCGGTCTCGGCCTTCGCGGCGGTCTCGGCCTTGTCCGCCTTCTTCGCGCCGTGGCACTTCTTGTAGCGCTTGCCCGAGCCGCACGGGCAAGGGTCGTTCGCGCCGACCTCGGGCATCGGCGGGGGCGACTGACGTGCGGGGGCCTGCTGCGCCGCGGCGCCGCCGGCCGCACCGGCGACGCCGGCCGCCTGCAGCTTCTCGGCGGCCGAGCGCGCGGCCTGCTGCAGCTTGTCGACCTGGGCCCGCGCCGCGGCGACGCGCTGCTGTGCGGCGGGGCCCGGACCGGCGCCGCGCTGGCGAGCGCTGGCGCGGGTCAGCGCCGTCTCGTACTCGGCGCCCTCCTCGGCCTGCTGCCGCTGCTCCTCGGTCAGCCGCATGTTGATGACCTTGTCGAGCACGGTCTGCTCGATGCCCTCCCACATCTCGCGGAAGAGGTTGTAGCCGCGGATCTTGTACTCGTTCTTCGGGTTGCGCGTGGCGTACCCGACCAGGCCGATGCCGGTGCGCAGATGCTCGATGTTCTTGAGGTGCGCGATCCACTGCGCGTCGATCTCGGCGAGCCAGAGCTGACGGATGTGGAAGAGATAGACGTAGAGCCCGAACTCCTGCTCGCGCGACAGCAGCAGCTTCTCGACCGAGCCCCAGCAGAGGTCGATGAGGTCATCGAGGTTCTGCGGGATCTCGCGCAGTGAGATGGTCGCGCCGTAGCGGTCCTTGATCGCGACCTCGAGGCCCTCGATGTCCCACTCGTCCGGGTGCGTGTCCTCGGGGCACAACCCCTCGACGATCTTGCCGACGTTGGCGTGGGCGAGGTCGTGCAGGCGCTCGCGCTGCTGGATGAGCGCGTGGGCGATGTCGTCGATCGCGAGCTTGAGGATCGCGTCGTAGTCGGTGCGGACCGCCGCGAACGGCACCATCGCGCCGAAGTGGCGGTACAGCTCGTGGGTGAGACCCTCGGGCTCGATGCCGTCCTTCGGGAAGCCCTCGCGCTTGGGGTCGGGCTCGGCACCGTCGGCGATGCGCCGCGCGCAGTAGCCGTCGACGATCGACGTCACGCGCTCGGCCACCATCTTGGACAGCGACGCGATCGTGTGGGGCCCCGACTTCTCGGGCACACCAGCCGCGCGCGCGCCCTGGTCCTTCTTCTCGGCGTCCTCGAGCGCCTCGGGGCGGTAGCGGCCCTCGAGGATCTGCTTGCGCAGGGCGTAGATCGCCTTGCGCTGCTCGTTCATCACGTTGTCGTACTCGAAGAGGTTCTTGCGCGTGTCGAAGTGCATGGCTTCGACCTTGGTCTGCGCGTTCTCGATGGCGCGGTTGACGAGCGGCGCCTCGATCGGGACGTCCTCCTCCATGCCGAGGCGCTCCATCAGACCGGTGATCCGGTCGGCGCCGAAGATGCGCATGAGGTCGTCCTCGAGCGAGAGGTAGAACGCCGACGAGCCCGGATCACCCTGACGACCGGCGCGGCCGCGCAGCTGGTTGTCGATGCGGCGGCTCTCGTGGCGCTCGGTGCCGAGGATGTGCAGCCCACCGAGCGCGAGCACCTCTTGGCGCTCCTCCTCGGCCTGCTTCTTCAGGCCCTCGTAGAGCTTCTTGTACTCCTCGGGGTTCTTGTCCGGGTCGAAGTGCTCGCGCGCCATCATCTCGGAGTTGCCGCCGAGGATGATGTCGGTGCCGCGGCCGGCCATGTTGGTCGCGACCGTGACGCCGAACTTGCGACCGGCCTGGGCGACGATCAGCGCCTCGCGCTCGTGCTGCTTGGCGTTGAGCACGTTGTGCGGGATGCCCTCGCGATCGAGCAGCGTGTGGATCACCTGCGACTTGTCGACGCTCGTGGTGCCGACGAGGATCGGCTGGCCCTTGGCGTGTCGCTCGCGGATCTCGGCCACGATCGCGCGGAACTTGCCGCGCTCGTTCTTGTAGACGAGATCGTGGGCATCCGCGCGCTTCACCTGGCGGTTGGGCGGGATGACCATGACGTCGAGGCCGTAGATCTTGTGGAACTCCTCCGCCTCGGTGTCCGCGGTGCCGGTCATGCCCGCGAGCTTCTTGTACATGCGGAAGTAGTTCTGATACGTGATGGTCGCGAGCGTCTGGCTCTCGGGCTGGATCGGGACGTTCTCCTTGGCCTCGATCGCCTGGTGCAGACCGTCGCTCCACCGCCGGCCCTCCATCTTTCGGCCGGTGAACTCGTCGACGATGATCACCTCGTTGCCCTGGACGAGGTAGTTGACGTCCTTCTTGTAGAGATAGTGGGCGCGCAGCGCCTGGTTCACGTGGTGGAGGATCTCGTTGTTCTCGGGGGCGTAGAGGTTGCCGCAACGCAGCAGCTTCTCGACCCGATCGACGCCGGCGTCGGTGAGCTGGACGCTGTGGGCCTTCTCGTCGACGACGAAGTCGAGGTCGCGGCGCACCGACGGCATGATGCGATCGACGATGTTGTACAGATCGGCCGGCTTGTCCGACTCGCCGCTGATGATGAGCGGCGTGCGGGCCTCGTCGATGAGGATGGAGTCGACCTCGTCGACGATCGCGAAGTGCAGGTCGCGCTGCACGTACTTCTCGATCGTCTCCTTCATGTTGTCGCGGAGATAGTCGAAGCCGAACTCGTTGTTCGTGCCGTACGTGATGTCGCAGCGGTACGAGCGCTGGCGCTCGCCGTGGAACAGCCCGTGCACGATCACGCCGGTCGACATCCCGAGGAACTTGTAGATCTGCCCCATCCACTCGGCGTCGCGACGCGCGAGGTAGTCGTTGACGGTGATGAGGTGGCAGCCGCGGCCGGGCAGCGCGTTGAGGTACAGGGCGCCGGTGGCGGTCAGCGTCTTGCCCTCGCCCGTGCGCATCTCGGCGATGGTGCCGTTGTGCAGGGCGTAGGCGCCGATCAGCTGGACGTCGTAGTGCCGCAGGCCGAGGGTGCGGCGGGAGGCCTCGCGGACGGTCGCGAACGCCTCGGGCATGATCTGGTCGAGGGACTCGCCGCGGTCGAGGCGGCCGCGGAACGCCGCGGTCTGTCCGCGGAGCTCGGCGTCGGACAGCGCCTCGATCTTCTTCTCGAGCGAGTTGATGTGCTCGATGATCGGCCGGATCTTCCGCATCTGGCGGTCGAACTTGGTGCCGAAGACTTTCTTGACGAGTGAGGAGAACATGGTCGGAACCGGCGGAGAGCCCGCGCCTCGGGGGCGCGCGGCGGGCAAGCGTACGGGCGGGCCGCCGGCTTTGTCCATGCGGGCGGCCGGGGCTCCGGGACGGGGCTAGGCGGCAATGCTAGCGGGCGTGGTGCGGAATCTGACAGGGGGCGCGGACGCCATGACGCGCGCGTGGCGAGGGCACCCTCGGCGCGGTGGGTTCCGACGCTCCCCTCGACCCCAAGCCGGCCGGCCGCCGTGGTAAGTCGGTCCGCGTGACGACGTACACCGATCTCCGCTACGAACAGCAAGGCGAAGTCGTGACCCTGACGCTCGATCGCACCGAGGCGCGCAACGCCTACTCGAGCGCGATGATCGACAGCCTCATCGCTGCCCTCGACGTCGTCGAGCACGACGCGGGCGTGCGCGCGGTCATCCTCACCGGCGCGGGCAAGGCCTTCCACGCCGGCGGCGACCTCAAGCAGATGCGCGACGCGTCGGGGATGTTCGCTGGCGGTCCGGTCGCGCTGCGCCGGCAGTACATCGACGGCATCCAGCGGGTGCCGCGGCGGCTCGCGGCGTTCGACAAGCCGATCATCGCCGCGATCAACGGCCCGGCGATCGGCGCCGGTCTCGATCTCGCGTGCATGTGCGACCTGCGGGTGCTCGCGGCGGGCGTCTCGGTCGGCTCGACGTTCGTCAAGGTCGGGCTCGTGCCCGGCGACGGCGGGGCGTACTTCCTGGCCCGCACCATCGGCTTCGGTCGCGCGCTCGAGCTGGTGCTGACCGGCCGGCTCGTCGACGCCGACGAGGCCCTCGCGATCGGGCTGGTCCACCGCGTCGTCCCGCCGGAGCAGCTGCTGGACGTCGCCCGCGCGATGGCCGAGCAGATCGCCCAGAACGCCCCGCTCGCGGTGCGCATGACCAAGCGCGCCGCGTACCGCAGCTGGGATCTCGACGTCGACACCGCCCTCGAGCTCGCGGCGACGTACCAGGGCGTCGTGCAGAACACCGACGATCACAAGGAGGCAGTCGCGGCGATCCTCGATCGCCGACCGCCCGCCTTCCGCGGCCAGTGACCCGCCGATCGCCGCGGCGCACTACTCGGGCCGGACGACGTCGCGGACGCGCGCGGCCCAGCCCTCGAGGTTCTCGACCGTCTCGTGCACGTCGCCCGGCGCGCTGCCGAGGGCCAGCATCGCGGCCTCGAGCGCCTCGCGGGCGCGTCGCAGGCGGCTCTTCACCGTGCCCGGCGGGATGTCGAGCACGCACGCGACGTCGGTGGCGCTCAGGCCCTCCCAGTAGGTGAGCTCGATCGCGATCTGCAGCTCGAGCGGGATCCGACGCAGCGCCTCGAGCAGCAGCCGCGCGGCCTGCAGCTTGTCGACCGCGGTGCTGGGCCCGACGCCGCTCAGCACCGCAATCGAGACCTCGGCGAAGTCGACGAGCTCGGGGTTGCGCTGGGTCCGACGCAGCTCGTGGTACAGCTCGTTGCGGGCGATCGTGTAGAGCCAGGTGCGGAAGGACGCGTCGCTGCGGAACCCACCGCGGCCCCGGAACGTCGCCAGCATCGTCCGCTGCACCAGGTCCTCGACGCGGGCCCGATCGACCACCTTGCCGCGGAAGAACCGCAGCAGCGCGTCGAAGTGGCGGCGCAGCAGCGTCTCGCCGGCGGGGCGATCGCCCGCGCGCCAGGCCTCGAGCAGCGCCTCGTCGCTGTCCATTGGTGCGATGATGATACCCCGATCGGGAAGCGCCGCGTCGCCGTCCGTCCGCGCGATGATAGCATCCCGATCGGGTGTCGCTGCAGGAGACCATGCCCGACGCCGACCTGCTGGCGACGCCGTTGCCGGCCGCCGTCGACGCATCGCAGCGCCCGGACGACGGCGACCCGGTGGAGGCGCGCGGGATCCTCGACGCCGTGGCGGCGCGCCTGTTCGGCGCGCCGGCCCAGCCGCTGTGCGTCGGCAGGTTCGTGCTGCTCGAGCGGATCGGTCGCGGCGGCATGGGGGTCGTCTACGCCGCGTACGACCCCCAGCTCGATCGAAAGGTCGCGATCAAGCTGCTCGCCGCGCCCGGCGAGGGTGACCCCGGCGCGCACGGCGGGGGCGATCCCGTCGCCGACCACCACGACGATCGCCTGATCCGCGAGGCCCGAGCCGCCGCGCGACTCGACCACCCGAACGTCGTGACGATCCACGAGGTCGGCACGTGGGAGGGCCGCGTGTTCCTCGCGATGGAGTTCATCGACGGCGTCACGCTGAAGGCCTGGGTCGCCGCGCGCGCGCGGACCACGGACGCGGTCCTCGGCGTGTTCGTGCAGGCTGGTCGCGGGCTCGCGGCCGCGCACGCCGTGGGCGTGGTCCACCGCGACTTCAAGCCCGAGAACGTCCTGGTGGGCCGCGACGATCACGTGCGCGTCGTCGACTTCGGCCTCGCCCGCGCGACCGCCCGCGACGACGGACCGCCGAGCGTCGAGACCTCGTCGCCGCCGTCGTCGGACACGACCCTCACGCGCACCGGCGCGATCATGGGCACGCCGGCGTACATGGCCCCCGAGCAGCACCGCGGCGAGCCGGCCGACGCCGCCGCCGACCAGTTCGGGTTCTGCGTCGCGCTGTGGGAGGCGTGGTACGGCGCGCGCCCGTTCGCCGGGCAGAGCCTCGGGGCGCTCGCGCTCGCGGTCACCGAGGGCCGCATCACGCCGCCGCCCGCGGACACCACGGTGCCCGCGCGCCTGCGACGGATCCTCGAGCGCGGGCTCGCGACTGCGCCGTCCGATCGCTACCCGACGATGGAGGCGCTGCTCGAGGCGCTCACCGATGATCCCGGACGACGACGGCGACGCTTCGCGTCCGCGGGTGCGCTGGGCGTCGCGCTGGTCGGCACGGGCCTGCTCCTCGGCCGCGCGGCCCCCGTCGCCGCCGTGGATCCCTGCGGCGGCGGCGAGCCGCGCATGCTCGCAGTGTGGAACGACGGCCGTCGCGAGGCCGTCGCGCGCGCGTTCACGGCGACGGGACAGCCGTACGCCGCCGCCGCGCTCGCGCAGGTGCAGGAGCGGCTCGACGCGCGGGCCACCGCGTGGATCGTCGGCCACCGCGACGCCTGCGAGGCGACCTCGGTGCGCGGCGAGCAATCCGAGGCGCTGCTCGATCTCCGCATGGCGTGCCTCGATCGCCGCCTCGTCGAGTTCGACTCGCTCGCCACCCTGCTCGTCGACGCCGACGCCCAGAGCGTGTCCCAGGTGCTGCGGTCCCTCGACGGCCTCACCCCGGTGGACGCGTGCGCCGACACCACCGCGCTGCGGGCCCCCGTCGAGCTGCCCGGCGATCCCACGCTCCGCGCCGAGCTCCTCGCGCTGCAGGATGACATCACGCGCGGCGGACAGCTCCGCGATCTCGGCCGCTTCACCGAGGCGATCGCGTCGGGCACCCGCAGCGTCGCGCAGGCCGAGGCGCTCGGCCACGCGCCGACGCTCGCCGACGCGCTGGCCCTGCTCGGGTCGACGCGCGCCCTGGCCGGCGAGATCGCGGCGGCCCGGCCGATCCTCGAGGAGGCGGTGTGGGCCGCGATCGCGGGCCGCAACACGCTGGCGCACGCGTCGGCCAGCGGCGCCCTGGTCACCCTCACCGGCCACGCGCAGGAGGACGTCGCCGCCGGCGAGCGCTGGGGTCGGCACGCGCGCGCGGTGCTGCGGGCCATGGGCGATCCGCCCGCGCGCCTCGCCCTGCTCGAGGGCAACCTCGGCAACCTCGCGATGACCCGCGGCGATCGGTCCGCGGCGCTGGCCCACTTCCGCGAGTCCGAGCGGCTGTACGAGTCGGCCTACGGCCCCGACAACGCCAACACCGGGCGCATGCTCGCCAACGTCGCCGTCGTGCTGCGACAACAGGGACACCTCGACCTCGCCGAGCACGCGTATGCCCGCGCCCTCGACGTGCTCGAGCGCGCGCTCGGGCCCGGGCACCCGGACATCGGGCCGGTGCTGTCGAACTCGGGCAGCCTGGCGTTCGCGCGCGGGCGGCTCGACGACGCCCTGAGGCACTACCGGGCCGCGCTCGAGGTCGGCGAGGCCGCCCTCCGGCCGATGCACCCGCAGCTCGGGCACGCGCACAACAACATCGGCGAGACCCTGCTCGAGCTCGGCGACGCCGCGGGGGCCGAGCCCCACGTCCGCCAGGCGATCGCGATCTGGGAGCACTCGCTCACGCCCCGGCACTCGCTGCTCGCCAGCCCCTACGGCGTGCTCGGACGCAGCCTCCTCGCGCGTGGTCGCATCGACGAGGCGACCGTGGCGCTCGAGCACGCGCTCTCGCTGCCGACCTCGGCGGCGGTGTCGAGCTCGGCTCTCGCCGTCACGCGGTTCGCCCTCGCGCAGGCGCTGTGGCGCGACGCCGACGCGCGGCCCCGCGCCCTCGCCCTCGCGGCGCAGGCCCGGGACGCCCTCGGCGACGGCGACACGGCGCGCGTCGCCGAGATCGACGCGTGGTTGGCCGAGCGCGGCGCGTCGACGGTCACTGGCGGTGCGTCGCCAGCCACGCGGTGACCGTCTCGGCGGCCTCGCTCGACGACGCCAGCCCCTGCGCCGCGGAGCGCACGAACTCCTGGTGCGCGCCGCGGGCGAGCTCGAGGGCGCGCGGTCGATCCGCCGGCGTCTCCCACAGCAGCTCCGCGAGATCGAAGTCGACGCGGGCGATGCGATCGGGGCGCTCGACGTGCTCGGCCAGGATCCCGCGGGCCCGCTCGAGCAGCGCGATCGCCTGGTCCCTCGCCCCCAACGCCTGTTGGGTCCGCGCCGCGCCCATCAGCGCGGGCACGAGCTGCGGGTGATCGGGTCCGAGCTTGCGATCGGTGCGCTCGATCACCTTCGCGAAGATCACCCACGCCTCTTCGTTGCGGCCGGCGAACATCATCGTCGCGGCGAGGTTGTTGAGGATGCCGAGCACCTCCATGTGATCCGATCCCAGCGCGGCCTCGGCCCGCGCCGCGGCGTCACCCAGGTGCAGGATCGCGTCGTCGGTGCGATCGAGGATCGCCTCGGTCATCCCGAGCTGCGCGAGGTGACCGATCGTGCGCGGGTCGTCGCGGCCGAGCTGGGCCTCGGCGTCCGCGACCAGCTGGACCAACGCCGCCAACGAGGACTCTTGCTCGCCGGCCTGCGAGAGATCGCTGGCGAGCGACGCCCGCACGGAGAGCGTGTCGGGGTGCTTGGGGCCGAGCGCCCGCTGCAGCACCTCGACCGCGCGCCGTCGGATCGCGACCGCCTCCGTGGTCCGCCCGAGCGCGACGAGCTCGGTGGCCACGCTGTTGGTCTCGCGGCCGGTGTCCGGATGATCCGCGCCGTAGCGGGCCTCGGTGTCCTCGGCGTTGCGGCGCAGCAGCGCGAGCGCCTCGACGTGATCCCCGAGCCGACCGTGGGAGATCGCCAGGCCCTGACGCGCGTGCAGGACCGCGGCCACGTCCCGCGGCTCGGTCTCGAGGGCGAGCTCGAGCGCGCGACCGTAGGCGTCGATCGCGTCGCGGTAGTCCGACTGCTCGAACACCAGCCGAGCGGCGACCGCCGCGACGCGGGCCTTCAGCCGCGGCTCCTGCACGCGGGCCGCCGCCGCGATCGCGTGGTCGCGCCACATGCTCGCCTCCTCGAGCGCCCCGCGGCGGGCCAGCGACGACGTCAGCTCCGCGGCCGCGCGCGCGACCATGGCGTCGTGCCCGACCGACAGGCCGGTCGTGAATGCCTCGTGGTACATGCGATCGGCCTCGGTCTCGTCGCCCAGGGCGAACAGCGCACGCGCGAGCAGGTACTGCGCCTCGGCGAGCGCGGCGGTGCTGCCCTCGCGGCCCGCCGCCGCCATCGCACGCACGGCGGCGTCTCGGGCATCGGCGTAGCGGCCGAACTCGTGCAGCGCCTCGGCGGCGACCAGATCGGCGCGGATCTCCTCGGAGACCGCGGCACCGGCCGCGATCGCCAGGACCGCCGCGCCGCCCTCCGTGCACTCGTCCGGGCTGCCGAGCGCCGCGACGGCGTCGACGGCGTGGGCGATCGACTGCGGATCGGATTGCTGCAGGGTCGCGACCACCGTGCGGAGCCCGTCGAACTTGCGGTACAGGCACACCGCCACCGCAGGATCGGGCGCGTCGGTGCTGCAGCGCCCGAGCTGCAGCGCGCGCCACCGCCGTGCGAACGCGTCGAGGTCGCGATCGACCGTGCGGGCGGTCGACTCGGCGTAGTCGACCCCGGTCGCCAGCAGCGACGCGCGCAGGGCCTCGCGCATGTCGTCGTTCCACACCGCGTCGAGGCGGCGCTCGACCTCGTCGCACCACCGCACCGCCGCCGCCTCGGGGCGCACCGCCAGCCAGGCGACCCCGCCGGCGACCGCGACCACCAGGCCGAGCTCGAGTCGACGCGGACCGCGTCGCGCTGCAGCGATGCGCACGGCGATCGCCGAGAGCTGGGGCTCGTCGCCCGCCTGCACGCCCTGGCGGAGGGCGGTGAGGAGGCCCCGGTGGCGCGCCGCCCGGGTGCGGCGCAGATCGTCGGCGACGAGCTCGAGCGCGAGGCGGCAGAACGCCTGGCGGTCCACGGCCGGCGTGCCGCCCGTGGCGCGGCGCAGGAACCCGGTGATCCGCGGGCTGTCCCCGCGATCGACGAAGATCGCCGCGCCGTCGAGGCTGCCGTGCACGACCCCGGCGCCGTGGGCCGCGACGATGCCCTCCGCGATCGCGAGCAGCACCGCGAGCCGCCGCGACAGGTCGGGGCGCGCCTCGGACCAGCGCGCGAGCGCGACGCCCTGCGGCCGCTCGACGACGACCCGCGCGCCGCCGTCCTCGCCGATCACGACGTCGTGGACCCGCGTGATCGATGGGTGCACCACCGTCGCCAGCGAGCGGCTCTTGCGGCGCAGGGCAGCGACACCGTCGGCGTCGGCGGCATCCGAGCGCTCGAGCAGGACCTCGCGATCGAGCGCGGGGTCGAACGCGACGTCGCTGTCCGGGCCGCGATCGACCCCGACGTAGCGGCCGACCCCCGACGAGGTGTCCGAGGTGCTCAACCCTGCGGCGTCGGAATCGTGCCCGCGTTCTTCAACGCGAACCCGGTCATGTCGCTGTAGGTGTAGGGCATGTTGAGCCCGCTGAAGGTCTCGACCATGCCGGTGGCGGGGTCCGCCTTGTACGCATAGGGCTCGTAGAGCGTCACTCCCCAGACGTAGCCGTCGAAGTCGATGCTCACGCCGTGCGCGTAGCTCGGGATGTCGATCGTCCCCACGACGGCCAGCGTCGTGGTGTCGATCGCGACCAGCGGATCGCTGGCCAGCCAGACCTTGCCGTTGCCGTCGCCCATGCACCCGCCACCGCCGCCGACGCCCATCGCGGTCTGCCAGGTCTCGGTCTCGGGGTCGAAGCGGGCGACGTCGTAGGCGCACGCCCAGACGTAGCCGTCGGAGTCGACGGTCATGCCATAGCTGCTCGTCGGCACCGGCCACACCTGATACGTGAAGTCCTCGCGGTCGACGCGGACGAGCAGGATGCCGCCCAGCATCGTGCCCCAGAAGTTGCCCTCGCCGTCGACGGCGCCGCCGTAGATGCCGTAGCCGTCGAACTGCATCTCGGCGATGTGGGCCATGCCGAGCTGGCCGCCGGTCTCACCGTCGAGGAGGAACACATTGATGCCCGCGTCGTAGGTGCCGGTCGCCGTCCACACGTCCTCGTTGTCGTAGGCGCACGTCTGCTGGTTCCACACGCCCGGCGCCCACGCGACCGGGCGCTGCGACTCGACGGTGAACGGCGTGTGCCACAGGACGCACTCGTCCTGGCCCCACGGCAGCGTGATGTTGCTGGTCGACGTGGTGATCATGCCGTCGCCGTTGGCGTCGATGCACCGATCCGGGATCGCCGACACCTTGGTGAGGCCGCCCGCTCGGTTGGCGATCGCGACGTCGCCGGAGAGGTTGACCGAGGTACGCGACGGGTTGCCCAGCGCGTCGGGCCGCACGATGTAGCGGCCCTCCTCGACCAGCGTGCGGGTGTTGATCTTCGACATCGTGCCCTCGCCGCTGTTGGCGACCCAGATGTACGAGAAGTCGAACTCGCCCTCGCCGTCCATGCCGTTGCCCGACTGGCTGTCGCCGGCGCAGGCCTCGGCCCCGAAGTCGCTCGACGGCTGCGCGTCGAGCTTGATCTCGTCGTCGTCGTCGCCGTCGGCGTTGCCCGTCGCGCCGTCGGTCGCGGTGCTCGGCAGCGTGGTGATGCCGTCGCCCGCGGACGCCGAGCCCGCGGCATCGGAGCGCCCACCGTCCCCGCCACAGCCGGCGAGCATCACCCCACCGAGCAGGCCGAGCGCCGTGGTCGTCCGCAACGTCGTTCGCATCGTCGAGACCAGCATCGAGCGAGGATACCAGAAGCGCGTCACCGCCCGGCATCGCGAGCGTGGCGGCGAGACGCGAAAGGGAGCCGCCGCAGACGGTGCGCCGGGTCGAACGCGCGAAGGTGGTGCGCACGCTTGCATGCGGGGCGACGGGCGATTGTCTCGGGCCTGTCGCAGCGCCGGAATCGTGCCCTCGGCCACCGTGGTATCCTGCCGAGCCCGCCCTAGGTTCCCGTGAGCACAACGAACAACGTCCAGGTCACCTACCGCCATGTCGAGCTCGCCGCGGCCGCGCCGCTGTCCGAGCGCGGCGACGGCAGCTTCCGCCTCACCCTCGACGCGCCGCCGCCGGTGAGGACCGTGCTTTCGATCGCACACGGGGGCCGCACGCAGGTCCTCGAGGTGGTCGAGGTGATCGAGACCGCCGGTGATGGAAGCGCGCGCGGCTGTGTGCTGCGCGAGGTCGGCCACGACCGACTCCCCCACGTGGTCGGCAGCGAGCACCTGCGCGACGGCGCCCTCGGGGCGGCCGAGGGCGACGCCCCGCGGGCGGCGACGGCCGGCGAGGCGGCGGTGGACGACGGCTATGGCGCGCACATGGCCGTGCCCTCCCCGGTCGTGAGCGACGACGCCTCCGAGGCGAACGACGTCGGCGACGACGCGAACGGCAACGACGCGAACGGCAACGACGCGAACGGCAACGACGCGAACGGCAACGACGAGACCAACGGCGACGGCGGCACCTCGGGCGACTCCGGATCCAACCGCGCCAAGAAGCGCCGCGGGCGGCAGCGCAAGTGAGCGGCCTCGGACGGCCCTGCACCGTCGGCGCGCGCGTCCGCGTCATCGCGCCCTCGGGCCCGGTGCCGATCGAACGCTTCGAGCGCGGGC
This sequence comes from Deltaproteobacteria bacterium Ga0077550, assembly GCA_001464385.1. Lineage (GTDB taxonomy): Bacteria > Myxococcota_A > Polyangia > Nannocystales > Nannocystaceae > Xiheibacterium > Xiheibacterium aquaticum. The sequence goes on along the minus strand of LNFB01000150.1, from coordinate 5,852 downwards.
TCAAGGTCCTGCGTCGCCGCATCGATCTCGAGGTGATCCACGCCGAGAACCTCCTCGAGCAGGACGGCTACTTCGCGGGCCCCGACGCCCAGCGACTGCGCGCCACCCAGGAGGCGCTCGCCGATCCCGAGGCGACCGCGGTGCTGTGCGCCCGCGGGGGCTACGGCGCGACGCGGCTGCTGCCCGCGCTCGACCCCGAGCGCCTGAAAGCCGCGCCCAAGCCGATCGTCGGCTTCTCCGACATCACCGCGCTGCTGTGCTGGGCCTGGTCGCGCGCCGGCGTCGTCGGCATCCACGGGCCCGTGGTCACGCAGCTCTCGACGCTCGCCGACGAGGACGTGGATCGCCTGGTCGACATGCTCCGCGGTGACGTGCCGTCGCCGTTGGTCGCCGAGGAGGGCACGGTGCTGCACGGTGGCACCGTCGAGGGCCCGCTGGTCGCCGGCAACCTCGAGGTGTTCCGGTCGTTGATCGGCACCCGGTGGATGCCCAAGCTCGCCGGGACGATCCTCGCGCTCGAGGAGATCGGCGAGCGGCCGTACCGCATCGATCGCGCGCTGACCCACCTGCTGCAGAGCGGCGCGCTGCGGGGTGTCCGCGGCGTCGTCATCGGTCAGCTCATGGGCTGCGAGGAGCCGCCCGACGGCAACCTCGGGCCGGCGGCGTCCGCGGTGGTGCTCGAGCGCCTCGCGACCCTCGGCATCCCGGTCGTCACCGGCTTCGCGTTCGGCCACGACGCGCGGCGCAACACCGCCCTGCCCTTCGGCACGATGGCGCGGCTGTCGGCCGACCAGTGCACGCTCGAGTTCCTCGACCCGGTCGTGCAGTAGCGCCGCGCACCCTGGTACCCTCGGCGCCCCGTGGTGCTCGCGCTCCCCCCTCGACTCTGGCTCCTCGCCGCCGCGTTGGTCGTGCTCGTGCTCCTGCTGGCGCTGCGCCGCCGCGGCCCCGATCCCCAGCAGGTGATGGACCAGCGGCTCCTGCAGGACGCCGCCGATCTCTACAAACGCTGGGTCCAGAACGCGTTCCTCATCGTCACCGGCAACTGCGACTACGCGTACCTCGGCCGCGCCGAGGCCGTGCGCCTGGCGTCGAGCTGGTGGGAGGTCCACGGCGCCGCCGAGCACCGCCGCGTGCTCGCCGGCTTCGCCGCGGCGGGTCGCCCCGACAACGCGTGGGATCTGCTGCGCTTCATCCTGCTCGCCCGCCTCGGCGTCGCGGCGGGCTACGTCGACGACCTCGGCGCGTGGGCGATGATCCGCCCGATCGCGATCCGCCTGCAGGCCGCCTACCCCGACTGGTCGGCGATGGCCCAGGCCTACGTGCTCGCACGGCGACAGGCCCGCGAGCTGCCGGCCGACGGCACCGACGACGATGCGTCGACGATCGCGATCCGCGACAACATCGCCCACCTGCACGGCACGCGCTGGCGCGACATGCCGTACCGCCTGCCGCTCGAGGGCACGCGTGGCTGAGGACGACATCGTCGAGCTCGAGCTGGTCGATCTGGCGCCGCGCGGCGACGCCATCGGCACGGGAGAGGACGGCAAGCCGGTCTACGTCGCCGGTGGCATCCCCGGCGAGCGCGTGCGCGCCCGCGTGTACAAGCGCGGCAAGCTGTTCACGGGCGCCGATCTGCTCGAGGTGGTCCGGCCGTCGCCGCACCGCGTCGAGGCGCCGTGCCCGTTGTACGGCCACTGCAACGGCTGCCAGCTGCAGCACGTGTCGGCGGGCCACCAGCTCGAGATCAAGCGGACGCTCGTGCGCAACGAGCTGACCCGCGCCGGCCTCGTCGATCCGCCGGTCGAGCCGACGATCCCCGCGCCCGATCCGTGGAACTACCGCAACCACGCCCGGTTCACCGTGCGCCACGGCGTCCTCGGGTTCGTTCGCCGCCAGCGACGCGCGTTCTTCTACGTCGAGCAGTGCATGATCATGGAGCCGCGGATCAACGCGACGCTCGCCGCGCTGCAGGGCCGCATCCCCCAGACGACGCAGTGCAACATCCGCGTGGGCGCGCCCGACGACGCGATCGCGATCCAGCCCAAGCTCCCGCTCGACGACATCCCGACCGGTCAGACCCACGTCGCCGAGCGCCTCGGCGGGCACGACTTCCAGGTGTCGACCGCGGCGTTCTTCCAGGTCCACCGCGCGCAGGCCGAGCGCATGCTCGAGCTCGTGCGCCACTGGGTCCGCCAGGCGCCGCCGGGGCCGGTCATCGACGCGTATTGCGGCGTCGGGACGTTCGCGGCGGCGCTCGCCGACGACGGCCGGCCGGTGATCGCGATCGAAGAGTCCGGGCCTGCGGTGCGCGACGCGACCGTCAACCTCGCGGGCATCGCCGGCATCGAGCTGCGGCTCGGTCGCGCCGAGCTCATCCTCGTCGGCTACGCCGAGGCTGGCATCGACGTCGCGGCGGTGGTGATCGATCCGCCGCGCAGCGGCTGCCTGCCCGGGGCGATCGACGCGCTCGTGCGCCTGCGGCCGCACACGGTGGTGTACGTGTCCTGCGATCCTGCGACCCTGGCCCGCGACCTGAAGCTGCTGTGCGACCGCGGCTTCGAGCTGGTGGTCGTGCAGCCCCTCGACATGTTCCCGCAGACGATCCACATCGAGTGCATCGCGGTGCTCCGCGCCGCGCCCGTCGCCCCCTCCGACGAACAGGCCGCCTCGGCGTGAGCGCGAGCGCCCCGCGGCCAGACGAGCTGTGGGGCCACCCCAAGGGCCTGTACTACTGCTTCTTCACCGAGCTGTGGGAGCGCTTCTCGTTCTACGGGATGAAGGCGCTGCTGCTGTTCTACGTGACCAAGTACCACCGCTTCGACGACGCGGCGGGCTACCTGCTGCTCGGCACCTACGGCGGGCTCGCGTACGCGATGCCGGTGTTGGGGGGGATCCTCGCCGATCGCCACCTCGGCATGCGCAAGGCCGTCGTGATGGGCGGGCTGCTGCTGTGCCTCGGTCACTTCGGGATGGCGTACGAGGGCCAGGCCGCGACGCTCGTCGACGGCGTGGTCGTCCGCGACGAGCTCGCGCTGTCGGTGTTCTACCTGTCGCTGGCGCTCATCATCGTCGGCGTCGGGCTGCTGAAGCCGAACATCTCGACGATCGTCGGCCGGCTGTATCCGCCGGAGGATCCGCGGCGCGACGCCGGCTTCACGATCTTCTACATGGGCATCAACGTCGGCGCGTGGGGCTCGAGCCTCGTGTGCGGCTGGCTCGGCGAGACGTGGGGCTGGGGCTGGGGCTTCGGTGCCGCAGGCGTCGGCATGGCGATCGGGCTGCTCGCGTTCGTGAGCGGGCAGGTGCATCTGCAGGGCAAGGCCGAGCCGCCGGATCCCGCGCGCTTGGTCGCGCCGTGGAAGCTCGGGCTCTCACGCGAGCGCTGGATCCTGATCGTCGCGCTCGCGATGGTGCTGCTCGCGTGGCAGGTGCTGCAGGTGCGCCTCGCGTTGTTCGAGGGCGGTCAGGTGACGGCGACCGAGCTCGTCGCGATCGCGATCACGATCGCGCTCGTGGTGTGGTTCGTGCCGTTCGTGCGCCGCTGCACGAAGGTCGAGCGCGATCAGATGATCGTGCTCGTCGTGATCACCGCGACGTCCGTCGTGTTCTGGGGGCTCTACGAGCAGACCTACGGCTCGTGGAACTCGTTCTCGGATCGAGTGATGAATCGCGAAGGGCTCGGCGTCGAGTGGACCGCGACGCAGCTCACCGGCCTCGGTGCGCTGTACATCTTCGGGCTGTCGCCGATCTTCGCGTGGCTGTGGCCGCGACTCGACGCGCGCGGCAAGAATCCCTCGACGCCGACGAAGTTCGGCGGCGCGCTCGTGCTCGCGGGGCTCTCGACGATCCCACTCGCGATCGCGGCGGAGCACCCGGGCGCCGATGGGCTCGCGGGGCTGTGGTCGATCGCGCTCGCGTACTTCATCCTCGAGCTCGGCGAGATGCTGCTCTCGCCGATCGGTCTCGCCGCCGTCACGACGCTGTCGGTGCCGCGCGTGGTGAGCCTGATGATGGGCGTATGGTTCCTCGCGTCGGCGTTCGGGGAGATCATGGCGGGTCGGCTCGGCACGCTCGCCGCGATGCCGGAGGACACCTCGGTGCCCGACGCGCTCGTGATCTACGGAGACCTGTTCTGGACGCTGACGTGGATCGGCGTCGCGAGTGGCGTCGCGATGCTGGCGCTCGCGCCGTGGTTGCGCCGGCGCATGCACGGAGCGCGGTGATCGCTCACGGTGCGAGCGGTGGGGGATTGTCTCGCGGAGGCGCGGGGGCAGCATCTTCGATCAGATGCACGCTGCCGTCGGCGATCGACCACGCGGCGGCAACCGACTCGGCGCCGCCTTCTGGAATGGTCACGTCTGCGACGATCCACCAGCTCGCCTGCAGGCGCTCGGGCGTGACATCGAGCAGCACGTAGCCGTGGTCGACGAGGTTGCCCCACTTCAGGTGCGGATGCGTCTGCATGAACTGCGTCGCGCTGTCGATAGGGAAACCCGGCGAGGTGATCGACGGCGTGACGAGCTCGACTGCGACCGCTCCGCTTCCCGAAACCGGATCATAGTCGGGCCCGAACGGATCCTCTGCGACCTCGAACGCCCATGACGAGTGGATGTCGCCGGTGAGGATCACGACGTTGGTCGGCGCGTGCTCGCGAATCATGTCGAGCAGCCGGCCGCGGGCAGCGGGATACCCGTCCCACTGATCGAGGTTCAGCGGATTTTCGCCGAGGTAGAGCTGCGCGACCATCACCTGCTGCCCGAGCAGCTTCCACTGCGCGCTGTTGCCGAGCTCACCCTCGAGCCACGCTTCTTGCGCGGCGCCGAGGAGCTGGCGCTCGGGATCGTCGAGCGCGGGATCCATGACCGAGTCGAGCTGCTGCTCGCGACCCACGATGCGCGTGTCGAGCATCACGAGGTGCAGCAGCTCACCGAACGCGAGGCTGCGATACACGATGCCCTCGGCGCCCTCGCGCAGCGGCATCCACTCGGCGTAGCACTGGTATGCGGCCGCCATGCGATCGGCGAACGGGCCTTCGGTCGACGAGCTGTGATTCGACGCGCCCATCGCCCACGCATTGTCCGCGACTTCGTGGTCGTCCCAGACCGCGACCATCGGATGCTGGCGATGACACTCTTGTAGATCGAGATCGCGGCGATACTGCGAGTAGCGCGTGCGATAGTCGGCGAGCGAGAGGATCTCGTGCGCGGGCTCGTACTCACGGATCTCGCCGTACTCGGCGGTGCCGTACTCGTAGATGTAGTCGCCGAGGTGCACGACGAGATCGAGATCCGCACGCTCGGCCACGCGGCGGTAGGCGTGGAAGTAGCCGTGCGCGAGGCTCGAGCACGACATCACCGCGATGCGCATGCGATCGAGAGCACCGGTGCCCGCGGTACGCGTGCGACCGATCGGCGACGTGCGGCCGAGCGCGAAGAAGCGATAGTAGTACGTGGTGCCCGGCTCGAGCCCGGAGGCATCCACCTTGATCGTGTAGTCACGCCCGGGCCCCGTCGTCACGTACGCGGCCGCGCGCCGCATCGTGAACTCGGGATCCAGGGCGACCTCGTAGAACGCCTCGACCTCGGCATCCGTCGGGCCGCTCACGCGCGACCACAGGATCACGGCATCGACCAGCGGGTCGCCGCTCGCAACGCCGTGCTGGAAGAGGTCGGCCGGCCCCGGCTCGCCGTCGTACTCGTACTGCGGGAGATCGTCGCCGCCGGTACTGCTGCTGGACTCGCCGCTCGTGTCGACGCCGGTCGTGCCCTCTGTACCGTCGTCGGCGTCCGCGTCGCGTCGGCACGCGCCGAGCGGCCACGCAACCGACACGCCGAGCACGCTCGCCCTTC
>LNFB01000149.1 GCA_001464385.1 Deltaproteobacteria bacterium Ga0077550 | reverse complement strand
CGTGCTGCCGCCGCACGTGCTCGGGCCGGTCACGGAGCCGCCCGAGGGCGCGTTCCCGCTGCCGCCGCGTCGACCCCGACGTTGATCGCGTGGCGCGACCCAGGGCCGGGCCCGCTTGCTAACCTCCTTCGGCGATGGTCGACGAGCTCGCGCGGGCGATCGCGGACTTCCTGACGAGTGGCCCGCGGGCGGTGCACTCGCGGGCGACCGAGGTGGCGCGGCTGCTCCGCATGCACCCCGAGCGCGTCGACGCGCTGCCGCAGCCACACGCGGTCGACGATCCCGTCAAGCGGGGGTACGTCGCACGATGGCGTGCGTCCGCGTTCGCCGGGGACGCAGCGCCGACCCGGCTTCGCGAGCTGCTCGAGGCGTGCGAACCGGAGCTGCGCGCGAGGCTGGTGCACGATCTCGGCAACCGCGGTGCGGCGCTGCCGCTGCCCCTCCTGGAGCTGGTCGCGACGATGCTCGACGATGCTTCCGCGGAGGTCGTCATCGCGGCGTCGTACGTGTTCGCTCGCCACGCGGCACGCGGTGGTGATCTCGCCTCGGTGCTCGACGCGCTCGTGCGGCGGCTCGGCGACGCACGCAAGGCCGGCAAGCAGAAGGTCGCCGATGCGGCCGAGACGGCGCTCGGCGTCGGGTTCGAACATGCGCGCGACGTCGATCCGTACTTCGCCGCGCTCGCGCGGGCCGGCGACGCGGCGACGAAGCGGCGCGCCAAGACCGTGACCATCCGCTGGACGGCGCGCGAGGCCGACCCGGTGGAGAGCGCCGCACGGCACCTGCGCGCGGGCCTGCCCGCCGAGCGGATCGCGGCGTCACGAACGCTCGCCGGCCTCCTGGCGATCGACGTCGTCGACATCCGCGCGTCGTTCGACGCGATCGCCCTCGCGCTCGCGCACGACGACGTCGCGGTCCGCGAGGCCGCCGCGGAGCTCGCGGTGATCGCCTGCGAAGCGCAGGGCGGCGTCGAGGAGGTCTCGCACCTCGTGCGCCCGCTACTGGACGCGCGGCAGGACGCGTCGCCCGCCGTGCGAGACGCGGTGGCGCAGGCGCTCGGCTTCGTGAACGGCCATCGCGCAACACGGGGCATGACGCCGCTCGGGTGAGCTGGGGCGGCCTGGGCGGGCTTCGATCACGCTGATCGATCGCGCGGCCGAAGAGAGGTCCTCGTCGGTCTCTACGGTTGCGCGCACGCATCGGGCAACGGGAGCGGGCAAGCGGCGTTCGGATCGTCGAGCCTGCCGGGGCAGTAGGGCTCTCCGAGGTACTCCTCGCCCCGGCGTGCGACGTCGGCGAGGCACGCCATGTCGGCGTCGAACTCGTCGATCTCGTCGGGATCGTGGTGTGCTTGGTCCGCGTTCTGACACAGCCCGGCGATGCACTCGAACACGACGGCGTCGCCGTCCGCGGAACCGTCGTCGACGACCATCCACGGGCAGTCGCGATCCTCCTCGCAGACGAAGGGGCGGCAATCCGTGGGCGAGAAACCCGCGTCGCACGCTGGACAAGCGCCCACCAGACGGTCCCAGATGAACACGGTGTTCGGCTCGAGATCGTCGGGGCACGGGAGTTCGGCGGACGCGGGGCCATGCGACGGTCGGCAGCCGGCTCCCGAGTCCGTGGGGTAGGCGGCGCCCAGCGAGTCGAGGAGCACGTCCGCGCAGCCACGCTCGACGAGCTCGGCGTAGGGATCTCCACAGGCGGCCAGCGGCGCGAGGACGAGTGCCGTCAGTCGAGGGCCCATGGCTCCACGCTATCACGGCAAGACGCCGCCCGATCACGTCGACAGCGACGCGAGCAGCCGGCGCGCGGCGTCGGTGTTGCCGGCGTCGCTCGCGACCTCGACCGACCACGCACCCTTGGCCGTCGGATCGATCCGCACGGTGCCGCCGATGCCCGGCACCAGCACCAGCCAGGCGGGCGGCGTGCCGTCGTCGTCGTGATCCCTCTGCAGGCGCACGGGCCCGAACTCGAGGATGCGCTCGACGATCGCATCGAGCTCGGTCGTCGCGTCGAGCTCGACCTCGCCGCGCGGCGCGAGCGACGGCGGCGCGAACCACCGCTGCTGGTCCGCGGGTAGGTCGCACAGGGTGTCGAGGGCGGCGTGGAAATCTACGCCGAGGTCGACGATCTCGCGGACGTCGGCGCGCAACCACAGCACGTGCTTGGCGAGGGCGGGGTGCATCGCGAGGCGATCGCCGTCGGTGGTCGTGCCGATGAGGACGAGCAGGTGTGGATCGAGATCCACGAGGTCGTCCGCGGAGTCCCAGGTGGCCGCTGCGAGCCACTGGGCGGCGGCGGGGCGTTCGGCCGCGATCCGCTGCGGTGACCAGATCTCGACGCGGTCGCTGTCGATGCCGGCGCCCAGGGTCGCGAGGTAGTCCATGTAGCTGGTCGGGAACACGAGATCGAGCCGGCGCTGCAGACCGTCGAACTCGAGCCGCCCGACGCGGTCGCCCTCGGTGCTCACACACAGCACGCCGTGGTGCCGCACGAGCGCCGAGCCGTCGAGCTGGGATGCGTCGAGCTGGGAGGCGTCGATCGAGCCGTCCTCGAGCTCCGGCGGCGCGTCGCCCGGTGCATCGTCGTCGAGGCGATCGGCGGCGCGGCGCAGGTCGTGGGTGATGCGGCTGCGGCACGCGGGACACGAGGGGTCCGTTCGTCGCAGCCGCATGCCGCAGCGCGAGCAGTGCCAGTCGGGGCGGCGGTGACCGAGCACCGCGCCACCGACGAGGCCGGCGAGCCCCGTGACGAGGAGCCAGCCCGGCTCGCCGAGGCCGCTCGCGACGAGCCCGAACAGGCCAAGCGCACCGCCGACCATGCCGCCGACGATCCCGAGCGCGAGGGCCCGCGACGTCGGCACGCGCGACGCGGTGAGGCCGGTCGCCTCGATCCGCGCCGGGTGCTCGTCGGTCTGCGGGGCGGGCGGGACGATCGGACGCAGCAGCGGCGCGAGGTCGACGGGCGGCGGCCAGCGCGACGGCTCGGGGACGCCGAGCCGCGCCCGCACGTGGCCCACCGACTCGGCGAGCCACGCCCGCGCGCGGCGGTAGTACGCCGCTTGATTGGTCTCGAGCGCGCGCTCGATCTCCCGCTCGGCGTCCCGCTCGGTGTCCTGCTCGAGGTGGACCGCCTCGCCCCGCGCCGCGACCTGGCACGCGAGCAGGAAGCACATCGCCTGGGGCGAGAGGTAGCCGAGGCTCTGGTGCGTGCTCACCGAGGCGAACACGTCGCCGCCGGGGTTCCACGAGCGATGGCGCGAGGCCGCGTTGGCGCCGAGCACCCCGAAGCCGAGGTACACCGCGGTGAGATCGGTGAGCTGCTCCTCGGTGGGGCCGTCGTCGATCTCGAGGCCGTGCGTGCGACGGTACGCGTGCGCGGCCTCGTGGCCCATCGCCGCGGCCACGCCGAGGCCGTCCTCGAGCTGCGCGACGTTCGTGCCGAAGTAGCAGACGCCGTCGTGGATCCCCGCGAACCACGCGGCCGCGTCGGTGTGCCGCGTGCTGTGGACGAGGCCGCTCGGGTCCTGGGCGCTGCCGTCCGCGAACAGCTCGAGGCTCACGTCGAGCGCGCCGAGATCGGCGAAGCGCAGCATCCGTTTGGCGAGGCACCAGACCCCGTCGGCGTCCGGCGTCCACGGGTCGGGGAAGAACCGCGGCGTCGGCAGCACGATCGGCGCGCGCACGAAGTGCTCCCAGCCGCGCGCGGCGATCAGCCCCGCGAGGGCATCGAGCAGGTGCTCGCGCTCCTCGGGCTCGATCCCCGCGCCGCGCTGCGTCCTGCTCGTGCTCGCCACCGTCATGCGACGGCTGCGATCCTACACGCGGCTCACAGCGCCGGGTTGGCGTTCTGGGCGAGCGCGACGAAGGCGTCGTGGAACCACTCGCCGGCCTGCGGGGCGCCGCTCGCCGAGTCGCTCGACACGCACGAGGGATCGAAGCGGGGCGCGTTCGGGTCGGAGGTGCCGTCGGAGTCGCCGGGCGGCTTCACCCAGTAGTACGCGTCCACGCGCTCGCGGGGGTCCGCGCGCGGGCGCTCGCCGAGGCCCGCGTCGTCGAGGTTGCACCAATGCCCCCACACGCTGCGGATGCCCCCGCGGCCGTTGCGGCTGGTGTCGATGACGAAGCTCTTGCCCGTCACGCCGGCGGCGTCGAGCGCCGCGCCGAGCTGCGCGACGAAGGTGTGCTCGTCGTGGCAGGGGTTGCCCTGGAAGTCGAACAGCTCGGGCACCTCGTCGAGCACGGTGTAGTTCGACACGTTGGTCGCGAACCCGCGGATGAGGTCGGCGCCGCCGGCGTCCTGCAGCACCTCGGCGAAGACCTGCGCCGCGTCGGTTTGATTCGGCGCCCAGCCGAGCCACCCCGAGTGCGCCGCGTCGAGGTAGATGTACACGTGCGGCATCGACAGCGTGGCGATGGCGTAGGCCACCGACTCGCGGTACGCGGCCTCGGACGCGGCGCACTTGGGGACCGAGAGGTTGGTGACGAGGTTCGGCAGCGAGTCGGGCTCGAGGATCACCACGATGCGCTGGTCCGGGTGGGCCGCGAACTCGGCCGCGATGGGATCGATGAACTCGCTGCGGTAGCGCGCGACCCCGTCCTGCGCCACGTCGAGCTCGCCCGCCGACGACGAGGCCGCGCAGTCGCGGTTGGGCAGGTCGTACACCGTGAACACGGTAGTGACCGCTTGGTTCTCCTGCTGCTGCAGCGCGAGGGCGGCGTCGAGGTTGGGCGCGACGTTCTCGACCGCCGCGATGCGGTCGAGCCAGATCGACGTCGAGATGTCCTGGACCTCGGCGAGCAGCTCGGCGTCCGCGGGGGCGGCGTCGATCGACGACTGCACCTTCGCCGCGTAGGCCGGATCGACGTAGAGGATCGCGCCGGCGAAGGGGTTCCCGTCGGTCACGAACCCGCCGGGGCTGCCGGTGTCGTCGGTGTCGGGTGCGGGGCCGGGGCCGTCGGACGCGGTGTCGCCGTCGTCGTCGGCGGTGGTCGGGTTGCTCGAGCCGGGGGACGCGTCGTTGGTGTCGGATGAATCGGCGCCGTCGTCGGAGGTCATGCCGGCGCTCGCGGTCGCGGCGGTCGCGGCGGCGTCGGTCGCGGTGGCCTCGGCCGCGTTGCCGTCATCGTCGGCCTGCACACAGGCGCTGCAGAGGAGGGCGACTACGAAGGCGTGGGGACGGAGGGCTCGAATCGCGAAGTGGCGCATCTCGATGCGCAGGTGGGGTGCGGGGGCCGCGAATGGATGAAAGAAAGCAGGGTCGAGGTCTGCGCTACACACCGCTCGCCAGCGCATGGGCGGCGAGGCACGGCGGGATCACCACCAGCCACGCGAGCACTCGGCGGCCGCGCGCCGATTGCTCGATCGCCACCGCTGCGAGCACGGCCAAGCCGAGCGCCCCACCGCCGAACAGCAATCCGAAGCTGCGATCGAAGCCGCGGTCGAATAGGCTGGTCGCGACGACCCAGAGGCCGAAGCCGAGATCGATGACGCCCGCGACGAGGGCGACGAGGGCGAGGACGGGGCCGGGGCGGTGGGACTTGGGCATGCCCAGGCCCCCTCGGCCCCGGGTGGGGGAGTGTTGCAAGGGGGCGGCGATTGCCGTTCGCGCGGGGGCGGCGTCGCGGGGTCCGCCGCCTCACTCGATGATCAGGAGGGCGTCGCGCAGCCTCCGATGCACGATGAGCGTCAGCTCCCGGCGCTCGACCTCGACATGCTCCGGCTCGAGCTGCTCGCAATTCTCGCAGACCGGCAACTTCAGCGTCATCGTCTCGTGCCGCCTCGACCGCACGAAGAGCGCCGCCAGCGGCCAGATGACCGCCAGCGCGATCCGAAACGCCGTCGAATGTCCACCAGCGCTCTGGTCGACTCGCGAGAGGCGCAGCTCGACGTGGCGCGCGGTCTCCTCGCCACACCGCGCGCAGTAGCCAGGCAGATCGGCGTCATTCGGGATCGTCAGGCTCCGTCGCCCATCGTCTCGGGGGGATGGGCCTCCGCGCGACGTCCCCGCTGGTATGGTGCGCGCCGTGCTGCGCGCTACGATTCCCTGGATCCTCGCTGGTTCCGCGCTGATGGGCTGTCGGCCCGAGGAGGCGACGCGGACCCCCGAGCCGCACGACCATCGCCGTGACGATCACGCGTCCGTCGTGGTGATGCACCCGAGCGCGACGCAGGCAGCCGTGCTCGGGGCGCTCGTCGACGCCGCGGTGGGCACCGCGACGACGCCGCGGGTCGAGCTCGACGAGCGACTGTGCGTGGTCGCGGAGGAGCTCGCCGAGCGCACGGCGTCGGGCGGCGGCGTCACGATGCCGGAGGCGACCGTGATCGCGCGCGAGGCCGGGTCGGTGCTCATGCCCGTGATGGCGGTGCCGATCGAACCTGCTGCGCTGCGGCGCGAGGGCGCCCGGGCCCTGATCGCCTCGATCCCGGGAAACGCTCCGCTCGCGGTTGGGCTCTCGCAGGCGCGCGGTTCGGGCGAGGGTGATCGCCTCGTCGCTGTGTTCGCACGGGCGCTCGTCCGGCTGCCCGCGCCCGTCCCGATGCATGGCGCTTCGCGCCTCGAGATCGAGCTCGACCCCTTGGCCATCGCCTACACGCCCGAGCTGCTGGTCGTCGACGCCCACGGCACGTCGCGGGTGTCGTTCGCACCGACGGGCGGCGGTCGCTTCGTCGCCGAGCGGGCGGCCGGCTTCGCGGGGACGCGCGTCGGGATCCTCGGGACGATGGCGCGCGCGGACCTCGGGCAGTCGCGGCGCACCAGCATGGAGCTGCTCGGCACGATGCACTTCGATCCGCAGCCGCAGCTCGGCCCTGTCGGCGCCACGTCGCTCGCCGACGGCATCGCCGGGCTGCGTGCGCAGTGGGGGCTGCCCGCGGTCGAGTTCGGCGCCACGGAGGCGCCCGCGTGCGGAGACATCGTGTCGAGCATCGCGTCGCAGCCGGTCACGCTCGTGCAGCGCTGCGTCGCCTGGGCATCGGCGGGGGACGACGCCGAGCGGTGGGCCGCGTTCCTGACCAACCCGCTGGTGCTCGAGGCCCTCGGCGATCCGACCTGGTCGCTCGCGGAGCTGCGCCGCGACGTCGAGTCCACGAGCCTTCGTGTCGCGCGTCGCTTCGAGGAACTCACGGTCGAGCAGGCGCACGCCCGGCTCGACGCGGAGATCCGTCGGCGGTGGCCGGCGATCCGCCACGACGCCGCGGCCGATCGCGGCGTCGCGGAGCTCGCGGGGGCGTGGGCCGCCGAGCCACTGGATGCGGCGAGCAGCGCGAGGGTAGCGGAGACGACCGGGGCGGCGGCGGGGCGATGGACTCGGGAGCCGCGGTGGTTCCGGATCGCGTGGTCGGATCAGGATCTGTCGACGGCGCTCGAGGGGCTGGCGCCGGAGGTGACGCCGACGGCGTACACGCTGGGCGTGGTGCGTGGGGTCGGGCCGCAGGGGGAGCCGCGGTGGTTCGTGGTGGTGATGCTCGCGTTGCCTCGGTGAGGGGGTGAGGGCGAGGCACCACATATGCCGGTGCAGACCATGGGTCTCACGGAGAATCTACTGGAGCCGCGGCGCTGCCGGCGTCGAGCTTCACCGTGATGTGACCAGCGGGCCGCGCGAGCGTCATCGATTCAGTGGGACGCGTCTCGTCGAACTTGTCGTTGCTCATGGCCTTGCCCTCGTCGGCGATGGCTTGCGACCTCGCTACGTGCGATGGGGCCGCCCTCATGGAGCGCGCATGCCCCGGCTGGGCCGAGGTCATCGAGAAGATGGTGGTCGCGGGCGCCGAGGCGCGCGTGCGCATCCTCGAGGAGGGCTGCCGTTGGTGGTCGGGTCCGCTCTACCCCAACCCCGGTCGCGACCGCGACCTGCGCGTCACTCTCCAGGCGCTCCACACCCACCAGCGGCACCGCGTCCTGCGCGGACTCCACCCGGCGGCGCGATCTGGCTCGCAGGTCCGGGCCACGTCGCGACTGGAGTTCTGCCTCCGTCCCCGGGGTCGTCCCCGGGGACGAACACCCGCGTCGGGCCGGCGTGACCACTTCGCGAGCGGCGAGCGTGCACACGATTCGACGTCGCGCTGCGGCACACGGCATGCATTGCCTCGTGCGCATGAATCAACACTCCAACCGAATTGTGGTCGCGCTCGTGCTCTCGTGCGCCTCCGCCTGCGAAGCCGGTGATGACGCGGCCCTC
>LNFB01000148.1 GCA_001464385.1 Deltaproteobacteria bacterium Ga0077550 | reverse complement strand
GCCGCCGTCGCGGGCCCACCCAGCCGCTCCCGCAGCGCCGCGAGCACCGACGCCGGCGGCACGTGGCGCCCGATCCTCGGATCCCGCGCCACCGCATCGCGCAGCGCGGTCGGCTCGAGCCCACCCGATTCCGCGAGCACCGCCTCGACGCGCGCGAGCAGGGGATTCGCCACGCCAGCGATCGAGAACCACGCCCGCGCGTCGTCGATCCAGCGGACCGAGGCGTCGTCCTCGAGGGCGTGACGCAGCGCGTCGACGTCGGATTCCAGGCCCGGCGCCTCGGCGCAGGCCCGCGACAGCGCGCCGATCGAGACGCATCCGCGCTGCTCGATCAATCGCCGCGCGACGCCCCGGACGGCGTCGACGGAGACGGGCTCGGCGTCGTCGGTACCGGCGTCGTCGGCGTCGTCATCGTCGCCCTCGTCGTCATCCTCATCATCCCGTTCGATCGCCGACTCGACGGCCGCCCGAGTCGACGTCGCCACCGCGGGCCGTGGTGCCTCGGTGGCCGCGGCGCTGCCCGACGCGGGCGCGTCCGCCTGCGGCGTCCCGAGGTGCAGGCCGAGGCCCGAGACCAGCGCGGCGATCTCCTCGAAGGTCTTGCGGCCGCAGTGCGGACGCTGCAGCAGCGTCTTGGGCTCGAGGGCGATGACGTCGCCGATGCACACCGCGCCGAGCTCGTGCAGGACGTTGCGGGCGCGGGCCGAGAGGTCGAACGCGGTGATGCGTCGCAGCAGCACCGGCGCGTCGTCACGGACCTCGGCGACGCGGCGACGCGAGCCCCGCGGGGCCGCGGGGATCTCGAGCTGCTCCCGCAGTCGCTCGATCTCGCGGAGGATGTCGGGCCGACACCCCGGTGCGTCGCGCAGATCCGCCGGGTCCGCCGCGCGCAGGCGATCCGGCGTGACGACGCCGAGGCGGGCGAGCACGTCACGGGCGCGGGTCGAGAGCCCGGTCATCCACGCGGTGCGCGTCTTCAGGTGCAGCGCGATCTGCCTCGGCGCCCAGCCACGTCCGCGCAGCTCGTCGCGCCACGCGAGCACGCACGGCATCAGGCGCGCCGCCTGGGCCGGGTGCAGGGCGAGCTCGCGGGCGAGCGCGGGGCCGAGGTCGCGCAGCTCGAGCCACTCGCCCAACAACAGGGCGCCGGTGATGCGGCACAGCGGCGCGTGCTCGAGCATCGCGGTGGCGAAGGCGGTGGCCTCGTCGGCGGAGCCGGGCTGCGTGTCGAGCAGCAGGGTGCCCGCGTCGCTGACGGCGAGCGACGCGTCCTCGCCCCGGTGCAGCCAGCCGAGCACCAGCGCGGCGAGCTGCAGGTCGGCGTCGTCGCGGGGATCGGCGACGTCGCGCCCCGCCACCACGCTGGCGACGAACTCGCGGACGAGGGCGAGCCGCTTGGGCGCCGTCGACGTGGCGCGGCCGGTGTCGGGGATCTCGAGGCGCCGCGACGGTCGTGACGATCGGCGCCGACACGGCGGTGACGAGCCCGGCGGCGAGCCCCGTCGAGAGCGGCACGACCCGCGGCGCGACCAGTGGCGCGACCGGGGGCGCCGCGGGGGAATCCTCGGGCGAAGGTGCGCTCGGGGGCGCGATCGGCCGCTCCGTCGCCTTGGGCGGCTGGACCTGTACGACCAAACGTTCGAGCGCAGACGGGATGTCGGGGGTCCTATCATGGCGTCCCTGGGGGCGGCAACCGGCGCGCCGCCCGACCGCGGCAGGCTGCCTCTGCGCGGCCGTGCGGGCCAGAACTCGCGTTCGGTGGCCAATTCGCCGTTCCTCGCTCGCGTGCGCGCGCAGGCGGATTCGGGGCCGCGCGTGCCGTTGCGCCTGCAATCGAATGACCCGGCGTGAGACGATCATCCGGTGAGGACGCGCCCCCGATCGATCCTCGCGCTCGTCGGCGCCCTCAGCTCTTGCTTCTCCGAGCCGTCCGGGGACGACGGGGCCGCGCCGGGCGAGACGGCGACCACGTCGTCGGGCGGCGCGACGTCCTCGGGATCGACCGCGTCGATCGACGACGCGGGCGCGGGCACGACGGGCACGGTCGCGACCTCCTCGGGGCCGTCGAGCGTGACGACGGGCGCATCGGCCGACACCTCGAGCGCATCGACGTCGACCGACACGACCGCCGGCTCCTCGGGGTCCTCGGGGACCGGATCGGTCTGCGGCGACGGGATCGCCGATGCCGACGAGCAGTGCGACGGCGCCGACCTCGGCGGGGCGACGTGTGCTGCGGGCAAGGTCGGGCCGCCGATCTGCACCGCGGAGTGCACCGTCGATGTGTCGCCGTGCTGCCTGCCCACCGGATCGATGTGCATCCTGAACGCCAGCGATTGCTGCTCGGGATCCTGCGGCCTCGATCTCGAGTGCAACTGACGGCGGCTTCAGTCGAGCTCGTCGGGCCCGACGATCGGCGGTTGCACCTCGGCGTCGCAGGGCTTCCCGATGCGAAAGCCCTGGACCACCTCGACCAGCGCGGCGAGCACCTCGGGCCTGGCGTCGAGGGCGTGGTGGGCCTGCATCGCCGGATCTCCGACGCGGGCGACCCACGCGTCGGCGATGGGGTGGCAGCCGTCCGCGAGGCTGTGCGGTCGACGCTCGAGCGTCGCGGCGAGCCGACCGTCCGCCGCGCCTGTGACCCCGTGACACGAGGCGCAATCGCGTAGCCACAGCTCGACGGCCTCGCGGTGCGCAGGATCCTGTGGGGCCGATCCCCCGAACGCGGCGAGACAGCCGTCGTCGTCGGGGCCCAGCGCCAGCAACACCGCGAGCATCGGCGCGCGCATGTCAGCGCCGCCCCGTCGCGAGATCGCGACCATGGGGCGTGGGTCCCTCGCCGCCGGAGAGCTTGCGCGCACCGCCGGGATCGTCGGAGCTCGCCACGGAGTCGGACTGCCCGCCGGCGAACGCGGCGTCGGACAACGGGGTCGTCGCGCCGGGGCGGCCGGCCGCGAGTGTGTGCCCGCGATCGACAGGGGGCGCGGGGCGGTGATCGGCGGGCACGTCGTGCGGGTCCTCGATGAGCGGCGCCCACTCGCGCGGCAGGTCGTGCACGAGGCGGGCGCGCGCCTGGGGATCGAGGGCGTGGGCCATCATCAGCGCGACCGTCTGCGTCAGCTCGCGCGCGGTCCCCCGTGACGTCGACGTCTCGTCCGCGACGGCGTCGTACAGCGCTTCCAGTCCGATCGAGCGCAACGAGGCCCCCGACGACGAGGGATCGCGCAGTGGCGCCTCCCCGACGAGGGTCTTCAGCGCGGCGTGGGAGGCGGGGCTCGCCCACGTCGCCATGGTCGCGGCGATCCGTTCGACGATGCGGACCAGCTGACCGCGGTCGGCCAGCGGGACGCGGGTGCTCAGCTGCGCGAGGAGATCGTCGTTCATCATCTCAGTCTAGGCCGCCGCCGCGCCGCGGGGCCTGGCGTCGCGCGGCATAGCTTGCGGTCCTCGGCCGGAGGAGCGCGACGATCCGTGCGCGCCGCGGCATCGGCGAAAGCGCTGCGGCTGCGCTGCACGGCGCTCGCACAGCCTGCGACTGCGCCGGGCGGGCTGCGCTGCCACGCTCGGGTCCGCGGCGCCCGTCCGCGAAAGGGAGACCTCGACCATGCGATCGTTCTTGTCCACCTCGAGCGCGATGATCCTGCTCATGGCCGCCGATCTCGGCTGCGTCTCCCGGGCCGAGCACGCGTCGACCCAGCGCGCGTTGGACGACGCGACGGCGACGCTGACGTCCACCCAGGCCTCGCTCGACGCGGCGAAGCGGACGATCGCGGCGCGCGACGCCAAGACCAAGGAGCTCGAGCAGGCGATCACCCAGGCCGAGGCGCGCGTCGCCGACTGCTCGAGCGCCAGCTGGCCGACGAGCAGCTCCGGGTCGACGCGTTCGAGACCCAGGCGCAGAACGCCGAGCGCAGCCTCGCCGAGCTGGTGAAGCGCCGCGCCGGCCTGCGCGAGGAGGTCGAGCGGATGACGGCGGCGCTGGCCCAGCTCGGCGCCCGGCAGCTCGCCGCCGAGCGGCGCGTCGCCGAGTACCGCGACATGCTCTCGCGCTTCCGCAAGCTGATCGACGCCGGCACGCTCGACGTCCGGATCGCCCGCGGCCGCATGGTGCTGACGATGCCCGTCGACATCCTCTTCCCCAGCGGCTCGACCAAGCTGTCGTCGGAGGGCTCGCGTGCCCTCGTCGAGATCGGCGCGGTGTTGGCGGGCATCGTCGGCAAGAAGTTCCAGATCGAGGGGCATACCGACACCGTGCCGATCCACACCGAGCGCTTCGCGTCGAACTGGGAGCTCGCGGCCGGGCGCGCGCTCGTCGTCACGCACGCGCTCATCGACGCCGGCGTCGCGCCGTTGCAGCTCAGCGCGGCGAGCTTCGCCGAGTACGAGCCGCGCGCGTCGAACGTCGAGGAGGCCGGCCGCACGCTCAACCGCCGGATCGAGATCGTCGTGGTGCCGGACCTCGCCGAGCTGCCGGGCAACGAGGAGCTCCAGCGGCTCGACGCCCAGGGCTGATCGTGGCCACCCGCGGGCGGCTCACGGCACGCGGCGCTGCAGCGAGATCGAGACCGTCGTGCCGTGATCGCAGTGGATCTCGATCGTCCCGCCGTGTCGCTCGACGAGGCTGTGGACGATCGCCATCCCGAGCCCGGTGCCACCCTCCTTGGTGGTGAAGAAGGGCTCGAAGATCCGCGCGCGGTTCTCGGCCGAGATGCCCGGCCCGTCGTCGGTGACGCAGAGGCACGCGCCGGCGCCATCGCGGCGCACCCGGACGACGACGCGCTGGGTGGCGGCGTCGAGGGCGTTGCGGACCAGGTTGAGCAGGATCTGCTTCACGCGCTCGGGGTCGATCTCGACGATGACCGGGCCGTCCTCGGCGTGCAGCTCGAGCACGCGGTGGCGCTGCGCGGCGACGGGGGCCTCGAGCTCGACGACCTGCGCCGCGGTGGCGACGAGATCCGTGTCGCGGGCCTGCAGCGCCGCGGGGCGGGCGAACGCGAGGAACTCGGTGACCAGCCGTGACAGGCGCTCGAGCTCGGCGCGGACCAGCGCGAGCGGCTCGCGGACCGGGGCGGCGCGCTCGGGTTCGACGATCTTCGCGAGCCGGCGCTCGAGCAGCTGCAGCTGCAGGGTCGCGCCGTTGAGCGGGTTGCGGATCTCGTGGGCGAGGCCGGCCGAGAAGGTGCCGACCGCCGCGAGCTTCTCCGCCAGCCGCGTGCGCCGCTCGAGCACGCGGACGTCGGTGACGTCGAGGCCCGAGGCGTAGATGCGGAAGCCCTCGGGCCCCGGCAGACCGGCGAGCCGCCAGCGGATCACCCGCTCCTCGACCTGGCCCTCGCGGCGGCACAGGACGCGGCCCTCGAGCGCCATGCCGGCCCGACCGCCGCGGGTCTTCGCGAAGGCCGAGGTCAGCTCGGCGCGATCGGCCTCCGGGACGAACCGCTCCGCCCAGTCGAGGCCGATGAGCTCGTGGATCGGCACGCCCGTCGCCGCCGCGACCGCGGGGTTGGCCTGCACGACGAGCCCGCGCTCGTCGAGCACCAGCAGCAGCGCCGCGACGGCCTCGACCATCGTGCGCAGCTCGGCCTCGCGGCGCTCGAGAGCGTGCTGCAGCGCGTCGGCGTGGCGCTCGAGCCGGACCCGCTCGACGGCCCGCGCCACCGTCGTGAGCAGCTCGGGCGTGTCGAAGGGCTTGAGGACGTACGCGTAGGCGCCCGCGCGGACCGCCGCGATTGCGTCGTCGATCGAGGCGTGACCGGTGATCAGCACGACCGCGGTGTTCGCATCGATCTCGCGGAGCACCGGCACGAGCGACAGGCCGATCGCGTCGGGCAGCCGGACGTCGACGAGGGCGACGTCGCAGCCGGCCTTCGCGAGGGCGATCCCCGTGCTGGCGTCCGCCGCGATGCGGACGCTGGCGCCCTCGTCGGCCAGCAGCTCGCTGAGGTTGTCGGCCAGGTCGCGGTGATCATCGATGATGATGATCCGGGCGCCGTGGAGGGTCCCCTTGTCCATGCGTGCGTCGTCGACTCTCTAGGCGGGTGGCGTGTGCGCCCGGACGAACTCGAGGAAGCGCGGGGTGTCGATCGGCTTGGCCACGACCTCGGAGACCCCCGCCGCCCTCGCCGCGTCGAGCTGCACCTCGCCGGCGAACGCGGTCATCAACACGACCAGCGTCTCGGCGGATTTCTGTCGCGCCGCGCCGACGACCGCGAGCCCATCGCGGGGCGTCATGCGCAGATCGGTGATCACGACGTCGAACTGCTTGGCCAGGATCCGATCGATCGCCGAGATCGCATCGAAGGCGACCGCGCACTCGTACCCCTCGTCCGTGAGCACCTCGCCGAGGTTCTCTGCGAGGTCGCGGTTGTCGTCGACGATGAGGACCTTGGCGGCGTTCATTGCGGTGTGGACCCGAGAGGTTGGATCTTAGCAAAGGGTTCGAGGTCCTGCTCGCCCGTCGAGCGGCCGGGCGTGGGCCGCGCTCTCGTGGCGCCACCGCGAACGGTGGGCGCGGCGGCGATCAGGTCCGCGGGGGGGCGACAGGCTCGCCGTCGATCGGCTCTTCGGCCCACCGGCGCACCGCGAGCTTCAGCTTGCGCTCGGCCTTCTTCTCGACCTCGTGCCAGTCCTCGTCGGGCTCGGCCTCGGCCCACCCGCGGAGCAGGCGGGAGAGCTTCGCCTCGACCTTGCGGCCGAGCTCGTCCCACTCGCGGTCGCGCTCGCGTCGACGACCGCGGCGGCCGGCCTGGTGCGAGCCCCCGCCCCAGACCGCGAGCGTCCCGAACAGGAACCCGCAGTCGTACCAGCCGCCGGTGTTGTGGATCTCGTAGACGTGGACGGTGTCGCTGAAGATGCCGATGACGAGGGTGATCATCGCGATCATCCCGTGCCACACACCGTGCCAGAAGCCGGCGGGCGCCTCGGCGGTGAAGCGGGGATCTCCGGCGGCACACGCCGCGAGCAGCACGATCGCGATCACGGCGGCGAACTC
Organism: Deltaproteobacteria bacterium Ga0077550; assembly: GCA_001464385.1. Classification (GTDB taxonomy): domain Bacteria; phylum Myxococcota_A; class Polyangia; order Nannocystales; family Nannocystaceae; genus Xiheibacterium; species Xiheibacterium aquaticum. The sequence continues at coordinate 5,496 of LNFB01000148.1, read as the reverse complement.
GAGTCGTCTTGGCTTGGGTCGCATGGGTGGGTCCGATCCGGAGTGAAGCACCAGTGTAGGGAGCGGCGACGACCGCGGTCGCGCGATTGTTGCCGGCGTACATCACCTCCGGCCGCGCGCCGTGCAGAGGTCCGCGACGGTCCGCTCTGCGATGCTGCGGACATGCCGTCGTTGCGCAGCGTCGCCGTCCTCGCCCTGCTGACCCCGGCCTGTCCGTCGTCGGTCGAGCCGCCGACGCGCGTCGAGGCCCCGCAGCTCGGCGAGGCCGACGCGCCGGCGAAGGCGACGTCGGTCGAGCGCGCCGCCACGGTGAAGATGCCGGCGCACTTCGCCGATCTGCTGGAGGTGCACTCGTCGCTCATCCGCGGCGCCGTGGACGACGCGAAGCGAGCGGCCACCGTCATCGCCGAGGAGCGACCCAGCGTGGTGCTGGACGGATGGGCGCCGTATCTGTCCGCCACGCAGGTTGCCGCGCGCGCCGTCGCCGACGCGGGGGACCTCGAGGGCGCGGCCGCGGCCGCCGCGTCGCTCGCCCGCAGCTGCGGCGAGTGCCATGCGGCGCAGGCGGCAGGTCTGGCCCGCGCCGATGCCTCGCCGCCGGCTTCGGATGCGCCCCTGATGCGCCGGCACAAGTGGGCGTTCGATCGCCTGTGGGAGGCCCTCGTGCTCCCGTCCGACGCGGCGTGGCGCGACGGCGTCGGCGCGTTCGTCGAGCTGCCGAGCTGCGACGCCGCGCGCGGGGGGCCGCAGGATCTCGAGGCCATCCGCCGCGCGCGCCAACGGGTGCGCGCGCTCGAGCAGGCGGCCGCGCAGGCCGACACGCTCGAGGCGCGCGCGAAGGTCTACGGCGAGCTGCTGCCCACCTGCGCGACGTGCCACGCCGGTGGGTGCTGAGCCCGCGCGCTCGATCACGGCAGGTCGATCACCTGCAGCCCGTACTCGCCCATCGGGCAGTACACCGCATCGTCGCCGAGCGTGCCGTCGTAGCAGCCCCAGCCCCACGTCGGGATCACCGACAGCGCGGGCGCCTCGGGGTCCGCGGCGTCGACGATCCCGATCCCGCGGTCGGTGCGGAGCACCGCGGTCGAACCGGTGGTGCCGATCATCGAGGTCCACGGCGAGTCCTCGATCAACACCCGCGACGCCTCGACCAGCTGGTCCCCATCGTGCCCGCGAACGATCGCCACGGACGAGGTCGGCCGCTCGCCGTCACGGGTCGGGCCACCGCCGACCGCAGCGTCCTCGGCCCAACCCCAGCCCCAGCCGTTGCCGGCGCCCACCACCACGAAGAGGTGCTCGCCGTCGCCCATCGCGGCGGTCATGCGGCCGTCGTCGCCCTCGACGTCGAGCGTGTCGAGCAGCTCGGCGTCGTCGTCGTGCAGGGCGAGCAGGTGCAGCGGACGATTCGCGATCGTGCACTGCGAGTCGTCCCCTTCGTAGCTCCACAGCTTGGGCAGCGTCCAGCACCCGTCGGCGGGCGCATCCACGACATCGAGCTCGAATCCGACGGTGACCAGCCGATCCGCGGCGGGCCCGTGGGCGACCGGCTGGCCCGGCACGTTGATCGGCGTCCGGGCCCGCGGGTCCGAGGGATCCGACACGTCGAACCGGTCGAAATAGAAGCGCACCTTCGACGCATCGCCATCGACCGCGCGCATGTGCCAGGACGTCAGCTCGCCCTCGCTGAGCTGCAGCCCGCCGTGGGCCAGCGCGTCGGGGCGCTCGAGCGTCCCGGCGTGGATCGGCGCGCCCGCGTCACCGAGGTCGACGACCTGCAGCCGCGCTCGCTCGCCCAGGTACTGCTCGCCGACGTAGCGCGACTCCGACGCGGTGAAGACCAGCGCGTCGCCGACCCGCACGGCCGCGCGCTCTTGGTTCTGCAGGCCCAGGCCCCAACCGGCGTACGACATCGCGAACGGCAGCTCGAGCGTGCTGGCCCACTTCGGCGCGGTGGGGTCGCTGATGTCGATGGCGTCGAGCACCAACAGCTCGCGGTAGTCGGTCTCGTCGTAGCCGTACGACTGCCGCAGGAGATAGGCATGGCCGTCGTGCACGAACAGATCGCGGCCCCACGAGTAGCCGCAGCCGAACTCGGGCGAGATGTCGGTCAGCGCCAGCCGTCCCAGCGGCTCGGCGGCCTCGGGATCGGCGGGCGACACCACCTCGAGGGCGACCTCGTTGGTCCACCAGTCGGTGGCGAGGCGGACGATGACACCGTCCCCGATGGCGACGTCGTCGACGTTGGCGGCCAGGGCGACCTGGGCCCGCGCCGCAGGGGCGTCGCGGTCGGTGATGTCGAACGCCGCGACCGCCTTGTCGGACATCGCGAGCAGCCGATCGCGATGCACGAGCGCGCGTCGGGCCCGCCCGTGCGACGGCGCGACGCCGCGGAGCGCCAGGGCGTCGTCGGTCCAGTCGACGAGCTGGACGCCGCTGGTGTAGTGCCCGCAGCTCCACGCGTCGTCGTCCGCCTCGTCGTACTGCCAGCCGGAGAACGGCACCAGCACCAGCCCGAGCTCGTCGAGGAGCGTGAAGGCCTTGTGGATGCGGTTCTGATCCTCGCCGAAGTCGGCCCACGCGCCGCCGAACCCGACCCGCGAGATCAGGCTCGGGGCCGCGAGGTCGGACACGTCGAAGAGGCTCACGTTGATCGCGCCCTGCGAGCTCGAGGCATCGAAGCCCAACGCGACGATCCGATCGCCGCGGGGCTCGAGGTGGTAGATCCACCCGGGGATCTCGAGCTCACCGGTCTGCACGGGGTGGGCCGGGTCCGACAGATCCAGCGTGAACAACGGGTCGGTCTGCTCGAACGTGATCGCGTACGCGCGCGGTCCATCGAACCGCACGCTCTGCAGCGACTCGGGTCGCGGCAAGGTCATCGGCAGGGACGCCAACGGGGTCACCTCGCTCGCCGAGGTCACGGTGAACGTCTCGACCGCGGGCGGTGCGTCGCTGCTCCAGCCCCACGGCTGGCTGATGACCCGCAGCACGCCGTCGAACTCGTCCATCTGCCAGCGGCTCGCGATCGATCCGGCGACCTCGACCGAAGCCCCGCGCACCATCGCGCCGCCCGGATCGGTGATGTCGATGACGTCGATCATCGAGTGCGCGTCCTCGGGGCCCGCGTACTCGATGCCGCCGACGTACAGGCGCTCGTCGGTGGCGCTGACGCTGCGGGGGCCGGCCCAGTCCCACGCTTCGTCGGTCTGGTTGTCGAACTCGATCCGATCGGCGACCTCCACGTGCGCGGGGTCCGAGACGTCGAGCGACGTGACCACGGTCCGCGGTCGGTCCGCCTCGCAGCCCCAGCACCACCCGTCCTCGAACGTGACCACGTAGAGGATGTCGCCGACGCGGCGCGAGTCCTGGATGGCGCCGGGGACCTCGAACTCGCCGCGCAGGGTGATGCTCGACGGGTCGCTGGCGTCGAGCGCCAGCAGTCGGCTCGCGCTGTGCCAGCTGTAGCCGTCGACCGCATCGTCCCAGGCGTAGCTCCCGTAGTCGGTCAGCATGGCGAACACCTGGCCGCCGTCGACGTACATCTCGAACGGCTGGCCTGGCATGCGGTAGTGGCCGAGGACCGGGAGGCGAGCGTCGGGATCGGCCGCGTCGATGACCGCGAGCCCAGAATAGGCCGACATCGCGTACAGGCGGTCGCCCTCGACGAACACGATGTCGGCCTCGCTCACGGTGCGCCCGCCGTCGTCACCGCCGTCGTCGCCACCGCTGGCGTCGCCGGTCTCGCCCCCGCTCAGGCCCGAGCCTCCGTCGGCGCCCGGGTTGTCGACCAAGAAGTCCTCGGTGTGGCCAGGGGACGTGCCTTCGGTGCACGCCGTCGCGATCGCTGCGCAAGCGCCGAGCAAGACACCACGGTGGATCCGGTGCGACATGGAGACCTCCGAGGGGAAGCCTGGTCGTGGAGGTCGCGACTGCCAGGTGCGGGCGCCGGTATGCGGCGGCATTGCTTGCGTGGCGTCGGCGATGCGGGCGAGGGCGCGTCGCGCATGCGGCCAATCTGCGGGATTCTCCGCCGCTGCCCGCATTCGCTGCCGCGAGCCCACCTGCTCCGCCATGTTACGAAGGACGCATGCGCTGGCTCGTCGGCATCGACCTCCACGCGCGTAGCCACGGCGCCGTGAAGACGGCCGCGTGGCTGCGTGCCCATCTCCGCGCGGATCCCTCCCGAGAACCGCCGGAGTTCGTCGGCGTGCACGTCGTCGACGAGCGCTTCCGCGAGTCGGCGAAGGTGATGGGGGCGCTGCGACGCGCCGGCGAGGAGGCGCTCGCGCGCGCGGCTGCCCTCGACGGGGACGCCGGGCTGTTCAGCTCGCTCGAGGTGATCATGGCCCCGTCGCCGGAGGACGGCCTGCAGCAGGCGGCCGCCGAGTTCGGCGCCGACGCCATGATCCTCGGTCGCATCGCGCCGCGCGGGGGGCACGAGCTCGTTCGGCTAGGATCCGTCGCGCGCCGCATGCTGCGTCGGCTGCCGGTGCCGATCCTGATGGTGCCGCCGGATCTCGAGCGCATCGCGATCGCGGCCGGCCCCGTCCTGCTCGCGACCGACCTCGGGTCGGACGCCACGGCCGCGGCCGGCGTCGCGGCGCAGCTGGCCCGCGGGCTCGCACGGTCGCTCGTCGTGGGCTACGTCGACGCCCTCCCCGACACCACCCAGAGCCTGCTCGACGAGATCTGGGTGCAGCCGCCGCTCACCTCGCGGCGCACGCGGGCGGACGTGGAGCAGTGGTGCACCGCGCAGGGGATCGTCCCGGCGCAGACCCTGCTCTCCCACGGCCCGGTCGTCGACGATCTCCTGGGCCACGCGCGGACCACCGACGCGTGCATGATCGTGTGTGGCTCCCGACGCCTCGCGATCCTCGATCGCGTGTTCACCTCGAGCGTCGGCACCGACCTCGCGCGCGTCACCGATCGGCCGGTGCTGATCGTGCCCGGGGCCGCACCTGCACCTGGCTAGCCGGCGTTCGATCCGGGGATCGGCAGGGTGAAGCGGAACGTCGTCTTCGCGCCCGGTTCGCTCTCGGCGGCGATGCTGCCGCCGTGGGCCTCGACGAGGCCCCGCGCGATCTGCAGGCCGAGGCCGATCCCCGGCACGCCCGCGGTGCCACCGGCGCGTTCGAAGCGACGGAACATCCGCGGCAGCGCCGCGGGATCGATGCCCGGGCCATCGTTGGTCACGGCGACCGCGACGCGATCGCCCGTGTGCTCGACGCGGATGTGGATCGGCGAGCCCGCACGCCCGTACTTCACCGCGTTGCTCAGCAGGTTGTCGAGGACCTGGGCGATGCGCTGCGGATCACCCTCGAGCACCGGGAGGGTCCCGACGACCTCGACCTCGAGCGGCGTGTCGCGGTGCTCGATCTCCGTCCGCTCGACCGCCGACCGGACGCACTCGAGCACGTCGAAGGGGCGGATCTCGAGGGTCAGGCGGCTCGCGTCGAGGCGCGAGAGGTCGAGCAGGTCGTTGATCATCCGGGTCAG
>LNFB01000147.1 GCA_001464385.1 Deltaproteobacteria bacterium Ga0077550 | reverse complement strand
GACCGATGCTCACTCCGCCGTGCGAGGGATGCCGCAGGCGCCGATCGAGACCACGCGGGGATTGGGCGGCTGCGGGAGGAGCGAGAACGGATCGTCGGGGAGATCGGCGGCCGTGATCGCGTCGCCGACGCTCAGGTACACAGCTCTGCGGTGAGGTGGCCGACGATCGCGTGGACCTCGTCGTCGCCGACGCCAGGCGGATAGCGCGACGGCGGAACATGCCGCGCCGCGGTGTCCTCGGGCAGTAGCTCCGCCACGGTCTCCTCGACGGGTTCGAGCCACGCCTCGTCGATCGTCTCGAGGTCGTCATCCTCGACCTCGACCAGCTCGAGTTCGTCGAGGTCGAACACCTCCGCGGTGAGCGCCGAGGGGCGAGCGCCCGAGGTGACGGCGACCGCCAGCGTCCGCAGAGATCCCGATCGGGTCGGCACGGGTGGGTGTACGGCCCACGACCGCGATCAGATCGGCGGGACGTGGGAACGCCACGCCGTGGGATCGCCACCAACGCCCCATGACCCGCGCCTCGACCCTCGCCCATCCGTTGTTGGCCTGCGTGCTCGTCGTCGGCGCCTGCCATGACGAAGCGGCCGGCCCCGACGCCACCGCCCGCAGCGGCACCGCATCGACCAGCTGCAGCGCGGACGTCGAGTCCGCCACGCTCGTCGACGACACCGCGTGGACCACCGCGTTCGCCCTGCTGCCCGCGCCCGCCGCGTTCGTGCGGCCCGTCCCGAGCGTGACGTGGCTCGGCGAGCTGCCGGTGTTCGCTGCCGCCTCCGCCCGATTGACGTGGTTGGTCGAGTTCGCCGCGCCGGACGCCGCCTACCACGTCTGGGTGCGAAGCCATGGCGGATACACGACGATCGGCGCGCGCCTCGACGACGTGCCGGTGACCACGGCGACGACCGGCGTGACCAACGGCTGGTGGCGCATCGGCCACGTCGTACCGGGCGCGGGTCGCCGGCACCTCGACATCGACGTGCCGGTGGATGTGGGGATCGACGCGATCCTCCTGACCCGCGATGCGTCACTGGTCCCCGATGCGGACGTCGCGGCGGCGATGCCCGGGCTCGCCGCGCACCTGCCCTCCGGCCGCGCGCCGACGGACGCCCCCAGGGCGTATCGCTTCGCGTCGCGCAGCGAGCCCATGATCGTGGGATTCCCCCAGCGCCACGACGAGGATCCCACGGACTGGAGCCCCGACGACCCGGCGACGCCTCCCTCGCGACGGTTGTGGGCCGCCGCGGGGCAGCGCGTGCGCGTGGCGATCGCGGCGCACGCGGGCCCCGAGCTCGAGGACGACGACACGATCCTCGCGTGGGTCGGCGACCTGGTCGGACCCGTCACGATCCCCGCCAGTCGAACGGACGTCCGCTTCGCGATGCGTCGACCGTACGCCGCGACCGTCTTGGGCACCGATACGTCGCTCGAGCGACCGCTCGCCGACGTGCTCGTGAAGCACGACCAGGGCTGCGTCGACGACCGCACGCTCCCGCCAGACTCGCAGGGCATCGACGGGCCGTTCGCGTGGAGCATCCTCTCGCCCGGCGACGAGCGCCTGTTCTTCCTGACACTCGACGTCCCGCCGGACACCCCACCGGGGACGTACGCCGGCGAATTCACCGTCGGGCCCAAGCGCGACCTCGCCACCTCGACCCGCGTTGCGCTCGAACTGGAGGTCCTGCCCCTGGCCCTCGACGCCGAGGTGTCGGGCGAGAACGGCATCTACTACCCATTCTGTCCGGCGTCGACGTATCCAGCGTGCGGCGTCGGCGAGGCCTCCGCGAGCGCCTACAAGCCCGACGACATCGTCCGCTCCGATCTGCGGCGCATGGCCGACGCGGGGATCGATGCCCTGGTCGCCTACGGTGGCGCGGCGATGCTGCCGATGCTCGCCGAGGCCGGCCTCGACGATGCGGTGACCCTCGCGAGCGCACCACCCGACGCCGCGGCGATGGCCGACATCGACGCCGAGCAGGCGCTCGCTGCATCGCTCGGGATCGGCCAGGTGTCGTACTACGTCAAGGACGAGCCCACCGTCGCCGATCTGCCGACGTTGCTCGAACGACTCGACGCGATCCGAGCCGCCGGCACCACCTCCGAATCACCGTTTGCGCCGTTCTCCGTGACCGTGGCCATCAACAGCGGCAGCGTGTGGACCGCCCTCGTGGATCATGTCGACCACGCGATCATGGAACTGAACGTCTTCTGGGAGGCGTGCGGCCCGATGCAGCTGCGCGCTGCCCCTCACGCCCCCGCCGCGCGCCCGATCGCCTACTGGGCAGCGAATCGCTCGCTGCCGCGGACCGCCCGCCTGCTCGGCGGTCTCTGGCCGCGCGCGGTCGGTTACGTCGGCATCTCGCCGTGGTCGTTCCAGGATCCCGCTCCACACACCGGGCTGAACGACTTCACCGTGCGTGACGCCGGCGGCCTCGCGATCCCCACCCGCGACTGGATGGCGCTCGCCGATGGGTTGGACGACGTTCGTTTCCTCGACGCACTCGACGCGGCCCTCGCCGAGGCCGAGACATACGCGGCCAAGTGCGGCGATCCGCTCCTGCTCGCCGCGATCGCCGACGCACGGCTGGTGCGAGAGCAAGCGTTTCGGTGCATGCCGTGGCCGAGCCTCCATGGCTACGCGTGCCCGGCCATCGCCGCGGTCGGCACCGCGTGCCTCGCCCAGATTCCCCGCTCGACGCTGCTGCTCACCACCGACGACGACGACCTCGACCACCGCCGCCGGGCGATGGCCGACGCCGCGATCATGCTGGCCGACGCGATCGGAGACGCGTGCCCATCATGACCCCGCGCGCGGACCCTCGACGCGCGCCGAGCCGTCGTCCTCGAACGCCACCGACAGCACGCTGCGCAGGCTGACGTCGCCATCCACCCCGATCTCGCGCAGGACGCTGCGCGCCTCGGGCTCGGACATCCCGGTCGACGCGCGCAGCTTGATCGCGACCGCGTCGTGCAGCGCCTCGCGGGTGCGCTGCAGCCACCGCGCCGCGGTGGCCCGGTGCACGTGGTACATCGCGCCGAGTTCGTCGACGCTGAGGCGGTGGAAGACCGCCGCGCGCAGCAGGTTGCGCTCGCGCGGGGTGAGCTCGTCGAACGCCGCGCACACGCTGTCGCGCACGAGCGTCGCCCAGCGGCCCTGCTGCAGCGCGCCGTCGATGCCCTGCGATCGCCCGAGCTGCGACTCGGCGAGGGGCTCGTCGCGGGGTCGGGCATGGAGATGGCGGACGTGATCGATGACGAACCGCGTCGCCACCGCGCGGACCCACGCCTGCAGCGAGCCCTGCGCGCGGTAGCTCGCGAGCTTGGGCGGCGCGTCGGGACCCCCGACGATGATGCGCACCAGGAGGGTCTGCACCAGCTCGTCCGCGTCGTGGCGGATCCCGAGGCGGGCCGCGATCTGCCGGAGCTCGGGTGCCACGCGCCCCTCGAACTCCGCGACGGCGGTGGGATCCCCGGCGAGGACGGCGGCGACGAGCTCGAGATCCGTCATACCTCGGTAGACGCGGCGCGGCGCGGCCGGTCGCACGGGTCGGACCGTGGGCATCGGTACCGATCGTGCACGAACCTGCGTCACGCCCGGCGTGCAACCGGGCCGCGGCGGCCCCGTCCTTGGCGAGGTGGAGGAGCGCTGCGCGGACTCGGAGGTGGTGGCGGCCTGGATCTCCGGGCGGCTCGATCCCAAGGCCGCGCACGCCCTCGAGGCCCACGCGGACCGCTGCGAGGCCTGCCTGCAGGTGCTCGCCGCCGTGGGGAAGATCTGCGCCGACCCCCACAGCCAGGCGCTGCAGCAGACCCACGGCGCGCCGGTCCTCGCCGACTGGGCGCTGCTGGTCGCGTCGCCGTCGCTCGCGGCGCCCCTGGCGGGCGATCGCTACGCGCTGCGCGGCATCCTGGGCAAGGGCGGCTTCGGCGTCGTCTACGACGCCCGCGATCGCGAGCTCGATCGGCCGGTCGCGATCAAGGCCCTGTCGGCGGGGCGCGACGGCGCTGCGCTGCGTCGCGAGGCGCGGGCCCTCGCGGCGCTGAGCCACCCCAACGTGGTGCAGGTCTACGACGTCGTCGAGACCGAGGGCCGCGTGTACCTCGTGATGGAACAGGTCCGCGGCGAGACGCTGCGGGCGTGGCAGCGCCGCAACCCGGCGGGCCCGCGGATCCTCGAGCACTACCTCGCCGCGGCGAACGGCTTGGTCGCGATCCACCGCGCCGGGCTTGTGCACGCCGACATCAAGCCGGAGAACCTGTTGCTCGCCGACGACGGCCGCGTGTTGGTCGCGGACTTCGGGCTGTCGCGGCGCGGGCCCGAGGCCGCGGCGGACGGGATCGCCGGCACGCCGCGGTACATGGCGCCCGAGCAGGCCCGCGGCCAGCGGATCGACGCGAGCGCCGATCAATACAGCTTCTGCGTCGCGCTCTACGAGGCGCTGCACGGCGCGTTGCCGGGGCAGACCCCGCTGTGGACCTCGCCGCGGCGCGTCCGCGAGGTGCTGCGCCGCGGCATGCACGACGATCCGCGCGCGCGTTGGCCCGACATGGCCGCGCTCGCGCAGGCGCTCCGAGGCGCGTGGGAGCCGAAGGTCCAGTGGTGGCCCGCCGTCGTGGTGTTCGGGGTGGCGGCAGGCGTCGCCGTCTGGGCCAGCTCGCCGAGCTCTGCGGCCGAGCGGGCCGACCTCGCCGCAGCGATCGCGCCGGTCGATCCCCCCGCGCCATCGCCCGAGGCCTCGCCGGCGATCGAGCGCGCGGTGGCCCAGCGCAACGCCGGCGAGCTCGTGGACTCGATCGCGACCCTGGGCGCCGTCGTGCGGGGCGACGTGCCGAGCTCCGCGTTGCTGCAGACCCGCGCGCGCCACGAGCTCGGCCGCACGCTCGACCAGATGGCGAGCCTCGAGTCGCGGCAGATGTTCGTCGACGCCCACGAGGCCGCGCTCGCCCAGCACGCCGATCTGCTCGCCGCGATGATCTCGATCGACCTCGCCGAGTCCGAGGCCGAGACCCCCGCGAAGCTCGAGGCCGCGCGGATGTGGCTGCGCACCGCCGAGGCGGAGCTGCGCCGCATCGACATCGATCCCCGGCGACACGGCGAGTTCGTCGCCGCCGCCGCGCAGCTCGACGCGATCGCCGGCAACGAGGCGGACGCCGCCACGGGCTTCGAGCGCGCGTCGGAGCTCCTGCTCGAGATGGATCCCGCGGCCCGCGTCCACGCCCACACCCGGTGGGCGAGCATGCTCGGCCGACTCGGCGAGCACGCGCGCGCGCTGACCAAGCTCGAGGAGGCCGAGGCGATGTGCGCCCTCGCGGGCCTGGACCACGGCACCGCGCGCATCGAGATCCACCGCAGCAAGGCCACCGTGCTGCAACACCTCGGCCGCTTCGACGCCGCGGTCGCGGAGATCGATGACGCGCTCGCGCTCGCCGCGGCGATCGACGGCTACCCGGACGCTGCGCTGGCGGCCCTGCACGGCGACGTGGGCTCGTTCCACCTGCAGCGCGGCGACGCCGACGGATCGGCGCGCCACCTGACGCGCGCGCTCGAGCTGGCGCCGGACTCGTGGGTCGCTCACAACAACCTCTCGCTGCACTACGCGAAGACCGCGTGCCGCGACGATGTCCCCACACCGGGCTGCGATCCCGACGCGGGCGAGCTCGGCTACGCCCACCAGCTGCGCGCGCTCGAGCTCGCGCGCGAGGCCTTCGGCGAGGACCACCCCACGTTCGCGACCATGCGCGCGAACCTGGCCCGCGATCTCGTCGCGCGCGGTGAGCTCGAGCGCGCCCGCGATCTGTTCGAGCGCTCTTGCGATCAGCTCGCCGCGCACTTCGGTCCCGAGGCCCGTCAGCTCCTGAACCCGCTGTACGGCCTGGTCGAGACCAGCGTCCGCCTCGGGCGTCGCGACGAGGCCGTCGCCGCCGCGCGTCGGTTGCACGCGGTGGCCCACGGCCCCGCGCTCGCGACGCGCGGGAACGCGACCGCGGTGCTCGACTACGTCGTCGGCCGCACCCTGGCGTGGCGCAACCCCCGGGACGCCGAGGCGATGCGGCTGCGCGACGCGGGGCGGGCGTTCTTCGGCGACGCGGCCCCGGACGACTTCCGGATCATCGACGCCTGGTTCGAGTGACGCGAGCCCGGCGGAGGCGTGCAGCTGGCACGCTCCACCCCGCAGGCGTTGCACGGAGCTCCCGGTGCGGAGCTGTTAGCCTCGCGGCATGCGCTACACGTCTGCCGCCCTCGTCCTCGTCGCCTCGTGCTTCAGCCCGGACGATCCGCAGGGCTCGGGCACCACGGGGAGCAGCGCGTCGGCGACGGGCACCGCGTCGGATCCAACGACGTCGGCGTCCGCCTCGGACTCGACGACGTCCGACGCGATGACCACCGACGCCACGGTGACGGCCTCCGGGCCGGGGACGAGCTCCGAAGGCAGCTCGAGCGGCGCGGCGTCGACGTCGGCGGACGCGTCGGGCTCCGGCTCGTCGGACAGCGGGGAGCCCGTCTGCGGCGACGGGGTCCGCGACGGCGCCGAGCAGTGCGACGACGGCAACGTGTCGCCCGGTGACTTCTGCGACGACGCGTGCGCGATCGAGACCCACATGTTCGCCGCGACGGGCGTCGAGCAGTCGTTCGCGATGCCCGACTGGGCCGCGTCGCTGCAGGTCGAGGCGTACGGCGCCCAGGGTGGCGGCTCCGAGTGCTGCGATGGGGCCGACGACGACGGCGGCCTCGGGGGCTACGCGGCGGCCGTGATCGCGGTCGGCGGCGGGACGATGGTCTACGTCTACGTCGGCGACCAGGGCGCGCAGGGCAGCAACGGGGGCTTCAACGGCGGTGGGAACAGCGGGCAGTACGGCGGCGGCGGCGGCGGGGCCTCGGACATCCGCGTCGGCGGCAACACGCTGGCCGAGCGCGTGCTCGTGGCCGGTGGCGGTGGCGGTGGCAACTGCGGCTGCCCCGATCACGGAATGGGTGGCGCGGGCGGTGGGCTCGTCGGCGAGCCCGGCGTCTCGCTGCAGGGCAACCTCGCGCCGGGTGGCGGCACGCAGAACGCCGGCGGCACCGCGGGCCAGATGCCCGGCACCGCGGGTGCGCTCGGCGTCGGTGGATCGTACGCCGGCGACGCCTACCACGTGGCGGGCGGCGGCGGCGGTTGGTACGGCGGTGGCGGCGGGTTTGCGACCGGCGCCGCGGGTGGCTCGTCGTACATCGGCGCGCTGCAGGACGCGTCGACGATGACCGGCGTGCGCGTCGGCCCGGGTGAGGTGAGCGTCACGCCGATCGCGGATTGAGTGCCCATGACACGATCACGATCGCGATCGCGATCGCGTCGTCACGCCTTGGAGCGGACGATCTCGCGGCAGATCTCGATCTTCTCCTTGGGCGCGACGCACTTCACGTACCAGTCCTTGCCGAAGAGCGCGATGAAGGTGAAGCCGTCGGAGGCCCGCACGCGCTCGATCTCGTGGTAGCCGTTGGGTAGCGTCTGCGCGCTCTTGACGGTCTCGGCGGTGGCGAGGATGTTCGACATCGTCTTGGCCTTCTCGAGCGACGCGGCGCCGTGGGGCTCCCAGCTCACCGCGATCGACTCGTGGTTGCCGAGGTCGTACCTCCAGTGCTTGTCGTGCGGCGAGGTGAAGCCCTTGGGCAGCTTCAGCTTGCCGAGGCCGGGCAGGTCGGCCTCCTCGAGGACGATCGCGGCGGGGGCCGCGGGCTCCTTCGCGGGGCCCTTCGCGGGCTCGGCCTTCGCCGGGGCGCCGACGGCCGCGGCCTTCGGCGTGGCGTCGGCGGCGGGCTCGGCCGCGCGATCGCAGGCGACGAGCAGGAGCGCGGGGAGGATCGTGAAGAGGATCGAGGAGACGAGGGCGGTGCGTTGCATGGTCTTGCCTGCCCTGACGGACGCAGGCCGCGGCGTCGCACCGACCGCGACGGGTTTTTCGCGCGACCGGTGCTAAGGTCGCGCGGCCGGATGTCTCGCCTGCGTCGCGCGATCGATCGACTCGGCCCCACGGTGCGCTCCGCGGTGCACCTGCGCCCGGCCCAGCTGCTGGCATTCGCGCGCCAGCGCTCGGCCGGCCCGGCGCGCACGCCGGCGCAATCGCGGGCGCCCGGTTGCGACGCGCTCGCGATCCCCGAGGGCCTGGTCGGTCCCTCGCCCGAGGGCGCGCTCGACGGCGACGGCGCGGTGCGGTTGGTCGGACACGCGGGTCACGATCCGCTGCGCTTCGGCTGGGACGCCGGCGACGATCCGCTGTGGGCGTACACGCTGCACTACCACGGCTGGCTCAGCGCGCCCGGTGTCGACGTCGATGTCGGCCGCGCGACGATCCTCGACTGGATCGAGGAGCACCGCGTCGGCGTGGGCTGGGAGCCCTACCCGACCTCGCTGCGGCTGCTGCACTGGATCGGCTGGCTGTCGCGGCACGGCGGCTCGCTGCACGCGGCGCAGCAGGAGATCGTGCTGGCCTCGATGAGCGCGCAGCTGCAGCACCTCGTGCAGCACGCCGAGGTGCACATCGACGGCAATCACCTGTGGACCAACGCGGTCGCGATCGCAGCGACGTCGCTGGCGCTCGACGGGCCGGTGCCCTCGGGCCTGCGCGAGGGCGCCCGGGCGCGCCTGCTCGCGATCGTCGACGAGCAACTCGCGGCCGACGGCGTCCACGGCGAGCGCACGCCGAGCTACCACTGCCTGCTCGCCGAACAGCTCGCGATCGTGGCGGCGCTCGCCGAGCCGCGGCTGCCGGGCCTCGCCGATCCGTTGCGTGTCGCCTTCGGTCGCATGCGCGACGCGACGGCCGCGTTCACCCACCCCGACGGCGACGTCGCGCTGTGGGGGGATTCGCAGCGCGGCGCCCCGGTCACGCCGCGGCGGTTGTTCGCGCGCGACGGCGCGGCGATGCCGACCGGCCACGCGACCGCGGCGGCCTCGGGCTTCGCCCGCCGCGCGTGGGGCCCGTTCACGCTGCTGTTCAACCGAGGCGGCGTGGGCCTGCCGTACCAGGTCGGGCACATCCACGGCGACTGCCTCTCGCTCGAGCTCTCGCACGGCGACACCCGCGTGCTCGTCGACGCCGGCGTCGGCACCTACGTCGAGGGCGAGGATCGCCGGTACTGCCGCAGCACCGCGGCGCACAACACGGTCACCGTCGACGATCGCGACCAGCACGAGCTGTGGAAGAGCCACCGCATCGGCGGCCGCGCGCACCTCGGCACCGTGGAGTACGGCGACGATCGCCTCTGCGGCGAGGTCACGGGGTTCCGCAGCCGCACGACACACCGCCGCGAGATCCGTCGGGTCGATGACGCGATCGTCGTCACCGACACGCTCTCGGGCGGCGGGCGCGGCGTCGTGCGCTACTTCGTGCCGGCCGCGTTGCGTGTGCGGCTCGGGGACGACGGCGCGGTGGTGTTCGGGCCGCGGGGCCAGACGATCGCGCTGACGATGCGCGGCGCGACGCTGCGCATCACTGACGCGCCGGGTTGGACGGCGATGGGGACGGCCGCGCCGCGGACGTGCCTGTCGGCGGAGATCGGCGCGGGGCCGGTGGTGCTGACGATCCGCGCGCGGTGATCGGGCCGGGTCACAACCACGGTCCGCACGCCGCGGGCACGCGATCGCTGCAGGTCATCCCCACGCAGTAGTGGGCGATCGTCGGATCGTCGGCCTCGGGGGCGCACGCGCGCGCGTCCCAGGAAGGCGCGCCGGTGCAGGCCTCGCCCGGGTCGCCCCTCGGCGTGCAGGTGCCGGCGATCTCCGGGGCCTCGAGGCCCGCGCACCAGGTCTGCGCATCGCAGGCCGCCGCGGCGTCGCACGCCTCACCGGCGCCGAGCCGCAGGGCGCAGCGATCGGTCGCCGCGTCGCAGTAGCTACCGTCGGTGCACGGGTACGCCGCGCCGATGCACGGCTCGCCCTGGGCCAGCTCGATGCCGGGCGCCGGTGGTTCGCAGATCTCGCCGCCGCGACAGTGCAGGCCCGCGGCGCACGACGAGGCCGAGAAGCTGGTCGTCGACATCGACGCGCACGCCTCGCCTTCGCCCTGCTCGCCCTGCACGAGGGCGCAGTACGGCACGCCCGCCGCGTCGATCGGATCGGCGCAGGCGTCGGGCGAGTCCCAGTACTCGACGACCGCCGCGAGGCAGGCGGCGTCGTAGCCACCGCCGTGCTCGCGCAGCGCGGCGACGCGCGCGTCGTACTGCGCGTGCATGGCCGAGGTGCACATCGCGAGATCGATCCACCCCGCGGGGTCGCAGTCGCACCGGAACATCGCGCCGCACCGGGCCGCGGCGTAGCGATCGACCAGATCGTCGGGGACGGACGGCGCGTCCGCGTCGTGCGGCGCGCAGGCGGCGAGGAGCGCGACGAAGAGCGCGGTCGGTCGCGACATCCGGACACGATCGTACCCGCGTCCCTGCCCGAGCCGCGCGATCACAGGAACCGGGCGCTGTGCACCGGCGATCCGGCGCGCTGACGCAGGCGGTTGCCGGTGGTGCGGCCCACCCCGAGGCGGTCTCCCGCCGGCAACTCCGCGAGCGCCCGCGCGATCGCGAGGACCGGATCGATCGGCGTCTGACTCGGCGAGTCGATCTCCGCGGCGAGGATCTCCGCGGCGAGCGTCGCGTCGTCGCGGAGATCGGGCTGCGCCGGGGCGACCTGCTGCGTCGTCGGATCGACGCGCAGCGCCCCGCCGGTGAACGGGTGGGTGATCGTCTGCCCGAGCAACGTCGTCACGTCGGGCGCATAGCCGAACGGCGTGACCCAGTTCGAGGCGTGGGCGAACAGGATCTGCCCGGGCCGATGGGTGAACATCGCCTGCAGCAGCGTCGGCGCGTCGAGCTCCTCGAGGCTCCACGCGACGACGAGGCCGCGTTGGCCCTCGGCGCTCCAGGCGACCACCGGGCGATCGAACGCGCGCCCGACGGCCCCGGCGAGGATCGAGCTGGCGCGATCGGGGGCCCGGATCACCCGCTCGGGCTCGAGGCCGAGCGCCCCGAGGACACGGCCGAGGCGATCGATCCCCTCGTGCATGAGCCCGGGCGAGTCCGAGATGAACGCGTAGCGCCCGTGCATCGGCTCGTCGTAGCCGAACGGCGACTCGTGAGTCAGCAGCGCTCCGTTCAGGATCGCGTGCCACGCCGTGAGCGCGTGCTCGCCGAGGTCGATGCCCGCGGCACGAACCGCCTGCGCGCGTCGGATCATGCCGCCTAGCGCGTCGCGCATGTGCACGAGGTTGGTCTCGTCGACGCGCGCGAGCAGGGGCAGCCGTGCGGCCGCGCGGTCGATCTCGCCGACCATGATCCAGTTGTAGCCGCTCAGGTACGCGAGCAACGGATCGGACTCGGCGAGGCCCGAGGCATCGACGGCGAGCGCGGCATCGCCGTAGCGCATCGCGCCCTCGAGCGCGGCGGCGAGCTCGGAGAGGATCGCCCGCTGCTGCGGCACGACGCGGTTTGCCCGGGCGAGCACCGTCGCGGCGGCGCCGAACAGCTGCTGCTCGTACAGCGCGAAGCCGGCCTCGTACAGCGCATTCGGATCGTCGGGATCCGCGGCGACGGCCTGCACGAGCGCCGCGAAGTCCGGCCCCGCGATCGCACGGGCGACCGCCGCGAACCCAGTGAACGCCGCGGTCATCGCCGCGGCGCCGTCGAGCAGGGCCGCGGGGTAGTCGAGCGCGGGGCGGATCGTCGAGAACGCCGCGCGGGCGTCATCAGCCGCGAGCTCGGCCTGGGCCTGGGCGAGGATCTCGGAGAGCGATGCCATGGCGCGAGCACGGTAGCGCAGCGCGGGCGAATTCGGGCCTGACGAAGATTCCTGCGGTGGCCGATCGGGCGACCACCGGCGAATCGCCTCGCGAACGACGATCCGATCGACCGCGACGACGCGCGTACCGCCCCGCACAGAACCCAGCCCGCGCGCGGCACCACTGTTCGAGTCCACCCCGAGGAACCAACGCATGCGCACCCCAGCGAACCCCCTCACGCTCCTGCTCCCCCTCGCGATGCTCGGCTGCGAGACCACCGTCGTGCACGTCGACGAGCGCCACGCGTGCCCGACCGCGGGTGACTCCGGCAGCAGCGACGGCTCGACCACCGATGCGTCGACCAGCGGTGCGTCGACCAGCGGTGCGTCGACCACCGACTCGTCGACCACCGAGGCCTCGACCACCGCGAACGATCCCGACGGCGACGGGATCCCCAACCCGACCGCGACGTGTCCGGACATCGTGGACGGCGTGAACACGTTCTGCCCCGCCGGGCTCGACACGTGCCGCAGCGCGCTGGTGGTGAACGCCGCGGCGGCGAACGACACCGGCTTCCTCGCGCTGCACTGGCACGGCACCTACGAGTCCCCCGAGGGGCTGCTGTCGTGGGACACCGCGGTGCAGGCGATCCGCGAGCGCGTGATCGCGGAGCACGGGCTGCTCGTGCTGCCGTACGCCGACCCGCGCGCCCCGGCGCGCGCCAACACGCCGTTCCCGTGGTGGCGCGTGTGCGGGACCTCGGGCACCGAGTGCGATCGCATGGACGACTTCGCCCTCGCCGACGAGATCGTGGCGTGCGCGGTGGAGCAGGATCTGGTCAGCCCCGATCGCCTGACCACGTCGGGGATGTCGGCGGGCGCGAGCATGGCCAGCCACCTGGTGAATCACACGACGTACCTCGCCGGCGCGGTCAGCTGGTCCGGTGCGATCCCCACCGCGTGGCAGCCCTCGATGCCGAACAACGACACGGCGGTGATGGTCGTCCACGGCGGGGCCACCGACGCGTACTGTGGCGCCGGGGCCCCGGGCGCGAACGGCTGCTACTACTTCCGCCCGCCGTCGGAGGTGTTCGGGGCGAACCTCGCCGACGCCGGGAACTTCACGTTCCTGTGCGATCACCAGGCCGGGCACGTCGCCGCGATGGGGCTACAGGGCGCGTACTTCCTGGCGTGGTCGAATCGCGTGAACGGGCATGTGTGGGAGGGGTACCCGTTCGGCCTCGGCGGTGGAGTGGGCACGGGGTCGAGCTGGACGCTGAATCACTATTGTTATGTGCCGGGTCAGCCGTCGCCTTGGGATTGAGAGGGGGCGCGGGGGTGGGCCACGCTGGGCGTGGCCCGGCCGAGCGGGCGGTATGGCGCGAGCGGCTCCGGGCGACGCACGCTCGACGAACGCTCACACCTCCAGATCCACTCGCGTCACCGCGAACTTCAAGGCGAACGCCTCGCCCGCGTCCGCCCCGGGACCATACGGCGTCTCCTCGTAGCGCTTCAGCCCGCAGCCGTAGAGCCGCACGGTGCCGAGGGTCTTGCTCAGCCCGGGGTCGAGCATGTCGATCGAGAGGTCGAGGAGCTCGCCGTCGGCGAGGCGGCCGTCGGCGACGATCTGCTCGACGTAGCCGAGGACCGCGTCGCGCGAGCGGCCGGCGAACTCGAGCGTGAGCTCGCCGAGGGTGGGTGCGGGCTTCTTCTTGTCGCCGCCGCCGGGCTTGGTGGTGATCGTGGGCAGGGCGATCGAGGTGACGTACTCGTTCTCGCCGGGCAGGCCGGACACGCGGTAGTTCGAGGTGGTCCAGGCGGTCTTGCCCTGGTTCACCGTGCCCTTGGCACCACCGCCCGAGCCACGGGAGAAGCTCGCGGCGTCCCACGCGAAGTCGATGGCGAAGCTGCGCTTGGCGTCCTTGGTCGAGAGCACCGGCAGCGCGACCTGGACCACGCGCCCACCGGTCCACTCGACGCGGCGCTTCACGTCGTAGTCGAAGTCGGTGACCACCACGGCGCCGGAGCGGACATCGGACTCGCGCCGCGCCAGCGAGAGGATCCAGTCGAGCACCGCGCTGCCCTGCGACACGAGGTACGACGCCTTGAAGAGGCCTCGCTCGTAGCGCTCGTCCTCGAGCGCGTAGCTCGGCAGCGTCAGGGATCGCAGCCACTGCAGGGACTCGCCGCCGAGGTCGATCGCGTAGTGCGAGCTGCCGTACGCGCCGGCGGCCGGGCCTGCGTTCGCGCGGCCGATCCAGGCCCCCGCAGCGGACAGGGCCGCCGCGCCCTGCAGGAAGTGACGACGGTTCGGGGTGAAGAGGGGGCGCGTCGACATGCGTTGGGTCTCCCGCGTTCGAGGTTCCCACTTCGGTGCGCGGATGCAGGGCGCAAAAGCGACGCTGAGCGTGGTGCGCGAGCGGCCCGGGGCGCGTTCGTGCGCGTTGGTTGTGGGGTCACGCGGTGCGGCGCGGGCGAGCGCGTGATCCGTGCGGTTCGTGCGGTGGTTGGCGCGCATCGTCGACGTCTCGGGTGGAGGACGTGGATTCCGCGGGCGAGGAGCGGACCCCTCGCCGAGCGCCTCGATCGCGTTCGAGGCGTCTCCGGCGAGCTCTCGACCGCAGCGGAGGCGCGTCTCCGGCCACTGCCGGCGATCGCCAGGAAGTCGCCCCGCGCGGCGCACGAGCGGCGACGGCAGCACGTGTTGCCCGCGTGGCGAACGTCCAGGCCCAGCTGAGCTACTCTTCGAAGGACACGTGAAGCCGCCCGTGAGAGTGTCTGCCGCTGCTGAGGCCGAAGTGGATCACGCTGATATCAGCATTGTTCCTCTCGAAGCGGACGACGAGCGCGGAGTCGACGAGGTTGCGTCGTTGCTGGTGCGGTCGTTCCAAGTCGCCTCACCGAACTGGGTGCCGACGTCGGAGCGCGCGCGTGAAGTCGTCGTCGAGGCGCTCTCACCGGCGCACATCAATCGCGCGTTCGTGCTTGCCGGGCGCATCATGGGTTGGATCGGAGCGCGCCATGACTACGGAGCGGTCTGGGAGCTGCACCCCCTCGTCGTAGCCGAGAACGTACGCGGCCGGGGCATCGGACGCGCCTTGGTCGACGCGATCGTCGGCTTGGTCGAAGAGCAAGGCGCGCTCACTCTGTTGCTGGGAACGAGCGATGAGTCGGGCCTGACCAACCTCTTCGGTCGCGACTTGTTCCGGCAACCGCTGGACATCTTGCAGAACATCGAGGCTGCGCGAGGGCACCCGTTGGGTTTCTGGTTGAACGTTGGCTTCGCTGTGGTCGGCGTGGTTCCCGACGCCGAAGGGATCGGGAAGCCGACGATCCTGCTCGCGAAGGCGGTCGGGCGAGCCCGTGGTTCCCGCCGCTGAACACCCCATGCGCTCGCCATGCCGGACACCACGCACATGACACGACGAACCGAGGCCGAGGAAATCGCGACCGCCCTCGAGCTGGGCCTCCTCTCCATGCCGGACGCCATCCGCTGGGCGGACGCCGGAATCGAGGCCGATCCCCAGCCACCTTTCGCCTTGATCCAGGCGTCGCTTGCCGCGAAGGCGCCGCCTGTCGAGGTCGCACACCTGCTGCGTTCCCTTCCGGGCGAACCGGACCGACGTGAGGTCGCCAGGCGCCTTGTTTGCAGGATCGCGGGCGCGCTGCATGACGGCCGAGTCACTGCAGCGGGGGCAGCGAGAATCCTCTATCACATGGTGCTCGCCGAGCTCATCCCGGATCCGTCCGCCACTCGCAGGGTTCTCCTCACGGCAACGTTGGCAGTCGTCGGTTGCGAGGCGGAGAAACGCGCGTGCGTCGCCCCTGCTCTCCCCGATCTCGAGATCACGGTCGAGCCCCCGCCGGCGGAGACCGTCACCGGCAACGTCTCCTTCGATGGGCCGTGCACGGTGCAGGATGTGTCCGACGCGCCGCTATCGATCGCTTTGTCGTGCGAGGGAGCGCCCGGTGACTGTCAAGGTTGTTGCAGCCCATCATGGTTAGCGCGTCACTTGGTTCCGTCGACGCGCGCGGTTTGAGGGTTCAGGCGCACGACGTCCGGCCGGTCCCAGCGTCTAGTGTTTCCGCAGATCCAGCGATCAGGCCGTCGAGCGCGGGCCTGCGCGTACGTGCTGCGGCGGTGCGCGAGGATCTCCTGGTCGGCGCCAAGATGGCGCTGGGTGGGCGTCACGAAGCCGATCCCGCTGTGGAGGTGCTCCTCGTTGTACCAAGCCACGAAGGTCGCGGCCCATTTCCGCCCTGCGGCGAGATCGGCAAACGGTTGATCGGGGTAGGTCGGGTGGTACTTCACCGTCCGCATCACCGACTCCGCGAAGGCGTTGTCATCGCTGACCCGCGGCCGCGAGAAACTCGGCATCACGCCCAGTTGCTGCAGCTTCGCGAGCATCGTGTTGCCCTTCATCGCGCCGCCGTTGTCCGAGTGCAGGACGAGTTGATCTCG
>LNFB01000146.1 GCA_001464385.1 Deltaproteobacteria bacterium Ga0077550 | reverse complement strand
GCGTCGCCCGAGGCGATCCACACCCCGTCGACCTGCGCCGACGGCAGCGCGCGCGCGACCTCGAGGGCCCGCGCCGGATCGGCCGGCAGCGCCTGCAGGCACGCCCAGCCCGCGCGCGGAGGCACCACGACGGGGCGCGCAGGTGGCCGATCGTACAACGCCTCGACATCGATCCCGTCCAGTCCCGCGTGCGTCAGCGAGGCCGCGGTGCGACCGTCACGCTCGAGCTTCGCGCGCCAGGTGTCGAGGTCGACGTCGTCGAAGCGGATCGTGGGGTCGTTCATCCACGTCGACAGGTAGCACGAAGCGGCCGCGCGGGTGGGCGCGCGGGGGAAACCGCGGCGAAATCCCTGCGCAGGCGCGGCCGCGACTCCGGGCGCAGGATCGAGAGGCATGCCATGGACGACCGTCCCCCGATCCGGACGCGCCGAACTCGGCAGCACGCCGGCTATGCTGCCGAGGTGCTCCGCTCCCCAACCCTGCTCGCCGCGCTCTGCCTCGCCTGCGCGAGCGCCCCGGAGGACGCCGCCGTGAACCCACCCGCGCCGCTCGTCGTCACCTCGACCGCCTTCGCCGACGGCGGTCCGATCCCGGCGGAGTTCACGTGCGACGGTGAGGACGTCTCGCCGCCGCTGGCGTGGTCGGGGGCGCCGGCGGGCACCCGCAGCTTCGCGATCATCGTCGACGATCCGGACGCGCCCAAGGGCACGTGGGTCCACTGGGTCGTCTACGACCTGCCGCCGACGACGACGTCGCTCCCGCGCGACGCGTCGAGCGCCCTGCCCGAGCCGGCGCGCCACGGCAAGAACGGCTGGGGCGACGCGACCTGGGGCGGCGCGTGCCCGCCGTCGGGGCGCCATCGCTACGTGCACCGGGTCTACGCGCTGGACACGACGACCAGCCTCGTCGGCACGCCGACGCGCGCGCAGCTCGACGAGGCGATGGACGGCCACATCCTCGCCGCCGGCGAGCTTGTCGGCACGTACCAGAAGCGCTGAGTCAACCCGCGACGCTCGTGCGCCGCGCGTGCGCGTCGTACTGGACCATGAGCGCGTCGAAGATCATCGCGCCGAGCCGATCGCGGCCGTGCATCGACAAGTGCTGCAGATCGGGCTCGGCCAAGGGCGGGCTCAGGCGCCGCCACGACTTGATCGATCCCGGCCCGCCCATCGCGGCGACCGCGTCGAAGAACGCGCAGCCCTCGGCGAGCGCCGCCTCGCGCTGGGCGTCGACCATCGCGACGACGTGGCGCCGCGCGACCTGGTACCGGCCGGCGCGCGCGTGGTCGACGATGCCGACCACCAGGCACGACAGCCCCGGTCGACCGCCGCGGACGTGGGCCAGCACCTCGCGCATCTCGGCGACGAATTCCTCGCGCGACACCGTGGTCGTGACGAAGCGGCGCAGGTCGTTGCCGCCGAAGCCGAACACCAGCAGATCGGGCGCGCGGTGATCGACCTGCTCGCGCAGGTGCTCGGCATCGAAGAACATCAGGCGCTTGGTGAACGCGCCGATCATGCTGAGCGTGTCCCAGACCACGCCGGGGCCGTCGGTCTCGAGCACCACGCCGTACGCCCGCGGCCGACCGCGACCGCCGTGGCGCACGTCGAGGCTGTGGGCCCCGGGCTCGACGTCGAGCGCGTGCCAGCGGGCCTCGTGGGTGTCCGCGCGCGTGTCGATCGTCGCCCAGGGCTGGGCGTCGACGCGCACCTGCAGCGGGCCGCCCTTCGGATCGGCCTGGTACCACAGCTCCATGCGGCTGACGCTGCGGCCCCACTTGCCCGATCGCCGCGTCCGCACCCGCGTGCGCGCGCCCTCACGGCCGCGGAACACGTGCCCGCCGTAGCCGTAGCGACCGCTGGGCTCGCAGCGATACGCGACGTAGCAGATGTCCCAGCCCGACGCAGTGAGCATCACGGCGCGGTTCTCGTAGTTGCCCGACTCGCGATCGAGGAAGACGAAGCCCGCGCCGCCGTCGCCGAAGCGCTCCTGCATGCGGCGGCGCAGCGCGTGTGGCAGGCCATCGAGGCCGATCGACGAGTCGCCCAGGTGCATGACGCGGGTGAGCGCGCCGGGGGTCGCCGCCTCGGTGCGGGCGAGCGCGCTGAAGAAGCCGTCGAGGGCGACGCCGCTGGGATCCTCGATCGTGCCGGCCGGCGTCGACGCATCGGCCGAGCCGAGCAGCGCGAGGGCGAGCAGCGAGGGGAGCACGGTCATGGCGCGGCGGCATCATAGCCGAGCACCAGCGCGTCCACGAGTTCGCGCCCCTTCACCGCGGCGCCGATCGGACGAAAATGCAGGTGGTCCTCGCGCGCCAGCGGGGGATCGCTCTGCACCCAGCGCACCATCGATCCCGCGCCGCCCATGAACGCCAGCTCGTCCCAGAACCCGCAGCCGTGGGTCGCCGCGAGCCCTCGGACGGCGGTGACGATCTCGGCGAGCCGCGGCCGCGCCACCCATGAGTCACCGACGCGCTCGGGGAAATCCCCAGGCCCGAGCACCAGGCAGTCGGCGTCGGGAAAGGCCTGCCGCACGCGCTCGAGGACGAGCGCGTAGTCGTCGACGAAGGCGGCGATCGGTCGATCGAGATCCACCGCCTCGTTGGTGCCGTAGGCGATCGTGACGAGGGCGGGCGGCCGCGTCGCGACGGCGTCGCGCCAGATCGCCGGATCCCACCGCTGCCAGTTGCGCGCCCGCGCCCCGTCGACGCCGAGCGTGTCCACGACGACGCCTGCGCCCGACTCGAGCGCGGCGCCGAACAGCCGCACGGGCCCGTTGCCCCGCAGCTCGATGCGGATCGTGTGGGGTCCCGGCGCCACCGCGATCGGGATCCGCAGGATCGCCGGGACCTCCGCCCGCGTCGCGTGCTCGGTCGGCGCGCCGCCGTCGACCTGCACCCGCATCGTTCCGCCGCGCGGCTGCGTCATCGCGACGAGCTCGATCGATCGGATCGTCTGCGCGCGACCCGGTCGGCTCGCGAGCTCGACCCACGCGCGGCTGCTCTTCGCCTCGAACGCGAGGCCCTGGGGCCCGAGGGCGAGCACGGTGCCATCGCGGTGCGCCACCGCGTGTATCACCTGCCACCCATCGCTCGATCGGATCGCGACCTCGGCGTGCCGCGACCACCGCTTCGCGCGGCCGAGCGGCACCCACCCGGGACCGCCGTCGCCGAAGCGCGCCTGCAGGTACGCGCGCACGTAGGCCGTGTGCGTGTCCGCGGCCGTCCCCGACGACCGGCCGAGCGCCCGCGCCGGCGAGCGCGGCGTGGAACCGGGCGAGCGATCCGGGCGGCGTCACCGGCTCGAACCGCCACGGCCGCGCCTCGCCGCGCAGGCGCGCGTATGGATCGACCCCGTCCGGCAGCACGTGCGCGAGGGCAGCGGCGTGGGCGGCTCGGGTGGCCGGCGACTCGGACGGCGCAGCGAGCGGCGCCGGCTCGGCCTCGACGGGCGCCGGCGATCGAGTGGCCACGGGCGGCGCCGGGTCCGGCATCGTGGCCGGCTCGGCCCGACACCCGAGGACCGAGGCGATCAGAATCGCGGACCGGCGCACACCTTCAACGTGTGGCCGCTGGACGCCCGGCCGTCAAGGACGACGCCCCGCCTCCGGAACAACCGTCCCCGCGCCGCGCGTCGTCGCTGCGATGCGTGCCCTGCCCCTGTTCTGCGCCCGTCTGCGCCGCGCCGCCCTCGTCGCCGCCGCGCTGACGATCGGCATCGCGTGCCACCCCGCGAGCCCGTCGCCCCGCACGAACCGGATCGAGCACCAGCACGCGGCCGTGCTCGCGCCGGGGGACGCCGACACGCTCGGCCCCTTGCCCGACGCGACGCGTCGCGTGCTGTTCGCGTCGCCGCAGGACGAGGCACCGGCGCTCTTCGGCGGGGTGACCGAGGACGCCGAGGGCCAGCACTACCTCACCAGCAACGAGCACAACCTCCACGCGTTCGAGCCGACGGTCCGCGGGCGCGGCGGCGGCTACCTCGGGGTCGGGACCGATCAGGGCTACCTGCTCGTCGGGTGGGCGCGCTCGGAGTTCGCGTGGTTCGTCGACTACGATCCCATGGTCGCCGACCTGCACGGCATCTACCGCGCGCTGCTGATCGACGCCGAGTCGCCCGAGGCGTTCCTCGCCTCGTGGAGCCGCGACGGCCGGGCGAGCGCCCACGCGGCGATCGACGAGCACGCCCCCGCCGACGTGCGGGCCTCGCTGCGCACGCTGTATCGCCAGACGCGGGCGAAGGTCGCCCGTCGCTTGGCCGAGACGGCCTCGAGCATGGCCGAGGCCGGCGTGCCGTGCTGGCTCGACGATCCCGAGCAGTACGCCCACGTCCGCGACCTCGTGCGCCACGGCCGGACCCGCGCGATGCTCGTGGACCTCGCCGGCGATCGCGGCCTGGCGGGCATCGGCCGGGCCGCCCGCACCGCGGGCATCGACATCGACGTCGTCTACCTCAGCAACGCCGAGGAGTACTGGCGCCTGTACCCCGCCGACTTCCGCCGCGACCTCGTCGCGCTGCCGATGCCCGACGACGCGGTGATCCTGCGGACGCTGCTCATCTGGCACGTCAATCGCGACTACCGCTACAACGTCCAGCGCGCAGACAACCTGCGGGCGTGGTTCGCCGAGCCCTGGGTCGGGAACGTCTACCACGTCACCTACCAGCGGCCGCCGACCGACGCCGCCGGGCTCAACGCGTTCGAGGTCACCGCGTGGCCCGACGACGCGCCCCAGGCCCTGCGGACCGCCGCGCGCCGCAAGATCCGCGAGCTCGTCGCGCTCGGCTACGGTACCGCCGGCTGAGCCCCCTCGGGCGAGCGGTGAGCCGTCGCACACCACGCGCGTGCAACTGGGGCGAAGTCGGTCCGTCTGCCCAGCATGCGCCGCGCCTCCCGACTCGCCCTCGTGGTGCTCGCGCTCGCCGTGGGCGGCTGCCGCGACGCGACCGAGCGGCTGCAGGGCACCTGGGAGCGGACCGACAACCCCGGGCAGACGCTGACGTTCGAGTCCGGCCGGATGACCCACGTCTATCCCCATGGCGGCCGCCCCGTCGCGGGCCCCTACGCGGTGATCGAGTCCGACAGCAGCGAGGTCGTGATCGAGCCGACGATCGAGTTCGGCGACGGGCGAACCCTGCGGGCCGATCGGCAGCGCATCGAGTTCGTCGACGACGACACGCTGACGATGAAGAACGCGAACAACGGATCGGGCGGGACGTACCAGCGCCGCGAGGCCGCCCTGGGCGGTTGACCGGCCACGACGGCCGTGGTCGCCTCCACCGCGGCACCGTGACCGACGACGATCCCGACCCCGACCCCGACGACCCGCGCACGGTCGGCGTCGGCCCGCACCCGAACCCGTGGCCGACCGACGACCACCTCGATCCCGAGCTCCTCGCCCGCGGTGATCGCCGCAACGTCGTCGATCGCTACCGCTACTGGCGCGTCGAGGCGATCGTCGCCGATCTCGATCGTCGGCGGCACCCCTTCGAGATCGCGATCGAGAACTTCGAGCGCGACGCGAACATCGGCGCCATCGTCCGCAGCGCCAACGCCTTCGGCGCGGCGGCCGTGCACGTCGTCGGCCGCCGCCGCTGGAACCGACGCGGCGCCATGATGACCGAGCGCTACCAGCACGTGCACCACCACGATGGGCTCGAGGGCCTGCTCGAGCACGCCGCGGCGCGGCGCCTCCCGCTGTACGGCGTCGACAACCTGCCCGGCGCGGTGGCGCTGGCGTCGGCCGAGCTGCCGCGCGCGTGCCTGCTGGTCTTCGGCCAGGAGGGCCCGGGCCTGTCGGAGGCCGCCCGCGCCGCCGCGGTGGCCGTGCTCGCGATCCCGCAGTACGGATCCACGCGATCGATCAACGCCTCGGCCGCCGCCGCGATCGCCATGCACGAGTGGTGTCGACGCCACGCGCAAGTCGAGCCCGGCGCGTGATCACTGCGCCTGCGCGGCGTAGATCCCGAGCAGGCACATCTCGTTGCTGGTGCCGAGCCCCGGTGAGGTCGGCGTGTCCTTCGACGAGGTGTCCCAGTCGCAGACGACCTCGAGCTGATCCGACGGAGAGAGCACGATCGGCGTCTCGTACATGAACGCCTGCTGCCAGTCGAAGTCCCAGCGATCGACGTACAGGCCGCACTGCTCGGTGTCGTCCGCGGCCCGGTGAATCGTCACCTGCATGCGACGCCCGAGCGTGTGCATGTGCGGCAGGAGCCCGAGCAGCTCGACCTGCTCCCAGCCGGCGATGCGGCTGTCCCACTCGCGGATCGGCGCCTGCCACTTCCACACGTAGGAATCCTCGCCGGGCGGCAGCGTGATGTTGGTGCCGTTGAACAGCGTCGCCAAGAAGCGATCGTCCAGGGCGTTGACCGCCTCGCGATCGACCGCGTCGACCATCGACAGGCGGACCGCCGTGGTGTCCGCACCGTCACCCGCCGCGAGGTTGTAGTGCATCTGCAGCACGAGCTTGAAGCCCGGGTCGATGCGGATCCCGGTGCCGGTGGGGAAGTTGAACGCGCCGCCGCCGGGCGCCCACGTCACCGGCGTGCCCTGGACGAGCACGCCGTTGCCGGCCGCTCCATAGCAGTCCCAACCCGGCACGTCGGGGCTGCCCGCGTCGAGCGACGCCATCAGCGACGCGTTGGTGCCCCCGAGCGGCGTGGTCGCCTCGGGGTCGACGAGGAAGCCGATGAGGTGGTGCGTCACCGCGGGGTTGCCGGGCACGACCTCGTAGCCGACGAGGTAGCGCGCCGCGTCGACGACCCCGGGATCGACGAGGAAGCACTGGTAGTCGTCGGCCCCGCCGGAGTCGTCGGCGACCGGCGCGTAGCCCTCGGGGCTCGACAGCGTCACGATGTCCTCGCCGGCGAGCACCTCCGGGATCGGCGGCTGCGGCCGCGGGAGGCTCGCGTCGCCCTCGGGCGCGCCGGCGTCGGCCCACCGCGCGAACAGATCGATCTCGTCGTCGGAGAGCCACCGCGCGTCGGCGAAGGTGTTGCACGAGCCGTCGTTGCTCGCGACGAACGGCGGCATCGTGCGGCTCGCGACCTGGGCCGCCAGCGACGGCGCCAGGAGCTTCGCGGTCTCGTAGTCGCCCAGATCGAAGCTGCCGATGCCGCCCTCCGCGTGGCAGGCCTGGCACTGCGCGGCGATGACCGGCAGCACGTCGGCGTAGTACGTCGGCGCGTCGTCGGGGACGGCGACCGTGGTGCTGCCGTCCGCCCCACCGCTGCTCGCGTCGGCCGACGTTGCGCCCGACGCGTCCGTCGTCGACGCCTCGGTCGTCTCGCCCGGCGTCGCGTCCGACTCCGGGGCACAGCCGCCGGCCAGCGACGGGAGGAGCACCACGGCGAGGGGACACAGGCGGCGGATCGGCACGGCCGCAATCATGCGCCCGCCTCCGCGCGGCACCGTCGCGCCGCGCAGATGTGTTCGCTCACGGGACGGCGCTGGTCAGAACCACGTCGAGACGCCGGCCATGGCCGCGAGGTTGAAGATGAAGGCCTGGTTGTCCCAGTCCTCCTTCTCGGTCGTGTCGCCGATGGTGACCTTCGACTTGCCGTAGACCCCCGCCATCGTGAGGTTCAGGCCGAGATCGACGGAGAAGTAGTCGACGGGGAAGAGGTGGACGCCACCCCCGACGCCGCCGAACGGGTACATCGAGTTGTCGACCCGCCGGGTCTCGACCGCCATGCCGTCCTGCTCGACCGTGGTCGTGACGCCGCCGCCGATGCCGATGCGGCCCTCGACGTAGGGGCGCACCCAACGACCGGGGAGGAACATCCACTGGAAGTACGGGGCGAACTGCGAGCGGAAGTTCGTGCCCTTGTTGTCCTCGCCGAGGTTGGAGCCGTCGACCACGAGCGAGAACCGGGCGCCGACGATGGCCCGCGAGTCGAGGAACGCGTAGCCGAAGCCGACGCCGAGGCTGTTGAGCGTCGAGTCGGAGAGCGTGAGGCGACCGATGCCGAAGCCGATGTTGTTGTCGCGGTCGGCGTCGTCGCTGCCGTTGTCACCGTCGCGGTTGAGGTGCGTGAATCCGAAGAAGTCGGTGTCGATGTGGAGGCGGAAGCGCTTGCCGTACGCCCCCTTGGCCTTGGGCGCCGCGTCGGCTTCGCCGGCCATCGCGAGGGAGAGCAACGAAGCGCCGAGGCACGTGGCGAGGACTGTTTGGATCCGGAGCATCGCGGTGGACCTTGCCACGTCCGCGGCGCCGCGTGGAAATCCGCGACCGCAGATGTGGCGGCGATCACCTCGACCCTGGCGCAATCGCGCCACAGCGGGCGTTCTGGCCGCAATCCGCGTCATCGGCCTCACCGGTCGTGCGAGCGCGGGGAACACCCGGATTCCCTTCGGCGGGTGCGCACCCGTACGATGGGAACGTGCGCGTGCGCTCGCCCGGAATCCTCGCCCCCCTCGCAGGGATCGTCACCCTCGCCTGCGGCAGCGGCCCTCGCGACGAGGACGTGAACGACGCCGCGTCGATCGGCACGCTGCCGTCCACGATCAGCGCCACGGGCCCGGCCACCGACGGCGTGACCACGGAGCCCGGCGTCGACACCAGCGACGGATCGGCGAAGTTCGACGTCGCGGGCGACACCGAGGGCAGCGCCGACGACGGTGTCGTCGACCTCTGCAAGGTCAGCAACGACATGGACGCCGTCGGCGAGTGCGACGAAGAGGCGCCGCCGGACAGCTTCGAGCCCGAGGTGCAGTGGGTGTTCGGCCCGGGCGAGCAGAGCTGGGTGACGCCGCTGGTCGGCAACTTCACCGACGACAACGCGGATGGTTCGGTCGATCTGTGCGACGTGCCGGACGTGCTGCTGGTGTCGAACGCGGGCATCAGCTACGGCACGACCTGCTACATCCACGTGATCGACGGCGAGACCGGCATCGAGAACTTCGCGATCGGGCCCGAGCAGCTGGTGTCGTGCACCGCGACGCCGGCGTTCGGTGACATCGACGCCGACGGTCTGCCCGAGATCGTCGCGGTGTGGAACTCCGGCGGCGTCTACCGGCTGAAGACGTTCGAGCACGACGGGACGCCCAAGTGGACGAACATGACCGACGGCGACGCGGCCGATCAGTTCTTCCGCGAGTCCGGGGCGATCGCGCTGCACGATCTCGACGCGGACGGCGACGTCGAGATCGTGTTCAACCACGAGGTCTACGACCACCTCGGGACGATGCTGTGGCAGTACCCCAACCCGTCGCCGGGCGAGCTCGAGGCGACGACCGCCGCCGACCTCGACGGGGACGGCCAGCTCGAGGTGATCACCGGGCACTCGGCGTACCACGCCGGCGGCGCGGTCTACTTCGAGAACTACCCGACCATCACCGCCCAGTCGATCCCGCAGGTCGGCAACCTCGACGACGACCCCGAGCCCGAGATCTTCATCACCAGCGGCCAGGGCCTGTGGGTCGTCGAGCACACCGGCGCGATCAAGTACGGGCCGGTCACGCCGACCGGCGTCGCGGCGTCGGCGTACCTGGTGTGGCAGCGGCCCGGCACCATCCACGACTTCGACGGCGACGAGCGGGCCGACTGGGCCAGCTCCTCGCAGAGCGCCTATGCCGTGTACCAGGGCCCCAACGCCGCGGACGTGCTGTGGCAGGTCGTGGTCGCGGACTTCTCGGGTGCCGCCGGCGGCACCGCGTTCGACTTCCTCGGCGACGGGGTGGCCGAGGCGATGTATGCCGACGAGCAGGCGTTCCGCATCTACGACGGCCTCACCGGCGCGGTGCGGCTCGAGATCCCGCGCGGCAGCCCGACGATCAGCGAGTACCCCGTCGTCGCCGACATCGACAACGACGGCTCGGCCGAGATCCTCGTCGTGTCGTCGAGCGGGCAGCCCGCGCTGCAGGCGAGCGCGGCGGATCTGGAACCAACACGCGTACTACGTCACGCACGTCCGCGAGGACTCGACGATCCCGCAGAACCCCGAGCCCAACTGGGCGAGCTTGAACACCTTCCGCACGAACGCACAGATCGAGGGCGGCGGGCTGTGCAAGCCGACGCCCGCGGGCTGACGCGCGCGACGACGCTCGCCCCCGGGGCGCGGCGCATCCCAGCGCCGTGGTACCTTCGAGGCCGACATGCGGCGACTCGCCACCCACCGCCTCGCGCTCGCCCTCGTGCTCGCCTCGTGCGTCTCCCTCGCCTCGTGCTTCTCGGAGGAGCCCGACGGCGATGACGACGACTCGGCGTCCGCGGCCAGCGTCGACACCTCGTCGTCGGCGTCGTCGACGGGCACGGCGGGTTCGACCACCTCGTCCGTCGACTCGACCGCGGGCGACGTGACAGGCCCCTCGGCGACCGCCGACAGCGGCACGAGCGACGCCGAGGGCTCGAGCACCACGGCCGAGCCGGCGAGCTTCTGCGACGGGATCGGCGGGAGCGTCGACGAGTTCCCGCTGCTGACGTGCCTCGACTTCGACGAGGGCGACGGGCTCGACGGGTGGAGCGTCGTCGAGACCAGCGACGACGCCGTGACCTTCGGCGCGCCGGCCAGTGACGGCCCGCCCCACCCGCCGGCGATGCGCGCGGCCGTGCCCGCCGGCGGTCCCGACGATGA
Source organism: Deltaproteobacteria bacterium Ga0077550 (assembly GCA_001464385.1). Lineage (GTDB taxonomy): Bacteria > Myxococcota_A > Polyangia > Nannocystales > Nannocystaceae > Xiheibacterium > Xiheibacterium aquaticum. Next base: position 175,254 of record LNFB01000146.1, on the reverse strand, counting down.
ACCCGCGGGGCTCTCGCTCGGGCTCGGGGGCCTGAGCGTTCCGCTGCACCTCGAGTTCGCGCTGCACCTCGAGGCCTGCATCGCCGACGTGCGCCTCGTCGAGCTCGCGTTCCCCGGTGCCACGCCCTTCGAGGCGTTCCTGCAGATGACGCCGAGCGGCCTCGCCCTCGGCACCCGCGACGGCGCCGGCGTGCTCGCCATGCACGACCTCGACCCCGACGTGCTGCTCGCCGCCGGCCCGTGGGCGCGCTGGCGCATCGCGACCGATCCCCTCTCGGGCTACGTGGACGTCTTCGTCGACGACCTCGTCGCGACGCAGGTCAGCGGGCTCACGACGCCCAAGGATACGGGCGACGCGCCGGTGCTGCGCGTGGGTGCCCTCGACGGCGATCCTGCCGGCTGCGCGGTGTGGTTCGACGAGATCGTCGCGTACTGATCCCTCGGCCACCGCGTCGCCGTGCTACGGTGAGCGCGACCGTGATGATCGATCTGCGCCCGTGGCTCGTGTGTGGTGCGACCGCCGTCCTCGCCGCCTGCGGTGGCCCCGATGACGCGCCCGCCTGCGCCTCGGACGACTGCGCGACGACCTGCGCGACCGCGGGGTGCACCACGGGCACGAGCACCGAGGGATCCGCCGACAGCAGCGCGGGCGCGTCGAGCACGGGCACGAGCACCGTCCCCGCCCCCGACACCACCGTCGCAGACTCGTCGAGCACCGCGCCCGAGTGCACGATCGACGACGAGTGCGCCGCGCCGACGCCCCACTGCAGCATGGGAACCTGCGTGACGTGCTCGGCGACGCCCGATCCCGACGGCGCCTGCGCGGCGCTCGACCCCGACGCGCCGCTGTGCGAGGGCGACGCGTGCGTGCAGTGCCGCGAGGGCGACACCACCGTCTGCACGGGCACGGTGCCGGTCTGCGACGCGGCCACGAACACGTGCGTCGGCTGCACCGAGCACGCGCAGTGCCCGATGAGCGCCTGTCACCTCGACGAGGGCAGCTGCATGCCCGAGGATCGGGTGTGGTTCGTCGACGGCGACGCGGGGAGCTGCGGCGCGGCCACGGGCGCCCGCGCCGCGCCGTATTGCACCGTCGGCGACGCGCTGGCGCAGATCGGCCAGGCCTCGCGCGGCACCCTGCGCGTGTTCGCGGCGAGCGAACCCTACACCGAGGCCATCACCATCGACGGCACCCGCACCGTCGCGGTGCTCGCGGCCGACGACGGCGTCCCGGAGTTCGACGCCACCGGCGCGCCAACCCTCACCGTCGACGGCGCGACCCTGTTCGCGTGGCGGCTGCGGTGGCGCAGCAACGCGCAGGATCCCGCGGTGGTCCTCGACGACGCGATCGCGTGGATCGACCGCAGCGAGATCGTCCAGAACCAAGGCGGGGGCATCGACGCGTCCAACGCGAGCTCGCTGCACCTGCGCACCTCGATCCTCGGGGCGGGCGGGACCGGCCTGGCCGATCGCCAGGCGCTGCGGGTCGACGGCGCGACCATCGACGTCGTCGCGTCGACGATCGCCGGCAACGACAGCAGCATGAACGCGTCGGTCCGCTGCCTGGGCGGCGGCGGCGGATCGCTCCGCAACAGCATCGTCGTCGGGCTGGATCCGCCGTCCATCAGCTGCCTGGCCCTCGACGTGGCCGACAGCGTCGTCGACACCCCGGGGCTGGGTGGCGAGGGGAACACGGTGCAGGGCAGCTTCAACGCCGGGTGGTTCGTCGATGCGGCGGGCGGCGACTTCCACCTCGTGTCGGGCACGCTGTTCGAGGACGCGGGCGTGTGGCACACGGGAGATCCGCCGGTCGACCTCGACGGCGACCCACGCCCCACGCGGGACGGTGCCCTCGACGTGGTCGGCGCGGACGTGCCGTAGCCGGCTGTGGCATGATGCGGGCGCCCGTGAACGGCCCCCCGGATCCGACCTTCTGCCCCGAGTGCGGGGCCCCGGCCCCGTTCCGCGGGACCACGGTGACGCTGATCTGCGAGTACTGCGGCTCGACGATCGTGCGCACGGGCGTCGACCTGCGGCTGGTCGGCAAGGTCAGCGCGATCCTCGACAACGGCTCGCCGCTGCTGCTCGGCGCCCGCGGCAACTTCCGCGGTGACCCCTTCGAGATCCTCGGTCGGCTGCAGGTCTCGTACGGGCGCGGGACGTGGAACGAGTGGTTCCTCGGCTTCCGCGACGGGACCATCGGCTGGCTCGCCGAGGCGCTCGGGCAGTACGCGGTGCTGCGCCCGCGCGATCCCAGCACCGTCGCCGGCGTCGCGACGCACCGCGCGTTCACGGTCGGCGCCTCGCTCACGCTCGACGGCACCGCGCTGGTGGTCGTCGACACCCGCGTCGCGCAGTACCGCGGCGCCGAGGGCCAGCTCCCCTTCGTCGCCGAGCCGGGCCTCTCGTTCTACAGCGCGGATCTCCGCGGCGCGGGCGGCGAGTACGTCACGCTCGACTGGGGCAACGACGGCAACCACAACCGGCCGGTGCCGTACTTCGGCCGCAGCGCGACGCTGAGCCAGCTCGGGATGCACCCGCTGCGGCGCTTCGCCGGCTGGCCGATGCCGCAGCCGCCGGCCGCGGGGGGCGCCCGCCCATGACCGCGTCCTCGCAGACCGTCGTCGCGGCGCCGCAGCGGCCGTTCCGCGACGAGGCGCAGGTCGAGACGATCGCGTGCCCCTCGTGCGGCGGGCCGATCACGCGCGGCGCCTTCGGCACGGTCGAGAAGATCGTCTGCCCGTACTGCGGCAGCGAGCTGTCGCCGTCGGACTCCGGCGCGCTCGCGCTGCTGCTCGAGGTGCGCCGACAACAGCGGCCCAGCGCCCTGCCCCTGCACGCCCGCGGCACGCTCGACGGCGCGACGTGGGAGGTGGTCGGCATCGTGTGGCGCGAGGTCACGGCCGACGGCACCACGTTCCCGTGGCAGGAGTTCCTGCTCTACAACCCGTACCTCGGCTATCGGTTCCTCCTGTTCTTCGTCTACGACCGCCACTGGGCGATCGGGCGCCCGCTGGATGGCGCGCCCGAGATCGGGATGTTCTTCTCGCGCAAGGTCGCCAAGTTCGGCGGCAAGCGGTACCGCCACTTCCAGACCTCGCTGGCGCGGGTGACCTACGTCGAGGGCGAGTTCCCGTGGCAGATCCGGGCGGGCGATCAGGCCGTGGCCCACGACTACGTCGCGCCGCCGTTCGGGCTCTCGGTCGAGGAGACCCACGACGAGAACGGGGCCGACATCGCGTACACCGCGATGGAGCACCTCGAGGGCGACGCGGTGTGGAAGGCGTTCGCGCGGTCCGGACGGCCGCCGAACCCCGTCGGCGTCGGCCCGCTGCGCCCCAACCGGTGGAAGCAGGGCGCCGGCGTCACCTGGGTGTCGTGCGCCCTCCTCTTGGTGCTGTGGGTCGCGATCAGCATCGGCTACACCGCCTCGCGCGACGCGGTCGTGGTGTTCGAGGGCCGCTCCGCCATCACCGAGCCCCTCACGCAGGAGATCGACCTCGGCCCGGCCGGCGACGTCACGGCGGTGTCGGTCGAGTTCTCGGCGCAGCCGCTGTCCAACGCGTGGGCGTACGCCGACGTCCTGCTCGTGCCCCACGATCGCGACGAGGCGATCGGCGTCGGCGTCGAGGCCGACGAATGGCACGGCGTCGACGGCGGCGAGTCGTGGACCGAGGGCTCGAGCCACAACACCGTCACGATCGGCGGCGTGCCCACCGGGAGCTACACCCTGCAGATCACCCCGCAGGCCGGCGAGGGCACGTCGACGACGCCGCCTGTGGGCCTCACCTACGCCGTCGTCATCCGCCGCGACGTCGTGCTCGCGCGGTACATCGTGCTGCCGCTGCTCGTCATCATCCTCGTCCCACTGCTGCTGTGGAGCTTCGGCCTGATGGTCGAGGCGCAGCGGTGGAAGAACAGCGACTACGCCCCGTCGTCCTAGGAGCCCCATGATCCGCGTCCGCCACGTCGTCTACTGGGTCCTCTCGCTGGGCAGCCTCGCGCTGCTCGGCCTCGAAGCGCCCAACGGTGCCCTGCTCACCACCACACCCGACCGCGGCCAGGTCGAGAAGGGCACCGGCACCGTCCGCGGCGCCCCGATCTTCATCTGGGCAGGCGGCGGCTACCACGGAGGCAAGTGATGACCCCCCTGCTCGCGTTCACAGAGAACACCTTCGTCGCCGCGCTGGTCTTCTCGGCCATCGGCTTCGCGCTGTTCGGCCTGGCGTTCCTGCTCATCGTCAAGGTGTCGCCGTTCTCGATCCGCAAGGAGATCGAGGAGGACCAGAACATCTCGCTGGGCATCATCATCGGCGCGGTCATCATCGGCATCTCGATGATCATCAGCGCGGCGATCCAGGGCTAGGCCCGCGCGCATGACCGACGACGCCGTGGTGCCGGGCCCAGTCGAGGCCGCAGCCGCGCCCAGCGACGTCGGCGACCCCGTGGCGCGCCCCGGCGACGATCGGGCGCTCCTGCTGTCGGTGCTCGCGGTCGCCACCGCCGGCCTGGTCTACGAGCTCGTCAGCGCGACGATGGCGTCGTACCTGCTGGGCGACTCGGTGACCCAGTGGAGCCTCGTCATCGGCGTGTACATGTCGGCGATGGGCCTGGGCTCGTGGCTGTCCAAGTGGATCGAGCGCGACCTCCACGGCCGGTTCGTCGCGATCCAGCTCGGCATCGCGTGGGTCGGCGGGTTCTCGGCCACCGCGCTGTTCCTCGGCTTCGCGCACCTGGCGACGGTGCGACCGCTGCTGTTCGGGCTGCTCGCCGCGGTCGGCACGATGGTCGGGCTCGAGATCCCGCTGCTGCTGCGGATCCTCCAGCGCGGCGCGTCGCTCAAGGACGTCGTCGCCCGCGTGCTCGCGTTCGACTACATCGGCTCGCTGGCGGCGAGCATGTTGTTCCCGCTGCTGCTGCTGCCGCACCTCGGGCTCGTCCGCACCGCGCTGCTCTTCGGGCTCGTCAACGCCACGGTGGCGCTGTGGTTCCTGCACACCTTCCGGGGGCAGATCGCGGCGTGGGGCCGACGCCACGCCATGACGTGGATCTGCGGCGCGGGCCTGGGCGGCGCGTTCTTCCTCGCGCCGTCGATCGAGGAGTTCGGCGAGACCCAGCTCTACGACGCACCGGTGGTCTTCTCCAAGCGCACGCCATACCAGCGCCTCACGCTCACGCGGTGGCGCGACGATCTGCGGCTGTTCATCGACGGCAACCTGCAGTTCTCGAGCGTCGACGAGCACCGCTACCACGAGGCGCTCGTGCACCCGGTGCTGGCGATCGCGCCGCCGCGTCCCGACGGCCTGCGGTTGCTCGCCCTGGGCGGGGGCGACGGCCTGGCGCTGCGCGAGGCGCTGTCGGATCCGCGGGTGGCGAGCATCGACCTCGTCGACCTCGATCCTGGCATGACCGAGCTGTTCGCCGCGCACCCCGTGCTGGTCGAGCTCAACCGCCACGCGTTCGACGATCCGCGGGTCACGGTGCACAACGCCGACGCGATGCAGTGGCTGGCCGAGCACCGCGACGCCGACGCGCCGCGCTTCGACGTCGCGATCGTCGACCTGCCGGACCCCAACGATTTTTCCCTGGGCAAGCTGTACACCCGCGCGTTCTATCGGCTGCTCGCGGGGCGGCTCGCCGACGACGGCGTGTTCGTGGTCCAGTCGACCTCGCCGTACCTCGCGCCGCAGGCGTTCTGGTGCATCGTCCGCACGCTCGAGGCCAGCGAGCTGTCGGCGGTGCCGTACCACGTGCACGTGCCGTCGTTCGGCGACTGGGGCTTCGTGCTCGCGGCCAAGGGCCGCGTCGTGCCGCCGACGACGCTGGCCCCGGGGCCGCCGCGCCGCTTCCTGACCGACGCGATGCTGCCGGGGCTGTTCGTGTTCCCCGCCGATCAGGCGCCGCCCGACGTCGGGATCAACCAGCTCAACGAGCAGCTGCTCGTGCACTACTACGAGTCCGATCTGCGCTCCCCGGGACGGCGGGGATGAGCCCGCGCGGGGGATGGACGCGTCGCGGCGTGCTCGCCGGGGTCCCCGCGGCGCTCGCCAGCGGCCTGGGTTGCCCTGCCGATCCGCCGGTCGCCCCGACGCTCGCGTTCGTCGGGCCCGATCCCGAGCGCGGCCATCGGCTGCGCGACCGCGACCTCGCGCCGCCGTCGCGCGAGGAATCGGCGGGCGTCGTGATCGTGGGGGCGGGCGTCGCGGGACTGTGCGCGGCGTGGCGGCTGCGGCAGGCCGGCTACGTCGACGTGCGCGTGCTCGAGCTCGAGGACGAGCCCGGCGGCACCGCGCGCGGCGGTTCGCTGCCGCGCTCGGCGTACCCGATGGGCGCGCACTACCTGCCGGTGCCGCACCCGCGGTTCGTCGCGCTGCAGGCGTTGCTCGAGGACCTCGGGCTCGTCGTCGGCCGCGATGCCAACGGCGTCCCCGAGTACGATCCCCGCGCGACCGTCCGCGATCCGATCGAGCGCCACCGCCACCGCGGCCTGTGGCACGACGGGCTGTACCCGGCCTCGGGCGCGGACGATGCTGCGCTGGCCCAGCTGGCCCGCTTCCGCCAGCGGCTGCGCGCGCTCGATCGCGACGGCGCCGACGGCCGCCGCCTCTTCGATCTGCCGGTGTGGCGCAGCAGCGACGAGCTGCGCGGCCTCGACGCGATCACGATGGCGCAGTGGCTCGACGCCGAGGGCTTCGACGACTGGCGCCTGCGGTGGCTGTGCGACTACGGCTGCCGCGACGACTACGGCTGCACGATCGCGCAGGCGTCGGCGTTCGCCGGGCTGCACCACTTCCTCGCCCGCGGGCTCGAGGACGAGCGCGATCGCCTGCTGCTGTCGTGGCCGCAGGGCAACGCGGCCTTGTGCGAGAAGATCGCGGCGCGGGCCGGGCTCGGCGATGCGCTGCGCACCGGCGTGCTGGTCCGCAGCATCGATCCCGACACCGGCGTCGTCGTGGCCTGGGACAGCGCGAGCGACGAGACCTTCGCGATCCGGGCCGAGCGCGTGCTGTGGGCGGCGCCGCGGTTCGTGCTGCGCCACGTGCTGCCCCCGGGCCGGGATCCCCTGCCCGCCGACGCGCTGACGTACACGCCGTGGCTGGTGGCCAACGTCGAGCTCGACGAGCGCCCGGGCGGCACGGGCGCGCCGCTGTCGTGGGACAACGTCGAAGTCGGCGGCGATCACCTCGGCTACGTCGTCGCCAACCACCTCGAGGATCGGATCGCCGAGCGACGGCCCGGCGCGGTGGTCACGTACTACGAGCCGCGCCCCGCCGACGACGCCGCCGGGCTCGCCGAGCGCCGCGCCGCGCTGCTCGACGCCGCGCTGCCCGACCTGGCCGACCACGTGATCCGCCAGCTCACGCGGATGCACGGCGACATCGCCCGGCACGTGCGGGCCATCCACGTCTGCCGGTGGGGGCACGCGATGGTCCGACCGCGACCGGGCGCGCTGTTCTCCGCGACGGCCGCGGCAGCGCGCGCGGCCGTGGGGCGCGTGCAGCCGTGCGCCGCCGACGTCGGCGGCCTGCCGCTGTTCGAGCAGGCGTTCGCCCTCGGGGTCGACGCCGCCGAGTCGTCGCTGGTCGCGATGGGGCATCGGGTGACACCGATGATTCCGACATGAGCGGACGCCCGCCGATCGCGATCGTCTCGCCGCGGTGGGACGCGGCGTGGTTCGTCGGGCCAGGGCTGGTGTCGGCCCTCCTCGCCGTCGCGCTCGCGGCCGTGGCCGCCCCCCTTCGTCCGCTCGGCCTGCTCGGCTGGGTCGTGCTGGTGCTGGTCGTCGACGTGGCCCACGTCTGGGCGACGCTCTACCGCACGTACCTCGATCCCTCGGCGAGGCTGCGGCACCGCCGACGCCTGCTGGTGCTGCCGCTGCTGGTGGCGTGGTTCGCCTTCCTGCTCCACCTCGAGTCGCCGACCGGGTTCTGGAGCGCGATGGCGTACCTGGCGATCTTCCACTTCATCATGCAGCACGTCGGCTTCGCCGCGATCTACGGGCGCAAGGGCGGCGAGTCGGCGTTCGATCGACGGCTCGCCAAGCTCGCGGTCTGGGCGGGCACGGCGGGGCCGGTGCTCTGGTGGCACGCCAACCTCCCGCGGGAGTTCGCGTGGTTCGTCGAGGGCGATCTGTTCGACGTCGTGCCCCACGCCGTCGGCACGATCGCGCTGGCCGTCGACGCGGCGGTCCTGCTGGTGTTCGCGCTGCGCCGCGTGCAGCTGCGCGTCCGTGGCCGACGCAACCCCATGGTCACCGCGCTGGTGCTCGTGCCCGCGCTCAACTGGCACCTCGGCATCGTGGTGTACGACGACGATCGGATCTTCACGCTGACCAACGTGGTGATGCATGGCGTGCCGTACCTCGCCCTGGTGTGGATCGCCGGCGGGCGGCGACAGGTCGCGCGGCTGTGCGCGCGCGCCCGCGTCGGCGCAGGGCCGGCGGTGCTGCTCGCGGCGTACGGCCTCGGCCTGCTCGCGCTGGCGATCGGCGAGGAGGCGCTGTGGGATCGCCTGGTGTGGCACGACCGCCCGGGCCTGTTCGGGACCTCGACCCCCCTGCAGCACCCCATCGCGACCGCGGCCGCCGTGGCGGTCCTGTCGGTGCCCCAGGTGACGCACTACCTGCTCGATCGCTGGATCTGGCGCGGTGGCCCCGACAACCCGGAGCTCGCCGGGGACCTCGGGATGGATCGGGGCCCAGCCCCATGACCGACGCGTGGCGACGACTCGGCGAGCAGACGTCGCTCGTCGTGCTCGACGGCGGGCTGGCGAGCGAGCTGGCGCGGCGCGGCCACGACCTCGACGATCCGCTGTGGTCGGCGCGGCTGCTGCTCGACGACCCGGACGCGATCGTGCGGGTGCACCTCGACTTCTTCCGCGCCGGGGCCGACGTCGCGACCACGGCGAGCTACCAGGCGAGCCTCGGCGGGCTGCGGGCGCGCGGGTTGTCGGAGTCCGCGGCGGCCCAGGTGCTGCGCACGGCGGTCCGCCTGGCGGCGCGTGCCCGCGATCGCCTCGCGGCGGACGGCCGGGTCCGCGTGGTCGCGGCGTCGGCGGGCAGCTACGGAGCGACGCTCGCCAACGGGGCCGAGTACACCGGGGACTTCGGACCGATCACGCACGCAGAGCTCGCCGCGTTCCACCGCGAGCGCGCGCAGATCCTCGAGGACGGCGCCGACGTGATCGCGTTCGAGACGATCCCCTCGCTGCGCGAGATCGAGGCCATCGTCGACGCGATGGCCGGCCTCGCGACGCCGGCGTGGGTGTCGATGACGCTCCGGGACGCGCGGACGCTCGCGTCGGGCGAGCCCCTGGCGCGCGCCGCCGAGGTCCTCGCCGCCGCGCCGGGGATCGTCGCCGTCGGCGTCAACTGCTGTGCGCCGTGGCATGTGGAGGGGGCGCTCGCGGTCCTCGGCCGCGCGAGCGCGACACCCCGGCTCGCCTACCCCAACGGCGGCGAGCCCTACGACGGGCGGGCGCGTCGCTTCGTCGGCGCGCCGCTTCGCGCCGACGCCTTCGCCGACCTCGCCCGCCGCTGCGCCCTCGCCGGCGCGCGTGGCCTCGGCGCGTGCTGCCGCACCGGGATCGGGCACATCGTCGCCCTCGACCGCCTGCGACGCGCGCTGGACCGCGACCGGGCGGGCGTCGCGTACACTCGGGTCGACCGATGGGGCTCGCCCAACTCCAGCTCGCCCTGATGGGTGCCCTCCCCGCGATCGGTGCGATGCTGCTGTTCGACCGGCTCGACGCCAAGCGCCCCGAGCCGCGCGGCACCCTGCGTCGCGTCGCGCTCGCCGGCGGGCTCTCGGCGATCCCGGTGATCCTCATCGGTGAGCTCCTGCAGCAGTTCGGCCCCACCGGACTGCAGGGCCAGGACGGGCCGAGCAGCTACGCTGGCGCCGCGTACATGGCCTTCGTCATCGCCGCGATCCCCGAGGAGTTCGCGAAGATGGCGAGCATGTGGCTGTTCGCGTGGCGCCGACCGGAGTTCGACGAGCGCATGGACGGCATCGTCTATGGCGCGCGCGCCGGCCTCGGCTTCGCGCTGGTCGAGAACGTCGCGTACCTGCTGCTGCTGCCCGACTCGTTCTCGCAGTACGTGTCGCTGTTCCTCGGTCGCGCCGTGCTCGCAGTGCCCGGCCACGCGACCTGGGGCGCGATCATGGGCTACTTCGCGGCGCGCCGCCGCTTCGACGGGCGCGGGCCGGGGATGTTCGGCGGCTACCTCATCGCGGTGGCGCTCCACGGGTTCTATGACCTGTGGCTGTTCGCGGCCCCCGTCGCGATGGCGGATGGCTTCACCTGGATCGGCCTCGGGATCGGCAACGTGCCGATCATCGCGTACGCCCTGCCCGCGCTGATCGTCGTCGGCGGTGCGTTGTTGGTGCGCGTGGCGATGAAGCGCGCGCTGGCAGGTGACGACGCGGCGGAGGCCCATGCGCACGCGGAGGCCCACGCCGCGCAGCAGCAGCAGCACTACGCCCAGCAGCAGTACTACGCCCAGCAGCAGGCGCAGCAGGAGTACTGGGCCCAGCAGCAGGCCGCCGCGCCGCAGGACCTCGCGAGGACCGGCCGTACGGTGCTCGCGGACGACCCGCGGCACCGACCGCCGGGCTGACGCGGGCGTTCCCGCCGACGTGCGCTACCCTCGGGAGGGGCACGCTGCGCGGCCCAGCGCGCGGGATCATGCGACGGACCCTGAAGTTCTTGCACGAGGTCGGCGGCGCGGGCTTGATGGGCGCCATCGCGGCCCAGGCGATCCTCTCGTTCGCCGCGGACGGTCGTGGTGCGCTCGAGTACGCGGCGATGCGCCACGCGATCCTGTTGATCTCCGAGTGGCTGCTGGTGCCGTCGCTGCTCGTCGTGCTCGTCAGCGGCCTCGGTGCGATCGCGGCCCACCACCCGTTCCAGAACGCGGGCTGGGCGTGGTTGAAGGCGGCCACCACCGTGCTGGTGCTCGAAGGCACGCTGGTCGCCGTGCAGGGGCCGGCGCAGGGCGCTGCGGAGGTCTCCGCGAGGATCGCCGCGGGTGAGCCCGCGGACGCCGAGGAGCTCGCGGAGTTCGTCCGTCACGAGCGCGGCGGCCTCGGGGTGATCGCGTTCCTGTCGATCGTCAACATCGCGCTGGCGGTGTGGCGCCCGCGGTTCCGGCGACGCACAGCACCGCCCGCCCCCTCGACCAGTTAGCCCCCTGGAAACCTGATTCGCGACAAAAATAACACCGCCCTCGTCGCCCCTGGCTTCGTTGCCGATCCTCGTCGTACGCCCGGTACGCCGTCGTCTCGGCGCCTTGCCAGGGCCGACGATGACGGCGTTCTTCTTGCCACGAATCAGGTTTCCAGGGGACTAACCCGCGGGCACCGTCGCACAACCGAATCGCAGCTCGATGCTCGCCTGCTCCGCCGCCTCGAAGCGCCCGCACGTCTGCGGGCACATCACCACCATCGTCGGCGTCTCGACGTCGTCGTAGTACCAGCCGTTGGCCACCATCGCGCAGTCGGCCGGGCTCGCGACGTGGCCGATCGTCTGCAGGCCGAAGCCGTCGTCGTAGTCCACGTTGACGCGGCCCGGGTCGAAGACCTGGCCGTCCGGCGGCGTCGGGATGTCGTACGAGCACGACAGCGCGACCTCGTGGATGCGCTCGAGCATCTGATCGAAGAGCTCGCCCACGTTGTAGTCGCACAGCGGCTCGAACACCCCGCCGGTCGCCTCGGCCAGGGCGATGTAGGCCGACGCATCCCCAGCGTCGGTGCCCGGCCTCAGCGCCGAGCAGCCCGAGCGCGGGGCGCCGGGGACCATCGCGTGCACGGTCAGCCGCTCGAAGTCCGGATCGAGGGCGACGAGCTCGGCGAGGAACTCCTCGGTGGGCAACGACGCGTCGGCGCTGCTGACCACCCACAGGTGCTTCCACGCCCCAGCACGCATCGTCGGGCCCCAGGCCCCGTGGGTCGCGAGGACCTGATCGAGCAGCGACGGCGCCGCGATGACCTCGTCGACGTGGTGGTACATCGGCGGGTTGGCGTCGCTCTCGGGGCACATCTGGGTCCCCAGCGGCGCCTCGTCGATGCAGACCCCGCCGCCGTCCGTGGGGTATCCGGCGAGCATCACGACGCGCACGTCCTCGATCTGGCCGTCGCCGATGAGCAGCGAGAAGTTCGAGAACACCGACTGCAGCTGCGTGTGCGAGGCGCCGTGATCGACCACCACCAGGATGTCGGAGGGGGCCTCGAGGATCGTGCTGCTCTGGCTCACCGACGCGCACTCCTCTGCGGGCAGGTCGATCCCCGCCAGATCGAGCTTGACCCCGTCGGTGGAGGCATCACCGGTGCTCGATCCTTCGCCCTGTGGTGCGCCGGTGCTGGTGCCGGGCGCACCGCTGCTGTCGCCGGCGAAGCTGCCGGCATCGCGATCGACGACGCACCCGCCGATCGCGACGACGATGGCGGCCAGCCGCAGGGAATGGTCGAGGTTCATGGTCGGACTCCACACGTCGACAGCAAGGGTTCGTCGGGTTGGCCGAAGCGAGCGGCGTACGCGGCGGCGCGCGTGCGCGCGTCGTCGGTCCGGCCGAGGGCGCACAGAGCCTTCACCTCGGTCGCGTCGCGCTCCTGCGCGAGGGTGCTCTCGGGGAACGACGCCCCGTGCTCGCGCAGCCGTCGCAGCGCGAGCTCGGGGTCACCGCTGCGCAGCGCGCTGCGGGCCGCCGTCAGCAGCCGGAGCTCGGCGGCGAGCGACACCGTGTCCGCGTCGGGGACGTCGGTCGCGGGCTTCGGTCGCGCGGCGCGGACGGTCGGCGCCGCCACTGCGCGCGACGCCGCGACGCTCGGCGCCACCGACGGCACCGCGACCGAGGGATCGGCGATGCGGGCGTCCGGCGTCGATGCGACGGGCGCAGGCGCCGTGGCTGCGGGCGCCGACGCGACCGCGGGCGCCGTGGCTGCGGGCGCCGACTCGACCGCGGGCGCCGACTCGACCGCGGGCGCCGACGCGACCGCGGGCGATTGCGGTGCCGTGCGCGTCGCGGCCCACCACACGCCGCCACCGAGCACGAGGCCCGCGAGCACGAGCTTCGCGGCCGACGACGCCATCGCGCCGGCGCCCGCCGCCGCCGCGGGGGCGGCCAGGCGCGCGTCGACCTGGCGCAGCGCGGCCTCGACCTGCGCCGGATCCCGCGCCGTCTCGCGCTGGAACGAAGCGAGCAGCTCGGCGACGCCGGGCTCGAGCTCGGGGATCGATTCGCGTGCATCAGCCATCGTCGTGTTCCCCCTGGGCGCGCCGCCGGGCGACGAGGCGACCGAGCTTCTCGCGGATGAGCCGCACCCGCGAATGCACCGTGTTCGCCGAGATCCCGAGGGCCTCGGCGATCTCGGTCGCGTTGGCCCCGTCGATCTCGTAGAGCACGAACACCAGGCGCTGCTCCTCGGGCAACGTCGCGAGGAAGGCCTGCAGGACGCCGGCGGCCTCGCTGTGCATCGCGACCGTCTCGGGATCCGGTGGTTCCTGCGGCGGCGTCGCGTGGTTCGCCCGCGCCGTCGCCCGCTCGCGAGTGCGCCGCGCCGTCGCGCCGACGCGTCGGCTGATGCCCATCAGCCACCCGGTCACCGACGCGTCGGCGCGCAGCTGATCGCGCCGTCGATGCGCGACGAGGAACACCTCCTGCGCGACGTCGTCGACCTCGGCCGCGGGGACCCCGAGCACCGTCAACCACCGCACCACGCGCCCATAGTGGGCGCGGAACAGCGCCGCGTAGTCCTCCGACACGGTCGGTTCGGACATCGCGCCGGCCGACGGCGCGCGCGAGAGGCTGGAGACCGCGGACAACTCCCCCTCATGGCCGCCCGACGCCGGCCTCGTCACAGGAACTCCATCGCCGTCGCCGGGGCTCATAGCCGCACGCTCGGACCGACGACGACGCGGACGCCGACCGGTCCGGTCCGCGCCCCGATCCCGAGGTCGCGGACGATCCACCGCGGCCGCACGACGTGCACCATCGCGTCCACGGCGACCCAGAGGCCGACGCGGTGGCGCGAGATCCACGACAGCTCGGGCCCGAGGACCACCGCCGCCCACGGGGCCGAGCTGGCGTTCACGCGCGCGAGCCCGATGCCGCGGCCCCGCGCCGCGCCGGCCTCGGCCCCGAGGCAGGTGGCGAGCGACAGCGCGCCGGGCAGCGCGATGACGCAGCCCCGGATCGACACGCCACCCTGCGCGACCGCGACGCCGGCCGAGGGCGCGCCGTCGAAGGGGCGCAGGCGGCGTGGCGCCCAGTATTGCCCTGCGAGGTCGAGCCGAGCGCGACGCCACGCGACGCCGATCCCCAGCCACGCACCGCCGCGGGGCGTGCCGAACGAGCCGAGCTCCGCCAGGGCGCCCAGGCGCAGATCGATCGCAGGGCGACCTCGGCGCGGCGAAGGTGGCTCGACCCCACCCTGGGACTCGAGGCGTGGCGCGGCCTCGCGATCCTCCGCCGGGCGCGGCACGATCGGGGGCGGCGCGGCGACAGGCCGCGCCGAGGGATCGATGCGGAGTGGATCGAGCGCGACCGCGATGACCAGACCCGCCGCGTCCGCGAGCTCGGCACATGTATCGCTGCCGAGCTCACGCTCGACGTGCCCGTCGGGGAGCGCCGCGCGGACGCGGAGCACCCAACCTCTCGCGCGCGACTCGATCGATCCCTCGATCGTGATCGCCTCCCACGGTGCATCGAAGCCCTCGCCTGCGACGTTGCGATCGATCGCGGCGCGGACCTCGGCGACGCTCGGACAGCCCGGCGGCGCCGCCCATTCGAGGCGCAGGCGCTCCCCCACCGTTGGTTCGATCGACGCGACCAGGGCGGTGACGAGCGCCGGGAGCAATCGTTCGAGCGTACCGCGAACCGACGCCCATCGGCGTCGGCGCGCCTACGCCTCGGCCGCGGCGACCCGATAGAGGCTGCGCCCGATCGCGACCACGCCGCCGAACGGGATCAGATCCCCGCTGCGCATCCGCACCCAGGTGCCGTTGCTGCTCCCGAGGTCCTCGAGCGCCACGCCGTCGTCTCCCGGCACGATCCGACAGTGCTCGCCCGACACATACGGGTCGTGCATCAGCACCACGTGCGGCGCGACGCGGCCCATCACCGTGACGCCGTCGATCGCGATCGCGGGGCCGAAGCGGTGCTCGCGATCGATCAGCTGCAGTCGCGCGGGCGCGTCGAGCTGGGGCCCGTCGAAGGCGAAGAACTGCTCGCCGATGCGGAAGGCGTCGCCGTCGCGGAGCCAGTGCGGGCCCTGGAGGCGCAGCCAGACCCCGCCGCGCGAGCCGTCGTCGATGACGCGGACGCCGTCGGCGTCGGCGAGCAACCGGACGTGCAGCGCGTCGAGGTAGGGATCGCCCGACCACGGGCCCGCGCACGCCTGGCCCACGTCGAGCACGCGACCGCGGGGCACGACCGCCGCGTCGACGGGCGTACCGCAGCCCGCGTAGCCCGTCGGCGCGAGGCGCAGCAGGAGCGCCGCGCGGGCGGGCGGCATCTTCGACGTCGTGCACACGCCCGGCTCGGGCGCGACCGCTCGCGCCTCGACCCACCGCAGCGGCACGATCGCGTGCTGGGCGGTGTCCTGCTCGACGCCCATCTCGCCCTCCGGATCCCCCTCCAGCTCCGCGCGAGCATCTGGATCCTCCGGGGCAGCGAACCCCGCCGACGTCGTGTCGCTCGCGCCCTCGGGGGACCACACCGCCGTCTGGTCCTCGCCCTCGAGGGAATCCCACACGAGCTCCGCCGCCGAGCGCGACGATCGCTGCGCCTTGGCGATCATCGCCAGCCACGTCGCATCGAAGGCGCAGTCGCGGGGCATCACCGCGTCGACCTGCGTCACCTCGCTGGCATTGTCCTCCGCGTCCGCGTCCGCGTCGACGTCGGCCGGGGCCGGCGTGCAGACCCGCGTCGACTCGGGCGTGGACACGCCGACGACGTACGCGCGCGTCTGGTCGACCCGGGCGCCGCAGTCCGAGCACGGACCGGACCCCGCCCGCACCGTCGCGCCGCACGTCCGACACCGAGCGACCGGAGCTCGCTCCGCACCGCTCGCCCGCATCGATTCCGGTTCCCGTTGCGTCTGGCCCAGCATCGTCGCTCCTCGCCCACACGTACGGGCCGGCCCCACCCGGTGGATCGCGGTCAGGGGCAAAGACGCGCCGAACGCCATTTCGACCCGTCCTGCACCCACACCACGCGGTCGTGCAGCCGGTCGTCGGAGCCGCGCCAGAACTCGATCGCCGCGGGCACGATGCGGAAGCCGACGAACTCGTCGGGGCACGGCACCGGTGCCGCGCCGAGCCGCGCCCCGAGGGCCTCGGCCTGCGCCCGCAGATCCCCGGACACCGGCTGCCCCTGCCGCGACACGCTCGCCGAGAGCTGGGCGGCCCGCGGCCGCGTGGCGAAGTACGCCTCGACCTCGGCGCGCGGCAGCCCCTCGACGTCGCCCTCGACGCGGAGCTGACGGCGCAGCGACGCGAAGTGCATCACGATCGCGACCCGCGGCCGCGCGGCGAGTTCCCTCGTCTTGCGGCTCCCATCGTGCGTGTAGAACCGCAGGCCGCGATCATCGAGCCCGCGCAGCGACACCACCCGCGCCGACGGTACGCCCTCGGCGTCGGCGGTGGCGAGTACCATGTCGGTGCCGCCCCGCACCGCGCCGCCCTCGTCGATCCACGTCCGCAGCTGCGACCACGGCCCCGCGTCGTCGTCGATCACAGCATCGCTCCGATCACAGCATCGCTCCGATCACAGCATCGCTCCGACCTCGGCGGCGAGGGCCTCGAGCGCCCGCGCGAGCGCGTCGATCGGGTGGCGCGCGTACCCGATGCGGAACCCGTGCAGCGTGGGCTCGCCGAGGAAGTTGCTCGCGCCGGCCTCGATCGCGATCCCACGATTCACCATCCGCCCGCGCAGCGCCGCGAGATCGACGCTGCGCGGTAGATCCAACCACAGCGTCGGCCCGCCGCCCGGGGTGGTCCACCGCACCAAGGCGGGCATCGACGCGCGCAGCACGTCGAGGCAGGCCTGATAGCGCGCGTCGAGCTCCACCTGCAGCGTCGCGAGGTGCGTGTCGTAGTAGCCGCGCTCGAGGAATTCGCACAGCGCCATCTCGGAGACGAGGTTGCCCCCGAGCACGCTGGCGCGCTTGGCCCCGACCAGCGCGGGGATGGCGGCCGCGTCGGCGAGCACGAAGCCGAGGCGCAGGCTCGGCAGCAGCTTCTTGGTGAACGAGTTCAGGTACAGCACGCCTCGTCCCCCCGTCGCGCGCAGGCTCGGGCGGTACTCCGAACCCGACAGCATGTCCGAGCCCCAGTCGTCCTCCATCAGCGCGCAGCCGAGCCGCGCCGAGAGCTCGACCAGCGCGGCGATCTCGTGGCTCGTGTAGCTGTACCCGGTCGGGTTGTGGAAGCTCGTCGTGGCGTAGACCAGCGCCGGGCGCTCGTGCTCGAGGATCCGGGCCCACCCCTCGAGGTCGATCCCGCCGAACGGATCGAGCGGCAGACCGACGACCCGGTGACCGAACGAGCGCAGCAGCGGGACCACGTAGCGGTAGCCCGGGTCCTCGGTCGCGACCACGCGCCCCGCCATCGCGCGCGCGACCAGATCGAGCGCGTGCTGCGACCCGACGGTGACGACGATGTCGTCGGCCTCGGCCTCGATGCCGCGGCCGCGGAGCCGCTCGGCGATCGCGGCGCGCAGCGGCGGGTAGCCCTGCGCGTCATAGAACGGCATCGGCCCGCCATCGCGCAGCACCGCGCGGTGGCACTCGGCGAGGCGCTCGCGCGGGAGCAGCTGCGGATCGATGAACACGTTGCCCAGATCGAACAGCCCGCGCAGGGGCTCGCTCACGACCAGGGGCGCGGCCCAGGTGACCGGCGCCGCGTGCAGCGCTCGGCGTTGCGGCACCGGGTCGCCCTGCGGCACCGCCACGAACACGCCCTCGCGCTCGCGCGACACCACGAGGCCGCGCGCGACCAACTCGTCGTACGCCGCCTGCACCGTGTTCTTCGAGATGCCGAGGCGCCGCTCGAGCACGCGGACCGGCGGCAGGCGTGCGCCGTGGGGCACGTGACCGCCGCGGATCTGCTGCGCGAGCGCGTCGACGATGTCGGAGGCGCCGACGCGACGCCCCGGCTCGGCGCTGCTGACGTGGACCGCCACCCAGGGTGCCTTCGACATGCCGCGACGCTAGCGGAGGCACCGCAACGGCGGAAGGGACAGCCCGCGCGCCGGACCTGGGACAGCGCGCGTCACTCCACCGGCGAGAAGCCCGACAGCTCGCGCACCTCGAGCGGCACCGCGAAGCCCCGCGTCTCGGCGCCCTGCGGCGGGCTGTTGTTGTCGCACGGTGGCATGCTCGCGGCCTCGACCCGCGGCCCGCAGTTCCCGTCGGCGCACGCCCCCGCGCTGACCTGCGTCACCGACTCGAGGGTGAGCGCCGGGGCGTAGCCGTCGGCGAACGTCACCGGCCCGCTGTCGCCCGCGCCCTCGGTGAAGTCGAAGCCCTGCCCGGCGAGCGCGGTCAGTCGCAGCGTCACCTCGTAGGTCGCCCCCTCGTCGGAGTACCAGATGTTGTTGGTGTCGTCGTGGAAGCGCTCGTCGCAGGCCTCCGCCGGCGGCTCGTACAGCGTGTACGTGACGCGGAGGACCTCGACGCCCTCGATCGTGTGCGGGCCCGAGGCATCCGCGAGCGTGCCCGCATCGACGACGCCCTGCACCTCGATGCGCGGCGCTCGAATCGGTCGTGTCCCCCGCGAGAACTGCCCGACGTCGGAGTAGGTCTGCGCCCCGGCGAACGGCACGAACGTCCGCGTGCGGGGGATGGCCGTCACCGCGACGCGGGCGTACCCCGGATACGTGTCGAGGGCCGCGGGATCGACGAGCGGCGCGCCGGCCGGGATCTCGAAGCCCCCGGCGTGATCCGTGGAGTGGTCGTCGACGAGCAGATACAGGCTGCTGTGGAACGTCGAGGTCGCCATCGGGATCGAGTCGTTGGCCGGGGTGCCGCTGGCGAGCGCGAGCAAGAACTGATCGACGCCCGCCGGCAGCTCACCGCTGGCGCCGCCCTGGGTGCCGTCGATGCGGCCGCTGGCGCTGACGGCCGGGCCGAACGCGAACGGCTCGCCCTTGGCGCCCACGATGCAGCTCGAGCCCGCGCCCTCGCATGCGTTGAGCTGCACCGAGGCAATGGCCTCGCCGTTCCATGCGCCGCCGCCGTCGGACTGGTGCGCACCGCCGAGGTCCCACCGGAAGATGCGACCCGACGGATCGGCGATGTACGTCTCCTGGACCTCGCCCCAGTACCGCGAGATGCAGTGGCTCGCGACCGCGGGATCGACGACCGCGCCGAACGACGCGTCGAAGGTCGCGCCCGGGGCGGGCAGCACCGCGTGCTCGAGCACGGCGCCGGTCAGCGCGTCGGCGTACACCAGCGTTCGTCCCCGCGTACCGCTGGCGACCGTGGGATAGCCCGAGCCGAGGACCAACCGGGTCGTCGGCTCGAGCCCCAGGGTGTTCCCCGGCACCTCGTACGCGAGGGCCGGACGCGCCCACGTCTGCCCGAGCCACGCGTCGTAGGTCGTCGCCAGCGCGGCGTCCTGCGAGGTCCACAGGATCTCGATCGGCCCGTCGGGCGACGACGGGCTCATGTGCGAGACGTCGAGCGCGAGGAACTCGCTGCCGCCGGCCCCGAGGCCGAGGACCGCGAGGTGGCGCCACTTGTCGGCGTCGGCGTCGAAGACCCAGCCGTCGTTGGCGGTCGCGGCGATGCCATAGCCGTGATCGACGATCGCCGGCGGTTGCCCCATCGTGGCCGCGCCGTTGCGCCACTGCGCGACGAGGCTGGTCAGGCTGAACCGCGGCAACAGCCCCCACAGCTCGTTGCCGCTGTCGAGCTGGAACGCGTGCAGGACCCCGAGGTCGTCACCGATGAGCACCGCCTCCTGGTAGGCGAAGTGCGTCGAGGGCTCGTCGAGCTTGCCGTCGGCGCTCCAGGCCGCGCGCGCGAAGGACTCGAGCGAGTCGGGCAGCCCCGCGGCGTCGACCTCCGAGAGCCGCCGCCCGCCGCAGTGCGGATCGCGGATCGCCACCGACGGGGCCCGGTTGAGCTGCAGCTTGGGGATCCGCCGCACGACAGCCGCCGCCGAGTTGGCCAGCCCCGGCAGCTTCCACCCGTCGGGGAAGTCGCGGCCGAGCACGAACGCCGCGATGTCGTCGCCGTGCGCCTCGGCATCGGTCGCGCTCAGGCCCCCGTCGCTGGCGAGCAGCGCGATGAACTCGTCGGTGGCCTTGCCGTCGGCCTCCGCGATCGGGACCACGGTGTTGTCGTGATCGTGCGTGAAGAGCCGCCGGTCGGTCCACGCGGTCTGCTGCAGGCACAGGCCGGCGTCCCAGGTCCGCGACTGCGGGCACGGGCCGAAGGTCTCCTGCTGCTCGGCCACCGCGAACGGCTGATCCACGCACCACGGCGCGGGCTCGCCGGGGTTCTCGGGGTCGTCGTCGGTGCACAGGCTGCGCACGACGTGGCCTCGCCACCCGGGATAGTCGGTGTACGAGCGCGTGGTGGTCTGCACGATGTCCCCGCTGCCCGCAGCGCCGCCCGTGCCCACGCCGAAGTCCTGCATGCGTGTGCCCGGCCCGCTGTCGACCTCGACCGACAACGCGCCGGTCACGATCGCGGTCAACGCATCCGCCAGGGTCGAGGCCGAGTCGGCGAGGTACGCACAGCCGCCCTCGGGGTCCGACGGATCGGCGCAGGTGTCCCAGTCGGCGGCGGGCGTGTCGTCGCACGGCGAGCTGCAGCTGCCGGAGCAGGCGCCCGCGGCCGCGCACGCCATGTCGTGCAGCGTCGAGGCGTCGAGGAAGAAGCCGACGACGTAGGTCTTGACCCCGAGCTCGTTGCGCAGCGCCGCGAGTCGCTCGTGGAGCACCGCGCCGCCCTCCGTCTCGGGCGAGGGTTGGCCGTCGGTGACGAGCACCGCGACGGTCGGCGCGCAGATGTCGGTCGTCTCGGCCTCGGCGACGAAGCGCAGGTACGACGAGACGCTCGAGTGGGAGTACACCGCGTTCGACTCGACGAGCGTGCCGTCGAGGGTCCCGATCGCGCTGGCCCAGGGCGTGCCGCCGTCGGCATCGACGCCGCCCTCGACGAGCGGCGCGACCGCGGAGCGCACCGCCTCGTGGGCGACGACCTCGCTCGCGGGGCCGCGGTCCGCCGCGGGCGTGGTCCCGGGGAGATCGAGGTAGAACGGCGCGTACAGGGCCGCCTGGTAGGTCGTGGTCGCCTGCGCCACGCCGAGCCGCGGGTAGGCGTTGCCCTCGGCGGGGTAGCCGACGCTCGCGGAGTAACCGACGAACCCATCGACGTAGGGCCAGTAGTAGAAGTCCTGGCCCCAGACGTTGCTCGTCCGGGTCAGCGCGTCGCTGCCCCAGTCGCCGACCGTCGCGGCGAGGATCGACCCGTCGGGATCGGTCGTCAGGTTGAGGTTGGCGCGGATCCCCATGAACTTGGGGAACCACTGGACCTTGCGCGACGCGTTGGTCGTCGACTGCATGTTCGCCGACGTCGTCGAGATCAGCGGTGACGCGGGGATGGCTCCGACCTGATCATCGGCCGTGATCACCGAGCCGACGCCGAGCTGGTCCCACCGCAGGTACGCGTAGGGGCGCTTGGTCGACCCGCTGCACAACCACCACGCGCCGTAGTACCCGGCGTAGCGGTTGATCCAGTCCCACCAGAAGTAGCCGTGGTACTGCGACCACCGGAAGCGCCTGCCGTTGCTGCACTTGGCCGGGACGCTCGTCGGCGGCCGGGCCTGGCCGAACGTCATCAGGCTGAACGTCGCGGCGCCGTCGAGGTTGTCGACCACCTGACGGATCGCGCGGCGCGCCGTCGAGATGCGGCTCTGCGAGGCGCCGCCTGCGGCCTCGCACTGGTTCCAGCTGCATTGATCCTCGTACGACTGCGACTTCCACGACATCGAGCCCGAGGTGTCGAGCACGAACAGCACGCGGGGCTTGATGTCGTGGATGCCGATGCCCTGCAGGACGTAGTACGGCTGCAGCCGCGCGCTCGCGGTGCCGCCGAGCTCCATCCACAGCGCGAGCACGACCAGGGGGAGGCCACGCACGAGCGCGCGGAGCAGCGGACGATGGGCGTTCGATCGCACGGCGCGGGGGTCTCTGCCTCGTCAGTTCGCCCGCGGCGCGCCCGGCTTGAATCCCGACCCGACATGGGCCCGTCGCCGCGCGACCGGAGAGATCCCGACCTACCCGGGCGCACATCGACGCGCCGCCCTGGGCAAGCTGCCCAAATCCACCGCGGCCCGCCTCTGTGGCGGTTCCATGCGCGTGCCCGATCGCAGACTCGGCATCGTCCGGAAATTCCCGGCCTGGACAGCGTCCCACCGACGACCGATACCCACGGCTGACGCCGATGCCGGGCACCGCACTGCAGAGCATTGAAGCCGACCTCGATCGCCTCGAGCGGCAGCGCGTCGGCTACGCCCTGGCGTTGGCGTCGAGCCAGGACGATCGCACGCGCGCCCGCCACGAGCGCACGCTGCTCCGACTCGACGAGGAGATCGCCGCGCTCCAGGAGGCCGCCGGCACCCTCGTGCACGCCTCGACGCCGAACGGCGTGCCCGTCGTCGATCGCACCGCCGAGTTCGCGGCCGAGGAGTACGACGAGCTCGTCGCGGCCACGCAGCCGCGGTGGCTGTGGCCCACGGTCGCCGCGTCGCTCACCGCCGTCGTCGCCGTCGCCGCGTGGTGGGCAGCGCGGCCCGCGACACCTCCGCCGACGCCCGCGGTCGCGCCGGCCTCGGTGATCATCACGCGCCCGGTGCCGCCGGACTCGCACCGCTAGTCGAACGCCGATGGGCCACGCGACGGGCCAGACGCTGGACTACGACGCGATCATCGTCGGCGGGGGGATCGTCGGCCTCGCGATCGCGCGGCGCGAGACCATGTGCGGCCGCACCGTCGCGGTGCTCGAGGCCGAGCCCGGGCTGTGCCGCCACGCGAGCTCGCGCAACAGCGAGGTCGTCCACGCGGGCCTCTACTACCCGCCCGGGAGCCTCAAGGCGACCGCGTGCCTGCGCGGGCGCCAGGCCCTGCTCGAGTACTGCGCGACCCGGGGCATTCGCACCCGCACGCCGGGCAAGCTCGTGGTCGCCTGCGACGCGGGCGAGCACGCGGCGCTGCAGGCCGTCGCCGCCAACGCCGCGGCCAACGGCGTCGCGCTCGCGTGGATCGACGGCGACGACGTCACCCGCATGGAGCCCAACGTCGTCGCCACCGCGGCGCTGCACAGCCCGGGCACGGCGATCGTCGACAGCCACGCGCTGGCGTCCGCGATCGAGGGCGAGATCCGCGACGCCGGCGGCGACATCGTGCTCGGCTGCCGGTTCCTCGGGGCGCGGCGGCACGCCGGCGGCCTCGTGGTCACCGCGGGCGACACCCAGGTGACCTGCGCTCGGCTCTACCTCGCCGCGGGCGCGCGCGCCCCGGCCCTCGCCGCCGCGATCGAGGGGCTCGACCCCGCCGCCGTGCCGACGGCCGCGTTCGCCAAGGGCCAGTACTTCCGCCTGGTCGGCGGGCCCCGGTTCACGCGCCTGGTGTACCCGGTGCCGGTGCCCGGCGGCCTGGGCATCCACGTGACCCTCGATCTCGAGGGCGCGGTGCGCCTCGGGCCCGACGTGCGCTGGGTCGACGATCTCGACTACGACGTGGACGCGCGCGACGCCGCGGCCTTCGCGAGCGCGGTGCAGCGCTACGCACCGGCGGTGCGCGCCGAGGATCTGTCGCCGGCGTACGCGGGCGTGCGGGCCAAGATCGTCGGCCCCGGCCAGCCCGGCGCGGACTTCTGCATCCGCGGGCCGGACGATCACGGGGTCGCCGGCGTGGTCGCGCTGTTCGGGATCGAGAGCCCGGGGCTCACCGCCGCGTTCGCCCTCGCGGACGAGGCGGTCCTGCGGGCCGACGCCGCCGCGTCGTGATCCGCCGCCGCTACCGCCCTTTGCCGGAGCGCGGGCGCGCGGGCGCGTTTGGTCGGGCCGCCCCGACCCCGCTTCTGCTATGAAACACCGCCATGTTCGAGACCATCTCCAAGGGCTTCCGCGCCGCCCGCGAACGCCTGACCGGCAAGGGCGAGCTCACCGAAGACGTCATCGAGGCCGCCCTCAAGGACGTCCGCATGAGCCTGCTCGAGGCCGACGTCGAGTTCCGCGTCGTCAAGCAGTTCCTCGCGGCGGTCAAGGACAAGGCGATCGGCACCGAGGTGAAGCTCGTCGCGGGCACCGGCGAGAAGAAGGTCCGCGTCCGCTCCGAGGACCACTTCATCCGCATCTGCCACGAGGAGCTCGTCGCGCTGATGGGCCCGGTGGACACCGAGCTCGCGACCGCGAGCCGCGGTGTCACCGGCATCATGATGGTCGGTCTGCAGGGCTCGGGTAAGACCACGTCGACCGGCAAGCTCGCGCGCCGCCTGCAGAAGGACGGCAAGAAGGTGATGCTCGTCGCCTGCGACGTGTACCGGCCCGCCGCCGTGCGTCAGCTGCAGGTCCTCGGCGAGCAGCTCGGCGTACCGGTGTTCTCGCGCGAGGGCGGCAACCCCGTCGACATCGCCGCCGACGCCACGCAGGAGGCCGCCCAGGGCGCCTTCGACTTCGTCCTGTACGACACCGCCGGCCGCCTCGCCATCGACGAGGCGCTGATGACCGAGCTCGATCAGATCAAAGCGCGGGTCAACCCGGCCAACACCCTGCTCGTCATCGACGCGATGATCGGCCAGGACGCGGTCAACACCGCGAAGGCGTTCGACGAGCGCATCGCGATCACGGGCGTGATCCTCACCAAGCTCGACGGCGACGCCCGCGGCGGCGCGGCCCTGTCGATCCGCGCGGCCACCGGCAAGCCGATCAAGTTCCTCGGCATGGGCGAGACGCTCGATCGTCTCGACGACTTCCGGCCCGAGGGCCTGGCCGGTCGCATCCTCGGCATGGGCGACCTCGTCGGCCTCATGCAGGACTTCCAGGGCGTCGTCGACGAGGAGCAGGCCGCGCGCGACGCCGAGAAGATGCTCGGCGGGTCGTTCACGATGGACGACTTCCTGAACCAGATCCGCTCCATCCAGAAGATGGGCAGCCTCAAGGATCTGATGGACAAGATGCCGCTCGGGAACCTGTTCGGCGGTCAGGTCCCGCAGGAGGCCCTCGACCAGGCGATGGACGATCGCGAGCTGACGAAGATCGAGGCGATGATCCAGTCGATGACCACGGCCGAGCGCGCGCGCCCGGACGTGTTCCTGCTCGAGGAGGGCGAGACCCAGGCATCGGGCGCGGCGCGGTGGACCCGGCGCCCCCGCGCGAACAAGCCCAAGGACCTGGGCAAGTACGCCGAGATGGGCCCGGAGCAGTTCGTGGGGTCGCGCGTGGCTCGGGTCGCGCGCGGCAGCGGCCGCACCGACGAGGACGTGCGCGGCCTGGTGGGCCGCTTCCTCAGCATGCGCGACATGTTCGGCATGCTCGGCGGCCTGATGGGCGGCGGCGGCGGCATGCTCGGCAACCTCCCGGGCATCAAGCAGCTGCGCCAGCTCGGCGCGATGCGGCAGCTGGCGAAGAACCCCGAGATGCTGCAGGGACTCATGGGCGGCATGGGCGGGATGCCCGCGCTGCCGGGCGGTGGCCCCGGCATGCCGCGCCTACCCGGCGCCGCGCCGCGTCCCGCGGATCGCGAGCGGGTGAAGGCCGATCGCAAGAAGCAGAAGGACGCGCGCAAAAAGAACCGGCGCAAGTAGGCGCCGGCCGAAGTCATGAACCGGCGCAAGTAGGCGCCGGCCGAAGCCTCAGTTCGCGGCGGACTCGGGGAACTCGGTCAGCTCCTCGTCCTGCACCGGCACCGAGATTCGGTAGACCTCGTCGAGCCAGTTGCCGAGGTCGATGATCTTGCATCGGCGCGAGCAGAACGGACGCCAGCGGAAGCCGGCTTCGACTTCTTCTTCGCGGCGACAGGTCGGGCACGAGATCCTCACCTGCGGAGGCATGACATACGCCGCGCGTCGTCGCAACCGCGAAATCGTCGGCGCGACTCGGCGTCAGCGCTGCTCGAACGCCTCCTGCATGGCGAGCAGCCGCGGCGCGACGTGGGCCTCGAACGCCAGCACCGCCTCGACGACGCTCGCGTAGTGGTCCATCAACAGCGCCTGGCCGGCGTCGCAGAGCTGTTCCTTGCGGAACGCCTCGTCGTGCAGGCTCTCGGTGATCGTGCCGTCGACCAGGTGCGCGCACGCGGCCATGACGTTCTCGGGCACCAGGCGGTGATCTCCCGTGACGTGGCTGGGATCGAAGATCACCGGCAAGATGGTCTGCGATCGCGCATAGGTGATGGCGTTGAGGTCGGGTTGGTTGCGGCAGTAGCCGCCCTTGGTGAAGAGGGTCTTCACCCCCCGCTCGCACAGCACGATGTCGAGATCGCCCTGGTTGGCGATGTACTCCGCGGCGTGGAACCACTCGTTGACCTCGTTGCCGAAGCCGCGCTTGAGGATCACGGGCTTCCCGAACCGACCGACAGCCTCCAGCAGATCGAAGTTCTGGGCGTTGCGGGTGCCGATCTGCAGCATGTCGGCGTGCTCGCCGATCTCGGGCACGAGGTTGAGGTCCATGACCTCGGTCACGTACGGCAGGCCGGTCTCCTCCCGGGCGCGATCGAGCATCGCGATGCCCTTCATGCCGAGGCCGCGCCAGTCGGTCGGCCGGGTGCGGGGCTTGAACGCGCCGCCGCGGAGCATCATGCGATCGGTGACGCCGAAGCGCTCCCCGATCTCCCGCGCCGCGTGGGCGATGGCGAGGGTCTGCTCGAGGGTCTGGGGCGAGTCGGGCCCGACGATGAAGATGTGCTGCCCGGCGCCGAACCGCCGCGGCTTGCCGTCGAGCCCCGGGACCTCGACCACGCGTCGCGGCCGCCGCGGCGCCTTGCCCCCGTCGGCGCCGGTGACGAAGCGCGCGATGTTCTTGAAGTCCGAGGTCACCCGCCACGTCGCCCGCACCCCCGGCAGATCCCGCAGGTAGCCCTCGCGCGTCGCGAACTCGCGGGTGTCGCCGATCACGTGGATCGTGCTGTAGACCCCCGCGCGCTGCGTGATCTCGAGGGTGAGGCCGAAGCGCGCCGCGAGGTCGCGGATCTGGTCGACGGTGGACTGACGACCGTTCTCGAACTCGATGATCATGGCGTTGATCGAGATCTACCGCCCGGGCGGAGCTCTGACAACGTCGGGCCGACGGGGATCAGCCGGCGCCGCGCGCTGCGAGCTCCGACATCGCCTCGGCGAGTCGAGCGCAGCCCTGCACCACGCTGTCGTCGTCGGTCGCGTAGCTGAGGCGGATGTGGCCCGGACCGCCGAAGGCGCTGCCCGGCACCGACGCGACGCCGTGGCGATCGAGCAACCACTGGGCCAGCGCGTTGTCGTCGGCGAGGCCGGTCGCGCCGAGGTAGGCCGACGCGTCGACCCACGCATAGAAGGCGCCGTCGGGCGGGACGACCCGCAGGCCGTCGATCGCCCCGAGCGCCGCCAGCATGGTCGCGCGACGCCGCGTGAAGGCCAGGTGCATCGCGGCGACCTCGGCGTCGACCGACGGGTCGCGCAGGGCGGCGAGCGCCCCGTGCTGCGACGGCGTGGCCGCCCCCGAGGTGGTCTGGCCCTGCACCCGCGTCGCCGCGGTGATGACGTTCTCGGCGGCGACGAGGAAGCCGATGCGGAACCCCGTCATCGCGTAGGTCTTCGACACGCCGTCGACCAGCGCCAGGTTCTCGAGGACGTCGCCGAGGACCCGCACGATGCTCGCGTGGGTGAACGGCGCGTAGGTGAGCCGCCGATAGATGTCGTCCGCCATCACGCAGGTCTGCGGCGCGTGCCGGGCCAGCACCGCGCCGATCTCCGCGATGTCCTCTGCCCGATAGCCGCCCCCGGTGGGGTTGCTCGGGCTGTTGAGCACCAGCAGGCGCGTGCGCGGTCCGACGACTCGCGCGAGATCGTCGGGCTGCAGCCGCCATCCGTGCTCCGGCGACGTCGGGACCACCACGGGCACGCCGTCGGCGAGGCGGACCATGTCCGGGTAGCTCACCCACGCCGGCGTCGGGATCACGACCTCGTCACCGGGATCGATCATGGCCTGCAGCAGGTTGGCGATGCTGTGCTTGGCGCCGTTCGACACCAACACGCGCGCCGGGGAGATCGGCGTGCCGTGGTAGTGCGAGAGGTGCTCGGCGACCGCCTCGCGCAGGGCCAGCATGCCGGCGACCGGCGTGTAGCCGATGGCACGCTCGCGGACGAGGCTCGCCACCGCCTCGCGCACCGCCGTCGGCGGGCGGAAGTCCGGCTCGCCGGCGGAGAAGTCGAAGACCTGCCGCCCCTCGGCGCGCAGGGCCGCCGCACGGGCTGCCATCGCGAACGTCGCCGAGGGCCGAAGGACTGCCGCGCGCTGCGAGATGATGACCGGCACGATGCCGTGATGGTACCAGCCCGCGCGCTGTCAGGGCGCGCTGGGGTCGGGTTCCGCCGTCGACTCGGGGTCGATCGTGGCCTCGGGCTCGGCGGCCACCGACAGGAATTCCACCTGCGCCTGGCCGTAGGTCCGGGTCGCGTCGAGCACGAGCGCGGCGGGGATGACGATGTTCGGCGCGGCACCGCGGATGCGCTCGCGCTCGCAGACGATGCGAGCGTCGGGCGCCAGCCAGCGGGCGGAGCACAGCATCGCGAGGATCGGCGAGAAGACGTGCGGTGACGCAAACGGCGGGTCGACGAACACGAGGTCGAACCGGGCAGATCCGCCGGGGCCCGCGCCGAGCAGGCCCAGGGCATCGCCGCGGCGGACCTGGGCACGCCCCGCGAGGCCGAGCGCGTCCAGCTGCGCGCCGAGGTGCTTGACCACGCGGGTGTCGAGCTCGAACATCAGCGCCGACGCGGCGCCGCGGCTGAGCGCCTCGATCGCGAGGGCCCCGGAGCCCGCGAACAGGTCGAGGACGCGCTCGCCCTCGAGATCGTGGCCGAGCCGATCGAAGATCGCCTCGCGCACCCGAGACGCGGTCGGACGCAGCCCCGGCACGCCGTCGGGCAGGGTCATCAACTTGCGACCCCGAAGGGCCCCGGCGCTCACCCGCTGCATGCGTCGTCCGAGCGGTGACGGCCTAGGCCAGGCCCCACGCAGCGTCGCGCGCCAGGGCGTCCTCCTGCTCGAGGCGCTCCCAGCCGCGACGCAGCAGGCGACGCCGTCGCAGCCAGGCGACCATCACCAGCGGCAACAGGAAGAAGAACGGCAGCCCGCCGCTGGCGATCATCGGGTACCAGACGAAGCGACCGGGGAGACCGTCGCGCCACAGCGTGACGAGCTCGGGGAGCGACGCGTGGTAGGCCCGCACGAAGGCCACGTCGAAGTCGTAGCCGGCGCGGAGCTCCGCGAAGACCTGACGCATCGACGCGCCGTGGGGATCGCGGTGGCGGAGGAACTCGACGAGGTCGCGCGCCGCGGCGTAGGACACCGCGGCGTCGGGGCCATCGGTGCCGTGGAACTGCGCCTCGAGGCGCTCGAGGTCCGGCACGCCGGCGCCGAACACCGCCTGCGCCAGCGTGTGCGCGCGGCTGAGGCTGATGCCACCGGTCACGCTCTCGGCGACGCCCTCGTGGAACCACCGCGGCAACTCGGCGCCGCCGGTCGCACGGTGGAGGATCACGTGGGCCATCTCGTGCTTGAGCAGCCGCTCGAGATCCGCCGGCGCACCGTCGGGCCCGTGCCGCGCGATCACGATGTCACCGGCCTCGGGTCGCGCGACGCCGGCGACCCAGTGCGGCATGCCGGAGGCCTCGGCGACGCGACCGGCGTGATCGACGAACGTGATGCGGACGGTGTCGTCGACGTCACGCGCCAGGGGATGCTCGACCTCCGACCACCACTGTGGGATCGAGGCGGCCAGCGCCTCGGCCTCCTCGGCGAGCTCCGGCTCGTAGCGCAGCGTCGCGCGGCCGATCGTGATCTGCCCCGTGGCGCGCTCGACCTCGAAGCCCTCGGCCCGTCCGGTCGCCGCGCGGGCCGAGGTCGACCACGCGCCGACGAGCAGCACTGCCGCCAGCGCCAACCCGTGGACCCAACGCCAGAGCGTGCCGGCCGCGCCGCGGCGTCCGGTGCGGGGGCCGAGAACGCCCTGCGTGCGCCGCGGAAAATTCATGGCGCCACCTTGACCACGACCTTCTCGTCGCGCAAGGCGTTCGCGACCAACAGGCCCACTGCGACACCGATGACGACGATGGCCACCCCCGCGACGATCCCGGCGCGGGCGCGCGGAGACAGCCGCCCGAGGCGCCGACGCTCGGTCATGCCGTTGCGCACGAGCTCCTCGTGTTCGGCCCACAGCGCCCCGACGAGGCCGTCCTCGTCGGCGGCCGCGAGCGCGCGAATGCCCAGGGGAACGCCCAGCAGACAGTCGTACGGCAGCAGCACCGCATCATCGCGACGCGGCACGTAACCGATGAGCACCACCACGTCGTCCTTGCGATCGCGGCAGATCGATTGCGCGTCGCCGACGCCCGGGCGCAGGCGTCGGACGCTCGTCGCGGGCGACGGACTCACCCGCGCGCTGCGCTCGAGGTGATCGAGCCACTCGCGCTCGGCCGCGTTGCCCGGGGCCTCGGGGGAGAGACCGACCGCGACCGAGATGCGCTTCACCTTGCCGTTGGCCTCGACGCGCGGCGGTGGCACGGGCTGGGCCGCCGACGCTGCGGGCGCGGCGACGTCCGACGGTGACGCCGGCGCGAGGTCGATCGCCTCGGCGGCCGGCGTCGCGCGGGTCCCTTCGTAGGGCCGTGGATCGCCCGCGCTCGCGCGTGACGTCGGCGCGAGCAGCATCCCGACGGTCACCCACGCGGCGACCCGCGGGCTGGCGCGCCTGCTCATGGTGCGGCCTTGCGGAGCCCGTCGAACCACTGCCCCAGGGCCCACGTCTCGCGGGCACGGAAGCCGGTCGAGAACTGCACGCCGCACTCGCCCGACAGGCCGATCCAGCGGACCTCCGCCGTGACACGCAGCGGCTCGGCCAGCGTCGGCAGCACGATCTCGAGCTGCCACGTCTCGCCCACCGTCGGCGGCGGATCGACGACGATGCGCATGAGCGTGCCGCCGAGGCTGAGGTTGATCGTCTCGCCGTCGAACGTCGCGTCGCCGCGGATGCATCGCACCGCGAGACGCGTGTCCAACCGCTCCGTCTTGCGCTGCTCGGGCCGGCCCATCGTTCGAGCGAAAGTGTGTGGGGTCCGTCGGTCGGCGTCAACGCGGGGCGCGCGTCAGGGTGTCGGGCCCGGGTCGCCGCGCGCCGGCCGGCGCCGCTCGTGGAACCACGGCCGGTAGGCCTTCATCTTGCGGACCTGCTCGGCGGGCGCGTGACGTCGGCACGTCGCGGCCTCGGCGGAGCGCGCGGGTGCCCCCCATCGGGCCTCTGGGCAATCGTTGGGGTTGTAGGCGACCTCGAAGGTCGCGCGCCGTTCGATGAGCTCGGCGAGCGTCACTTTCCACTTGGATCCGTCGCTGCGCGTGTACTCGAACGCCCGCGCCGGGTCGGCGAGGCGCTTGGTGCGGTCGGCCGCGAGCGCCTCGAGCACCGCGTCCATCGTCGTGTCCGCCCGGCCGAAGGCCTCGGGGTTGCGGCGGACCTTGGCGTCGAAGCCGAGCACGACGTCGATGGCGATGAGCAGCCGGAGATCGCGGGCTGGGGTCGCGAAGTTCTCCCACGCCCCCGTGGTCTCGAAGATCGCGTGGCCGTCGGGCATCGCGATCACGCCGCCGCCACCGGCGAAGTGGCCCTCGCCGTTGTCGACCGACGTCACACGGACCTTCGCCGCCTCGAGCAGCGCGTCGATGGCCTCGGCCTGGGCACGCAGCGCATCGCGACGCCCCGGCGTGATGAGCCCGTCCATGCGATCGTAGAACGCGTCGGCGCCGAGCGTGCGCTGCTCGTCGCCGATGTCGGCGTAGTCGGGGCGCTTCGCGATCGCGGCGTCGTCGAGGGCGACGAGGACGGGCGCGCCGTCGCGTCGATCCAACGCGAGCGGGCGCGCGGCCTTGAAGCCGCTGCCGCCGAGGCTCGGGTCGGGGTTCCACAGGAAGTTGCCCTCCCAGAACCGCTTGCGCGTGATGCTGCCGTCGGGCTGCCCGTCGATGGCGTAGAGCACCCCCGGATCGTCGCCGGCGGGATCCATCAGCTCGACGAGGACGAAGACGTGACCGTAGGGATCGGCGTAGATCGTGCCGGGACGCAGGCCGCGGCGCGTCAGCGACACCGGGTAGAAGTCCGTGGCGTCGTCGCCGAACGCGGTGCGGCCGTTGCCGGTGTGCACGCCCCACGCGAGCGTGCGGCGGAAGAACTTCTGCACCACGCCGAGCTCGCCGGGCTTGGTCGCGTCGGTGCCCGACTCCGGTGGGCCGACGACGCCGCGGAGTTTCCCGCAGCGGGGCGCCTTGCCCGGGCCGCCGCGCGAGCACCCGCGGAAGCCGAAGGGCAGCCCGCGCTTCCACGCGAAGTAGGCGCGCAGGAAGTACGGTGTGTCGGCGCAGTCGGGCTTCAGGTGCAGGCCGGCCTTGCTGTCGCGGTCCTCGCCCCAGCCGAGGTGATCGTGCAGGAGGTTGCGCGACGCATCGGTGGTGACCTCGTGCAGGGCCTTGCGCGCGAGTTCTTCGCCGCGCGGCGCATGGAACAGCGCGCGCACCCACGCGCTGTAGAGCGCCTCCTCGGCGCCGTCCCAGGCGCGCTCGATCGGCCACACCGCGTCGGGGCTCGCCGCGCGCACCTTCGTCCGCGCGCGCGCCGAGACGCGCACGTCGTCGCAGCGCAGCCCGGCGCCGCCGCGGCCGACGACGACGCGCAGCGATCCGTCGGGCGCCGCGGGGATCCGGGCCACCGCGGCGGCGGGAACCCCGGAGGTGTGTTCGATCGCGACGTCGAGGATCTCGCCGTCGGACTCGACGCGCAGCGCGAGCGGGCGCTCGTCGGCCAGCGTCGCGGCGAGGATCACGACCGGCTGCCCGACGACCGGGACCTCCGGCGAGACGAGGACACCGACGTCCTCGGCGGCGCGGGCCGGGCACGCGCCGGCGTCCTGCGGTCCCGGCGGCGGGGCGGCGGGCGCCTGCGCCGTCGCCGTCACAGGCGGGCCGCTCGGAGACACCTCGGCGCGCGTCGCCGGCGTCGGCGCAGAGCCACCCGCCTCGATCGCGGGCGCCTGGACCTCCGCGCGATCGCATGCCATCGATGTCGCGACCGCCATCGTCGCGAGCGGGAGCGCGAGTGCGATCGCGCCGACACGACACCTCCGCGTGCGTCGTGCCGTCGCGGCGCCGCCGCAGGTCACCGTGGTCGCACCAGCCGTCACCTGCCCCTGCATAGCGCCTCGGGCGTCCGCGCGCCAGCGCGCCGACCATCGCCCCGCTCGCGCGCCCAGGGCCACCGTGATATCGGTCGTCCATGCGCGTGCTCATCGCAGACAAGCTGCCGCCGAGCGGTGTTCGAGCCATCGCCGATCTCGGCATCGAGGTGATCGAGCGCCCCGAGCTCCAGGCCGCCGACCTGCCCGGCGCGCTCGCGGAGTCCGGCGCCGAGGTCCTCGTCGTGCGCTCCACCAAGGTCACCGCCGAGGCCTTCGCCGCGGCGCCGCGCCTCGGGCTCGTCGTCCGCGCCGGCGCGGGCGTCAACACCATCGACATCACCGCCGCGAACCGTCACGGCGTGTTCGTCAGCAACTGCCCCGGCAAGAACGCGATCGCGGTCGCCGAGCTCACGCTCGCGCTCATCCTCTCGCTCGACCGTCGCATCCCCGACGCGGTCGCGACGATGCGCCAAGGCCTATGGAACAAGAAGCGCTTCGGCCAGGCCGAGGGCCTCCACGGGCGCCGCCTCGGCCTCGTCGGCTTCGGCCACATCGGCCGCGAGGTCGCGTCGCGGGCCCGCGCGTTCGGCCTCGTCGTCGAGGTCTTCGATCCCTCGCTCGACCGCGCCGCCGCCGAGGCGCACGACGTCGCGCTCGCGGCCGATCTCGACGCCCTGCTGCGCGGCTGCGACATCATCAGCATCCACGTCCCCTACGGAAAGGCCACGCACCACCTCATCGGCGGCCGCGAGCTGGCGCTGCTCAAGGACGGCGCGCTGGTCGTGCACACCGCCCGCGGCGGCGTCCTCGACGACGGCGCGCTCGCCGAAGCCGTGCGCTCGGGCAGGATCCGCGCCGCGCTCGACGTGTTCGAGGACGAGCCCAGCGGCGCCGAGGCGCCGTTCGCCTCGCCGGTGCGCGAGCTCCCGGGCCTGTACGCGACGCCGCACATCGGCGCCTCGACCGAGCAGGCCGAGCGCGCGACGTCGGCCGAGGCGGCGCGCATCATCGACGAGTACCTGCGCACCGGCAACGTCCCCTCGGCCGTGAACCTGCAGCGGGGTCGCGCGGCGCGGTACGCCGTCGTCGTGCGCCACCGCGATCGCGTCGGCGTGCTCGCGGGGATCCTGGGCGGGCTGCGCGAGGAGCAGCTGAACGTGCAGGAGATGCAGAACGTGGTGTTCGAGGGCCAGGAGACGGCCTGCGCGTCGATCAGCCTCGAGCGACAGCCGAGCGCCGAGCTCCTCGATCGCCTGCGCGCGCAGCCCGACGTGATCGCGGTGGACCTCCGCGCGATCCCGTGAGCGGCCCGGTCATCGTCGTCGACGACGCGATCGCCTGGGCAGCCGAGGCCTTCGGGCCGATGGGTCGCGTCGTCGCGCTGCCGGGCACCGCGATCGATCGCCACGCCGTCGCCGAGGCCGACGCCCTCGTCGTCCGCACCGTCACGCGCGTGGACGCGGCGCTCGTGGCAGGCAGCCGGCTGCGCTTCGTGGGCACCGCGACCGCGGGCATCGATCACGTCGACGTCGACGCGCTCGCGCAGGCGGACATCCGGTTCGCGAGCGCCGCGGGCTGCAACGCCCACGCGGTCGCGGACTACGTCGTCACCGCCCTGCACATCCTCGCGCTCGAGCGCGATCCGAGCCTGCTCGCGGGCCCCTGTGCGATCGTCGGCTTCGGGCACGTGGGCCGACGGCTCGCCGTGCGCCTCCGGGCGCTCGGCGCCGAGGTCCGCGTGTGCGATCCGCCGCTGCAGCGCGCCGTCGCCGAGGGCCGCCTCGATCCCGCGCGGCCCTGGGACCGCCTGGCGATCGACGAGCCGTTCATGCCGCTTCGCGACGCGGTCGCCGACGCCCGCGTGCTCACCACCCACGTGCCGCTGGTGCGCGGCGGCCTCGACGCGACCCACGGCCTCGTCGGTCGCGACGTGCTCGACGCCCTCGGCCGCGCGGCGGTGGTGATCCACACCAGCCGCGGCGATGTCGTCGACGAGCGCGCGCTCGCGGCGTGGCTCGATCATCGCTCGGGCCGCGCGGTGCTCGACGTCTGGTCGAGCGAGCCCGAGATCGATCCCAACATCGTGTTGCATCCACGGGTTCGCCTGGCGACCCCCCACATCGCCGGGTACAGCCTCGAGGGCAAGCTCGCCGGCACGACGATGATCGCCGCTGCGCTCGCCGATCACCTCGGCGTGACCGCGCCATGGCGCGGCGACGGCGTCACGGGCGCGCCGATCGACGTCGAGGTGCCGGCGGGGCCGAGCGATCTGGCGCGCGTGGCCGCGTGCCTGCGCCGCGCGAACCCGATCGAGCGCGACGACGCGGCCCTGCGGGCGCTCGCACGCACGGGCGCACCGCGGCGCGCGGGCTTCGAGGCGCTTCGCCGGCACTACGCGTGGCGACGCGCCCTCGGCCACCTCCGCGTCGACGCCTCGGCACCGCCGACGCTCGTCGCCGCGGGGCTCGGGTCGAAGGCGGCGGGGTCGGGCCACGCCCCCGCGCTGGTGCTCGTCGCCCACGGCAGCCCCGATCCCGACTGGCGCGTGCCCCTCGACGCGGTCCTGGCCCGTGTGCGCGCGGACCTGGCCGATCGCGACGTCGCGCTCGCGTTCCTCGATCACCTCACGCCGTCGCTCGATCGGGCCGTCACCGATCTCGAGACGGCGGGCCACCTCGACGTCCGCGTGATCCCGGTGTTCCTGTCGCCGGGGGGCGGACACATCAAGCGCGACATCCCGGCGCTGTGTGCCCGGGTGGCCGAGGCGCACCCGCGGGTGCGGATCGAGCTGGTGCCCGGGGCGATCGGGGCCGAGTCGGACGTGATCGAGGCGATCGCGGTCGCGGTGGCGCGGGTCGGGCGGATCTAGCCCGCCTCCGGACCGCCCTCGCCCTGCACCGGGGGCAACGGCGTCGACACCAGCGTCGCCTCGACCTCGGTGTCATCGACGTCGGCGCCGTACACCAGCAGGTACGTCCCCGGATCGAGGATGACCTTCGCGCGCTCGCCCGGCCGCAGGGTGATGCCCGCCGGATCGACCTCGGAGTCGGGCATCGCCCAGTTGGTGACGATGCCGCGACGCGCGTGGGGGTCGAACAGCGTCACCCAACCACCGCTGTCTCCGTCGACCGAGAACGTGGCCTCACCGCCGCGCTCCACCGCGACCCGACGCACCTGATAGAGGCCGCCGTTGCCCCTCCCGAGCGGCCCTCGCGTCTCGTCGTCGTCGCACTCGAGGTGGACCTCGCGACCCTCCCACACCTCCGTGACCGTCGGGACCTCGGCCGCCGAGAACCCGCGGAAGTAGCTCGGCGCCCCCTCGAAGTACGCGCCCTCGATCTCCTCGATGGTCGAGTCGAACGACGACTCGATCGCCGCGGTGATGGCCTTCGTCGAGCCGCCCCCCGCGATGACGTCCGCGAGGTCGTGCATCGCCAGCTCGCCCTCCTCCTCGAGGACGTAGCGCATGAAGTGGGCCGCCGAGGCGTAGTCGAGCTTGCCGTCGCGGTACGCACTGCGCGACAGCGACAGCCTCGACGCCAAGCTGCCATCGTCGGGCGTCGGGTCGTAGAACACGTCGACGCCCGAGTAGATCTCGGCGAGGCCCTCCTCGACGAAGTAGGTGTGCGCCGTCGAGTCGAGCACCGCGTGGACGAGCTCGTGCGTGATGCTCGGCCCGGTCGAGAACAGCACGCGCGTGCCGGGGAAGAAGCAGCCGCCGCGGTTCTTCCCGCAGTAGTCCGAGACGTCGTCGAGCCAGTACACGACGATCGGATCGCGATTCGCCGGCTGACCGAGCGCATCCTCGACGCCGCCGACGTGATCATCGAAGGCCTTCAGCGTGCCCTCGCAGATCGGCTCGTCGAACGCGGCGCCGAGACGCAGCCTGTCGGTGGTGTACGACAGCTCCGGCAGCTCGCTGCACGCGACGCAGAGCAGCAGGTGAAAGCCCGCGATCACCTTCGCCGTTGCAGCGCCGTGGTTCCGATGCTCTGCGCGGCTGCGGTGATGCTCGGTGCGCCCTCGGGTGCCCGCGTCGACGCCCCGAAGAACGCCATCGCGATCACGCCCGCCGTCAACGCGCCGCGCTTCGGCATCGGCATCGGCTACGACCGCGCCGTCCATCGGCTGCTCAGCGTCGGCGCTCGCTTCGAGTACGCCATCCCCCGCGCCGGCTACGCGCATCTGCAGGGCCTGACCGAGACCCTGGCGCTGACCCTGTGGGTGCCGCGGGCGTTCCGCGGGTTCTTCGCCGAGGCGAGCCTCGGCCTGGCGCACAGCGTGCTCGCGTCGCAGCCCCTGTTCCGCCGCACCACGATCGTCCCGGGCCTGTCCGCCGGCCTGCGCTGGCGCTTCGGCAAGACATTCTTCGCCGGCGCGTCGGTGGGCCTGCGATGGGGCCGGCTGCTGCGGGGCGACCCGGCCATCTGCACCTACTCGGCCGCCTGCCCGGCCACCCGCACGGGCCCGTGGGTCCGGGCCGCCCTCGACGTCGGTTTCGCCTTTTGACGCAGCCATGCCCCGGGACGAACGGGGGCGCCGGGCGCGACTTACATCACCAATGCGAGGATTGTCAGGATTTGGGGCTCAGAACGAACCGGTGACCACGGCCCGGAAGCTGTCGGTGCCGAGCTCGTCGTCGAAGCCGTGGGCGTACTGCAGCGCCAGGGTGACCGGCTCGAGGTAGCCCAGCCGGAAGCCGAACAGCATCGTCGCCCCCGCGCTCACGAGGAAGTCGCGGATGGACGCGCCGCCGTCGAAGGCCCGGCCCCAGTCGACGAACGGGATGACGCCCGCGCGCTGGAAGAACACCGGCAGCGTACTGATCCCGCGATCGACGTCGACCAAGGGAATGCGATAGGCCGCGCTGACGACGGCGAAGTAGCGCCCGGCGATGACGCTCGCGCCCGTGGGGTTGTTCGGGCCGGCGTAGCCCCGCAGCAGCGAGCAGCCCCCCGCGGTGGTGTCGGTGCGCGACAGCATGTTGCGGAAGATGTCGCTGCCGTAGGTGTAGTCGCCGACGCAGAACGCACCGCGGCGACGGACACCGCCCGCCGACGCGCCGCCGCGCAGCGTGAGCACGAGGGACTGGTGGCCGCGCCACGGCATCGGGATCGACTCGCGGTAGCTGAAGGATCCCTGCAGGTCACCGTAGTCGCCGCCGAGCTGACGGTCTAGCACCGTCAGGGACACCGACGCCGCCCGACCGCGCTCGGCCCCGTACGAGAAGCGGTTGGTCCCGTCCGATTCGTTCGAGTAGGCGAAGCGCAGGCCGACCTGGGCGAAGTCGCCGACCTCGGGGGAGCTCGCCGCGGGTGCGTTGGGGTCGATGCCACCGTCGCCGACGTCGAGGTTGCGAATGCGCTGGAACTGATACGTCACCGACGCGTTGGCGGTGTGCCGCGCCTGTCGCAGCACCGGCACGTCCATGCTCGCGGAGAATCGCGTCGCGCGCTCGCGGTAGCCACGGACCTCGTAGCTGTCGCCCTGCGCGGGGGCGCGGTCGAAGACGTAGCGCGAGTAGCCGCCGCGCCGCGAGTAGCCGCGGCTGAAGCCGAACGAGAACTCGGGGAACAGGCGCCGGATGGTGTAGCTCACCGCGCCCGTGGCCACGCGATCGCTCGGGAGGTAGTCGAACCGACCCGACAGCGTATGCAGCCCGACGACGTCCTGCACACCGGTCTCGAACCCGAGGACGCTCCCCGCCGACGTCGACGCCACGTCGAGCGCGCTGGGCATGATCGTGCGCGGGTACATGGTCTTGATCGGCTGGTAGCGCCGGCTCGACGCCGACAGCGGGCGCCCGCGATCCCCCGGCAGCGGCAGCTTCGGGTCCTCGGCCGGCGGCAGCGACGAGGTCGACGGCGCCACGTCGAGCCACGTCGAGGGATCGAACGGCATCACCCAGAGGTCGTAGCCGAAGGCCGAGTAGCCCACGTACGCGATGCGGGTGCCGTCGTTGCTGGTCATCGGCTCGAACGCCGCGCCGAGCACGTTGCTGACCTGGCGCAGCGCGCCGGTCGCGACCTCGAGGGCGTAGATGTTGAACACGCCGTCGCGATCGCTCGAGAACACGATGTAGCGACCGTCGGGCGAGAAGCTCGGCGACAGGTCCATGTGCCGATCCGCGGTGAGCCGCCTCGTGGTGCCGGCGTCCACGTCGTAGAGGTAGAGGTCGCGGTAACCACCCTCGCGCCACGCCGAGAACGCCACGTGCTTGCCGTCGGGCGAGTAGCGCGGTGTGTAGACCTGGCCGATGCGCGAGATCGGCGGCACCTCGGCGATGTCGCCGCTGGCGAGATCCAGGAACGCCAGCCGGCTCTGGGCCTGGTCGTTGCGGCGGAACACCACGGTGCGGCCGTCGGGTGAGACGTGCGGCTCGGTCGCCCGCTGACCGAACGTGAGCTGCTCGGCGTCCTTGGGGTCGCCCCCGTTGTAGCGCCACAGATCATTCCAGCGGTAGCGGTTGTCGTAGACCCCGACCTGGTCGAACACGATGTCGCCGCTGTGGCCGATGAACGACGACTCGGCCGTGTCCTCGATGTCGATGACGTGCTCCACGTCGACGTCGACCCCGGCGCGACCGATGCCACGCCCCTCGCGGATGCGGCCGCCGGTCGCGGCGATGCGCTTCAGCCCCTCCTCGCGGTGGCCGTCGGCCTCGTAGAAGTAGAGCCACGCGTCGTCGGGCGCCCAGGCGGGGTACCGCGTCGCCTCGCCCGAGAACGTCAGGCGCTGGCCCTGCAGCAGCCCGCGGGCGCGGATGCGGCGGGCCTGGGCCTCGAACCGTTTCACGGTGTCCGCCTTGAACTCCTTCCACAGCTGGCCGAAGTCGACGCCGAGGACCTTCTTGATGGCGCGGTTGATCCCGAACGGGACGATCTGACTCGCGTAGATGTGGCTGAGCTCGCGCAGCTTGTCGTGCCCGTAGTGCGCGACGATGTAGTGCATGAAGTGCACGCCGTAGAGGTACACGCTGCTGCCGTGGGGGAAGATGCGGGCGCCGCTCGACACCTGATCGATGGTCTGGAACTGGTGATCGAGCACCGCCATGCGCATGAATGCGTCGAACTGCGCGGAGCGGTGGCGGCCCTGGCTCGAGTGGTTGGACTCCTCCATCGTCGCGGCGCCCTCGACGATCCACCGCGGCTGCAGGATGTTCGGCGAGGTGACCTTCCCGAGCACCCCGAAGCCGAGCAACGCGTTGGCCAGCCGCGAGATGCCGTGCACCGTGTCGAGGTGCACGACGTGGGTCAGCTCGTGCGTGATGAGGATGTCGAGCCAGTCGTCGTAGCCCTCGAGCACGCTGAGCGCCTCGGGGGCGGTCGCGTAGGCGAAGACCTGCGGGAACGGCACCGCTGTCGCGCGGCCGTTCGCGGTGTCCTGGCTGTCGACCAGGGTGATGTGCGTCTTGAGGAAGACCTTGTGGCCCCACCCCATCGACAGCTCGTCGTAGGCGTTCTCGGCGACCAGCGCGACGCGCTCGGCGGCCTCCTCCTCGCCGGCGAAGTAGTGCACGTAGAAGTGCTCGGTCTCGATCGTGCGCCAGCGCAGGTCGGGGTTGCCGGCGTGTGCGACCGCGCCGAACAGCCAGACCAGCAGGACGCTCGCGCACCACAGCGCTGCGGCGCGCGTGCGCGACGTCCCGCGCGCGCGGCTCACGGCACCGCGTCCTTCGCCGACGAGCCGGGCTCGGCCCCCACGACCGGCGCCGCGTCGCCGTAGCCAAGCGCCTCGGCCACGGCGGCCGGCCGCTCCTCGACCGCGGCGTGGCCACAGCCAGGCACCACGATCACCGCTGCGGCCGGCAGCACCTCGGACCACCGCGCGCGCGCCGACTCGCCGACGACGTCGCGATCGCCCCAGAGCAGCACGGTCGACACCCCGGAGGGCGCGAAG
This sequence comes from Deltaproteobacteria bacterium Ga0077550, assembly GCA_001464385.1. Lineage (GTDB taxonomy): Bacteria > Myxococcota_A > Polyangia > Nannocystales > Nannocystaceae > Xiheibacterium > Xiheibacterium aquaticum. The sequence continues at coordinate 133,930 of LNFB01000146.1, read as the reverse complement.
CGATCGCCGAGCTCCGGGGCACGCTCGAGCTCCCGCAGCATCGCGCAGGTGGCCTCGACACCGCCGGCGCGCCCGAGGCGATCCCAGTACACGTCGAGCGTGAGCGGATCCAGGGTCTGCGGCGCGGCGCGGAACCGACGCAACGTCCGCTCGAGGTCGGCGCGGCGGTAGGCGCGGGCGAACGCGCGGGTGCCGATCGCCGGCAGCCCCGCCAGCCGCAGCTCGTGGGCCACGTGGGCCCCGTCGCGCGGCACGCCGCACGCCACGAGCCGAGAAACGCGGTGGGGCGCAGCGGCGGCGAACGTCATCGCCACGAGCGCCCCGAACCCCTGCCCCAGCAGCTCGCAACGCGCGATGTCAGCGGCGTCGAGCGCCCCGGCGAGCATCCGCGCCAGCCACTCGACCCGATAGCCGTCGGCCCGGTCGGGATCGGGTCGGTCGCTCTCGCCGCAGCCGGGCAGGTCGATCGCGAGGTAGCGGCGCTGCGGCGCCACGGACTCGAGCAGCTGCGCGAAGCCGTGGCCGCAGCCGAGCACGTCGTGCAGCAGCACCAGCGGCGGCGCGGCGGCGTCGAGTGGGCCGACGTCGGTGACGAACACGCGGACGCCGTCGACGTCGAGCAGGCGCGATCGATCGGGCGCCGGCCACACCGTGCGGCTCATCCGGCGTCCTCGAGCGGGCGCCGGGGCCGGGTCTCGGCGGCGAAGCGGGAGCCGCCGCCGTGCAGCAGGTGCTCCGGGAACCGCGACTGCATGACCTCCAACACCCGACGCTCGGCGTCGTCCTCGTCCTCGGCGTCGAGCACGTCGCGCGCCAGCGCCTCCATCTCCGACAGCGTCGAGGCGCGGATGATGTTCTTGATCACGGGGATCGCCGAGGGGTGCATGCTCAGCTCGCGCACGCCGAGGCCGACCAAGACCCAGGTGTAGCGCGGATCGGCGGCCATCTCGCCGCACAGGCTCACGGCGACGCCGGCGGCCTTGCCCGCGGCGCTCACCTTGTGGACCAACCGGAGGATCGCGGGGTGCAGCGGCCGGTACAGGTAGCCGACCTCGTCGTTGGTGCGATCGATCGCCAGCGTGTACTGGATGAGATCGTTGGTGCCGATGCTCATGAAGTCGACGTGCTTCGCGAGCGCGTCTGCGACCAGCGCGGCCGACGGCATCTCGACCATGATGCCGATCGACACGTCGGGCGCGTGGGCGACCCGGCGCTCGGCGAGCTGCATCCGCGCCTCGTCGATGGCGCCGAGCGCCGCGCGCAGCTCCGACACGCCGCTGACCAGCGGCACCATGATCCGCAGCGGCCCGTGGACCGCCGCGCGCAGCAATCCCCGCAGCTGGCACAGGAAGACGTCGCGTTCGCGCAGGGCGAGCCGCAGCGCCCGCAGCCCCATCGCCGGGTTCTGCTCGCGCTCGGTGTAGCGGAACAGCCGCGTGGGCTTGTCGGAGCCCAGATCGAACGTGCGGAACACGACCGGATGCGGGGCGCACCGGTGCAGCACGTGCTTGGCGTTGCGGTAGTGCTCGTCCTCGGTCGGGGGCGTGTCCCGATCCATGAACGCGTACTCGGTGCGGTACAGCCCGACGCCCTCGGACCCGTGGAAGCGCGCCGACGCGATCTCGGCCTCGAGCGCCACGTTGGCCCGCAGCACGATGTGCGTGCCATCGCGGGCGATCGCGGGCAGGCCGTGCTCGCGCTGGACCCGGTCCTCGAACACGTCGTAGCGCGCGCGGACGTTCTGCCAGCGCTCGAGCTCCGCGGGCTCGGGCCGGATCACGACCACGCCCTCGATCGCGTCGACGATCACCATGTCGTCGGTCTGCACGTGGCCGAGCACGTCCTCGACGCCGACCACCGCGGGGATCTCGAGCGAGCGCGCCATGATCGCGCTGTGCGAGGTCTGCCCGCCGCCACCGGTCACGATGCCGACCACCTGCGCGCGCGCGAGTTCGGCGGTGTCGGCCGGGCTGAGATCGTACGCGATGACGACCGAGCCGGGCGGCGGCTGGGCCTCGGACCCATCGTCGCCGCCGAGGTGCCGCAGCACCCGCTCGGCGAGGAAGGCGATGTCGCTGCCGCGCTCGCGGAAGTACTCGTCGTCGGCGCGCTCGAGCGTCTCGCGGATCTCGGTCGCGACGCGATCGACCGCCCACTCGGCGCTGATCCCCTCGCCGCGGATCAGCTCCTCGACACGCGTGGTGAGGTCCGGGTCCTGCAGCATCATCTGCTGCGCCTCGAGGATCTGCCGGTGCTCGCCGTGCGGGAGGCGGTTCTTGATCGCCTCGAGGTGGTCGTGGGTCTTGCCGAGGCCCTCGATGAAGCGCCCGACCTCGAGCTCGACCTCACCCGGCTCGATCTCGCGGCGCGGCACGTGGAAGCGCCGCGGGTCGATGACGTAGGCGCGGCCGATGCCGACGCCCGGGCTGGCGGCCGTGCCCTCGAGCGCGAGCCGAGGCGCGATGGCATAGATGCCGCTGCGACCGGCTTCGTTCCCGGCGTCGCTCACGTCTCCCCGAACCCACCGGAGACCAGGGCGCTCAGGGCCTCGAACGCCGGCTCGGCCTGGGGCCCGGCCGTCCGCAGCACGACCTGCGTGCCCTTGCTGGCGGCGAGCATCATCACGCCGAGGATGCTCTTGGCGTTCACCTCGCGCTCGTTGACCCCGAGGAAGACGTCGGCGTCGAAGGTGTTGGCCAGCGAGACGAACTTGCTGGCCGCACGGGCGTGCAGGCCGAGCTTGTTCACGATGGTGAGTGGGCCCCGTCGTTCCTCGCTCATGGCTCTCCGTGCGGCGCCGGCTCGGCGCAAAGTGGCAGGTCGACGCCGACGGCGCGCCGCGCCGCCTCGGCGCAGGCCTCGGCGATCTGGCGCGGTGTCAGCGTCGCGCGATCGAGTCCGATCAGCTTGAGCAACATCGCGATCGTGAGCCCCGAGACGACGACCATGGAATGGCCCGCGCCCTCACGCCGCGCGCACTGGCACGGGCTCGCCCCGAGCAGGTCGACGAGCACGACCACGCCGCGCCCGCGATCGACCTTGGCGATCGCGCCGCACAGCGCCTCGGTGAAGGTCGGCGTCTCGCCGAGGCCCGCGTCGATGGCGAGGACCCCGTCGAGCGCACCCGCGGGGACGATGCCGCGGGCGGCGGCGAGCAGCGAGCTCGCGGTGCTGCCGTGGCCGACGATGGCGATCCCGACGCGGTTGGCTTCGTTCATGTCGACCTCCCCACGTCGCGGTGCCGGACGAGCACTCGCACTGCGCCGCTGCGCGACTCGCCGCCGAGCTGGTCGGCGAGGCGGCGCTTCAGCTCCTCGATCAGCGCCACCGAGCGATGTTGCCCGCCCGTGCAGCCGATGGCGATGGTCAGGTGCGATCGCCCCTCGGCGGCCACGCGCGGCACCACGAAGCGCACGAGGCCCTCCACCCGTTCGAGCAGCTCGGCGGCGTCGGGCTGCCCGAGCACGAACTGCGACACCGGCTCGTGCAGGCCGGAGAGCGGCCGCAGCGCCGGGTCGTCGAACGGGTTGGCGAGGAATCGCGCGTCGAGCACCACGTCGGCCTCGCTGGGCACCCCCCGCTTGTACGCGAACGACTGCAGCACCACGCGCAGCGCCACGCCGCCGGCGTAGCGATCGCGGACCATCTGCCGCAGCTGCCGGCCGCTGCAGGTGCTGCTGTCGATCGTCGTGGTCGCGCGCGCGCGGACGTGCGCCAGGGCGGCCCGCTCGCGATCGATCGCCTCGGGCAGGTCGCCCATCGGGTGCATGCGCCGGGTCTCGGCGTAACGCCGGACGACGACCTCGCGCGCGGCCTCGACGAACAGCACGTCGATGGTCACGCCCGACTGTTCGAGCCGCGTGTACACGTCGTCGAACGAGGCGAGGTGATCGGTGTCGCGGGCGTCGACGCACACCGCGATGTCGCGGTCCGGGTCGGCGCCGCGGACCAGCGCGACGAGATCGGGCAAGAGTGGGATCGGGCAGTTGTCGACGCAGAACAGCCCGAGGTCCTCGAGCGCGCGCAGGGCCGTCGACTTGCCCCCGCCCGAGAGCCCCGAGATCACGACCAGGCGCATGTCACTCGACCTCCGTCATCGGGATGATGCCCGACGCGCCCGCGGGCAACGGCTCGGGCGACCAGTCGTTCCCGGACGCCGGGCTGTTGGCATGGATGCGGGCGTTGACCTTGTCCTGGAACTCGCGGGCGCTGTCGTGCCCGCGGTACTTGAGCAGCTGGTTGCGCGCGACCACCTCGATGAGCGAGGCGATGTTGCGGCCCGGTCGCAGGGGGATGCGCACCAGCGGCACGTCGACCCCGAGGATCGGCCAGACCTGCCCCTCGGTGCCGAGGCGATCGTAGTCGCCCTCGTCGACCTCGGACAGCTCGACGACCACCTCGATCTTCTTGTTGTCGCGCACCGCGGCGACACCGAAGAGGTGGGTGATGTTGAGGATGCCCATGCCGCGGATCTCCATGTGGTGCTGGTGCAGGTCGTTGGCCGCCCCCCAGACCGTGTCCGGCGGACGGACCGTCACCTCGACCACATCGTCGGCGACGAGGCGGTGCCCCTTGAGCACGAGATCCAACGCGGCCTCGCTCTTGCCCACGCCGCTGCGGCCGATGAGCAGCAGCCCGACCCCGAGGACGTCGACCAAGACGCCGTGGATGCTCGCGGTGGGCGCGAGCAGCTCCTCGAGGCGTCGGGTGATCCGCGAGATGAACGTCGAGCTCATCAGCGGCGAGCCCAGCACCGGCACGCCCGCGTCGCGCGCGGCCTCCATCAGGAGATCGGGCGGCTCGAGCCCACGGGTCACCACCAGCACGCAGGGGTCGCGATCCAGGTACACGCGCAGCGAGTGGGCGGCGGCCCCAGGCCCGAGCGACAGCAGGTAGTCGATCTCGGTGAGGCCGAGCACCTGCACGCGATCGGGGTACACGTGCTTGGTGAAGCCCGCGAGCGCCAGGCCCGGCTTCTGGATCCGCGGCCGCGCGATGCGGCGCTCCATCCCGCCCCAGCTCGAGAGCATGGCGAGCTGCAGCGCGCCCTGCTGCTCCGCGAGCAGCTGCCCGACCTCGACCCAGACCTCGCGGCGCATGGTGTGACCGTCCCCCGACTGCGGTCCGTCAGAACAACCGACGGCGCTTGCTGCTGGAGAGCACGCCGAGCTGCTCGCGGTACTTCGCGACCGTCCGGCGGGCGATGTCGATGCCATCCGCCTTCAGCAGCTCGACCAGGCGCTGGTCGCTGAAGGGGTGGCCGGTGTCCTCGTTGTCGATGAGCTGCTTGATCTTCGTCTTCACCGCCTCCGACGCGAGGTCGTCACCGTTGCTGCGGCTGATGCCGGCGTTGAAGAAGTACTTGAGCTCGAAGATGCCGCCCGGGGTGTGCACGTACTTGTTCGTGGTCACGCGGCTGACCGTCGACTCGTGCATCTGGATGTCCTCGGCGACATCCTTGAGGATGAGCGGCCGCAGGTGCTCGACACCGCGCTCGAAGAAATCCCGCTGGAACTTGAGGATGCTCTTCGTCACCTTCAAGATCGTGCGCTGGCGCTGCTGGATCGAGCGGATCAGCCACTGCGCCGAGCGCAGCCGCTCCGTGATGTACTCCTTGGCCTTCTGGCTGGAGCCCATCGCGCCGCGGTAGAAGCCGCTGATCTTGAGCTTGGGCAAGCCGTCGTCGTTGAGCGTGACGACGTAGTCCTCGCCGATCTTGGCGATGTAGACGTCCGGCACGATGTACTGCGGCTCCTCGGACGCGTAGGCCCGCGCCGGCCGCGGCTCGAGCCCGAGCACCACCTTGGCCGCCTCGTAGACCTCCTCGACGGTCTCGCCGGTGTCGCGCGCGATGGCCGGGTACGCCCGCTTCTCGAGGTTGCCGAGGTGCTTGGAGACGATCGCCCGCACCAATGGATCCTCGATCGGATCGTCGGGGTGGTTGATCTGGATCCACAGCGCCTCGGCGAGGTTGCGGGCGCCGATCGACACCGGGTCGAGGTTCTGGATCTTGCGGAGGGTCTCCTCGATGCGCATGCACGAGTAGCCCGACTTCTTCGAGATCTGCGGGACCGTCTGGTCGCGCATGTACCCCGCCGGCGACAGCGAGCGGACGATGTACTCCGCGATGTCCTCCTCGACCGCCGAGAAGTTCGACAGCCGGATCTGCCACATCAGGTGCTCGGCGAGGGTCTCGGGGCGCGACGCAGTGGCCTCGAGCGACGGCATCTCGTCGTTCTCGACCCGCACGCCGGTGCTGGTCGGCGGCGCGTAGGCGTTGTTCTCGAGGTACGCCTCCCAGTCGAAGTTCTCCTTGGGGCCGTCGTCGACCTTGAGTTCTTCGCGCTCGCGCGTGGTGGCCCGATCGCCACCGTCGTCGCGCTGCATGTCGAGCCCGTCCTGCATCTCCACGGCGGACACCGGCTCGTCGGGGGCACCGCCGAGCTCACCTTGCTCGTCGAGGAGGGGATTCTCGAGCAGCTCGCCACGAACGAGGTCTTGCAGCTCCATCCGCGAGAGTTGCAGCAGCTTGATCGCCTGCTGCAGCTGCGGGGTCATCACCAGCTGCTGACTCATCCGCAGCTCTTGGCGCATGTTGAGGGCCATGAGCGGTCAAGATCTCCGAGGTGCGAGCAGCATAGCAGGGTTGGCCCGACGCGCGGCGGCGCAACTGCACCGAACGACAGCGCCTCGGCGCGCCCAGCCGCCGCGCCCGGCCGCACGTCGCGGGCGCCCGAGGCCCAACGGCCCCGACAATCGTCGGGCAATCGACCGCACCCCGCACTGCACCGCCGCGGCGGCGGTTGACATCCGCCGCGGGATTCCGACGCGGCCGCTTGGCAGCGGCGGTCGGCCCGATCCGGGCCCGCACGCCGCGTCGACTACGAGTGCGTGCGCGCGTACTCGATGGCCGCGCCGATGTACGCCGAGAACAGGGGGTGCGGCGCGGTCGGCCGGCTGCGGAACTCGGGGTGGAACTGGCAGCCGACGAAGAACGGATGCGCCGAGGTCGGCAGCTCGACCATCTCGACCAGGCGGCCATCCGGCGACAGGCCCGAGAGCACCAGGCCAGCGGCCTCGAGGCGCTCGCGATATGCATTCGCCACCTCGTAGCGGTGGCGGTGGCGCTCGGAGATCTTCGGCGCGCCGTAGATCTTCGCCGACAGCGTGCCCGCCACGAGCTGACACTCGTACGCGCCGAGTCGCATCGTACCGCCGAGATCGCGGACCTCGGCCTGGTCGGCCATGATGTCGATGAGCTTGTCCGCCGCGTCCGGGACGAACTCGGCGCTCTGCGCCGCGGGGATGCCGGCAACGTCGCGGGCGAACTCGATGACCGCCATCTGCATGCCGAGGCAGATGCCGAGGAACGGGATCTTGGCCTCGCGCGCGTACTTGATCGCCTCGATCTTGCCCTCGCTGCCGCGCTGGCCGAAGCCGCCGGGCACCAGGACGCCGGCGAACCCGCGCAACAGCTTCGCGGCGCCGCGCACCAGGATCTCCTCGGAATCGACGTAGGTGATGTCGACCGCCGCGGCGCTCGACAGTCCGCCGTGGACCAGCGCCTCGGACAGGCTCTTGTACGACTCGGCGAGGTCGACGTACTTGCCGACCATCGCGATCTTCACCCGCTGCTTGGGCGCGCGGAGGACCTCGACGATGCGCTGCCACTGCTCGAGCTGCGGATCGCGGCTCCAGATGTTGAGGAGCTCGCACAGCTTGTCGTCGAGGCCGGCCTCGTGCAGCGCGAGCGGGACCTCGTAGATCGTCTGCTTGTCCTCGAGCGGGATGACGCAGTCGAACTGGACGTTGGTGAACAGCCCGATCTTGTCCCGCGTCGCGCGGTCGATCTTGTGGTCGCTGCGGCAGACCAGCAGGTCGGGCTGGATGCCGATCTCGCGCATCTTCATCACCGAGTGCTGGGTGGGCTTGGTCTTCAGCTCACCCGCCGTCGCGATGAACGGCAGCAGCGTGAGGTGGACGAAGACCGCGTCCTCGCGGCCGACCTCGAGCCGCAGCTGCCGGATGGCCTCGAGGAACGGCAGGCTCTCGATGTCACCGACGGTGCCGCCGATCTCCACGATCAACACGTCGACCCCGTCGGCCGCCGCGATGATGGCCTCCTTGATCTCGTTGGTGACGTGGGGGATGACCTGCACGGTCTGCCCGAGGTACTCGCCGCGCCGCTCCTTGCGGATCACCGACTCGTAGATCTGGCCCGACGTGTAGTTGCTGTGCCGCGTCATGCGGTGCGACACGAAGCGCTCGTAGTGGCCGAGATCCAGATCGGTCTCGGCGCCGTCATCGGTGACGAACACCTCCCCGTGCTGGGTCGGGTTCATCGTGCCCGGGTCGACGTTGAGGTACGGGTCGAGCTTCTGCAGCCCGACCGTCAGCCCGCGGCTCTCGAGCAGCGCGCCCATGGACGCGGCGGTGAGGCCCTTGCCCAACGACGATGCGACGCCGCCGGTGACGAAGATGAATTTCGTTCGCTTGGTTCGACCCGGTCGCATGGCGCTCGTCCTTTGCCACGTGCGGCGCGACGACGAAAGCGTCGCAGCCGACTCCCGGGTGTGCAGGTTATCACTGACGACGCCAGCGCGCAGACTGACGCCACGCAACGTCGTCGCCGGAGCTCGCCGTGGCGCCCATTCCGTGGCCGCCCGCGGTCCCCCGCGCCGCGACCGCAGCGGCTGCAGCGGCTGCAATGGCCGCGGCGAGGTCGTCGGCCGCCGGAGGCGTGGGCTCGATCACGTGGGGATGCTCGGCGATGTAGCGCGTCGTGACCGAAGTCCCGGCGCAGAAATCGGGATCGTCCAGGATGCGCAGGTGCAGCGCGATGTTGGTCTCGACGCCGAGCACCACGGTCTCGCGCAGGGCGCGGCGCATGCGTCCGATGGCCTCGGCGCGGTCGCGTCCCCACGTCGCGAGCTTCGCGATCATCGGGTCGTAGTGGCTCGACACCTCGCTGCCGCCGGTGACGGCCGCGTCGACGCGGACCTGCGCGCCCTCGGGCCAGCGCAGCGCGGTGATCCGACCCGGCCGCGGCAGGAACGTCACCGGGTCTTCCGCGTAGATGCGGCACTCGAGGGCGTGGCCGCGGCGCACGATGTCGTCCTGCCCGTAGCCCAGCGGCTCGCCGGCCGCGACGCGCAGCTGGTCCCACACCAGGTCGCGCCCGCACACCAACTCGGTGACCGGGTGCTCGACCTGCAGGCGCGTGTTCATCTCGAGGAAGTAGAAGTGGGCGCCGCGCTCGGTCTCCTCGAACAGGAATTCGACGGTGCCCGCCGAGCGGTAGCCCACCGCCTTCGCGGCCCGGACCGCGACCTCGCCCATGGCGCGGCGCAGCTCGTCGCTCATCCACCGGCTCGGGCTCGGGGACTCCTCGATCACCTTCTGGTGGCGCCGCTGCACCGAGCAGTCGCGTTCGCCGAGCCACACGCAGTTGCCGTGGGCGTCGGCCATGAGCTGGATCTCGACGTGGCGCGCGCTGAGGATCGCGCGCTCGAGGAACACGCGGCCGTCGCCGAACGCGGCCTCGGCCTCGCGCTGCGCCGAGGCGAAGGCAGCGGCCACGCCGTCGCGGCTCGCGACGACGCGCATGCCCTTGCCGCCGCCGCCGGCGCTCGCCTTGATCATGATCGGGAACCCGATCTCCTGGGCGATGGCCTCGGCCTGCGCGGGGTCACGGACATCGTCGACGCCCGGCACGACGGGGACGCCGGCGGCGGTCATCGCCTTGCGCGCCCGGACCTTGTCGCCCATGACATCCATCGCCGCCGCGGGCGGGCCGACGAAGATGATGCCGGCGGCGTCGCACGCCGCGGCGAGGGCGGGCCGCTCCGAGAGGAAGCCGTAGCCGGGGTGAATCGCGTCGGCGCCGGTGCGACGCGCGGCGTCGATGATCGCCTCGACCTTCAGGTAGCTCTCGCGCGCCGCGGTCGGGCCGATGTGCACCGCTTCGTCCGCCTCGATCACGTGCAGGGCGTCGCGATCGGCGTCGCTGTACACCGCGACCGTCCCCAGGCCGTGCTCGCGACAGGTGCGGAAGACCCGGCGGGCGATCTCACCGCGGTTGGCGACCAGGATCTTGCGCAACGCAGCCACGTTGGCCGTCGTTTACCACGGGCGCGCCGCGCCGGGCACCGCCCTCACGGAGACTTGGGCTTCGCGGGCTCGGGCTTCGCGGGCTCGGGCTTCGCGGGTTCGACCGTCGCGGGCTCGGGCTTCGCGGGCTCGGGCTTCGCGGATTCGACCGTCGCGGGCGGGATCGGGCGGTCCCCCGAGCGCTGGGGATCCGAGACGCCGATCGGCACCGCCAGCGTCGGAGGCGGCGCCTCGGGCCACATCGCCGGCGGCGATCGGTCGCCACACCCGAGGGCGCTCCACACGAGGGCGCTCCAGACGAGGGCAAGTCGGGCCGTCGGGATGCCCGCGCGAGCGCGACGCACGGTCTAGTCCTCGTCGTCGGCGGGGGCTTCGCCCTCGTCGTCGTCCTCGGCCGGGGCATCGTCGTCGCCGAGGCCCGGCGCCTCGATGTCGGCCGCCTCCTCGGGGATGTCGTCGTCGGCGAAGCCCTCTTCGAGCTCGCCGTCCTCTTCGACCGCGGCCTCGGGCGCGTCCTCGTCGGCGCCGGCGGCCTGCTTGTTGAGCGCCTCGGGATCCGTCTGCAGCTCGTCGACGTCGACGTCGTCGTCCTCGGCCTCGGCGTCATCGTCCTCGAGGGCGCGCAGCGACGCCGCCTCGAGGAAGGTGTGCTCGCCCGCGGTGACGCGGAGCTGACGGCGCTGCTCCTCGATGAAGTCCCGCATCGCCGCGGCGACATCCTCGCGGAAGCGGACGCGACCGTCGCTCACCTCGCGCAGGGCGGTCACGCCCTCCTTGTTGTCGCACTCGACCATCGCGCGTCCGCGACCTTCCGAGAGGGCGCGAGCCCGGCGCGACGCCAAGATGGTGAGCGCGAACCGGTTCGGAATGCGGGCGAGACAATCTTCGACGGTGACGCGGGCCATTGGGGGCGGAGTATGTCGACCCGGCCGACCATGCGCAAGCGCGGTCACGGGCCAAGGCGTAGGACCCCGCGCTCGGGGCCCGAAGCCAGATTTCTCACATCTCGACGAGAATCTGCTGGCCGCGCTCCCGGAGCTCGAGGCTGTCCTGCACCCAGCGGATGAACCGCCGCGCGGTGTCGGCATCGAACTCGAAGGCCTCGGCGAGCTCGAGCAGCGCGTCGAGCTCTCCGTCGACGAGCTTGTTGTCGGCCATCGCGGCGCACACCGCTTGGTAGAAGAGGAAGATCCTCGCCTCGCGGTGGCGCACGGCCTTCGCCACGCGGAGCAGGTCCGACGGGGCCGAGAACTCCTTGCGGACCAGATCGCGCTCCTCGGGGAGGAGCATCATCTGGCCCATGAGTTCCTCGACGAAGTGGCGCTCGCTGTCGGAGACCTGATCGTCACGCGACGCCATGATGGCCACCGCGCGCGCGACGGCGACCTGCTCCTCAGGGGTGATGAGTTCGCCGATGGGGAAGTCGAGCATTGCGTGGGCTCCCGAGTCGTCGCAGGTTATCCGATCGCGGAGGCCAGCGAAATCCCCACCGGCGCCGCGCACGTCCACGGCGACCGGCTTGACACCGACCCCTCGAGCACGGCCCAATGGCCGAGGTCGTCACCGCGCTCGCGTGGTGGTCGCTCGCGCTTCCTGACATCTCGAGTTCATCTGCATTGCGGACGCGCTCGCGCCCACGACCTACGGTCGCGGCGCAGAGTCGCGAGGGAAGTCGGCGAAAATCCGACACGGCTCCCGCCACTGTGAACGGTGACGACGGCGGCAACGAAGCCACTGGGAACGCTCCATCCGATGGAGTCCTGGGAAGGCGCCGCCCGAGGACGACCCGTCGAGTCAGGAAACCTGCCGCGAATGCCCTCGACCCGTACGGGGTCGAGGTCCCTTCGAAGTTGGTGAGACGGGAGTCTTCTCGCCCTTGTTCGTGCCCATGCCCCACGTGGCGTTCGCAGCGACCCTTGGTCTCGCGAGCGCGCCCCCTGTGGATCCGTCGCCGACGGAGGCCGCGCCGCGTCGTCCGTTCCGCACGGTCGTGCGACCGAAGCCCGCGGCCTCGGACGCCGCGAAGCGCTCGCCGGGCTTCGTCACCGTGCTCGAGGTCGAGGGCGAGCGGAGGGCCGCGCCGCGCGATGGACTGGCCGAGACGCTGGCCGCGGCCCCCGCCGTCCACGTGCGCTCGCTCGGCGGCCTCGGCCAGTTCGGCGCGGTGTCGATCCGCGGCAGCGCGCCGCAGCAGGTCGGCATGTTCCTCGACGGCGTCCCGCTCGGTAGCAGCATGGCCGGCCTCGTCGACACCGGTGAGGTCCCGATCGACGGCATCTCGCGCGTCGAGATCCACCGCGGCTACGTGCCGGTCGCCTACGGCGCGTCGGCGCTCGGCGGCGCGATCGATCTGGTGAGCGCGACCGCGGAGGACGGCGCGCGTGTCGAGGGCGGCCTCGGCTCGTGGTGGACGCGACGGCTCGGCGCGCGCGTCGGCCTCGGCACCAAGCGCCTGCGCATCGGCGTGGGGGCGACCTACGCGGGGAGCACGGGCGACTTCCGCTTCTACGACGACCGCGGCACGCAGGGCTCGGGCGACGATCGGATGAGCCGCCGCAGCGGCAACGCCTACGATCGCATCGTCGCCCAGCTGCGGATCGACGTCCGCCGCGGTCGATGGCGCGTGGGCGTGCACGAGCTCGCGATGATCCGCCGCGTCGGTGTGCCGGGCCCGGGCAGCGCGCAGGCCGTGGCCGCGCGCAACGACCAGGTGGCCTCGCGCACGATCGTGCGGGCGCGTCGCGAGGTCGGCGGCCCCGGCGGCCGCCTCGAGTGGCTGCTCGGCATCGGCGTCGAGGGCCGGCGCTTCGTCGATCCCGCCGCCGAGATCGGCGTGGGCGTCGACGACCAGCGCCAGGCGTCGGTCGACGTCTACGCCTCGCCGCGCTGGCGCACGCCGCTGTGGCGCGACGCGTACCTCGGCGTGATGGCGGACGCGCGCACCGAGTGGATCGCGATCGATCAGCGCGTCGCTCGGACCGCGGGTGCGCCCGATGGTGACGCCGAGCGCCGCCGTCTCGGGATCGGGGCGGGGCTCGAGTTCGAGCAGTTCCTGTGGACCGACCGCATCCACCTCGTGCCCGCCGTCCGTGTGGACGCGGTCGCGAGCGCCTTCGCGGTGCCGCGGGGCCACGGCGAGCAGGACGACCGCGGTCGCGACGCACGGGTCGGCGCCGCGTCTCCGCGCATGGGCGCCCGCGCGGCGGTGCTGCCGTGGCTGGTGCTGCGCGGCAGCGTCGGGCGCTACTTCCGGGCCCCGACCCTCGTCGAGCTCTTCGGCGACCGCGGCTACTTCGTCGGCAACGAGGGCCTCGACCCCGAGCGCGGCGTGGTCGCGGATGGGGGCGCGTCGATCGAGGCCCGCGGCCGCGCGGGCTCGCTGACGGGTCACGTCGCCGGGTTCTGGGTGCGCAGCCGCGAGCTCATCCAGTGGATCAGCGCCGGCAGCGTCGCGCGACCGGAGAACATCGCGGCGGCCCTCGTCCGCGGCCTCGAGACCTCGTGGATCGCCCGCTCGCCCCACGATCGCCTCGAGCTGCAGATCCACTACACGTTCCTCGACGCGCGCGATCGCAGCGGAGACCCGGGCCGCGACGGCCACGCGCTCCCCGGGCGACCGATGCACGATCTGTTCGCACGGAGCTCCTTCGGGTGGTTGTTCCATCCCCGTGGCGTCGCCGTCGAGCCGCGGCTGAACTACACCGTCGAGCTCGTCGCGCGGACGTTCCTCGATCCGAGCGGTCGCTACGTGCTGCCGCCGCGCGCCCTGCAGGCGATCGGCGTGCAGGCGCAGATCGCCGGTCGCGTCCTCTTGGCGCTCGAGGTCCGCAACCTGCTCGACGTCCGCAGCACCACCGTCGACATCCCGGTCGCGGGGACGCGGCCCGCCCCGGTCGCGATCAGCGACTTCATCGGCTATCCCCTGCCCGGCCGCAGCGTGTGGGCGAGCGCGCGCGTCGACTTCGATCTGCCGCGCGGCCGCCGACGTCGGAGGGCCACATGAGAACGACGGGGACGCTCCGCGTGGCGCGACCGTGCGCCGCCGCCGTCGCCGTCGCCGTCGGCCCGGCCTGCATCGCGACGGTGGACCCCGAGGCGTGTGGGGCCGAGGGCACCGCGATCACCGTGCCCGGGCCGTTGGTCCTGGACGGTCCGTGCACGCTCGACGTCGACGCGCCGACGCGTCTGATGGTGACCACGACGGACTTCGCGACCGGCGCGGTGACCATCGTCGACGCTGCGGCGATGGCCGTCGACACCGACGTGGCGCTCGGCAGCACGGACGCCATCCCGAGCTGGCACGACGGCGTGGGCCTGCTGGTCCACCGCTACCAGATCGACGCGATCCAGGTCCTCGACCCGACGCGTGCGTGGGCGACGATCGCCGACGTGCCGATCGAGGCCCCGTGCAGCGTCGCGCCCAATCCCCAGGCGATCGCGTTCGCCGACGACGGCCTCGGCTACGTGACGCAGCTCGACGTGCCCGAGCTCGCGGTACTCGACCCCCACGCAGCGCCCGGCTTCGCGCGCGTCGCCACGATCGATCTGCGGGCGATCACCGACGACGACGGCAACCCGGATTTCGGGGCGGCGTTCGCCTGCGGATCGCGGGTGTGGGTCGTCGCGCAGCGCCTCGACGAACGCTTCACGCGCGTCGGGCCGGACGAGCTGTTCGCGATCGACACCGAGGCGGGCGGCGCCGTGGACCTCGACGCGACGCGCGACGGGGTGCAGGGCCTGCGCAGCGCCGGCGCGTGGCTGCGGCAGCTGCGTCGGGACCCGGCCGACCCGAGCGCGCACACGGTGCTGGGCCTGTCGACCGGCATCGAGCGCTTCGGACTCGAGGACGGCGCGGTCGCCTGGGCGGTCGCGCCCGAGCGCTTCGCCGCCGCCGGCATCGACGAGCCGCTGCAGCCGCAGGCGTTCGCCGTCGATGCCGCGGGCACGCAGGCGTTCGTCGCGGCGTACGACCGCGACTTCTCCCAGGTCCGGCTGTACCGCGTCGGCCTCGACGACGCCGCGCCGCAGGTCCCCGAGGCGTTCGCCGACGGCTTCGACTCGGTCGAGCGCACGCTGGAGCGCGTCGGCGATCGCCTGTGGTACGGCAGCACGCGACGCAGCGCCCCCGGCCTGTGGGTCTTCGATCTCGGCGTCGTTCCGCCGGCCGTGATCGCCGGCCCACTCTCGACCGGACTCCCCCCCTACAGCCTGGTGGCCATCCCGTGAAACCTCGCGCGCTGCATCTCCTGCTCACGTGTGCGCCGATCATGCCGGCGTGCGACGCCGACCTCCCCGACGACGGCCCCGCTCCGATCGAGGGCGAGTCCCCCGCGACGGGCGACTGCCTCCACGACGCCGAGATCACGGGCTTCGCCACGTGCGTCGACGCGTTCGACCCGCGATCCCCCGCGAGCTTCGGCCACGACGCGATGCCGGGCATCGTGCTCGGCCCACCGCGCCCCGGGTCCGCGGGTGGCAGCACCGACGTGGCCTCCCTCGGCTGCGGCGGATCGATCACGCTCGGCGTCGCCGGTGGCATCGACGACCGCCCCGGCGTGGACTTCCTCGTCTTCGAGAACCCATTCGTCGCGGGCGAGATCACCTTCGTCGAGCCGGCCGTCGTCCTCGTCAGCGAGGACGGGCTGCGATGGTTCGAGTTCCCGTGCGACGCGACCGCCCCCGACCCCGAGGGCTGCGCCGGCGTGACGCCGACGGCGAACGTGTCGGGCGACGAGCTCCGCGACGCGGCGCGGGCCGGTGGGGATGGCTTCGACCTCGAGGCGCTCGGCCTGGCGCGGATCGAGTGGGTGCGCCTGCGCGACCGGACCCGCGACCACTACGGCGACGAGATGTGGTGCGGCGGCGCCGGTGGGGGCTTCGATCTCGACGCGATCGCGGAGGTCGTCGAGCCGTGAGCGCGGCACGTCCCATGGCGTGCGCGGTCGTCCTCGGCCTCGCGGTCGCCTGCCGGCCCCCGGAGCCCACGGCCACCGGCAGCGCGCGGATCGTCTCGCAGGTGGTGTTCGCGGACGAGGAGCTCTGGCACCTCGGTCCCGACGTCCGCCCCCGCGTCGTCGGGGTCTCGCCGATGGCCGACGACCCGCGCTACAGCGATGCGGTCGGGCTGTGGCCCGCCGAGTTGCCGCGCCCCACGGGCGCCGAGGCGATCGCAGCGCAGAACCCCGACCTCGTCGTGATCGCCGAGTTCACCGCCGACGAGACCCGCGCCCTGCTCGAACAGATGGGCGTCCGCACGCTGCGGCTCGAGGGCTGGGACGGGTTCGCCGACGTCCGCCGCCACATCCGCGAGCTCGCCGGGGCCGTCGGCGCCGAAGCGGCGGGCACCGCCCGGATCGCCGCCTTCGACGCCGAGCTCGACGCGCTACGCCAGCGCTTCGCCACGGCCGGAGCGCCCGGCATCGTGAGCTGGGAGGACGGTTCGGTCGCCGGCGGCAAGACGATCTTCGCCGATGCGGCCGAGGCCGCGGGGTTCGTCGACGTCGCCGCCGCCCACGGCATCGCGGGTCACCGCACGATCGGCCTCGAGTCCCTCGTCGCGTGGGACCCCGAGTACATCGTGATCTCCTGCACCGACGACTGCACCGCGCGCGAGCAGGAGTTCGCGGCACAGCCGGGCATCGCAGCGACGCGCGCGGGCCGTCGGGGCGGCGTCATCGCGATGCCGACCCATCATCTATACAGCGTGGGCTTCGGGGCGCTCGAGATGGTCCGCCAGCTCGGCGAGCGCCGCAGGGGCACCGATGGGAGCGCGCCGTGAGCCGTGCGCGACGGTGGGCGATCGGCGGTGGCCTCGCCGTCGCCGCGCTCGCGATCACGGCGATGCTCGTGGGGCCCGGTGACATCGACGCGACGCAGGTACTGTCGGCGATCGGTCGCGGACTCGTCGGCAGCAGCCGTGCGGACGATCTGATCGACGCCCAGGTGTGGCTGCTGCGAGCCCCGCGGGTGCTCGTCGTCGCGTTGGTCGGGGCCGCGCTCGCCGGCGGCGGCGCGGTGACCCAGGGCCTGTTCCGCAACCCCCTCGCCGATCCGAGCGTGCTGGGTATCTCGCTGGGTGCGGCGTTCGTCGCCGTGGTCGGGATCTTCCTCGGCCTCGATCGTGCGGGCGTCTGGGTCACGCCTCTCCTCGCCGCCCTCGGGGCCGGCGCGACGCTCGGCGTGCTGCTCGGGCTCGCGACGCGCTCCGGTGACGCGACGACACTTCTACTGGCCGGCGTCGCCCTCGGAGCGACCTTCGGCGCCGCGACGACGTGCGTGCTCGCCCTCGCCGGTGATCGCCACGAGCTCGGCATCAAGGTGCTGCGCTGGCTGATGGGCAGCTTCGAGGGCCGCAGCTGGGGTCACCTCGCGGTGGCCACCGCTCCGATCGGCGCCGGGCTGGCGCTGGCCGTCGCGCTCGCCCGCGACCTCGATGCGCTCGCCCTGGGCGACGACGTCGCGGCCTCACTCGGCGTGTCGCCGCGCGCCGTCCAGCGACGTGCCGTCACCGCGGTCGCGCTGCTCGTTGGTGGGGCCACTGCGGTCGCCGGCGTGCTCGGGTTCCTCGGCCTGGTCGTGCCCCACGTCGTGCGCTGGCGGCTCGGGAGCGGCCATCGCTCGCTGCTGCCGCTCTCGGCGATCGTCGGCGCGTCGACGCTGCTCGCCGTCGACACCCTCACCCGCATCGCCCCCGTCGCGCTGCCCCCGGGCATCGTCACCAGCCTCATCGGCGCGCCGGCGTTCCTGTGGATCCTGCTGCGCCAGCGATCGCGGAGGCCGACGTGAGCCCGATGCTCGAGGCCCGCGGCTGCGGTCTGAGCGTGCCCGGGGGCGCGGCGCCGCGGTGGTTGGTCCGCGGCCTCGACCTCGAGATCCGCGCGGGCGATCGTATCGCGGTCCTCGGGCCCAGCGGCGCCGGCAAGACCACGCTGCTGCGCGCGCTCACCGGCCTCGTGACGCCGACCGAGGGCGGGGTGTGGCTCGCGGATCGGCCGATCGCGCGGTGGGAACCGCGGGCACGCGCGCGCCAGATCGCCTGGCTCCCCCAGCGCGCCGAGCCGTGGTCCGACGTCCCCGCGCACGAGATCGTCGCGCTCGGTCGGACGCCACACCTCGGCGCGCTCGCGCGACTCGGCGAGGCGGACCGCCTCGCGACCAATGCAGCGCTGGTGCAGGTCGGCGCCGAGACGCTCGCGCATCGCCCGTGGTCGTCGCTCAGCGGCGGCGAGCGTCAGCGCGTGATGCTGGCGCGCATGCTCGCCAGCGACGCGCGCATCCTCTTGCTCGACGAACCGACCGCGGCCCTCGACGTGGGTCACGCGATGCGGGTGATGCGGTGCTGCGATGCGCTGGCGGCCGACGGCAGCGCGATCGTGTTCGCGACGCACGACCTCGACCTCGCGCAGCGCTGGGCCGATCGGGTGGTCTGCGTCGGTGCGCGCACCGTCGTCGGGACCGCCGCCGAGCTGCTCGTACCCGAGATCATGGGCGAGCTGTTCGACGTCCGCGCCCAGTGGGGCCGCCGCATGGTCTTCGACGCGCCGTGATCCGCGGTCACGGACACGGGGGCGGCGCGCCGAGCTTGAAGCTGCGATCGGCGGCGAAGCTGATGAGCCCGAGCGCGTCGTAGGCGTGCAGGACCCCGGCGATCGTCGCGGCCCCCGCGAGGTTCCCCGGGGTCTCGTCGGACCACGGGCCGTTCACCTGCTCCGCCGCGTCCTCGCTGGGCCCGTCGGGCCACCACCACGTGCGTCCATGGACGAGCAACGCCGTCGAGGTCTCGGGGACCTGCGCGTCGAAGCGATCGCGCACCACCAGCACCGGGAGCGCCTCGTCGGGCGGTGTGGCCCACAGCTCGCTCTCACCGGCCCACGAGCCCGTGGGGCCCATCGTCGCGTCGAGCCGCGAGTAACCGTGACCCTGCCACGGCGCGATCGCGACGAGGTCGCGCGGCGCGGCCAGGCCGAGGTAGCCGCCCATCGGTGTGTAGCCGATCCGCATGCGCCACGGCGCCGCGAACTCGACCCCCGTCGCCGCGGCGGTGTCCCACGGCGCTGGCTTGTCCCAGACGTCGACGGCGAACGCGAGCTGCGTGCCCTCGACCCAGAGGTGGCCACTGCCCTGCCCGACGAGCTCGCACGCGGCGGTGCGCTCGAACCACTCGAAGCCACCGTCGTCCGCGATCACCCACTCGACGTGGGCTTGGCCGGCGGGCTCCCACGGCATCGTCCAGCGCCCGACGAGATCGAGCTCGCGGATGTCGTCGCCGAAGGGTTGATCGGTCGGGTAGCCGGGGGGCAGCTCGTCGGGCTCACCCGAGTCGCCCGTGCTCTCCCCCGCCGAGGTGTCCCCGACCGACGTCGTCGTCGAGGTCGACGCAGCCTCCCCCGTGGTCACGTCGATCGCGACCGTCGTGTCGCCGTCGGACACCGCGCCGGTCGTATACGGCGCGTCGTCCGAGCCGACCGCCTCGATGCCGGTGGTCCCGACCACGGCGTCGCCGTCGGCCTTCGGCGCGGGGAAACAGGCCGCCGTCGCGGCGGAGAGACAGCACAGCAGGGCGATCGATCGTGCCATGGGAGCCGCCGCGCGAGGCCGCGCGGACGGTCGGGGAATCGACCGGTCGACGGGGCGCTGTATCCCCGTCCTGGGCCGCCCGCGCGACCCCGCCGCGGGGCTCAGACGCCGACGGACGACGCGAAGCGACCGGCGCGGCGCGCGTGGGCGGCGAGCAGGGGATCGAGCACCTCGGCGAGGAAATCGTCGACCTGTTCCGGCTCGGGTCGATCGCCCCGGTCGGCACGAAGGCCGCGAGCAGATCGTCGCCGCGCATCCGCTCCAGCAGATCGTTGGCGACCCCCTCCGCCTTCATGCGGGCGGCGGCCGCGTGGCTGTGCTTGCGGACGCGCTCGTGCAGCTCCTGCCGGCTGTGCCCGGCCTTCACGCCGGTCATCAACACCTCCTCGGTCGCCATGAACGCGAGTTCGTCGAGCATGTTCGCCCGGATCACAGCGGGGTGGACGACCATGCCGGAGACGACGTCGACGACCAGATTGAGCACTGCGTCGGTGGCGAGGAAGGCCTCGGTGATCACGAGCCTGCGGTTGGCGCTGTCGTCGAGCGTGCGCTCGAACCACTGGTTCGCGTGCGTCTGCAACGGGCTCGCCGCCAGCGAGTGGACGAAGCGGGCCAGGCTGCAGATCCGCTCCGACCGCATCGGGTTGCGCTTGTAGGCCATCGCGCTGGAGCCGACCTGGTCGGTCCCGAACGGCTCGTCGATCTCGCGCTCGTGCGCCAGCAGGCGCAGGTCCGAGGCGAACTTGGCCGCCGACGCGCACACGTCCGCGAGCGCGGTCACCACCCAGGTGTCGATCTTTCGCGGATACGTCTGCCCCGTGACGGGCACCGAGCGCGTGAAGCCCATCGACTCCGCGACGCGGCGATCGAGCTCGCGGACCTTGGTGTGATCGCCGTCGAACAGGCTCAAGAACGACGCCTGGGTGCCGGTCGTGCCCTTGGCGCCGCGGAACGGCAGACGCTCGCGCAGCGCGGCGAGCCCCTCGAGGTCGTAGGCGAGATCCTGAGCCCACAGCACCGCGCGCTTGCCCACGGTGGTGAGCTGCGCGGGCTGGAAGTGCGTGAACGCGAGCGTGGGCAGCGAGCGGTGCGCGATGGCGAAGCGGCGCAGCCCGTCGAGCGCCGCCCACAGGCGATCCATCAGCAGCTCGAGGCCGTCGCGCATCATGATCAACTCGGCGTTGTCGGCGACGAAGCAGCTCGTCGCGCCGAGGTGGATGATCTTCTCCGCTCCGGGGCCGACCAGCTCGCCGAAGTGGTGCACGTGGGCCATCACGTCGTGGCGGGTCTTCGCCTCGAGCTCGGCGACCCGCGCGAGATCGATGTCCGTGCGATGGGCGTGCATGGCCGCGATCTGTTCATCGGTGATCGAGAGCCCGAGATCGCGTTGCGCGGTCGCGAGGGCGATCCAGAGCTCGCGCCACAACTCGTACCGGCGACGGTCGTCGAAGTTCGCGACCATGGCCCGCGTCGCGTAGCGGGTCGACAGGGGGCTGTTGTATTCGGGAGCGGCCGCGTTCACGAGGGCGGAGCATAGCCGCGCCGAGGCCGGCGAATTCGTCCGCGCGGGGGGCGCTCCGGCGCCGAATCACGCGGGATATGCCCCACGATTCCAGAGACTTGTGGCACACTCCCGGGCGTCGGCTGCGGCGGTCGGGAATAATGCCACAGCCGCCCGGGTCCGGGCGGGTCGAACGATGGAAGTCACTGCCCGGCACGAGTTCGAGGCGACCGCGCTCCCCCAGATCGACGCGCTGTATGGTGCTGCCCTGCGCTTGACGCGGAACTCGGCCGAGGCCGAGGATCTCGTCCAGGATGCCTACGTCCGTGCCTACCGCTTCTGGCACACCTTCAAGAGCGGGACCTCGATCCGCGCGTGGCTTTTCACGATCCTGCGCAACACGTTCATCAACCGCTACCACCGCGCCAACCGGACGCGGCACGCGAACGCGGATCTCGAGGCGCAGCTGCCCGCGCTCGGTGCCGAGGCGGCGGTCGGGCACCCGACCAGCGGCATGCCCTCCCCCGAGGTCGCGCTCTCGGCCCGCATCACCCGCGAGCGGATCATGACGGCGCTCGAGTCGGTGCCCGAGGACTACCGCATGGCGGTGATCCTCGCGGACCTCGAGGGCCTGGCGTACAAGGAGATCGCCGAGATCATGGACTGCCCGATCGGCACCGTGATGAGCCGCATCTTCCGTGGCCGCCGACTGCTCCACAAGCTGCTGCACGATCACGCGGTGGAGCTCGGGCTCACCGAGCCGTTGGTCGCGGCCGGCGAACAAACCGGTGGCAACACCGTCCATCTCCAAGACTATCGGATGCGAGGCCGCGCATGAGTCTGCAGGATATCCGCTCGGAGTGTGCTGACACCGCCGCCCTGTTGCAGCCGTACGTCGACGGCGAGCTGGCGTCGGCGGAGCAGGAGCGGGTTGCGGCCCATGTCGAGTGTTGTCGGCCGTGTCGCTCGGCGATCTCCGAGCAGCAGTGGGTTCGCGCGACGCTCCGCGCGGTGAAGCGCGAGGTGGCCCCCGCGTCGCTCCGCACGCGGATCCTCGCCGAGCTCGACGAGGTCGATCGCGAGTCCATCGTCGTGGCGCCCCCCCGGCCGAGGTGGTGGGCGCGGCTCGGCTCGGCGATCGCCGACGCCGGCCGTGGCGCGATGATCATGGTCCCCGCCGGCGCCGTCGCGGTGGGGCTGTTCTTCGTCGCCCGCGAGGGGTTCACGCCGGCGCACTCGATGCCGGGCGGCCTCGGCTCCGCGCTCACGCGCGTCCACGCCGTCGCCGATGGGGGCCCCGACGCCGCCCCGCGGCCCGGCGCGAGCCTGCCCCCGATCACGGCCACCGGTCTCGGCGCGAGCAAGCTCGGGGAGCTCCAGCTCGTCCGCGCAGACGTGCCGGGAGCGGCCCATCCGTCGCATGCACATGTCCCCGGCGCGCGTCTGCGCTACGAGATCGTCCGCGACGGGCTCCCCACGGGCCAGCACGTCATCGACCAGCAGGCCCCCGCGGGCCTCCGCCCGAGCGGCACCCCGGTCGAGTTCCGCGGCCGGCAGTTCCTCCTCGGCCGGACATCCGGGGACGAGCCGGCCGTCCACTTCGAGCTTGCGGGCGTGTCGCACATGTTCGTGCTCGAGGGAGCCGAGCGCGAGCGGGACTACTCGGTGCTGCTGGAGCTCGTCGATCAGAAGCTCGACTACCGGGTCGAGGGCGCGCCCTAAGCCCGCCCGCACGCCCGGTCCGGACCGCCCGTTCGGCTGCTTCGCCGCGTTCGGATGCGGGCCTGGTCTCACTCCAGGCGAAACGCTACTCTCCGGTCGTGTTCTCTGCGCTCATCATCGATGCAGATCCGGAAGCCGCACGCTCGATCCAGGCCACGCTGCGCCCCCACGGGTTCGAGTTCACCGCGACCCAGGACGCCAACGAGGCGATGAGCCTCGCGCGCACGGCGACCCCGGACATCATCTTCCTGCGCGTCGAGCTCCCCAACGTCTCCGGCTTCTCGGTGTGCAACAAGCTGCGCCGCAACGACGAGACCAAGTACATCCCCCTGGTGATGTACGCGTCCGGCGTCTCCGATGACGTCTTCAACCAGCACCGCAACCTGAAGACCCACGCCGACGAGTACATCAAGCTGCCGTTCGCCGACGGCCAGCTCATCCAGATTCTCCGCGGTCTCATCGACCTGCCGGAGGGCACCCCGACCGCGGGCGGCGAGCCCGACGAGGGCAGCCTCGACGTCGACATCGACGATGTCGACGACGAGGCCAAGGGCCGCCCTGCCCGCGACGTCCTCGAGATGCGCGAGTTCGACGCCGAGTTCGATGCCATGTCGCAGGAGACGGGGCCCCACTCGCCGGTGCCCCCGCCACAGGATGTCGGCCTCGGCGCCGAGACGGACGCCGCCTTCGACGCGCTGACGCTGGAGGCGGAGCCGGAGCCGGAAACGGAAACGGAAACGGAAACGGAAACGGAAACGGAAACGGAAACGGAACCAACGCCCGAGCCCGAGCCGACGCCAGAGCCCGCCGCGGAGGTCGAAGCCCCCGCCACCTCCGAGTCGGGGGCCAGCCTGTCGATCGACACCGAACCCGAACCCGAACCCGAGCCCGAACCCGCGCCCGCGCCCCCGCGTCGCGCGTCCAGGGTGGTCGCGTCCGCCGAGACGCAGGGCACCGAGGGCGCCGCCGACGAAGATGCGGCGACGACCGGCCCCGGCGAGTTCCGAGCGCAGCGCGAGGTCATCTCGCTGAAGGCCCAGCTCAACGCGAAGAACCGCGAGATCCTCGGCCTCAAGGAGGAGCTCGAGAGCCGCGACCGCGCCGCCCTCGACCTCAAGCACAAGAACCGCGAGCTGCTCGCGCAGATCGGCGACATCGAGGAGAAGCTGGTCGGCGCCGAGGAGGAGATCATCACCTCCCGCGAGCGTGCCGAAGCGGCGACCCGCGACAAGAACACGGTGCTCAAGCGCGAGGAGGGGCTGAAGGCCCGCCTCGAGCACGCGCAGAAGAAGATCAAGGACGGGGAGGAGCAGCTCGCCGCGGCCCAGGCCACCGCCGCGACCGCGGAGCAGAAGCACCAGTCCGACCTCGCCGCGCTGCAGGCGAGCCTCGAGTCGAGCCAGCGCGAGCAGGCCGAACAACGCGCGCGGGCCGAGGGCCTCGAGCGCGAGTTCGGCGCGACCACGATGCGGCTCACCGAGTCCAACGCCGCCCTCGAGCAGGCGCGGGCCCGTGGCGCCGACCTGGCCGACGCCGTCACGAAGCTCGAGGAGGAGGCCGCTGGCCTGCGCCGCGAGATCGAGCGGGTCCGCCGCGAGGGCGAGGAGGACCGCGCCTCCGCCCTCGCCGAGGCCCGCGAGCTCGCCGACGCCGACAAGGCCGCCGCCCTGAAGGCGCTCGGCGAGGAACAACAGGCCGAGCTCGAGTTCGCCGAGGGCCAGCGCCGCGCCGAGGTCGACAAGGTCCGCGCCGAGGGCGAAGAGGCCGTCGCGGCCGCGCGCGCGGACGTCGAGAGCCTGCGCGCGCAGATCACCGAGGCCGAAGAGGCGGCGACCGCAGAGCGCGAGCGCATGCAGCGGCAGATCGCGGAGCTCCGCGCGGAGGCGACCAGCACCGCCGAGCGGCTCACGCAGGAGCGCGACGCGACGAAGGCGTCCCTCGATCGCGAGAGCGCGGCGCTCCACGCCACGGCGACGGACCTCGAGCAGACCCGCACCACCCTGCGCGCAGCCGAGTCGGATCTCGCGGCGCGGCGCGAGGCTGCGCGGCGCGCCGAGCAGGCCCTCGCCGTCGCGATGCGCGTCCTCGACGAGCGTGCGGCGCAGTGACGTCTCGGCAGATCTTCGGCGACACCGCGAACTTGAAGGCCAGCCATGTGCGGGCCCTCCAGCGCCTCGCCGAGCGGTCGGTCCCCGCGGACCGCGTCATCAGCTCGGCGCTGGCGCGTGACGTCGTCGAGCTCGCGACCGAGCTGAACCGACGCGTCGGCCTCTTCATCGATCGCCGCGGCCGCGTCGTGCGGGTGATCCTCGGCGACGCGCACAGCGTCCAGGTGCCCGAGTTCTCCCGCGTGCGCGGCGTCGACGGCCGACTCCGCGGCGTCCGCCTCGTCATCGCGCACCTCGTCCCCGAGGCCATCGATCGCGAGGAGCTCGCGGACCTCACCAAGCTGCGGCTGGACCTCCTCGCCGTGATCCACCGCGGGCCCTCGGGCCTGCAGGCGGATCTCGCCTGCCTCGTGCCGGCCAAGGACGACGCGGCGGGCGCGTTCGTCACGCATCAGTGGCCGCGCGCGACCCTGTCGGCGCTGGTGCGCGAGGACGAGGGCGTCGAGGGTCCGGCGGACCTCCCGGTGCCGTTCGACGGGTTCCTCCGCGATCTCGAGGCCCGCCTCGTCGCCGCGACCGCCCGCTCGCGGGCGCAGATCCAGGGCACGCGCGCGATGGCGCTGCTGGTCCACGACGGTGGCCCCGACGCCGCGGCGCGCAAGGCCGAGCTCGGCGAGCTGTGCCGCACCGCCGGCCTCGCGGTCGTCGAGCTGGTCGAACAACGGCGGCCGCACCCCGATCCGCGGACGTTCTTCGGCCAGGGCAAGCTGCGTCAGGTCCTCGTGCGCGCCCTCGAGCAGGACGTCGAGGTCCTCGTCTGCGACCCCGAGCTCACCGCCTCGCAGGCGCGCAACATCTCCGACGAGACCGAGCTCAAGGTCATCGACCGGACGATGCTGATCCTCGACATCTTCGCCAAGCACGCCAAGAGCGCGGACGGCAAGCTCCAGGTCGAGCTGGCCCAGCTGCGCTACAACCTGCCGAAGATGGTCGGTAAGGGCACGATGATGTCGCGCCTCGCCGGTGGCATCGGCGGCACCGGCCCGGGCGAGACCAAGCTCGAGATCGATCGACGGCGGGCCAAGGAGCGCATCAACGACCTCGACCGGCGCCTCGGGACCCTCCGGCGTCGCCGCGAGCAGCAACGCGCCGAGCGACGACGCACGCACGTCCCCGTGGCAGCGATCGTCGGTTACACCAACGCGGGCAAGAGCACGCTGCTCAACAGCGTCACGAACAGCGCGGTCGATGCCGAGGACAAGCTGTTCGCCACCCTCGATCCCACCGTCCGCAGGCTCCGGTTCCCGCGCGAGCGCGAGATCGTCCTGCTCGACACGGTCGGCTTCATCCGCAACCTCCCGCCGGCGCTGATCCAGGCGTTCTCCGCGACCCTCGAAGAGGTCGCCGACGCCGATCTCCTCCTGCATGTCGTCGACGCCTCCGACCCCGATCAGGAGCAGCAGATCGCGAGCGTCGAGCAGATCCTGCGCGACCTCGGCGCGGCACGGATCCCGCGGCTGATGGTGTTCAACAAGGTCGACGCGGTCGACCCCGACGAGCTGAAGAAGCTGATGAACGCCCCGTCCGGCGGCATCGATGCGACGCGTCGGTTCTTCCTCAGCGCCCGCGATCGTCGGACCACCCGCGTGCTCATGGACGCGATCGAGGACCACCTCTGGGCGCGCGGCCGCGTCGATCGTCCCTCGCGCCTCGTGGACGCGTGCGCGGGCGAGTTCGTGTTCGACCACGAGGACGAGAAGGACCCGCGCCCGGCCGCGACCGAGGGCGCGTGAGACGACGCCTGTGAGACGGCTAGCCGAAGAACCCTGGGACGAGCCCGTGAACGAGCCCCGCGCACAGCATCGCGATCCCGACCGGCCCGCCGCGCGCGGCGGGGATGCGCGAGCCAGGCGACCCCCTGCAGGGTCGACACCAGGCCGCAGGTCGCCACGAGCCAGGCCATCGCCGCGAGTATGCCGTGTTGTTCGGCCTGCTCGCGACCCTCGGCGTCGCCGGTGGTTGGGCCGGGCTCGCGCACGCCGCCGATGCGCCGAACTCCGGGACCGGGCTGACGCTGTCGATGGCGGTGCTCCTGGGCATCGTGCAGGGGATCACCGAGTTCCTGCCGATCAGCTCCGACGGCCACCTCGCGCTCGGCCAGGCGATCCTCGGCCTGCAGGGCGGCGCCGGCGGCCACCGCTTCACGATCGTCGTCCACGCCGGCACGCTGCTGGCGGTCGTGTGGACGTACCGCGATGACCTCGTCGCGCTCGCGCGCACCGTGCTGCGGCCCGCCCAGGACAGCTCGGAGCGCCGGCTCCTGCTCGCGATGCTCGTGGCGAGCCTGCCGCTCGGCCTCGCGGTGCTCCCCGGGGTCGAGGCCGCGATCGTCGCGATGGAATCGCAGGTCCGCTGGGTCGGCGTGTGGCTCTGGGTCTCGGGGCTCGCGCTGTGGATCGGGTTCCGCCACGAGCGCCTCCACCCGCCAGAGCACCCGGGTGCGACCCCGACCCTGCGCCAGGCGATCATCATCGGCTTCGCGCAGGTCACCGCGATCCTGCCAGGGCTGTCCCGCAGCGGGATGACCATCTCGTCGGCGCTCGTGGTCGGCCTCGACCGCGCGATGGCGGCCCGGTTCTCGTTCTTGATCAGCGTCATCGCCGTCAGCGGCGCGGTCGCCAAGGAGGTCCTGGGCGTCGCGCTCGGCCACGGAGACGAGGCGCCGATCGATGCGGCGCCGCTGCTCGCCGGCTTCGTCACGTCGCTCGTCGTGGGGTTGTTCGCGTTGCGGGGTCTCCTGCTGCTGGTCGGTCGCGGTCGTATCCTCGGCTTCGTCGTCTACCTCGCGATCGTCGGCGCGATCGCCATCGCCGTGGGCTGAGGGCACCGGCGTGGGGCGCCTGCGCGATCGCTGCTTCGAGTTCGGGGACGACGGCGCGCGCGCGGTCGTCGTCGGCGAGCACGGGACGCTCGACGCGGCGACGCTGTCCGACGCCATCCGACGGCGCGCCGGAGCGCTGCGCGCCCGCGGCATCCGCATCGGCGATCGCGTGGGCTGGCTGGGGCCCACCGATCCCGACACCATCGTCGGCATCCTCGCGATCCAATTCGCCGGCGCAGTCGCGGTCCCGCTGTGTCCACGGCACACGGCGGGCGAGCTGCAGCACGTCGTCGACGACAGCGACTGCGCCGCGCTCGTCGCCCATCCGACGCTGCTCGATCGCGTCGCCGGCCTCGGTCGCACCGCGTGGTCCTCCGCCGAACTACCCGCCGACGCCGCGCCCGCGCCCGCATGCGACGTCGACGACACGGACCCCGCGCTGCTCATCTACACCTCGGGCACGACGGGGCGCAGCAAGGGCGTCGCCCTGCCCTGGCGCGCCGTGGTGGCGAACATGACGGCGCTCGGGGCCGCGTGGGGCCTGGGCCCCACCGACCGCTGCGCGTCGATGCTCCCGCTGTTCCACGTCCACGGGCTGTGCATCGGCGTCTACGCCATGCTGCTCGCGCAGGCGACGATCCACGTGCACCCCAAGTTCGACGCGACCGCGCTCGTCGCCGACATCCGCGATCACGGCGTGACCGTCTTCCTCGGCGTCCCGACGATGTACGTCGCGCTGCTCGAGCACCTCGGCCGCCACCCGGACGACGCCGCCGTCCTCTCCCGCGCGCGGCTGTTCACGGCCGGCAGCGCCGCGCTGGCCCCGAGCACCCTCGCGGAGTTCGAGGCCGCGACGGGGCACCGCATCCTCGAGCGCTACGGCATGACCGAGACCCTCATCACCCTCTCGAACCCACTGCACGGCGAGCGGCGGGCCGGCACGGTCGGGATGCCCGTCGACGGCGTCGAGGTCCGCATCGTCGGCGACGACGGTGGGCTGGTCCCGGCCGGGACCCCGGGCGAGCTGCAGGTCCGCGGCGACTCGCTGATGCTCGGCTACTGGCGGAACCCCGCGGCGACCGCGGCTGCCTTCGACGACGCCTGGTTCCGCACTGGCGATGTCGCGGTGCGCGACGACGGCGGCCGGATTGCGATCCTCGGCCGCAGCTCGACCGACATCATCAAGAGCGGCGGGTTCAAGATCTCGGCCCTGGAGATCGAGGACGCGTTGCGCGAGCACCCGGAGGTCGCGGACGTGGCCGTGCTCGGGCTCTCCGACGACCGCTGGGGCGAGCGCGTCGTCGCGGTGATCGAGGCCGCGACGGCGATCGGACGCTCGGAGCTGGTCGACGCCCTGACGCGACACGTTCGGACCCGACTCGCGGACTACAAGTGCCCGCGTCAGTGGATCGTCGTCGACGCGCTGCGACGCAACCAGATGGGCAAGCTCGAGAAGGCCCGGATCCGGGCCGACGTCGCGGCCTACGTCGGTGACGTCGACGCGCGACGCAGCCACACGTAGTAGACCGGGACCCCGGCGCCGATCACGGCGAGGCTGACGAAGAACTGCAGCGGCTCGGTGACCAGGTAGGATCCGAGCAGGTAGAGCGTCGCGACCAGGAAGATCGCGGGCACCACCGGGTAGCCCCAGGTGCGGTACGGCCGCTCGCGCCCCGGATGGCGCACGCGGAGCACGAACACCGCGAGCACGCCCAGGGCATAGAACGGCCAGATGCCGATGATGAACTGGTCGGCGAGCTCGGCGAAGCCGCGGATCGACACGAACACGACGCCCAGCACGATCGACATCGTGATCGCCCGGCTCGGGGTCCCGTACCGCGGGTCGACCTTCGCCAGCGCGCGGAAGAACAGGCCGTCCTCGGCCATCGCGTAGAACACCCGGGGGCCCGTCATCAGGGACCCGTTGAGCGTGCCGAAGGTGCTGACCACCACCGCGCCAGCGACGAACGCGACCCCGCCCTGACCGATCACCCGCGCCGCGACGTCGGCGGCGATGAGCGCAGAGCCCGGCATGCCATCGAGCGGGATCACGGCGAGGTAGGCCGCGTTCGCGCCGAGGTACATCACGGCGACCAGCAGCGTGCCGAAGAGGAAGGCCCGCGGCAGGTTGCGCTGCGGATCGCGGACCTCACCGCTCACGAAGCCCACGTCCGACCAGCCATCGTACGCCCACATCACCGAGACCATCGCCAGCCCGAAGCTCGCCCCCGGGCTCGCCAGCTCGCGCGGCGGCGCCACCGAGGCCACGGCGGGGCCGTCGACGAGCGCGAACTGCAGGCCCAGCCCACACAGCCCGAGCAGCGCTGCGACCTTCAGGATCGTGCTGACGTTCTGGATCGCGGCGCCGAGCTGCACGCCGCGGACGTTCGCGGCGCCGACGACGATGATGAGGCCCGCCGCGGTGCACTGCGTGCGCGAGAAGCCCAGCCCCACGATCACACCGCCGTCCGAAGCGACGAGCCGCCAGAGGTAGTCTGCGCACGTGATGGCGATCGCGCCGTAGGCCGCGGGGCGCAGGACCAACAGCTCGGCCCACCCGAACAGGAACGCCGGCAGCTTGCCGAACGCCTCGCGCAGGTACACGTAGATGCCGCCCGTGCGGGGCATCATCGCCGAGAGTTCGGCGTAGGTGAGCGCGCCGCACAGCGCGATCACGGCACCGCCGATCCACACGGCCGCGAACACGGCGAGCGTCTCGACGCGATCGGCGATCACCGCCGGTGTGCGGAAGATGCCGCTGCCGATCGTCGATCCGACCACGACGGCGCCGGCACTGTAGGCGCCCAGGCGTCGCGGCAGGCGCTCGCCCCATCGATCCCGACCGTCGTCGTCGCTCACCGCCGGCAGTGTAGCCCGCCGCCCCGGTCCGCGGCTCACGGCGCGGCGGGTCGCTTGGACGCGAAGCCGGCCAGCTCGAGCTCGAGCGGGAGATCGTCGCGACTGCACCCCGGCGCCACCCGGAGTTTCCCCGACCACAGCTCCATGGCCAGGCGCGCGCACGTCCGCGACGCGCTCGGATCCCCGCGCAGCTCGTCGACGTGGGAGCAGATGCTCCGCGGATACCCGTCGTGGCTGCCGATCATCCGCCACAGCCCCTCGAGATCCCGAGGCCGCTGCTGCAGGTAGAGCGTCGTCGCGCTGTTGAGGCGATCGAAGCTCGTGGTCTGGCGGCTGACGTTCTCGCGGCCGCGGAGCACCGGGTCGAAGCAGTGGTTGGTGTGCAGGTGCGCGGCCTTCGGCCCGAGCTGCGTGAGGACCTTGAGCTCGCCGCTGGTCTCGACGCCGAAGAAGTCGCGCCCGTCGGCGATCATGTAGTGGTGGCCCGACGACAGCGGCGCCGCCTGCAGCCGCGCGAGGGCGGCCCGCGCGTCGGGCTCGGCCAGCATCGCGCGGACCAGGGCCGGCCACACCAACCCAACCCGCGCGTCGGTGCTCGTGAGGTTGTTGATCGTCACCGCGACGCCGTCGCGCCCGAGGCCGGCGAGGCCCAGGCACCCCGTCAGCGTCAGGCACAGGACCTCGGCGGTGCCGTTGCGCGGGGCCACGCGGATCATCCGCACGAAGGGCGCCGCGGTGGCGTGCATGTCCCAGGTCTGTCCGAGCACCGGGCCGTCCGGCCCCGAGAGGTAGATCGCCGTGCAGCCGTCGCCGTCCTCGCCCGCCCCGGGGGCGAGATCGGCCGGCTGGATGTCGCGCAGATCGGTGTAGTGGTTGAGCACGACGATCCGCGCCGCGGGGACGCCCGAGCCCTCCGCGATCCCGAGCAGCTCCTGTGACATCTCGGGCAGCTCGGCCGCGAGTACGGGCAGGTGCCGCGCCGCCATCGCGTCGACCTCGTCGAGCGATCGGTAGGCCGCCCGGCGGATGCACAGCTCGGCACGGATCGCTGCCAGCTCGCGGATCTCCGCGCGCCAGAGCTCCCCGTGCGCGCGACCACGCGCCCGCGGATCATCGTCGTCGAAGGTCACGGGCGACAGCGGATGCGTCACGTCGCCCCCTCGGACCGCGCGCGGTCGCAGTGCGTCCCCTCGCACGACGCCGTCCTGCGACGCGGTCGCACCTCACCCCGGCGGGTGTACAGTGGCGCTGTGATGCGGCCTCGCCTCACCGCGGCATTCTACGGCGGCAAGGGCTTCTCGCTCTACCATGCGTACGGGAGCGCGAGCCGCGTACCGCTGTCGCCGCACTTCCACGACGAGTACCTGATCTGCGCCCAGCTCCGCGGCGACGAGCACTGCCACGTCGCCGGCAAGCTGCACGAGTTCCGCGCGGGAGATGTCGCGCTCATCAACCCGCAGCAGGTCCACACCGGCAACACCGAGGGCGAGGACGTCGAGTACATCAGCCTGTACGTCGATTCCGGGCGCGTGGCCCAGCTCGCCGCCGAGCTGGCGGCCAGCCCCACACCCCACGTCGGCGCGACCCCGGAGTTCACCGTCGTGCGGGCGGCGAGCCAGCCCGCGCTGGTCGA
This sequence comes from Deltaproteobacteria bacterium Ga0077550, assembly GCA_001464385.1. Taxonomy (GTDB): domain Bacteria; phylum Myxococcota_A; class Polyangia; order Nannocystales; family Nannocystaceae; genus Xiheibacterium; species Xiheibacterium aquaticum. The sequence continues at coordinate 101,540 of LNFB01000146.1, read as the reverse complement.
CGAGATGTGCCGGTTGCTCGCCGCGGTCCAGGGGCACGGGCCGTCAGTGGTCTTCCCGACCCCGAGCACCCAAGACGATCCCGATCTGGAGATCCCCTCGCGGATCCTGTCGGGCCGCGGGGCCCCACTCCCGAGCGCAGACCCGCCGACGGCAGCCGACGCCCTCGAGGTCGAGGCCGCCTTGATCCGCGTCGTCACCCACGCGTTCGAGGAATTCTCGAACCTCCGCACGCCGCTGGTGCGCTCGAGCCACCGCGTCGGCCACCGCAAGATCGCGCGCGCGCTCGACTACATGCGCGAGCTCCCGCCGGCGGCCACCGACGACGCGATCGCGCTCGATCGCCTCGCCGAGGTCGCCGAGCTGTCGAAGTTCCACTTCCTGCGGCAGTTCAACCAGGTCGTCGGCATGACGCCCGGCGCGTACCTGCGGACGCTGCGGATGTGCCAAGCGGCGAGGCTGCTGCGCAGCTCGGAGACGCCGATCCTCGACGTCGCTGTCGCGGTGGGCTTCGCGGATCATCCGAGCTTCAGCCGCGCGTTCGCCCGGTACATGGGCATGACGCCGAGCGAGTACCGCCGCCTCGGCCCGCTGTGATCGCGGGTCGGTGCCCTACCTCCGCTCGATCCGCGGCCCGTGGCGAAGGGCCACGATCGCCACGCCGACGGCGAGGACGCCCCCGGCGATCATCACCGGCGCGATCGCGATCGCATCCGCGAGCGCGAACGACAGCGGCGCGGCCGCGACCGCGCCGAGCATGTACACGACCTGCGCCGCGGTGAACTGCGTCGCCGCGATGTCGCGCGAGCACTTGGTCATCGCGAGCATGAACACCGCGACCCCGACGCCGCCGCCGGCGAAGTTCTCGCACACCAGACGCACCGCGAAGCCGGCGGTGTCGACGTCGCCGACCTGGTAGACCGCGATCGCGACGAGGGCCCCGCCCTGCAGCGCAGACATCCCGAACAGCGCGCGCGACCAGCCCCAGCGCCGCGCGATCACCCCGCCGACCACGGCGCCCAGGACCGTGGCGATGCTGCCGAAGATGCCGTCGATGGTCCCGATGAGCTCGCGCGAGAAGCCGTGCCGCTGCATCGACACCTTGAGCAGCGCGCCGCCCAGGGTCTCGCCGAACTTCGCCGCGAACAGGAACCCGGCGTAGCGCGGCTGCGCCCACAGCTCGGCGAGGATCCGCCGCACCACCGCGAGCGCGCCGTCCGGCGTCGGCGCGTCGTCGGCAGGCTCCGCGGTGAGGAGCACCGCGATCATCGCGACCGCGATCGCAGCGGCCATGCACGCGAACACGCCGGCCCACCCGAGAGTCGCCGACACCGCGAGCAGGACGCCGCCGCCGACGAGGTTGCCGAGCTTGAACCCGCCCACCTGGGCGGCGTTCGCCGGCCCGAGTTCGCGCCCGCGCAGCGTCGCCACCGCGAAGCCGTCGACGGCGATGTCCTGGGTCGCGGCCGCGACGTTGAGCGCGAAGAACATCGCCAGGACGAGCGGCAGATCGGTCGCGGGATCGAGCTGCCCGAGGAGCAGCGTGCACACCAGCATCGCCGCCATCGCCGGCACCATCCACGAGCGTCGCCGGCCGAACCGACGCGATCCGTAGCGGTCGACCAGCGGCGCCCACAACACCTTGAGCGTCCACGGCAGCGACAGCGCCGACACGAACCCGACGCCGGTCAGCGAGACGCCCTGCTCGAGCAGGATCACGGGCAGGGCGACGGCGAGGAAGCCCCCGGGCAGGCCCTGGCAGAAGTAGAGCAGCGTCAGCAGTCCCCAAGCGCGCGCCACGGCTCACCTCGTCGGTGCGACAGCGCGGGCTTTCGGGCTCACTTCTGCTCGATGCCGGCCTTCTGCTCCCAGCTCGTGCCCTTGGGCCACGTCGCGTGCGTCGTGACCATCCACTTCTTGCAGCCCTTGCCGAGCGTCAGCGCGGGGTAGTCCTTGGGATCGATCCGGACCACGTACGACGCCGACTGCCCGGCGATTTTGTGCGAGCCCGGGGCCTCGAGCTTGTCGTCGGGGACGCTCGCCGACTTGCCGGCGCAGTCGCTCACGGTCGCAGAGAAGGTCTCCGGCGCCTTGCCTGCGTTGAACACCAGGGCCGCACCGGCGCTCAGCTTGCCGTGGTTGATCGTGATGTCGCCCTCGCGGTGGGCCTGGCTCGAGCGCTGCATCTTGGCCTCCTCGCAGCCGGCGGCGCCGCAGAACCACGCGCCGCGGTAGGACACGAATTCGCCGCGCATGTTCTGGCGCATCTCGGCGCAGCCGAAGAGGCCGCTCGCCGCGGCGACCAGCGCCAGGGCTCCGACGATCGTGGGCACGCGGGGGCTCTTGGGGGAACGATCACGGCTCGACATCGCGGCCCAGATCTACCAGGTTTTGCCGCGGCCGCGCTCAGGCGAACAGCGTCGGGCTCGCGACCAGGCAGGCCGGGTCGTCGTTGCGCACGTCGTTCGCCCGCGGCGAGGCCGGGGTGCCCACGAGCGCAGCGTCGGGCGCGGGGCGCAACGATGGGCGCAGCCCGTCCAACCACGTCGCTGCCTCGACCCCCGGCGGCACGTCGCGGATCCATGCGTCGACGTCGGCGCCCTCCAGGATCACCGGCATGCGATCGTGGACGCCCTCGACCACGTGATTGGGCGTCGTCGTCAGGATCGCGAAACGAAGGATCTCGGCGCCCGTGCCCGGGTGCCGCGCCGGCGTGGCGATGGCCGCGAACACGAACGGCCGCCCATCCGGCCGGTGGAACCAGATCGGCTGCCGCGCCTTGCGGGTGCCCGTCCACTCGTAGAACCCATCGGCGACGACCCCGAGGCGGACGCGCGCGAACGCGTGGCGGAACAGGGCCCGCTCGCCCACGGTCTCGGCCCGCGCGTTGATCTGGATCGGCGGCCGCGCCAGCTCGCGATCGGGGGGCGCGACCAGGCCCCACATCGCCCGCTCGAGGTGGCGGCGCCCGTCCGGCCCACCGCGCAGCACCGGCACCACGTCGGTCGGCGCGACGTTGAAGCGCGGCCGATAGGCCTGGGCGTCGGCCTCGTCGTAGCTGGCCTCGAGGGCGTCTGCGACCGAGGCGTAGTCGTTGGTCGTCAGCGTATACCGCCCGCACATCCGACGATCCTAGTCCGCAGCGGGCACGCTCGCCACCCTAGGCCGGGCGTTGGCGGTCGGGCTTGATCCCGTGGCCCCGACTCGGGCAGCGTTGCGGCGCGAATGATCCCCGCGAGCCTCATCCCCCTGCCCACGAACGCGGAGATCGCCCGTCGGGTCAGCCGCATCGAGCTGCCGTGGAATCGTCACGGCGTCGATCCCTACGGCATCGACCAGGCCGAGCTCGCGCGGCTGTTCACGCTGCTCGGGTTCTTCTACCACCGCTACTTCGACGTGAAGGTGTACGGCGCCGCGAACGTGCCGGCGCGCGGGCGCGCGATGCTCGTCGGCAACCACTCGGGTGGCTGGGCGCTCGACGCGATCATGGTCATCGCGTCGGCGTTCTTCGATCTCGACCCGCCGCGGCTGGCGCAGGGCATGGCCGAGAAATTCATCCAGCGCCTGCCGTTCCTGGCGTGGTTCACCAGCCGCATCGGCCAGTTCACCGGCCTGCCCGAGAACGCGGTGCGCCTGCTCGAGGACGACCGCCTGCTGATGGTCTTCCCCGAGGGCGCGCGGGGCACCGCCAAGCTCTACAAGGACCGCGACTCGCTGGTCGGCTTCGGCACCGGGTTCGTGCGGCTGGCGCTGCAGACCGGCGCGCCGATCGTGCCGTTCGCGTTCGTCGGCGGCGGCGAGGCCATCCCGACCGTCGCCAACCTCTACAAGCTCGGCCGCATCTTCGGCGTGCCGTACGTGCCGGTGACACCGTGGGGCGCCGCGATCCCCCTGCCGGTGACGCTGCAGATCCTCTACGGCGCGCCCATCGTGCTCGAGGGCAACCCCGACGACACCGACGACGTCATCCTCGGCCACGTCGAGCGCGTGAAGCGGCGCATCGCGAGCCTCATCACCCAGGGTCGAGAGCTGCGCGACGGCAAGCGCAAAGAGACGGAGCTGGTCCTCACATGAAGGTCCTCGTCACCGGAATCGCAGGGGCGCTCGGCCGCGAGGTCGCCAAGCGCCTCGTCGAGCGCGGCAACGAGGTCGTCGGCATCGACGTGCGCCCGTGGTACCACCCGCCCGAGGGCGTGCGCGTGGTCCAGGCGGACATCCGCAAGCGCCCGGCCGAGGACGTGTTCCGGACCATGCGCCCCGACGCGCTGGTGCACATGGCCACGGTCACGCACCTCACCCATCGCAGCCGCGACCGCTTCCGCATCAACCTCGGCGGCACCCAGGCCGTGTTCGATCACTGCCACGCGTACGGCGTGCAGCAGGCGGTGTTCGTCGGGCGCCACACCTACTACGGCGCGGGCCCGGACTCGGCGCTCTACCACACCGAGGCGGAGCCGCCGATGGCGGTGCACACCTTCCCCGAGCTCTCGGATCTGGTGGCGGCCGATCTGTACGCCGGCAGCGCGCTGTGGCGCTACCCCGCGGTCGACACCTCGGTGCTGCGGCTGTGCTACACGCTCGGCCCCCTGCGCCAGGGCACGCTCGCGGCGTTCCTCCGCGGGCCGCGGGTGCCGACGATCCTCGGCTTCGATCCGCTCTTCCACTTCATCCACGAGTTCGACGCCGCCGACGCGATCGTCCTCGCGCTCGAGCGACGGCTCCGCGGCGTGTTCAACGTCAGCGGCCCGCCGCCCGTGCCGCTGTCGGTGATCGTCCGCGAGACCGGGCGCAGCGGCTTCCCCCTGCCCGAGGCGCTGCTCCGGCCGCTGCTCGGCCGCTTCGGCCTGCCCAAGCTTCCGCCCGGTGCGCTCGAGCACGTGAAGTACCCGATCGTGATCGACAGCAGCGCCTTCCGCAGGGCGACGGGCTTCACGTTCACGCACGATGAAGACGCGACGATGGCCGACTTCCGCAACGCTGGATGAGGACTCAGGCGTCGGTGGACATTCGCTCAGGCGTCGGGGGCGTAGAACGTCACGCGACCCAGGCACTGCACCCCGCCGGCGCCGGCCGCCGCGATGACGCTCACGCCTTGGCGCGTGCGCAGGGCCTCGAACAGCTGCGCGAGCACGCCCGCCTCGACGCGGTGCTCGCGGCAGTGCTTGCCGCCGAACGCGAAGGTGCTGCGACCGCCGTCGAGGGCGATCGCCCGCGTGACCAGCGTGCCGCCCCGGCCGTCGAGGTCGGGGCTGATCGACTCGAGCCGCGCCGTGGCGATCGGGGCCTCCAGCTCGGGGGCGACGGGCGTTGGGGCGGCGGCGGCGGCCGCGAGGATCCACGCGAGCACGGGATGAGTCATGGGGTCGTCCTCCGGAACGCCCGCGGGGCGCGGCGGTTTACACCCCGCCCGTCGGCGGGGCCGGCGAAAATCATGACCCATTCGCGACGGCTCGGGACCCACGCCGCCCCTTTCCCCGGTGCCGGTTGGCGGTCAAGATCGAGGGGGGGCGATCGGGCGGGCTGCTGGCCCTGCTCGCCGCAAGCGCGTGCCTGACGATGGCGGAGCCGGCGGCCGCGCCCGAGACCGAGCCGAGCAACCGCGCCGACGCGGTCGCGGTGAAGCCGAGAGCCGCGGTGCGACGCCCGCCGACGAAGGCGGCGACGGCGGCGAGCTCGACGAGCAAGGAGCCGACCGCGGAGTCGACGAGGCCCGTGCTCCCGCCCGCGGCGCTGACCGAGACCTACTTCAAGCACTACGGGATCAACCCGACGATCGACACCGAGGAGGAGGCGTTCTCGAGCTTCGCCCTCGACGTCGACACCGCGTCGTACGCCCTCGCCCGCGCCGCGCTCGAGCGCGGCGAGATGCCCGACGAGTCGGCGATCCGCATCGAGGAGTTCCTCAACGCGTTCGACTACGACTACCCGTCCCCGAGCGAGGGCGACTTCGCCGTGTTCACCGAGGTGGTCCCCTCACCCCACCGCCCCGGCTACCACGTGCTGCAGGTCGGGCTGCAGGCGCGCGAGATCGCCGACAAGGACCGCGCCCCCGCCAACCTCGTGTTCGTCATCGACGTCTCGTCGTCGATGGCGCTCGAGTCACGGCTGCAGCTCGTGCAGGACGCCCTGACCGCGATGCTCGCCCGCATGGGGCCGCGCGATCGGATCGCGATCGTCTCGTACGGAACCACCGCCGAGGTCGTCCTCGAGCCCACGCCGGGCGATCGCCACGACGCCATCGCCGAGGCCATCGCCAAGCTCGCCCCCCGCGGCTCCACCGACGTCGACGCCGGCCTGCGCCTCGGCTACGCCCTCGCGAGCAAGGCGATGCTCGTCGGGGGCATCAACCGGGTGCTGCTCTTCTCCGACGGCGTCGTGACCTCGGGGCCGGACGCCGCCGAGGAGCTGCTGGCCCACGTCGCCGAGGCCGCCGCGCGCGGCGTCACCATCTCGACGATGGGCGTCGGCGTCGACAACTACGACGACGTCCTGCTCGAGCAGCTCGCCGATCGCGGCAACGGCAACTACGTCTACATCGATCGCCTCGCCGAGGCCGAGCGCGTGCTGGTCCGCAACCTGAGCGGGACCCTGCAGGTCGTCGCGCGCGACGCCAAGATCCAGATCGAGTTCGACCCGAAGATCGTCGCGCGCTACCGCCTGCTCGGCTACGAGAACCGCGGGCTGTCGACGGACGCCTTCGCCAACGACAACACCGACGCCGGCGAGATCGGCCCCGGTCACAGCGTGACCGCGCTCTACGAGGTCCAGCTGCGCGACGACCTCGCGGCGTTCGGCAAGGTCCGCCTGCGCTACCTGCTGCCGTACACCGGCATGCCGCGCACGCTCGAGCTGCCCCTGGTGCTCGACGGTGTCCGGCCGCTCGACGCCCGCGGCAGCGCGCCGGTCCGGGTCGCGCTGGTGGTCGCGGCCCTCGCCGAGAAGCTCCGCGGCTCGTACTGGATCCGCGACGTCGCCTGGGCCGACATCCAGCGGTGGTTCGCCGAGCTCCCGCCCGACGTCACCGCCCGAGCCGAGGTCGCCGAGCTCGGCGAGCTCATCGACGCCGCCGCGCGCCAGGATCGCCGCAACCCCAACCCCGACCGCGAGTTCGCCGGCTCCCCGCTCGAGTTCGATCGCATGCCGGTCCTGCAGTAGATGCGTCGCCTGTGGCCCACTGTCCTGGTGCTCATGCTCGGCCTGTCGGCCCTGCTGTGGGGGCTTGCGTCGTTGCAGGGGATCTTCATCGCCGAGCGCGACGAGGCCCAGGCGCGCGTCGAGGCCGAGCGCGGCGCGCTGCAGGAGTACGCCCGCCGCACCCTCGAGCAGCTCCTCGTCGGCGAGCTCCACCCGGCCGAAGACGAGATCGGTCGCGCCCTGGACGATCCGCTCGTCGGCACCTCGACGCTGCTGCTCGTGGTCGACGGACGTCAGCGATTCCCTCGGCCGGTGAGCTTCGCCGCCGGCGACGGCCGCCCCGGCCGCGAGCTCTACCTCGCGGTGCGCAGCGGCGGCGCGATCGCGGTCGACGACCCCAGCTCGCCCTGGGCCCAGCGCCTCGAGCTGCTCCGCCAGCTCCGTTCGGCCCTCGCCGCGGGCGGCCACGGTCCCATCGAGCAGGCGTTCCGAAACCTCCTGCGCCATCGCACCCGCTACGTCATCGACAGCACCGTCGACCTGCCGTCGATGATCGCCGCACTCGACGAGCTGTTCGACCGCGCCGAGCCCAACCTCGGGCTCGTCGCCGCCCTGCTGCGCGACGGCCTACGCGATGGCGGCATCCTGGTCGTCGAGGGCCTGCAACCGGCGCTGCTGCGGCGGCGCGATCGGTTCACCGCCGAGGACTTCCGCTTCCTGTCCGATCGCGTGATCGCGCTGTCGGAGCGGGCCCAGACCGAGGTCGACGACTTCCGCGCCCGCGCCGGCGAGCCCCTGTCGACGCCCCTGCGCATGCCCGTCAGCCTGAGCGGGCCATCGCTGCTGCTCGGCGGCCAGTGGTTCGCGCGCTCCGACGCGGATGGCATCGTGATCGGCACCTCCGTCGACGTCGACGCCCTGATGGGCATCATCGACGACCAGATGCGTGGCCGCGCGCTGATCGAGCCCGACGACGTGGTCGACCTGCCCGCCCTCGACGCGACCATCTCGCCCATCGCCTCGCTGCCGATCTCGGTGACCTCGCCCCGGTTCGTCGCGCGCATCGTCGACGCCCACGAGAACTACCGGATCAAGAGCATCTTCCTGGTCAGCAGCATCGGTCTGGCCCTGGTGATCGTCGTGCTCGCGGTCGTGCTCGCCTCGCGCAAGCAGCGGTTCGTCGAGCTCAAGAACGACTTCGTGGCCACGGTCTCGCACGAACTCCGCACGCCGCTGGCGTCGCTGCGGCTGATGGCCGAGACCATCGAGCGCAAGACCGCGGGCATCGCCGCCGCGCGCGACTACCCGGCCCGGATGGTCCGCGAGATCGACGATCTCAATTTCTTGGTCGACAACATCCTGTCGTTCAACCGCCTCGACAAGGGGCGTTGGCGGCCGCGGCGGGAGCGTGTCGACCTCCGCCCGCTGGTCGACGACGTCGCGCGCGAGCTGGCCCAGTGGTCGGCCCGACCGGTCGAGGTCCGCACCGGCGAGCTCGGGGACCTCGTGCTGCGGGCCGATCCCGAGCTCCTGCGCCTCCTGCTGCGGAACCTCGGGAAGAACGCCTGCACCTACTGCGATCGCGACACGGTCGTGCTCGAGGTCCGGGCCCGCGTGGCGACCCGGGGCTGGCGACGCGGGGTCACGGTGCTGGTCACCGACAACGGCGTCGGGATCCCGCGCCGCGAGCACCGGCGGATCTTCGGCGACTTCTACCGCGGCCGGGGCACGCCGACCTCGCGGGGCAGCGGCCTGGGCCTGGCCATCTGCCGCAAGACCATGACCGCCCATGGGGGCAAGATCCGCATCGCCGCGAGCAGTCCCCTCGGCACCACGTTCGCGCTAGAGTTCCCCCTGGCTGCGTTGGAGGAGCGATGAACGCGACCGGCGAACCCCACGGCCCGAGCAACTCCGGCGGTCCGAGCATCCTCGTCGTCGAGGACGACGAGAACCTCAGACTCGCGCTGACCGACAACCTCGCCGACGAGGGCTACTTCGTCGAGGCGGTGTCCGGCGCCGCAGCGGCGCTGCGGGCCGCGTCCGCCCGGGCGTTCAACGTCGTCGTGCTCGACATCATGCTGCCCGACGGCGACGGCTACTCGGTGTGTCGCAAGCTCCGCGAGCAGGGCAGCACGGCCGCGGTGCTGATGCTCACCGCGCGCACGCTCGAGGACGACGTCGTCCGCGGCTTCGACTCCGGCGCGGACGACTACCTGGCCAAGCCCTACCGCCTGCGCGAGCTGCTCGCGCGGATCGGCGTGCTCGCGCGGCGCGGGACCGCCGGCCCCCCGACCACCACCGCCCCGGGCCCGGTCAAGGAGAAGCGCGACGTCGTCGCCGGCATCGCCATCGATCGCAAGGCCCGCGTCGTCGTCCGCGAGGGCGCCGAGATCGACCTGACCCGCACCGAGTTCGATCTCCTGCTGTGCCTCATCGACCACGTCGGCGAGGCTCTCACGCGCGAGGCGATCCTCGACCAGGTGTGGGGCAAGGGCATCGTGGTCGAGCAACGCACGGTGGACAACTTCATCTCCAGCCTCAAGCGCAAGCTCGGCTGGCACGACGGGTGTGGGTTCAACATCCGGGCCGTGCGCGGCATCGGCTACCGCTTCGACGTCGAGCGCCGCTGACCGAGCGTGCCGATCCGCCTCAGGGGTCGGCGAAGCGGTACAGCGACGACGGCCGGCCCGGCCCCGGCAGCGCGCGCACGCCCGGGCCCTGGACGATGATGCCGTCGTCGATCATCCGGTTGAACCGCTTGTTGAAGTTGCTCTTGTCGTAGGCCTGCCCCGCGATCGCCTCGAACACCCGGCGCAGCTCGGCCTTGGTGAACTCCATCGGCACCAGGCTCGCGGCGATGCCGACCTCGAGCACGAGGCGCTCGCGGATCGTCTGCAGCGCCCGGGCGAGGACCTCGTCGTGGTCGAAGGCGAGCTTGCGTTGGGCGCAGTCGGCCACCGCGCACCACTGCGCCGCTGCGGCGTCGTCCCCCGCGCGCGTACGCGTGATCAGGTCGGCCGGCACGAGCGCGAAGTAGCCGATCGAGATCACCCGGCCGCGGGGGTCGCGACCCGGCTCGCCGAAGGCATGGAACTGCCGCAGCAGCACGTCCTCTCGGCGCAGGCCCGTCTCCTCCTGCAGCTCGCGCGCCGCGGCGTCGTCGAGGCTCTCGCCCTGCGCTGCGTCGTCGCGCGTGCGCACGAAGCCGCCCGGCAGGGCCCAGCGCCCGCGGAAGGGCGGCTCGCCGCGACGAATGAGCAGCACGCGGAGCTCGACGCCGACGATCGCCAGCACGACCATGTCGACGGTGACCGCCGGCCGCGGGTACTCGTACGTGTAGCTGCCGCGCGGGTCGGGGGCGGCCTTCGGTGCGGCCTTCGGCGCGCGGCTCACGGAGCGGCCACCCACTCGATGCCAGCCTGCGTGAGCTCGTTCGCCGAGCGCTGCGCCCCTGCGGCGCCACCCAGCGGCGCGGTCGCGAACGCCAGCACGCGGACCCGGTAGCCGCGCTCGTGCAGGCCCTTGGCCGCCGCGTCCACGCAGTAGCCGCCGGTGCAGTAGCCGATCACGTCGAAGGTCACCGCCTCGGGCCCGCCCATCGCCGCGGCGAGGGCGTCGACGACGGGCGCCGCCGCGGGGTTCGAGAACAGCGAGTAGACCTCCTTCTCGAAGTACACGCCGACGCCGTCGAGGGCCTCGGCGGCGAGCGCCGCGGCACCGAGCTCGCGGTTGCCGGCGCCCTTGTGCGCCTCGCCGACGAGGTTGCGGACGAGCGCGGGGGCGACGGTCGCGTCGACCGCCTGCATCGGCACGAAGCGGGTGCGCCTGGGGATGTCGTGGAATACCCGCAGCCAGCCGGGCGAGCCCTTCACGCAGTGCGGCGCGAACGGGCCGCCGTTGGCCTGGAACTCCCATGCGTCGTGGGCATGCGAGTCGACGGAGCCGAGGATCGGCGTGCCCTCGCGCTGCGCCTGCTGCAGCACGCGAGCGATCGCCATCCGCACGGCGGGCTCCGCCGGGACGAACAGGCTCCCGTCGGGGAGCATGAAGTCGCGCTGGGTGTCGACGTCGACGATGATGTTGGCCATGACTTCTCCTGGGTCGGCCCGCGGGTCGCGGGGTGTGGCACGGGCATCACGCGTGGGGAGTGGTCGCTCGAAGCTGGGCGACCAGTGCCGCGGTCTGGGGTGACAGCTGCACGATGAGATCGGCCGCCGGGATCGCCCGCGACCGCCGCAGATCGAGGATGTTGCACAGGCGGAGCTGCTCGACTGAGTCGGGGTTGCCGCCGAGCGCGACGTAGTTCTCCGCGACCGACTCGCCGACCTGCCCGATGATGCCGACGGGGCCCTCGCCGCGGAGCTTCCGCCACGCGACGGGGCGTCCGGGCACGCTCTGCTTGCCGGCGCCGGACTCGTTGCCGAATTTCATCCGCGGCACGTTGCCGGTCTGGCTGAGCTTGAACACCGCGCTGACGCGGTCGCGCGTGAACGGGTTGGTCATCGGCGCGGCGACGATGGAGCCGCCGTAGCCGTAGACCTGCGCGCCCGCCGGCCAGCCGGTGAAGCCGCGCAGCCGCTCGAAGTGCGTCGTCGCCTCGAGATCGAGGCCGTCCTCGAGCACGTGCGTGGGCTCGAGCCCCTCCTCGCGGAGCAGCTCGCAGGAGTGCAGGTACTGGATGAACTTGTTGCCCGAGTCGTAGCGGATGGCGCAGGCGTGCGGGCGCTCGCGCATCACCGCGACTGCGGCGCGGATCCCCGAGCCCATGGTGTCGAAGGTGTCGAGGAGGTAGCTCGGCGGCGAGCTCCGCATGTCTCGCATGGCCCCGAACGCAGCGAGGTCCGCTCCCCACCGTTGCACGTGCTCGTGGCCCATCGTCCCGACCGGCTGCATGTCGAGCTCGAGGGCCAGGCCCACGTGGCTGGTCCGGAGCACGCCCTCGGCGCGGCACGCCTCGAGGGCGATGCGATGCTGCTCGAGGCAGACCGCAGAGCGCATGCCGACCTCGAACACGCGGTTGGGATCGCCGACCGCACGCACGAGGTCCGCCACCACCTGCTGCACGCGGCCGCGATAGGCCTCGTCCTCGCGGACGACCTCGACGTCGCCGCGATCGGCGTCGGCGAGCGCCGACTCGATGACGCGGGCGTGCTCGGCACACGTGGCGGTCACCCACGCGGACGGCACCGGCGCGCCCTCGAGCCCGCGCAACGCCGTGGCGAGCTGGATCGGATAGTTGAGCCACAGCAGCATCGGCTCGAGCCACGAGACGAGGAAGCTCGGCCCGGTGATCGTGAGGATCGGCTCGCGCTCGCAGACCCACGACCCCCGCGGCACCGCCTCGATCTCGATGCCACCCTGGACCGCGAGCGCAGCCTCCATCGCGTCGGTGAAGCCGTAGCCGTGGCGCCGCGCGAACTCGTGGGCCCGCGAGCCACCGGCGAGCGACGCCAGCAGCTCGCGCACCGATCGTTCGAGATCGACCGGGACGTAGTGGATCCCGCCGCGGCGGAACGAGAAGTAGAAGGTCTCGCGCCGCAGGGGGAACCCGGCCTGCGCCATCGAGAACTTGTACGCGTCGGTGGAGAGGACGGAGATCGACGTCACGGCTTTGCTAGTTCTATGACCACAAATGGCGGCGGGTGCACGCGCCGCACCGCACTTTGGCGCCGAGACCGGTCTCGAACGGCGATCTGGGCCCCCCCCCGCGGCCAACGCCAGGGCCGCGCCACGGAAAAGGGGCGGCCGGTCGTGCACCGGTCGCCCCTTCGCAGGCGGATGGAGTTGGGCGGCCGAGGCCGCCTTCGCTCACCGCGGGCTACTGCGGGATGATGCAGATGCCGACGTTCTCGTAGCCGGGAGGGGCCTGGCCCTCCTCGTAGAACGGCGTGCACATCTGGCCGTTGCCCATGCACATCGCGTCGGGCTCGCTGGTGTCGCAGTACTCGCTGCAGCAACCGGTGGAGCCGGCGCAGTCGGGCACCGTCGCCGCGTCGGCGCAGAAGAGGCCCGGATCGCAGACGTTCAGGTACTCGCACGGGTCACCGAACGCCCCCTCTTCGCCGCCGGCATCGGGCGAGCAGAAGAAGCCGTTGGGCTCCGGGTAGCACGCCTCGCCCTCGGCGCAGTCCTGCAGAAGCGGATCACAGAACGGCAGGCAGAGGATGAGGACGCCGTTGTTCGTGATCGAACACCCGGTGTCGGGATCCGGACAGATCGGGTTCGCCTCGCTGCCCTGGCAGAAGCCGACGCAGACGCCCATGTTGGTCTCGCCGTCGACGTTCCAGCACATCGAGCTGAGCGCACAGTCATCGATGCCGCTGACGCCGCTGCCCTCGACGGTGCAGGAGTCACCCGGCTGACCGGGGTTGTCGTCGACCGGGCTGCAGCGCGTGGCGTTCCACGAATTGCCGCCGGCGTTGTCCCACGGCATGCACTTCTCGCCCTTCATGCAGTCCTGGGCCCAGATGTCGCACTCGTTGTTCACGCCCGCGCCGTCGGGATCGATGATGAACACCGCGGAGTCGGAGACGCCGCCGTCGTCGCTCGAGGAGTCGCCCATCGTCGCGCTCGCGTCGGTGGGGTCGCTCTCCGCCGAGGCGTTGGTCGGATCGGTCTCCGAGTCCACGCCCGTGGTCGCCGCGTCGGTGTCCGATTCCGAGGTGTTGGTCGGATCGACGTTGGTGGTGGTCGGGTTGTCGTTGCTCTTGGGGTCGCCGCAGGCCGCGAGGAGCAGCGAGGCCGACGTGAAGACCAACCCGGCGTGGAAAATCGAGGGCATCCGCATGTGTGCGACTGTAGACCTGTTCTCGCGGATAAGACAACCAAATCCAACAAGACGCACCAAAGGTCGAGAAACGCGGTTTCTCCACCGACCTCGAAGGTTTCCTGTTTCGGCGCCACGTCCGCACGTCAGGAACGCTCGAATCCAAGTCGGCGGTCATGAGTCACCACACCCGGCCCTGGGCGCAACCTCGTGAACCCGCGCCCGTCCTGGGAGCACCCCAGCTCGTTCGAGAGGACCCCCATGCGCACCCCGACTCCGTTCGTCGCGACCCTGCTCCTGTTCGTGGGCACCACCGCGTGCGCCGGCGCCGAGATGAACCGGGGCGCGTCCTCCGGCGACGACGTCGGCGAGGGCGGATCGAGCGGCGCCGACACGCAGGGCGACGGGCCGGTCACCACCGATCCGGGCACCAGCGGCGACGCCGAGGACTCGACGGGCGTCGACCCGACCGCGGGCGTCGACGGCGAGTCCGGTGCGACCGAACCCGCCGAGTCGAGCGACGGCACCGACCCCACCGCCGACGCGTCGAGCTCCGACGGCACCTCGGGTGATCCCACCGACACCGATCCCTCGACATCGACGACCGACCCAGGCACCACCACCGACGCGACCGAGACCGACACGCAGGGCGTCGAGTTCGTCGATCTCTCGGGCTACACGATCATCCAGACCGACTCGGCCCGCGAGTTCGTGATCCCCGACAACACGCTGGTCAACGTCGGCACCGTCATCGTCATCGGGCGCAACGCGTCGTCCGCCACGTTCCAGGACTTCTGGGGGCAGAGCTGGGGCGACGAGGTCGTCTACTTCGAGGGCCTCGACGTGTTCCCCACCATCAACGGCGCCGAGACGTACTCGCTGCTCGACCCCGACCAGAACCTGGTCGAGGGCCCGACGCCGCCGCTCGACCTCGCCACCGTGCTCGCGCGCACCGACGCTTCGGCGGCCGGGGACGACGACGGGGCGTGGGAGCTCGGGCTCTCGCCGAACTTCGACAGCACGCCCGGCGTCGCATCGGCGACCGGCGGCACCGTGGGCGTGCCGTACATCTCGGAGTACTCGGACCCGACGGGCTCGGGGAACTTCGACTACGAGTTCGTCGAGATCCACGTCCCGGGCTGAACGCGCTCAGGCCTGCGCCTGTTTGGCCGCGAAGTCCCGCGCGCACGCGGCGATGTCCGTGCACACGCCGTCGCGCGCCGCCTTGGCCGCGACCTTGATCGCGTTGCCGATCGCCTGCGCGCTGCTGCGTCCGTGGGCCTTGATGATCGGCCGCGTGAACCCTAGCAGCGGCGCGCCGCCGTACTCGCTGTAGTCCGTGAGGTCCTTGAGCCGACGCAGGCCCGACGACAACAGCAACAGGCCGAGCTTCCACAACAGGCTCTGCTTGAACGCCCACGTGCCGAGGTTGCGGAACAGCTCGCCGGTGCCCTCGGCCATCTTCAGCGCCACGTTGCCGAGCAGCCCTTCGCAGACGATGACGTCGGCCTTGCCCAGCGGGATGTCGTTGCCCTCGACGTTGCCGATGAAGTTCAGGCGAGGCTCGCCGCGCAGTAGGGCGTGGGCCGCGACCAGCGTCTCTCCGCCCTTCGTCGGCTCCGAGCCCATGTTCAGCAGGCCGATGGTCGGGCGCTCGACCTTGCTGATGCGGCTCGCGTAGGCGTGGCCCATGTACGCGAAGAAGAGCAGGTCCTGCGGCCGACAATGCACCGTGGCGCCGACGTCGAGCAGCAGCGCGAACCGGTCGCGATTGTTCGCCCGCTGCTGCGTCGGGTAGACGGCCGCGAGCGCGGCCCGCTCGATGCCCTCGATGCGCGGCACCCACTGCGAGGACGCGAGGACCAGCGCGCCGGTCGAACCGGCCGAGACCAGCGCGTCGCCCTTGCCCTCGCCGAGCGCCCGCATCGCGACGCAGAGCGAGGCGTCGGGCTTGGCGGCGATCGCCTCGCGCGGCTTCTCGTCCATCCCGATCGCACCGACGGCCGGCATGATCTCGATGCGTTCACGGGCATGCTCGACCGTAGCGAGCTCGCGCTCGATCGCCGCCACCTCGCCGCAGAGGACCACGTGGATCGCGGTCGTCCGGCTGATCTCCGCCGCCGCGCGCACCGGCTCGCTCGGCGCTCGGTCGCCCCCCATGGCATCGAGCAGGATCCGGATCGGCGCCGTCATGGCGCCATGGTAACCTACTCGTCCGCCGGGCCCCGCACGCGCTCGGTCAGCTCCCGGCGCGCGCGCTCGAGGGCCGCTCGGATCGTCGCCGCGTCGAACATCATGGCGAACGCGCGGCGGAACTCGACCGCCCGCTCGGCGACCAGCCGCAGCCACTGGTACATCGGCGGCACCGTCCCCGCGGGCACCGGGTGCGGCGCGATCGGGAACTCCGCCACGACCACCGGCCCCTCGGCGACGAAGCGCGCCTCGGGCGAGAGCTTGGCGACCAGGTCGCGCATCGAGTCGTTGACCGCGAGGAACTCGGTGCGAAAGTGCAGCACCCCGCGTTGGGCCGCCGCGGCGACGAGCCGCTCCATCAGCCGGCGCCCGAGCCCGCGGCCCTGCATGTCGTCGACGACGGCGATCGCGGGCTCGGCGATCTCGGGGTTCTCGGGCAGGCGGACGAAGCGGCCGACCGCGACACCGTCGCCCTCCGCGCCGTCGTCGTCGAGGAAGCAGATCCCGATCGCGTAGTGGTCGTGACCATCGACCTCGCTGAGGTAGCGCAGCTCGGCGTCGGTCAGGCGGGCCTTCGCGGTGAAGAACCGCAGGTACCGCGACTGCGGCGACAGCCGCGACAGGCCCTCCGCGATCTTGTCGCGATCCGAGGACCGCAACGCCCTCAGGCGCAGCCGCGTGCCGTCGTCGAGGGTGAAGTCCTCGACGCTGTCCGCGGACACCGCTCCGGGATCCGCGGCCGGTGGTGGCCCCTGGGTCATCGCGCTCGCGCCCCGACCATACCGCGGAATGCGGGCTCGGTCCCCGCAACGGTGTCGGTCCCTTCGGCCGGCGGCCGAGTTACGATGCGTCGATGTCACCGGTCCGCCTCACACCGGCACAGGCCCGTGCGCTGAACGACGACTATCTCGCGCGCATGCGGCAGTGTGTGCCGTGGTCGCCCGCCGTGGCCTGGGCGCCCAAGCTCAATTTCATCGGGGACACCTATGAGGTGCTCGAGCTGTTCGCCGGCGTGGTCGCCTCCGACGCCCCAGTTCACCTGCTCGAACCCGGTCAATTCGTCGACTCGCCGAACCGACGCTTCCGCTACTGCGTGCGGCTGCACCGCGCCGGCCAGCCGCTGCTGACGTGGTGGGGCGCCGAGGTCGGCACGGTGATCTTCGACAGCGACGTCATCATCCCCGCGCTCTACCAGGTGAAGGAGATCGACGACGGTGGACCGCCGTGGAACGAGGCGCCGTGGATGTCGCTCACCCCTGGCGAGATCATGACGCTTCGCCCCGGCACCCGGCAGTCCAAGGGCAAGGTGATCATCGCCGGCCTCGGCCTCGGCCACCAGCTCATCGAGGTCAGCAAGCGGCTGCAGGTGAAGCGGATCGTCGTCGTCGAGATCGACCAAGAGCTGGTCGATTGGATCCTGCCGGTGATCCGGCCCCACGTGCGCAAGCCGCTCGAGGTGATCGTCGGCGACGCGTTCGAGGTGATCCCGAAGCTCACCGGCGACATCGCCCTGGTCGACACGTTCCCCGGCTACGGCGACGGCTTCCGCGTGGTCGAGCAGCTCGCGAAGCGCAGCCCAGGGATCAAGCGGTTCTGGGGCTGGGGCACCTCCGAGATGACCGGGCTGCGCCAGCGCGAGCGCTGATCGGCGCCGGATGTCGGCGCGGGGCTACCCCGCGCGGACCATGCCGCGCACCGTGTCGTAGTGACTTGCCTCGACCGCGCCCATCCGCACGCAGCGGATCTTCGCGTCGCCGTCGACGAAGATGTGGATCGGCAGCGCGCTGTTGGCATCGAGCCCGATGCGACCGAGCCAGTCCGCGAGCGTGCCGGCGTCGCCGATGCGCAGGCTCGCCGGGGTGTTCGGGTGCGAGGTGCGGAACGCGTCGACGTCGGCCTTGCTCGCGTCGACGGACAGGAACTGCAGCTCGAGGGGGAGGTGATCCTCGGTGAAGCGCTTGCGCAACCCGTCGAGCATCGGGAGTTCCTCGACGCAGGGCTTGCACCACGTGGCCCACACGTTGATCCAACGCCAGCCCGAGCCGGCCTTCGGCGCCGGCTCGGCCAGCTCCGGCAGCACCATCGGCTTGGCGGTGGCCGGCTCGGCGTGCACGTCGCAGAACCCGGCGAGATCGATCTTCGGCGCCTTGGCGACCACCGCGTCCACGCGCGATCCGCCGGCCTTCGAGACCGGCGCATCGTCGTCGTCGCAGCCGGCGAGCGACAGGGCCAACAGCATGACTACAGGCGACAGTCGATCCATGCCACGAACGCGCTCCGGTTGAGATCCTTGGGCTTGCACTTGTCGGCGGCGCCCGAGCGCGACCACTGACAGAAATCCTGATCGAGCTGGGCGTACTCTTCGCCGAGCCAGAGCATCCCGACCTCGCGATCGAGATCGGGATCCTTGAACGTGGACCGCAGGTGGTTCATCACCGCGTCGGCGCGCTTCTGCGACAGATCACGGTTGTGATCGGCGCTGCCCTCGGGGGAGCTGCGCGCGACCACGAAGAAGTAGCTGGCGCCGCGCTGATCGGCGAAGACCTTGTCGAGCAGGCCGGTGTCCTGCGGGTCGAGCTCGGCCGAATCCTTGTCGAACTGGATGATGCCGGCGCGCTGCGACAGCGGCAGGAACAGCGCGTTGAAGTCCGCGCCGGTCATCGTCGCGACGTTCTTGGCCTGGACCGGCTGGCAACCGCGGACCTCGCCCGAGCCGAGCAGACCGCAGCTCTGCAGCACGCGGCGGAGGATCTTGCGCAGATCCCCGTTGCAGTAGCCCTCGTCGGCCGCCGTCGCGATCGCGACCTCGCCGTCGTCGGCGTCGTCGGCGACGACCTCGCCGGCCTCGATCTTGGCCAGCCGCTTGCCCGCGCCGCGGACCCAGCTGCCGGCCATCATCGTCGGGGCGATCGCGAGGACCAGCCCCAGACCCACGCGCAAGACCATCGGATTCATGGTGCACCTCGGCGGTTGAGCAGCCCGGTGAGGCTGTATTCGAGCCCGAGGTCGGTGTCCTCGGGGCAGAGCTTCACACCGTTGACGTAGAGCTGGGGCGTCAGCACCGGGATGCTGTGGGCGACCGCCCAGCGCAGCGACTTGTTGAGCCGCTGCTGCACCTCGGCCGAGCCGACGCACGCCGCGAGCTCGGGGAAGCGCTCGGAGACCATGCGCTTGGCCGCGGTGGGGTCGTCCTTGGTCGCGCCGCGGATGGCGTCCTGGGCCTCGAACGCCCAGTCGATGACCATCTTCGAGGTGGCGCCGCCGCCCTTGGCACCATCCGCGCACAGGATCGCCTCGCTGATCGTGCACGCGCCGGGATGCACGGCGCCCTCGACCATCCAGTTGCAGGTGTCGTCGAGGGGGAACAGCACCGCGCGGCGGTGGAGCTGGGCATCGAGGCCCGACGCCGCGAGCCGGCGGTCGAACGCGCGGCATGCCGGGCACAGCGGATCGAAGACCTCGACCGCGACCGCGGTCGCGTTGTTCTGGTCGAGCGCGACCATCACCCCGCCGGGATCCTCGGTGTCGGCCAGCTTCCCGCAGGTCCCGACGTAGCGCGAGTAGTCCGGCATCATGGCGATGTAGCCGAGGGTCGGGACGCCGACGAAGGCGCCGAGCTGGGCGAAGCCGACCAGCGCCCAGACGCCGTTGCCGGGGCCCGTCGCGGCGGGGCGGCCGGCGACCGCGTCGGGCTCGACGTCGTCCGTGAGCCGGCGGCAGCTCGCGTAGGCCAGGCCGGCGGCGAGCACCGCGACCAGCGATGCACCGTAGATGCCGATGCACACCTTGCACGCCGCCTCGAGCTCGAGCAGCGCGATCGCCCCCATGACGATCGACGCGCCCAGGGGCACGAAGGAGAACAGGAACAGCCACCCCGCGGCGCGCCGCCTCGCCGCGCCGGTGCGGCCGAGCAGATCGATCCCGCGGAAGGCCAGGAACGCGAACACGCCCATCGCTGCGAGCGAGATCGGCAGGCCGCCCCAGATCTTCGTGCGCAGCACCGACGAGTACGGGCTCATCAGCGTGACCTGGCAGCCGACGGCCTCGCCCTCGACCGCGGCGGTGCGCTGGCCGGGGATGAACGAACAGTGGAGATCGTGGACTTGGCGATCGAGGTGCTGCGCGAAGTCGAAGGTCGACACCGACGCGAACGCGAGCCCGGCAAGGCACGCGAGCACGAAGATAGCCATGTGGATGCGTCCGGGCATGGTGGGCGGGCGCCATGATACTGATCCGACGCACGAATGGCAGGGCCCCGCCGCCGCCATCCACGCCATGGCCGCCCCCCTCGCCGTCCGGCAGACGCCATCGGCGGGCCGCTGGCGCGCCCGACGGCCCGGCCGCGCGCAGCCGACGTGCCGGGGCTCAACGATCGAACAGTGAGATCTGTCCGCGCCGTGTGCTCGGCCACGCCGGGAGCGTGCCGACGTCGACGTACCGCCGCAGTGTGCCGTGGAGCTCGACGCACAGCCGCGGGACGTCGCGATCGTCCGCCGTGTGCACGAACACGAGCGGCGCGCGGCCCTCGGCGATCCAAGCCGCGAGGCGCACGGCCCAACGATCGAACGCGGCATCGAAGGCGCCGGGGTGGCCCACGCCGACGAGGCGGACGACGGGACGATCGCCCGTCGCCTCCGCGGGCACCGCGAGCCGCGGCTTGCGTTCCTGCGCCGCGCGGATTGCCGGGTCGGGATCCCGCGATGCGTGCAGCACCGTGGCGTCGAAGATCACGCGATCGATCCGCCGCTCGCGGAGCACCGCGTCGAGGTCGCGATGGGCAGCGCCGCCGTCGAAGAACCCCGGGTGCCGCGGCTCGACCGCGAACGAGCGATCACTCGGCAGCGCGTCGAGCCAGCGCGCCAGCGTGGGCAGCCGCGACGGCCCGAACGCCGGCGGGAGCTGGATCATCGTCGGACCCAGGCGCGTGTCGAGTTCGGCGCTCGCGTCGAGGAAGTCGGCGAAGGGCCGCTCGGCGCCGACGAGCAGGCGATCATGGGTGACCGTCCGCGGCACCTTGAGGCAGAAGCGGAAGTCCTCCGGCGTCGCGTCGCGCCACCGCGCGAACGTGGCGCGGGGCGGCACCGCGTAGAAGGTGCTGTTGCCCTCGACCGCGTTGAACACCCGCGCGTAGTGGGCGAGGAAGCTCGGCGGACGCGCGCCATCGGGATACAGCGAGCCGACCCAGTCGGGGCAGCTCCACACGGGGCCGCCGAGGTGGACGTGGGCGATCGCCATGCCGCGCGTCCGCTTACGCTATCATGCCGGCGTGACGCTCGACCCCGTCAAACAGTGGACCCTGGTGTGCGGTGGACTCGTCGCCCACGCCGACGGCGTGCTCGACGGCAGCGAGTGCGAGCGCCTGATGGGGCTGCTCGAGGCGGCCGACGGCGTCGACGGCGACGAGTACGGCGCGTGGATGTCGGCGATCGGCAGCCCGGCGCGGCTCGAGGAGCTGCTCGAGGTGCTCGAGCCGCCGGACGGCGAGCACCACCGCGAGCTCCTCGAGGGCGCGTGGGTCATGGCCGTGGTCGACGGCGTCCGGACCCCCGAGGAGGGCGCGATGATCGAGCGGCTCGCCGCGCGACTCGGCGTCGAGCCGGTGCAGCTCGAATACTGGCGCGACGCATGGACGGTCGCCGAGCGGGAGTTCGCGACCACCGTCGCCACCGTGCTCGGCTTCGTGCTCGGCGGTGGCGCGCCCGTGCTCGAGCGGGAGCGGGCCGCCGTCCGCGACGCCCTGTGGGCCACGCCCTGCGAGCAGGCACTGCGCGACGAGCTCATCGCGCGGGCCATGGCACCCACCACGCGCGACGAGGCCGCCCGTGATCTCGGGAGTCTCGGCCGCTCGCGGCGGATCGCTGCGATGCAGCGCTGCGTCGACGCGGCCCGGCGCTCGGCCGATCCCGCGGCTGCGAAGGCGCGCCACCTGGACGTCGCCTGGGCCGTGTCGGTCCCGGCGCAGAGCGTCGAGCGCTGGTTCGCCTGATCCCGGCGGGATCACTCGGGCCGACGGATCACTCGGGGCAGTTGAAGTCGACCTCGACCGTGCCGCCGCCCTGCAGGGCCTCACACGCCGCGCCGCAGAGCCGCACCGCGTTGAACGGCCCGCCCGGCGCGGTGTACGTCCAGCCGTCCTGCCCCTCGCAATCGCCGACCGCAGTCCATGGCTGGCCGTCGACCGAGACGTCGACGTGGTCGGGGAACTGCGGCTCGTCCTGCAGCGGGATCGTGCACTCGATCTGGTTGGCGACGACGTCGAGCGCGGCGACCAGCTCGAGCTCGTTGAACGAGTTGTAGAAGCGATCCGCACCCTGGGCCGCGACGCCGCCGGCGTCGGCGACCTCGTTGAGGGCCTCGTAGGGGTTCACCGCGGGCTTCGTCCCCATTTCGTCGAGGATGTTGATGCCGACCACGTAGGTCGGGATTGCGTGGTCGGCCCAGGCCTGGGCGACCACCGCCTGGGTCTCGTCGTCGTAGACGAACAGCGTGTCGTCGGGCGCCTCGTCCGGGCTGCAGTTCGCCGCGCCGTCCGTGATGAGAAGGATGACGCGCGGGGCCTCGGCCGGCAGCGTCAGGAGGTGCGACAGCGCGCTGCTGATCCCCGCCACCGCCGGCGTGCCCCCGGAGATCGAGAAGTCACCCGCGGGCGGCATCGCGGCGAGGATCGCCGCCGCCGTGTCCGCCCCGACCGCCACCTCGGGCTCGGGCTCGACGAGACACGAGAACGCGTTGGTGGGCTCGTCGAGGTACGCGGACGCCGACGGGAACAGCTGCGCGCCGAAGTTCATGCGCCCGCCGAACTCCGCGGTCAGGGACTCGACGACATTGTAGAGGCTGTGCCAGCGCGAGATGGTCTCGGTCGACGCGTCGTTGTCGTGATCCCAGAGGTTGCTCATGCTGCGCGACTTGTCGAGCACGAGCATCACGTTGGGCGGCGTCGGCTGCAGGACGAAGTCGTAGTCCGCCTGCTTGCACGACTCGCCGCCACCGCTCGACGACGAGCCGTCGGCGCCCGAGGAACTCTCGTCCATCGAGTCGCTGGCGTCGCCGCTCGAGCTGTCGTCGCCCTGCGACACCGAGGCGTCGGTCGTCGCGTCCGGGTCCCCCGTGGTCTCGTCGGCGGATCCGATCGAGCCCGACTGGGTGCCCTGCGCCTCCTCGGAGGAATCACCGCAGGCGAGGACGAAGCTGAGCGCGATCAACGGATATTTCTGCATACATGACCCCCGATGGACCCCGATGTCTTACGACTCCCGACCTGCGCAGGAAAGGGCCGAAAGGACGTGGAAATCCATGTGGTCAGGCGAATTACGCAGTCGGCATCGCGCGAAAACGCGAGAAGGCCGACCACCCCACGCGGGGAGGCCGGCCTTCGGTGCGCACCCTCGGTGCGGAGCTCAGTTCTGTGCGCCGACGAGCGTGAAGTTCGAGCTCGCCGCCCAGCCGCGGACCATCACGTGGATGGCCGCGTCGGTGTTGAGGGTGACCGTGCACGCCTCGTTCGAGCCGGTCTTGAACGGGCGGCACTCGAAGCTCTGCTCGGTCGGCGCCGCGCCGGTGCGGACGTAGAGATCGGCGTCCGCGGTGCCGGTCATCTCGAAGACGTAGCTGCCCGCGGCGAGCACCGGCGTCTCGAAGCGACGCTCCTGGTTGCGCGTGACGGTGCCCGAGGCCTCGAGCCCCTCCCAGTCACCCTCGCCCTCGCCGCCCTGACCGCCGGGCACGAAGGTGTTGTCCTGCTCGCCCGACACCAGCACGACCTCGTCGGAGTCGATGTTGGCCATGATCTGCTCGAAGGTCTGCGGGTCCTCGTAGCTGAGCAGGCCGCGCATGATCGCCATCGTGCCGTTCGACATCTCGGCGAAGAACGACGGCATCGCGTTCATCATGAGGTCGACGTAGCGCGTGCCGTTCGGATCGTCGGGGTTGATGGCGGCGTGGGCGTCGAACAGCGCGCCGTCGACGTAGGCGTACGTGTCGCAGCCGTTCTCGAAGACGATGGTGTACTGGCCGGCGACCCAGTGGCCCTTGCGGGCGAGCGCGCGGACGTTGGCGCCGAGCCCCGCGTGACCGCCGTAGACGATGAGGTCGGCGCGGGTCGAGAGCTCGCCGTAGCGGGCATCGAAGGCGGGCCCGGCGGTGCGCACGTTGTCGACCAGGAGCGCCGTGACCTGCACGCGGCGGCCGTCGGGGCGGGTCACCGACCAGGTGATGT
Source organism: Deltaproteobacteria bacterium Ga0077550 (assembly GCA_001464385.1). Lineage (GTDB taxonomy): Bacteria > Myxococcota_A > Polyangia > Nannocystales > Nannocystaceae > Xiheibacterium > Xiheibacterium aquaticum. Next base: position 77,234 of record LNFB01000146.1, on the reverse strand, counting down.
CCGGCACCGCGACGCCCGGGTTCGTCGGCACCATCGCCGGCACGGTCGTGACCGACGTGCCGAGCTCGGTGCGCACGGCCTTGGCGAACTTGTTGTACGCCGAGATCCCGGCGTCGCTCGCCGTCTTCGCCCCGTCCTCGTACTTGCCGAACACCGCGACGACCTGCAGGACGTCGTCCTCCCAGACCTTGTCGTACTCGGGGTACTTGCCGGTGGTGTTGACGTCGCTGACCGACACGGTCGCGGTGGTGCGCACCACGTCGGCGTCGGCGAGCGCGCAGCCCGAGCGCGACGGCCGATAGTAGTACCACATGCTGCCGGCATCGACGTCGTGCGCGCCGAAGTCCACGCACTTGGTCGAGTAGCTCGCGGTGAAGCGCTCCTGACCGGCGGTGGTCGCATCGAGCGGCAGCGTCAGCGCGTAGGTGGCCGGCACCGCGTTCTTGTTACCCCACGCGACCGGCAGCGTCGCGTGGTAGTCGATGCGCCAGAGGTTGCCCTCGCGGCGAGTCGTCACGTCGCTCAGCACCAGCTGGTCGAGGCGACCGACCGAGTTGCTGCCGTTGAGGTGGCCGATCGTGTAGAGCATCTGGCTCTCGATCGTGTTCTCCGCACCGAACTGCGAGCTCGCGAGGACCGAACCGTCGAACTCGAAGTCGACGATGACCGCCTCGACGCTCGAGTCCGCCTTGCCCGAGATCCCACCCTTTTGGTAGTCGCCGTCCTCGAGCTCGAGCGTCGCGTCGTCGACGTCGGCGCAGGCGGGGGTGAGCGAGAGGGCGAGGGACGCGAGCAGAATCGAGCGGTTCATGCGTGGAAGTCCGGTCGGGGTTGCCCTCCTCTTCCACACTCGGTGCCACATGTAGGCGCGTCGGCGGTCTCTGGAATTCCAGGGAGTTGTGCGTTGCCCCCTGCCCCGGCCGGCTGGCCACTCGCGGCGGCCCACCGGCTACAGGCGTCGCCACCCGCCGCTCGCGGACGGGGTCACTCTGCCGTGTCGGGCTTCCGGAAGCGCGGCTTGGCGCGCGGCGGCTTCCCGATCGGCTCGTCGTCCTTGTACGTGATGTCCTCGGTGCGCTTGCCGGTGTCGTCGAAGAAGAACCACCGGCCCTGCTTCTTGTCCGCGGTCCACTGCCCCGTGGCCTGGCGCTGTCCGTTCGGATGCCAGTACTCGGCCTTGCCGTCGCGCTGGTCGTCCTTGTACAGCTCCTTCGACTCGCGCACGCCGTCGGCGTAGAACGATTCCCACTCGCCCTGCTTGTCGCCGCGCTTGTACTCGCCCTCGAGCTTGCGCTGGCCGTCGTCGTACCACCAGCGCCAGATGCCCTGGCGGTGGTTGGACCAGTACTCGCCCTCGACGCGCTTCTGCCCGTTGCGCCACCACGCGGCGAACTCGCCCTCGCGCTTGTCGTCGCGCCACTCGACCTCTTCCTTGGGGTCACCGGTCGAGTAGAACTCCTGCCACCGGCCGACCTTCTTCCCGGCGGCGTACTCGCCCTGCAGCGCCACGCGGGCCGTCGCGGTCGCGTCCTGCCACTTGCGATACGCGCCCTGTCGCTTCCCGTCGGCGCCAGCGCACCACGCCTCGGATCCGCCGGGTGGCGCGGCCCCGGCCGCGGTGAGGCCATCGGGGCACGCGAACCCAGCGGGCGCGGTGGGCGAGGCCTGCTCGACTCCGGCGACCCACTCCCGCTTCGAGGACTCCTTACCCGCAGCGTCGTAGGCGATCCAGGTGCCGTGCTTCTTGCCCGCCTGGTAGCTCCCGGTCTCCGAGCGCTGGCCGTCGTCGCGATAGGCGGTGAAGCTCCCGTCCTCGACGTCGTCGCGGAAGTCGAGCTCCTCGCGCGGCTTGCCGTTGGGCCAGTATTTGGTCCACCGGCCCTGCTTCTTGCCGGCCCGGTACTCGCCCTCCTCGGACTTGTTGCCTTCGGCGGACCACAGCGTCCAGCGACCGTGCTTCTCGTCGTCGGCGTTGTCGCCCTCGGCGGAGAGCTTGCCGTTGTCGAACCACGACGTCTCGCGACCGTGTCGCTTGCCGCGGCGATACTCCTGCTCGTGCCACTTCTGCGTGCTGCCGTCGTACCAGCGCGTCCAGCGACCGTGCCGCACGGGGCTGCCGCCCTCGACCAGCTCGCACCACAGCTCGCTGCCCGCCGGCGGCGCCGCGCCCTTGGCGGTGCCGCCGTCGGGGCACGCGGTCGTCGACGCGGGCGGAACCACGGTGTCCGCCTTGGCGTCGGCCTTTGCGTCGGGATCGGGGGCCTTGGTCTCGACGTCGGCGGCCTTCGCCTCCGTGTCGGCCTTCGCCGCCGCGGGCTCGGCCTCGCCACCGCCCGTCAGTCGATCGCAACCCGTGGCGCCGGCGAGCAGCGCGAAGACCCACCGTGCCGTGCCGCGGTTCATGCGATCAACCTCCGCACTCGGTCGGGACATTGGGCAGCGCCTTCGCCGAGAATCCGAGGGTCAGATCGAATGCGTCGGCGCCGAGCAGATCGGTGCAGCGCGGCGACGGATTGATCCCCTGCAGCAGGCTCTGCAGCGGGACGCTGCCGTCGGGGCAGCCGCCGCAGTTCTCGTTCATCGTCGCCGGATTGCACTCGCCCAGGCACGAGCACAACGCCGCCGCCTCGGTGCTCAACAGACAGCCGGTCAGCTGGCCGGCGACGTCCGCCCCGTCCGGCGACGTGGTGAGCTGGGCCTCGACGGCGCGCACCGGCACGGCGTCGGGCGTCGCGGCGTCTTCGGTGCAATTGAACGTCGTGCCGTCGGTGTCCTGGGCATAGATGTACACCAGCACGTCCGGGCCCAGCGTCATCGTGTAGCTGCCGGCGGTCGCCGTGCCGGCCGCCGCGGGGGCACTGCACGTCCCCTCCGCATCGCTCGCAGCCCACAGCGCCGACGAGGCGTCGTACGCGACCGAGATGACGTCGCTCGCCGACGTCGGCTCGGCGCACTGATCCGCCGCGCCCGTGCCGATGCCCGAGCGGATCGCGACCTCGCCCGACGACGCCGCCGCATCGCGGCTGACCACCTCGAAGATGATGTTGAGCTTGTAGTCGTCGATGTCGGAGCTCCAGGTGTCCTCGAGCAGACTGGCCTGGAATGCGGTGCCGTCGGCGTCGCCGAGCACCTGGATGTCGATGCACTCGAATCGATAGGCGACCGGCAGCGGCAGCTCGCCGCCGGTGCCCGCGGTGGTGTCCGCGGAGGTCTCGCTCATACTCGCGCCGGTGGGCGACGACGACGAGCCGCTGTCGTCGTCCGTGGCCCCCTGTGTCGGCAACACGTTGCTGTCGGTGCCCTCCGGGTCGTCGCTGCCACAGCCCCCGCCGAGCAGGGCGACGAGCGCAGCGGTGGACCCGGCCAGCCGGGGCGATCTCCGAGGACGAAACCAGACGTGGCGTGCGACGAAAGACATCGGGCCGAAGCCTATCAGGGGTGTGCTGCCCCGCCAACGCGGGCGGTCATGCTACCGTCCGCGGCGATGCCAAGCCGCTCGCGTCGCACTCGTCGAGGCCGCACATCCGGACCCCGGATCGCCGCGCACGCCCTATCGCTCGGCATCGCGTTCGCGGGCGTGATCGCGAGCGGCAGCGCCCACGCGGGAGGGTTCGAGATCCCCGACACCGGCGCCCGCGCTGCGGGGCGCGGCGGGGCGATGGTGGCTGGCGCCGACGACCTCACCGCGTTGCACTACAACCCGGGCGCACTCGCGCGGCAGCGCGGCACCAACTTCCTCTACAACCACAACCTGATCTTCCATCGCGCGTCGTTCACCCGCGCGCCGCTGACCGCCGAGGTGTGGGGTGAGGATCGCAGCTTCGATCGCGTCGAAGATCGGCGCAAGGTCTTTCCCCTCGGCCTGTTCGCGGTCGTGAGCTCCGACTTCGGGCTGCGCAACTGGACCTTCGCCGCGGGCGTGTACGGCCCGAGCGCCGTCGGTCGCCACGACTACCCGGCCTACGGCGCGCAGTCGTTCCAGCTCACGCGGATGGACGTGCTGATGGCCTACTACAGCGTCGCGGCGGCGTGGAAACTCCGCGACGTATTCGGCGTCGGCGTGACCGTGCAATACGTCGACATGCTGCAGATGAAGTACGCGCTCGTGGTCGACTCGCGCGCCGTGACGGGGCTCAACCCCACGCCCGACGACAGTGGCACGCAGCTCGAGACCCAGCTCAATCTGAAGGACCGCACCGCCGCGACCGCGCAGGTCGGGCTGTGGTACCGGCCGCACCGCCGGGTCGAGCTCGGCCTCGCCAGCCGCGTCGTCCCGGTCTACCTGCGCCCCGAGGGCGGCGTCAGCGTCGACAAGCCCCAGCTCGTCACCGGCGACATCCGCGTGTCGATGCCGCTGGTGCTCCCGGCGACGCTGCGCGGCGGTGTGCGCTACATCCACGACGTCGGCACCGGCGCCCACTCGCGCAAGTGGTTCGATCTCGAGCTCGACGTCGTCTACGAGAATTGGAGTTCGATCGATTCCTTCGATCTCGAGCTCAGCGGATCGATCAGTGGCCAAGAGCTGAGCGACCTGAAGATCGCGAAGAAGTGGAAAGACACCGTCTCCGTACGCCTCGGCGGCGACTTCTTCGCCCTGCCGCCGTACCTCACGCTGCGCGCCGGCGGCTATGTCGAGACACCGACGCAAGATCCCGAGTATGCGCACCTCGACTTCCCCGCGTTCCTGCGCGGCGGCGTCGGGGCGGGGCTCACGGCCGGGGCGAAGGGCATCTACGGCACCATCGGCTACATGCACGTGTTCCAGCAGGCGCGCAATGTCAGCGAGGCGCAGGGTCAGGTGTTCCAGCAGCGGCCCCTCGCACCGTGCCCGGCCGAATGCGACGGACTCTCCGGTGTGCCCGCGAACGCAGGTCGCTTCCGGTCGAGCTTCGACATGCTGAACCTCGGGTTCGAGATCCGATTCGCGGAGCTGCTCGCCGGCCGCCGGGCGCGGCGCGCCGAGGCCAAGGCGAAGAATCCCTCGCCCGCAGCGACACCCCCCATCGCGCCGGCGCCGGCCCCCGCACCGGCCACTCACGCCGAGCCCGTGTCCGCCCCCGAGGCCGAGCCCGTGGGCGCCCCGGAGCCCGGTGCAGGCGCGTCCGACGAGGCCGCGGCGCCCGGCCCCGCAGTGGCCGATCCCGCCGCCTGAGGCGGGTTGCCACAGTCCGGGGATCTCGGCGCATTCCGACACATCGGGCGCCATCGGGGAGATCTCCATGCCCGAATCGATGTGGTCCGCATGCCCCGAATCGCGGCCCGCCCGCGCTTTCGGGGCTTTTTGCGCGATGCCAGCCGTTCAACTCCGGTGCGGAATGTGATAACCCATCCTTCGTGAGTACCTCTATCGAGATCCTGGTGGCCCAGATGACGGTCGCCGAGCTCGCCCAGCGCAGCGGGCGAAGTGTCTCTCAACTCGTCGAGCTCGCATTCGGATCGAGCGCAGCATCGACGGCTACCGCCACCAAGCGTGGACCCGGCCGGCCCCCCGGAGGCGCCGCGAAGAAGGGCAAGCGCGGCAAGGGCAAGGCGAAGGCCGCTGCAGCGCCGAAGACCGAGGCGAAAGCCGAGGCGAAGGCCGCCCCGAAGGCCGCGGCGAAGGCCGCTCCGGCCGCCAAGAAGGCCGCCGTCGACACGCGCGCCGCGGCCGGCCGCGCGAAGTACGACGAGACGGTCCTCGCGGCGATTCGCGGCGCCAAGTCCAAGGTGAAGGCGGCGGATCTCCGCAGCAAGCTCGGCGGCACACCGCTGCAGATCCGCGCTGCGCTGCATCGCCTGATCGAGGACGGGAAGATCAAGGCCCACGGCCAGGCCCGCGGCACCACGTATACGGGTGCGTGATCATCCCCGATGCGCGCTCCGTCGCGCATCCATCGAGCCCCCGCCGCGTCTGCGAGCGGGGGCTTTCTTCTTGGTTTGCGTGGCGAGCTGCGAGCTTTCCGGGGCGAGGTTCGCGTGGCGACTCAGCAGCGCGCGTAGCAGGGCGCGAAGCATGAATCGTCGAGCGGCGCCGCGCGGGGCCGACAGCGTTTCACACAGCGCGCCGCGCAACGGGCGTGATCCCCACCTTGCCAGCTGGGATGGGCGCGACGCGACCATGTGTCGGCCACCGCCGCGGCGACGGCAGAGCTCTGCGGCGCGTCGGCCTGCCGCGACAGCCACCAGTTGCAGTAGCCCATCGTCGCATCGCACCCCTCGGCGAGCACCGCCTCGGCGAGCTGGCGGCGCAGTCCAGGCGCGTACTGCTCGCGTGCGCGCTCGAGGTCCGCAGCGCCGATCGTGGCCGCGCCCTGCTCGTCGCGGGCCCAGGCATCGCCGCCCTCGAGGAAGTCGATCACGAGGGGACCGGGAACCTCGGCGTGGAGTCGGCCGAGCCCGTCGCCGAACAGCGTGACCGCGGCGATGTGGCCCCCGACGGTGTCCGGGAACTCGCGCGCGACGGTGCGGAGCCCCTCGCGGTCGGGCTGCGCCGCCGCGCACGCCTCGTAGCGGTGCAGCGCGACGACCTCTCGCCACACCCCGAGCTCTTCGTCAGGGTGCGCGGCGACATAGCCCGCGAGCGGCCCGAGGTCGCCGTCGTCGTGCCACACCGCGATCGCCTCGGCGAGGGCCGGGGGCAGCTCGGGGCCTGCGCGACGCGGCGCGCTCGGGGGGCCCGGCGGCGGCGACGAGGCGCAGGCCGTGAGCACCGCGGCGGCCAGGACCACGGACCTCCAACGCAGGGGCGCGACGCTGGGCATCACCCGCGGACATCGGTCGAAGCCGCCGCGACTGCAGTCGAGGCCGGGCGGCCCGGGCGCGCCGCCGCTTGGTCGCGCGGGGGCCGTGCTACGCTTCGCGGCCGTGAGTGCGGTGGACGAGGAGACGCTGGGACGCTGCACGCAGTGCGGCGCGGCGCACCCGGCGAGCGTCCTGCGCTGCCCCGACACCGATGTGATGCTGCCGCTCGCCGGGCGACTGCTCGACGGCCGCTTCCGGCTCCTCGAGTGCATCGGTCGCGGCGGCATGGCGTCCGTGTGGCTCGCCGTCAACGAGCGCGTCGATCGGCGCGTGGCGATCAAGCTCATCCGGCCCGACGTCGCCCGCGACGAGGGCCTCGTCGCCCGCTTCCGCGCCGAGGCCCGCGCCGCCGGCCGCATCGGCAACCCCAACATCTGCGACATCCTGGACTCGGGGCGCTCGCCGATCGGGCCCTACATCGTGATGGAGCTCCTCGAGGGCCAGAGCCTCGGGGACCTGCTCGCCGGCGGCGATCGCCTCGAGCCACCGCTCGCCGTGATGATCGTCCGCGAGGCGCTGCGCGGGCTCCAGGCCGCCCACCGTGCCGGGATCGTGCACCGCGATCTCAAGCCGGAGAACATCTTCCTGCACCACCCCGAGGGTGGGGCGCCGATGGTCAAGCTCATGGACTTCGGCGTCGCGAAATTCACGGACGGCACAGGTGAGGCACGCACCGAGCACGGCGCGCTGCTCGGCACCCCCGAGTACATGGCCCCCGAGCAATTCCGCGGGGCCACCTTCGCCGAGCCGCGCACGGACATCTGGGCAATCGGTGCGATCCTGTATCGCGCGCTCACGGGGGCGAACGCGTTCGGCGGGCCGACGGTCGCCGCCACGCTGCTGATGGTCGCGACCGAGCAGCCGCGACCGTGCACCGAGCTCGCGCCGGAGACCCCCCGCGGCCTCGCCGACATCGTGGATCGCTGCCTGCAGAAGGACCTCGCGCGCCGCTTCGCCGACGTCGCGGAGCTCGACGCCGCGCTCGCCCCCTTCGACGCCCCGGTGCGCGACGTGTCGGTGTTCGATCGCGCGGTGACCCGGACGACGGAGACCAGCAGCGCGGCGATGCTCGACGCCGTGACGCCGAGCGAGGCCGAGCAGGCCGGCATCTCCGGATCCGAGCGCACGCGGCGATGGACCGCCGACGAGGGCTCGGCGGCGCGTCCCGTCGAGGTCACGCCGAAGCGGCGCGGTCGCGTCGCCGCGGGTATCGCCCTCGCGTCGCTGGCCGGCTTCGCGATCTGGCAGCTGCGGACCTCGAACGGGCACAGCCAGCCGGTCGCGAGTCCGGCCGGCGACGCTGCTTCGCCGATCGATCCTTCGGCCGCCGTGGGCGAGCCCGCGGCGCCGGGCGACACGCCGAGCCCACCGGATGCGACGGCGCTGGCGGCCGCCGAGACGACGCCCGGCCCCGCCCCCGACGTGACCCCCACCGTCGAGCCCGCGCGCATCATGGAGCGTCCGGCGCTGCCTCCACCGCCGCCGATGGCCGAGGCGCCGATCGTGATCGACGACGACGACGGCGACACAGTGGCCGATCGATCGCCCGGCGCCGCGCCGACGGAGCCCCCGCCTCCGGATCCCGCCGGGGTCGTCCGCGTCGGTCGCTGGGTCGCGCCGATCAAGCCCGGCCCCACCGGCACGCTCCGCGCCGCGGACGACTTCTGCGAGGGCCTCGCCTCGGCCGCGCACCTCGGCATCCGCCGCTGGGAGCTCCCCAACCCGGCGGTCGCCGCGAAGTTCGCCGAGGCCCGCGGCCTCCGCAAGGCGCGGTACTGGACCTCCGCGCTGTGGCGAGGCAACGCGATCACCATCGCGTTGCCGAGCGGCGAGAAGCGATCGGTCGCCGCCACCGACAGCAAGCCCCGCGCGCTCTGCGTTGCCCGCTGGCCGTGACGCTGTCATGCTGCCGCGATGCGCCTGTCACGCGTCGCCCTGACCTGCTCGATCGCCCTCGCGCTGCCGGTGGGCTGCGGCAACGACGATGACGACGACGACGATCCGACCACCACGGGATCGCCGAGCAGCAGCACCGGGAGCGCGTGGTTGGTCGGCGACGACGGCGAGATGCTGCGCTTGACCGACGACGGCCGCTCCGCGCCCTATCCCCTCGACACCGACGCCGATCTCCACGCCATCGCGTGCGTCGGGACGACGGCGGCGTGGGTCGTCGGCGAGAGCGGCGTCGTGCTCTCGACCGCCGACTCCGGCGAGCATTGGGACGCCCACGACGTCGGCACGACCGCTGACCTCGAAGCGGTGGCCGTGAGCGAGTCGACCCCGACGCGGGTCGTCGTCGCAGGCGACGGCGCCCTGCTCTCGCGCCGCGGCGACGGTGCCTTCGCGCCGCTCGCCACCGACGCGGTGCCCTGGCGCGCGGTCGCCCTCGACCACGACGGTGCGCACCTCCTCGCGGTCACCGACGACGGCGGCATCTGGCGCGCCGACGGCGACGGGCCGCTGGTCGAGCTGGCGCGGTTCGAGGGCCAGAGCCTGAGCGCGGTCGCGATGGCCGGCACCGCCGAGCAGGCGGTCGTCGTGGGCGCCGAGGGCTTCGTGGCGCAGACGATCGACGGCGGGCAGAACTGGTCGATGGTCGCGGCGCCGACCACCCGCGATCTCTGGGCGGTCCGCACCTCGCACGACGGCGACGCCCTGGTCGCCGTGGGCGAGGCCGGCGTCGTCGTGCGCGTCGACGCCTCCGGCGCGACGGCCGTGGAGCACCTGGATCCTGCGCTGTCCCTGCGCGGGCTCCATCTGCACGGCGAGGGCCAGGGGCACGCCGTCGGCGACGCGGGGACGGCCCTGCGCACCGCCGATTTCGGCGCCACCTGGGCGCCGCTCGCCCTCGAGGTCGACACCGTGCTCCGCGGCGTCGACGAGATCCGCGTGCACGGCCACTGGTGACGCAGCGCTGCGGTCAGCCCGGCCGCACGCCGGGCTGCGAGGCCTGCACCGACCACTGCCAGTCGTCGAGCAGCACCAGGGAATCGAACAACTCGTCCGAGGTGTCCCAGATCGCGAAGCGGATCTCCATCGTCTCGCCCGGCGTCACGTTGCCGCTCATGGTCAGCCAACCGGTGCCGCCGCCGGCCTCGCCGTCGTAATCGCAATTGTAGGTGACCTGCCCAGGCAGGTCGAATCCGGTACCGGACAACTCGGCGTTACTCACGCACCCGGCGTAATTCTCCGGGGTGCCACAATCGCTGATCGTGCCATCGGTGCACGCCGTGAACAGGCCATTTGCCGCGGCGAGGATGTTGACACCCACTGGCCATGCCTGGACCCCGTCGTCGTAGATGGCGATATTCCCGTCCGCAGGGTTCCCAGGATCGGTCGAATCCACCAAGGTCACGAAAAAATCATTGAACGCGGTGCAGACGTATTCCGGGTACTCGGCCGAGAAGAAGAACATGTCCACGGAGAACGAATTGGCGTTCGTGGGGGCACGAATGCGTAGCGTCAACATGATCGGATCCTGGGCGTCGCCGTCGATCGGCTCGACGCACCCCGGCGCGTTGGGCAGGGAATTGCCGTTCGCTGCGTACCAGTCCGCAGGGAACCCGCTCGACGTCGCCATGCTCTGGCCGGCCTGGAACGCCGCGAAGCCCGGGTTGACGTCTCCTGAGTTGTCCGCGGCGCGCCCCGTCGAGAGCACGGCGAGACGATCGCCGAAGCGATTGTCCACATTGTCGCCGAAACCGTCGCGGATCGATCGAGACTGCGAGGCCGGGTTGCCGGCGCCGCTGGCCAGGCTGAACGTCCCCTCGATGACACCCCAGATCCGCTCGGCCGGGTCGTCCGGGACCTCGTCCGTGAATTGGCACAGATCCATGGCCTGTGCATATTGCAGCGCGACCGCAGAATTGCTGGCGAGACCCGCGTCGCAAGCGGGCAGCGGATTGTCGACCATCCCGTCACAATCGTCGTCGACGGCGTTGTCCGCGACCTCGAATGCACCGGGGTTCACCAGCTCCGGATCGGCGCAGATGCGTCCGGGGGCATCGCAGCAATCGCCGCCGCACGCGGTCCAGCCGTCGGCGTCGTCGTCGGGATCCTCGTCGACCACGCCATCACAATCGTCGTCGACCACGTTGGCGCAGGCCTCGGGCGCCGGCACCACCTCGCCCTCGCACGGACCCCAGGCGGTGCCGAATTCATTGCAGGTCTGCGTGCCCGCGGCGCACGGGCCGACGCCCATCGTCTCCGGCGCGTCGCTGTAGCAGTCCTGCACCGCGCCGGGCTCGCAGCCGCACTCGCCGTCGTTCTCGAGGTCCAACTCGCAGCCGTTGGCGGGGTCGCCGTCGCAGTCGGCGAAGCCGTCCTCGCACGCGGCGAAGCCACAGACGGAATCGGTGCAGCTGGGGATCGCGTGGGGGACCGGTGGGCACGGCATGTCGCAGCCGCCGCAATGGGCCGGGTCCGTCGCCGGATCGACGCAGCCATCGCAGCAGGCCTCGCCCTCGGGGCACGGCTGCGCCGCGGTGCAGCCCGGCACGCACGCCCCGTCCTCGCACACGAGACCCGGCGAGCAATCGTCGTCCTCGCTGCACTGCGACGGGCCGGTGTCGTCGACCGCCGAGGAGCCCGACGTCGAGGTCTGGGCATCGGTGGCCGAGCCGAGCGTCGGGTCGAGGGTCGGATCGGCCGTCCCTGCCTCGCCGCGGCCGGCGGCGTCACCACCTCCGCAGCCCCAGGCGAGCGTGAGCAGCGACAACGGGGCGAGGCGACGGCGACGCATGCGACCACGGTAGGGCACGGGACGACCGGGACACAACCCGCGCGCGCCCCGTCGACGGCGGTCGGCCGCCGCCGGCGGCCCTTCGGCCGCGACCTCGAGCGCGACGCCGCCCGAGCGCTACTTCGGCGGCTCGGGCTTGGTCGGCGCGGCCGGCTTGGTCGGCGCGGCCGGCTTGGTCGCCTCGGTCGGCTTCGGGGCCGCGCCGCCGTCGCTCGGCGCGGCGTCGGGCGACGTCGCCGGGGGCGTCTCGACCGAGCGCACCTCGAACTGGATGCGCCGGTTCTTCGCCCGGTTCGCGTCGCTGTCGTTGGGCACGCGCGGCTCGTTCATGCCGCGGCCCTCGGTGGTGACCCGCGACGGATCGACGCCGTGATCGACGAGGTACTTCTTGACCGCCTCGGCGCGCCGCCGCGACAGATCGAGGTTGAACTCCGGCACGCCCACGTCGTCGGTGTGGCCGACGATGTTGACGCGGATGTCCGTGAACTTCTTGAGCACCTCGACGGCCTTGTCGAGCACCGGCCGCGAGACCGGGCGGATGGTGTCCTTCTTGGTGTCGAACTCGATGCCCTCGATCGTCCCCTGGAAGACCTCGACCTCGGGCGGCAGCTCGTCGGGGCAGCCGTCGCCGTCCTTGTAGTCGTTCTTCGTCTCGGGCTCGAACACGCAATCGTCGTCGGGGTCGAGGAAGCCGTCGTTGTCGGTGTCCTTGACCGGGCAGCCGTCGGGCGCGACGCCGGGCGCCTCGGGGCACGCGTCCTCGCTGTCGCGGAAGGAGTCGCCGTCGGTGTCCGGGCAGCCGTGCGGCGCGACGCCGACGACATCCGGGCAGTCGTCCTTCTCGTTGACGAAGCCGTCCTTGTCGCGATCGGGATCGACCGGCGGCGGCGGCTCGGGCGGGGGCGGTGGCGGGCGTCGGCCGAGCGTGAAGGTGATCCCGCCCATGACCTGGAGGTTGGCGCCGCCGGCGTTCTGCAGCGCCGAGTTGGCCGACATGATGTTGCGGGCCTCGACGCGCAGTCCGATGACCTTGGTGAGCTGCACCTTCACGCCGCCGCCGTAGTGCAGCGCGGGGTCGACGTCGTCGCCGAGGATGAGCGCGTTCGATCGCACGCCGAGCAGGCCGCCACCGACGAGGAAGAACGGCACCACCGAGTAGTAGGGCAGCTGGAACACCACGTGGCCCTGGAAGCCGTAGGTGAACGCGAAGTCGTCGGTGATGTTGCGGATGCGCGTCGGCATCGCGCTGAACTCCGCCTCGACGCCGAGCGAGCGCAGCGGGTAGAAGCCGCCGCGCACGGCGAGCAGGCCGCCCACGCGCCAGAACGGCTCGGGTGGCGTCGTCTTGGGATCGTAGAGGTCGTGCTGCTCGTTGGGGATGAACACGCCGCCGGAGACGCCGAGCTCACCGAGGTTGCGCTGCGGCGCCCAGCGCCGCATCCACGGCAGGCGCTTGAAGTCGGCGTTGCGCACGCGCACGCGCTTGCCCTTGGGCTTCGCCGCGTCGGGCTTCGCCGCGTCGGCGTTCGCCGTGGGCGCCGCCGTCGTCGACGCGCCCACCTCGGCGGCCGCGCCGGGCTCCGCTGCCGACGCCAGGTTGGCGATCGAACTCATGGGGACGACGCCGACGGCCCACGCAGCGAGCGAACGCTTCATCTCGCTCGGTTCTATCGCACTGTGGCCATCGCACGAAAGGGGGCGCGGGCGCCCGGGTGGCGGGGGTCACCACGAACCACGCGCGATCCCGGGAGCGGCCTGCGGCAAGGCCGTGGCGGTGCGCCCCGCCCAGGCGGCGCAGCGGACCCCTCGAGCCCAGGCCGGAGGGCTCACTCACAGACGAGCGAGTACTCGAGGCAGCCGCGGAAATCCTCGTCGAGCATCAGGGTGAAGATGCACTCGATGCACGGGTCGAGGAGACCGTCGTCGGGCGGTGGGGGCGGAGGCGTCCCGCTCTCGCTGCTGCTGCCACCATCGCTGCTGCTGCTGCCGCCGCTGCTCGAGCCGCCCTCGCTGCTCGAGCTGCCCTCGCTGCTCGAGCCACCCTCGCTGCTCGAGCCGCCCGTGCTCTCGCCCATGCCGTCGTCGCACTTCCCCATCGCCCCGCACTGCTCCGAGGCGCAGTTGCCGAGCTTGAGCAGCTTGTAGACCTCACCGACGGGGAGCATCTCGACGCACTGGTCGAGGAAGCACGAGAAATCGGGCTCGTAGTCGGGGTCGATCATGACCTTCACCTGCTCGGCGGCGGCACAATCGAAGATGCAGTCGACGGCGTCGCGGCAGGTCGAGTCGAGGCCCGTGGTCGTCGTGGTCGACGTCGTCGGGTCGGTCGTCGTCGTTGGGTCCGCGGTGGTCGTCGTCGGATCGCCCGTCGTCGTGGTCGCCGCGGCCTTGAACGTCTCGTCCGAGTCGAAGCACGCGGGGGCCGCGGCGAGCAGCGCGACGAGGCCCCAGCTGGCGCAGCGATAGGTCATCGACCGAACGCTACCACGGGGCTCGCACGGGTGGCCACCCCGCGGGGTCAGGCGTACCGAGGGATGGAGCGAGAGGCGGCGCCCTCGCCGGGCGACCTCGCTTGTCATTTGCGGCGGCGCCGGTCCAAACTACCCCGGTGACGCGCGTCCGCACTGCTTCGTCGTTGCCGACCCTCCGCTCGCTCGCGCCCGTGCTCACCCTCGCGGCGGGCACGCTGCTGCTCGGGTCGGGCTGTCGCGGCAAGGACATCTCGTTCGATTGCGAGAACCAGCGCGGCAAGTTCGACGACCGCGCCAGCGACGAGGAGCTGCCGCTGGCCGCCGAGGTCCCCGAGGCGGGCCCCTACCCGGTCGCGATGCAGCTCACCGGCGCGGGCGTGAACAAGCTCCTCGCGAGCATCATCGACGAGGACGTCCCGTTCTCGGGCACCGTACCGTTCGGCGTGCTGCCGCAGGGCCCGGCCGACGCCGCGTTCGAGCCGACGTCGCTGCCGACGATCGCGCTGACCAAGGTCCCCGGCTGCCCCAACTGCGTGGTGTTCCACCTCGACTTCGGCGTGCAACTGTCGTCGCCCGACATGGATCTCTCGTCGGGGGCCGGCTTCGTCGATCTCTACGTCCCCCTGCGGCTCGACGTCGACGCGGCCGCCGGCAAGTCGCGCCTCATCGCGGACTACGGCGCGGCCACGATCGGCGACTGGTACCTGCAGGTGTTCGGCTTCGACTCCGAGACGCACACGATGCTCGCCGGCGCGCTCAAGCTCCTGCTCGCCGAGGAGATCGCGGCGAACTACGACGAGCTGCTCCTGCTCGAGGTCGGCAGCTGGCAGGTTGGCGACGGCGCGGTGAACCTCCTCGTCCGCAAGCTCGTCGTCGACGCCGAGGCCGACAAGCTCGTGCTCGCGATGCACACGAACCTCCCCCTGGGCAAGGGCGTGGGCCTCGACCTCGCCGGCGCGCTGCCCGAGGGCTCGACGATGGCGGTGTCGATGGACCCCGGACTGCTGCTGCCGATGGCCCACCAGATGCTGGCCGAGGGCAACATCGCCCGCATCTACGACGAGAACGGCAACCCCGATCCCCACGGGATCTACGGCGTGACGCTCGAGCAGATCGACGCCAACGCCGCGGGCAACGAGTCCCTCGACTCGACCTTCCGCGTGTGGCGCGTGGGCGAGGGTTACTGTGGCTACGCCGAGGCGGTGATGCCGTTGACGCTCGGGGTCGATCCCAACGATGGCTCGATCGACGTCACCCCCGGCGCCGCGGTGCTCGTCGCCGGCGAGGGCAGCGGCGCCGCCGCCCTCGAGGAGAAGCAGCTCGTCGACGACAACCAGGACCTCATCGAGACCTTCCGCGCCGATCTGGCCGCGCAGCTCGCCGACGCGCTCAACTTCTCCGCGCTCGACATCGAGGACAGCTCGCTGGTCTTCACCAACGAGGGCATCGAGCTCACGCCCGACGAGATGCGGACCTATCTGAACTTCACCGTCTACGCCGACGAGTGACCGGCGCGACTCCGCTCACGCCCGAGCCCCGCGGTACCAGCGCGGGCCGTGCACGGCCCCGCACGCGGGCGTTCGAGTGATTTTTTCGCGACGTCCGACTGCCGGGGGTTGGGTTCGCCCCCGCGTTCGTGCTACCACCCGGCCGCGCGGAGGCTCTCGACGAACGGTGTCCCCTCGGGGGCAACGGTGTTCGTCGGCCGACCACCGCCGGAGACGTCCATGAAACGCACGGATCAGGAACGCATCGAGCGCGAGCTGAAGCGGCGCGAGAAACACGCGAAGACCCCCGAGCGCAAGACCGGCGACGCCCCCGCTGAGGCGGGCGCGGCGGCCCCGGCGGCTCCGGTCGGTGGGCTGACCGTCAGCGAGTACGTCCGCAACCTGCTCGCGCTCCTGCAGTACGACGACCAGCAGATCTACAACACGCGCGACGACGACGACGTGTTCGAGCTGCTCCTGACGATGAAGGCCGACCTCCCCGAGAAGCAGTGGGAGACGGTGCTGCGCAGCGCGATCCAGAAGACCAAGGTGGTCGAGAAGGATCTCGCGCTCACCGAGCTGAAGGCGCTGCTCGCCGACTAGTGACGCGGGCGACGCGACCTCAACCGGTCGTGTCGCCGGATCCGCCGCTCTCGGAGCCGCCATCGTCCGTGCCGACGCCGCCGTCGGTCTCACCGACCTCGGGCGCCCCGGGCAACAGCCCAGGCGCTGCGAGGTCGAGCGCGTCGCCGGCCTGGATCGCCACATCCACGCCGCAGTCGGCGATGCTGGCGAGGAACCCACCGGACGCGCGGCCGGGACCGGCGTGCACGGCGACCTCGCAGACCCGCGCGCGCGCCTCCGCGAGTCCCACGACCGCGTCGCGGATCTCCTGCTCGATCGTCGCCGCGTCGCGGCCCGGGAACGTCGCCGCGACGCGCGTGGCGAGCTCGCCCACGAGGCCGTCGTGGACGTCGCGGATGCACGCCGCGAGGCTGTCGCTCGCTGCAGCGGCTTCGGCCACCGCATCGACGCCCGGGGCGTTCGCGGTCTCGTCGTCGAACGCGGCGTAGCACGTGGGGTAGCGATCGCGGGCCCCGGGGATCGAGAAGGGGGCGACGCCGAAGTCCGCGTGGGCGTCGAGGACGGCGGCGAACTGCGCCTCGACGTCGCCGATGCACGTCGCTGCGACGCCCGCGAGGGCCTCGCCACCCGCGTCGGGGTGCGCCTCGACCAGGGCGTTGCACGCGGCGATCGCCGCGGTGCGGTGGGCCTTCCACGCCGGCAGCCCCTGCCCCGCGTACGGATCGCCCGCCGCTTGGAGGATCGCCTCGATCGAGCCGAGGGCCCCGTCGTTCGCGCTGGTGAGGCAGTCGTTGCGATCGCGCTCGAGGTCGACGATCGCGTCGACCCGCGCCGCGTTCACGTGCTCGCGGATGTGATCGGCGATCGCCTCGCATTCGAGGACCGCCGCGCGGTGATCCGAGTCGAGGCCGTCGCCCCCGCCGTCGGTCGCGTCGGTGTCGGACTCGCCGAGGTTGTCGCCCTTGCCACCGCTGCTCGACGGGCCCGGACCGCCCCGGCCGCCGCCCTCGGCGGCGCACCCCGCCGCGGCGACCAGACCGAGGACGGTGAGGAGGCGCAGGACGGGCAAACGAAGGGCGGTGCGTTCCGACATGTCGGTCTCGGTCTGGATGGAGTGCGTCGGCGGCCGCATCGGTTCACGCCGCCGGGCCCGAAAGTGCCCTAAGATGGCCCTGCGTGCGCGTCTTGGTGATTCTCCTCGCGTTGGCCGGCTGCCGGGGCGACGCCGCGGCGGTCGCCGCCCTCGAGGAGCGGGTCGATCACCTGCAGCGGCGCCTGGACGCGGTGGAGAGCCGGGCCCCCACGCCCGCGCCCGAGCTCTCCCCGCCCGCGCCCCCGCCCGCCACCGTGGCCCCTCGCCCAGCCCCCCACCCGGTGGTCCGCGTCGGCGTCGATCGCTGGGGCGTCACGATCGACGGGGCCCCGATCGCGACCGACGAGCTCGACGCGGCCCTGCGCGCCGCGGCGTCGCGACCGGGGCTCACGGGGGTGCTGCTCGACGTCACGCCCGACGTCGATCACGCCAGCGTCGTCGCGCTGCTCGATCGCATCAAGGGCGCCGGCCTCGGCAAGGTCGCGCTCGCGACCCGCGGCGGACCGCCCGCACCCGAGCCCGCTGCAGCCGCCGTGGACGAGGACGACCCGCTCGCGACCCCGTGAATCACGGCCAGATGAACTGCACGCGCCGCTCTTTGCTGCGCGTGGCCTCGTCGCTGCCCACCGCCTCGAGGCTCCCCTTCGCGATGACCTGCATCGCGTCGGCCCCGACGCCCCGCTCGGCGAGGAAGTTCTTCACGCTGGTGCCGCGGCGCTCGGTGAGCAGGATGTTGTACTCCTCGGTGCCGCGGTTGTCGGCGTGGGCCTCGAGGTAGACGAGCTTGCCCTGCCCACCCGAGACGTCGGCGATGCACGCCGCGACGCCCTTCAGGTCCTCCTGCGTCTTGGGCGTGAGGACCTCGCTGTCGAACGCGAAGTAGACCGCCGCGAGGCCGCACGGGCCGCCGTCCTCGTCGCCGAGGTCGCCCGAGAAGATGCACATCCCGCCGTCGCAGATCTCGTCCATCGCGCATTGGTCGTCGGTCGTGCACGAGTTCACCGGGCTGCAGCGGCCGGTCTCGATCGTGCACGGCACACCGTTGCAGTCGGCGTCGCCGGTGCACAGCCCACAGACGCCAGACTTGCACGCCAGCCCGCCGAGGCAGTCGCTGCGCGCGGCACAGGGGTCGCCCTCCTCGCCGCCGCCTGCCGCCGCCGCGGCCTGCTGCGCGGCGGCAGCGGGATCCTGGCAGCGGAGATCCTTGCACACGTACGCGGGCTTGCCCTCGGGCGCCTTGCCCACGCAGTCGGCGTCGACGGTGCAGCCCTGGCACACGTTCGCGACGCACTTCTCGGCGAGCACCGCGTTGCAGTCCTTGTCCTTCTTGCAGCTCGGGTACTTGTCCTTGCAGCCGGTCAGCGTCGCGACGGCGGCGACGGCCAGCAGCGCGAACCATGGTCGGCGGCGTCGGGCAGACCGGGGCGCAGGGCCGAGGTCGCGAGCGGGGCCGTGGTGGAGGACGTCGAGCATCGGCGATCGCGTACGCGGATCGATTTGTAGCATGGGGTCGCCGCCCTCGCCCAGCCGCCGGATCGGCCGCGGCGCGCCTCGATGCAACGCGCGTCGGCTCATTCGGGTCCACGCGGCGCGTAGACCGACGGCCCGCGTACGTTCTCGTCGACGGCCATTCCGGCGCGAATCGACGGGAACGCCCGCTGCTCGCAGTCGCGGCGCTCGCAGAGCCGGCACGTCACGCCCACCGGCACCGCCCCGTCGAGCGTGTCGAGATCGACGCCGTCGGAGTAGACCAGCGCGGGCGCATGCTCCAGGCGACAGCCCAGGCCGATCGCGTGGAGGGTGTGCGGCGCCAGGTAGCCGCCGCGGCCCTTGGGCACCGTGCGGGCCAGGCAGAAATAGGGCACGCCGTCGGGCATCACCGAGACCTGCACGCGGATCACCCCCGGCGACATGAACGCGGTGAAGACGTTCCACCGCGGGCACGCGCCGGAGAACCGGGCGAAGCGGATCCCCGAGGCCGAGAAGCGCTTCGAGATGTTGCCGGCCAGATCGACGCGGATCATGTGCACCGGCACGCCCTCGGCCCCGGGGCGGCGCAGCGTCGTGAGCCGGTGACACACCTGCTCGAAGCTGGCGCCGAAGCGGTTCTGCAGCAGCTCGATGTCGTAGCGCTCGGCGCGGGCACTCTCGAGGAAGGTCGCGTACGGCATCACCACCGCCGACGCGAAGTAGTTCGCGAGCACGACGCGACCCAGGGCGATGGACGCCGGGTCCCCGAGGTCGGCCTCGGCGGCGAGGCGATCGAGCAACGCGCGCTCCTGCATCAGCCCGATCTGCACCGCGAGCTGGAACGCGCGCGACGACGGCGGCATCAGCTCGGACAGCACCAGGCGCCGCGGCTCGGGCTCGTAGCGGCGCAGTACGCCCTCGCGGTGGCCCTGCCGGCCGATGCGGACCTCGACGCCGAGCCGCTCGGTCAGGTGTCGCACGAGGCCGCGCTGCGGATCGTGGGGATCGAGCTGCGCCTCGACGTGCAATCGGTCGGCGGCCTCCTCGAGCGCCTCGAAGTAGTTGCCGCGCCGCTGCAGGAAATCGCTGACGTCCTCCGACGGCATGCGCGAGCGCTCGCCGGGGACCTGCTGGTCGTCGTAGATCTGCGACGCCAGCATGTCGGCGGATCCGCGGGCGTCGCGGAAGGCGTGGTACAGCCGCAGCATCGCGCGGGCGATCGCGGGGGATTGCGCACAGAACTCGTCGACGTCGCGCGCCGCGACGCCGTGCTCCTCGAACATCGGGTCGCTGAAGGCCTCGACGAGATCGTCGTGCAGTTCACCGCCGGCGGCGCCGGTGAACTCCCGGAGATCGACCCCGAGCGCCTCGGCGAGCTTGAGCAGCAGCGGCGCCGTGAGGGGCCGCTGGTCGTGCTCGATGAGGTTCATGTACGAGGGCGAGATCCCGAGAACGCGCGCCAGCTCCACCTGGGAGAGCTTTCGGCGCTGACGGAGGCGCCGGACCCGGGCCCCGAGCAACGAGGTGCGAGACACCTCGGAACTTTACTACATTTACAGATTGACCGTCCCGATGCGGCGCGGCTTTTACAACGTTTCTGCCGCAGAGAGTGCGTTTTCCGTTGATCTGCGGGGCTGCTAGGAAAACCATTTGCCGAGGCCGAACCCCGTGACCAGCCAACCCACCCCACCGTCGGCGCCCGCGCGCCCCCTCGGTCCGACCGCCGAATACGCAAGCCTCCTGACGCCCGAGGCGCTGGGCTTCCTCGGGGATCTGGTGCGGCGATTCCGACCGGGGCTCACCGCGCTGCTCGAGCGACGCCGCCAGATCCAGGCGAGCTACGACGCGGGCGAGCGGCCGCACTTCCTCGCCGACACCGCGGCGCTGCGCGCCGAACCATGGACCGTCGCGCCGATCCCCGCGGCGCTCGCCGATCGCCGCGTCGAGATCACCGGTCCCGTCGACGCGAAGATGATCATCAACGCGCTCAACTCGGGGGCCAACGTGTACATGGCCGACTTCGAGGACTCGAGCGCGCCGACGTGGGCCAACATGATGTCGGGGCAGATGAACCTGCGCGAGGCGGTGCAGGGGACGTTGGTCTTCGACGACGCCGCCCGCGACAAGCAGTACCGCCTGCGCGACGACGCCCCGCTCGCAACCCTGTTCGTGCGCCCGCGCGGGCTGCACCTCCCCGAGCGCCACATCGACGTCGACGGCGCGCCGGCCCCGGGCGCGCTGGTCGACTTCGGGCTCTTCTTCTTCCACAACGCCCGCGAGCTGCTCGCGAGCGGCCGTGCGCCGTACTTCTACCTGCCCAAGCTGCAGAGCCACCTCGAGGCGCGCTGGTACAACGAGGTCTTCGAGTACGCCCAGGATCGACTCGGCATCCCGCGCGGCACCATCCGCGCGACCGTGCTGATCGAGACGCTGCCGGCGGCGTTCGAGATGCACGAGATCCTGTGGGAGCTCCGCGAGCACTCCGCCGGGCTCAACTGCGGCCGCTGGGACTACATCTTCTCGTTCATCAAGACGCTGCGGGCCGACCCCAAGGCCATCGTCCCCGATCGCGCGCTGGTCACGATGACGCAGCCGAACATGGCCGCGTACTCGAGCCTCGTCATCCGCACGTGCCACGCCCGGGGCATCCATGCGATGGGCGGGATGGCGGCGCAGATCCCCATCAAGGACGACGTCGCGCGCAACGAGGCCGCGATGGCGAAGGTGCGCCAGGACAAGCTGCGCGAGGTCCAGGCCGGTCACGACGGCACGTGGGTGGCGCACCCGGGGCTCATCGGGCTGGCGCGCGACATCTTCGACGCCAACATGCCGGGCCCCAACCAGATCGCGCGCGGTCGCGAGGACGTCGTCGTCGACGCCGCTGCGCTGCTCGCCGTGCCGCAGGGCGACCGCACCGAGGCAGGCCTTCGCCACAACGTCCGCGTCGGAGTGCAGTACCTCGAGGCGTGGCTGCGCGGCAACGGCTGCGTGCCGCTGTATGATCTAATGGAAGACGCCGCGACCGCCGAGATTTCGCGGACGCAGGTGTGGCAGTGGCTGCGGCACGGCGCCACCATCGACGGCGCGCCGCTGACCACCGCCCGCGTGCGCTCGATCCTCGACGACGAGATGGCGCGCATCCGCGGCGAGGTCGGCGACCTCCGCTACGAGCGCGGCCGATTCCCCCTGGCCCGCGACCTGTTCGAGTCGATCTCGACGGCGGAGGCGCTCGAGGATTTCCTGACCTTGCCGGCCTACGAACACATCCTGTCGCTGTAGCGCGAAGATCGATCGACCGCGCGCCGACGCGGTCCTGATGAGAGTGACCCGAAGCGAAGCGAGAGACGCCATGACCCAAGCCAAGACCACCAGTTCCCTCACCTTCACGGACGCGCGCTGGAACGGCATCACCCGCCCGTACTCGAAGGACGACGTGCTGCGCCTGCGCGGCAGCGTCGTCGTCGAGCACACGCTCGCCCGCCTCGGCGCCGAACGGCTGTGGGATCTCATCCACTCCGAGCCGTACGTCCACGGCCTCGGCGCGCTGACCGGCAACCAGGCGGTGCAGCAGGTCCGCGCGGGGCTGCACGCGATCTACGTCAGCGGGTGGCAGGTCGCCGCCGACGCCAACCTCGCGGGCGCCACGTACCCGGATCAGAGCCTGTACCCGGCCAACAGCGTGCCGTCGCTGGTGCGGCGCATCAACGCGGCGCTCCAGCGCGCCGACCAGATCGAATCGAGCGAGGGCGGCGTCAAGCGCCAGTGGTTCGCGCCGATCGTCGCCGACGCCGAGGCCGGCTTCGGCGGCCCGCTCAACGCCTTCGAGATCATGAAGGGCATGATCGACGCCGGCGCCGCGGCGGTCCACTTCGAGGACCAGCTGTCGTCGGAGAAGAAGTGCGGCCACCTCGGCGGCAAGGTGCTCCTGCCGGGCAGCCAGTTCATCCGTTCGCTGGTCGCGGCGCGGCTCGCCGCGGACGTCGAGGGCGTGCCGAGCATCATCATCGCCCGCACGGACGCCGACAGCGCGCGGCTGCTCACCGCCGACATCGACGAGCGCGACCGCCCGTTCATCACCGGCGAGCGCACGCCCGAGGGCTTCTACCAGATCAAGGGCGGCGTCGAGATGGCGATCGCCCGCGCCCGCGCGTACGCGCCGTACGCCGACCTGCTGTGGTGCGAGACCTCGACGCCCGACCTCGCCGAGGCCAAGCAGTTCGCCGAGGGCGTGCGCTCGCAGCACCCGGACAAGCTGCTCGCGTACAACTGCTCGCCGTCGTTCAACTGGAAGAAGAACCTCGACGACGCGACCATCGCCAAGTTCCAGCGCGAGCTCGGGGCGATGGGCTACAAGTTCCAGTTCGTGACGCTCGCGGGCTTCCACAGCCTGAACTTCGGGATGTACGAGCTGGCGTCGGCGTACAAGGACCGCGGCATGTCGGCGTACAGCGATCTGCAGCAGGCCGAGTTCGCCGCGGAGGCCCGCGGCTACACGGCGACCCGCCACCAGCGCGAGGTCGGCACCGGCTACTTCGACGACGTCTCGAAGATCGTGTCGGGCGGCCAGGCGTCGACGCTGGCGATGGACAACTCGACGGAGAACGCTCAGTTCGAGCACTAGGAGCGCGCCCCAACAGGGGCACGCTCCTCCGTGCCCGTGCCCCTGCCCGTGCCCGTACCCCAGCTTCGATGACACCCCACCGTGACGGGACGGCCCCCCAGCCGCCCCGTCTTTTCGTTTAACCTCTCCTGCAATGCACCGCCGTCGCCTCCGCGAGCTCCGCCACCTCTGGTCCCGCCGCGAGGCCCTCGGCGCCCTCGGCTCCGTCGGCCTGACAGGCCTGGCCTGCAACACCGACGACGACCCCGACGCGGCCGGCACCGAAGGCACCTCCTCGGGCACGTCGTCTTCCGACGGAACGACGAGCTCCACCTCGGCCGCCGACACGACGTCGACCACCGGATCGTCGAGCGACAGCTCGACCGGCGAGGTCGACCCTCCGCAGTCCGACTGCGAGTCCACCGCAACCGCCACGTTCGACGAGCTTTTCGCGCCCATCGAGCACATCGTCGTCCTGATGATGGAGAACCGCTCCTTCGATCACCTCTTCGGCTCCCTGTCGCTGCTCGAGGGCCGCGCCGTCGACGGCTTGACCGGCCGCGAGACCAACCCCGACAGCAACGGCGACCCCGTCGCGGTGTTCAACCTCGGAGCAGCCAACATCGAGACCGACCCTTCGCACAGCTGGGACGGCTCGCACGCCCAGTGGAACGACGGTGCGAACGACGGGTTCGTGACGTCGTTCGCCGCCGCCGGCGCCCCCGACCCGGGCCAGATCATGGGCTACTACGATCGCGCGCGCCTGCCGGTCAGCTACGCCCTCGCCGACAACTACGCGCTGTGCGAGCGGTGGTTCGCGTCCGTGATGGGCCCGACCTGGCCCAACCGCTTCCACCTCAACCTCGGCACCTCGCACGGCGCAATGACCAACGACCCGATCACCGACGTGCCGAGCGTCTTCGATCGCCTGGACGACGCCGGGGTCTCGAACATCTACTACAACGCCGGCCTGCCGTTCGCCTTCTCCTACGGCAAGACCACCGGCTTCGGCAGCATGACCGAGTTCTTCGAGGCCGCGGCCGCCGGGACCCTGCCGAGCTTCTGCATGGTCGATCCGGTGTTCACGATCGGCGAGAACATCGGCAACGACGATCACCCGCCGTGCGATCCGATGCTCGGCCAGGCCTTCATCGCGTCGATCTACGCGGCGCTGGCGGCCTCGCCCAAGTGGAACAACACGCTGCTCGTCCTCACCTACGACGAGCATGGCGGGATGTACGACCACGTGCCGCCGCCGCAGACCGAGGACGACCTGCCCGAGTTCCGCCAGCTCGGCTTCCGGGTGCCGGCGGTCGTCATCGGCGCCCGCGTCCGCCGGGGCTGCGTGAACGCCACGCAGCTCGACCACGTCTCGGTGGTGTCGACGATCACGCGCAAGTGGGGCCTCGAGCCGCTGTCGACGCGGGTGACAGCGACCAACGATCTCTCGAGCTGCCTCGACCCGGCGTTCATCGACGACCCGCAACCGCCGATCGAGCTGCCGATGCTGACGGTGAAGCGCCCCGCGGAGCTCCCCGAGGGCACGGTGCTCCCGGGTCAGCGCGAACTGCTCGAGCTGTGCGAGCGACAGGGCTGGGATCGGTCGAGGCGCCGCGCCCACGCGGCCGCGTCCCTCGACGCGATCCTGGGCTGGGGCGAGCGACTCGGCGTGCTGCGGATCGTCGACTGACGCCCCGCGCGCGCCGCCGTCGCATCACTCCTTCACGACGTACGCCGTCGGGGTGCGCGCGTGCGGCAGCGTCCGCAGCCGCACCTTGGTGTCGGCGAAGAACCGGTCGACGCCGTCGCTCTCGCTCCACCGCGGCGACGCGTACTCGTCGAACACGACCACGCCGCCGCGCACGACCCGGGGCCACAGCGCCGACAGGACGCAGTAGGTCGGCTCGCCGAGATCGAGGTCCATGTGCAGCAGCGAGATCCGCAGGCCCGGGTTGTCGCGGGCGTAGTCGGACGCCGTCGTGCGGACGTCGCCCGCCACGAGGTCGAGGTGGGCGGGGTCGATCCCCGCGGCCGTGCACATCGCCCGCAGCGACGCCGGTGAGGTGCCGCGATGGCCGGTCTCGCGGACGAACGCCGTCACGGCGCTCGCGTCGGCCCCTCGCGCCTCGGCGAACGCGTCGAACGTGTCGAAGCCGACCACGCGTCGCGCGGATCCTGGCGCGTGGATGTGCAGGAACTTGAGCCACGTCAGCAAGCCCGCGCCCTTGAACACCCCGCACTCGACGATGTCCCCCGGCAGATCCGCCGCCATCCGGAAGAAGTCGTAGCGCACCAGCAGCTTGCGCATGCGCTCGACGTCCGGCCCCAGCAGCAGGCGGTGGTAGGCATCCCACAGCAGCTGCTCCTCGCTCGGCACCTCGTTCGCGACGCTCGCGGGTTCGCCCATGCTCGGCATATGCGGCGCTCGGCCCCGGCGCGCCACGGGCCCGTTGCGGGCCGGCGCGCGCCGCCATCGGCCCGCGACGCGGCGGGTGATACGCTCGGCGCGGCGATGTCCCGCGAACGCCGAGGCTCCCCCACCCGACGCGCCGCGGAGGCCCCGTGCGGCGCGGGCTGATCTGGTTCCTGGCGGCGATCTGCGCCTTCCTCGTCGCGTCCATCGCGGTGTTCGCCTCGGCGATGCGGCTGTCCTGGGTCGACGCGACGTACTTCACCATCACCACCGCGACGAGCACCGGCTATGGCGACATCAGCCTGCTGCAGTCGCCGGGGTGGCTCAAGCTCTACGGCAACGTGGTCATGCTCGCCGGCACGGCGGCGATGGCCGCGGGCTTCGGCGTCATGACCGATTTCCTGGTCGGCAGCCGACTCGACGCGCTCTTCGGACGCCGGAGGAAGAAAGTGCAAGATCACGTGATCCTCTGTGGCCTCGGCAACGTCGGCGTGCGAGTGCTCGAGCGGCTGCTCGAGATCGGCGAGCACGTCGTCGTCGTCGAGCACGACGAGAACAGCCGGTTCGTCGCGCGGGCCCGCGAGCTCGGGGTCGACCTCGTCGTCGGCGACATGCGCAACACCGTCGTGCTCGAGCAGGCGTGCTGCGCCAAGGCCCGCTCGATCATCGCGTGTTCGAACGACGACCTCGCCAACCTCGAGGCCGCCCTCGCCGCGCGTGCCGTCAACGGCTCGATCCGCGTGGTCCTGCGGATGTTCAACCAGGGGCTCGCGCGAAGGCTCGAGTCGTCGCTGGGGATCACCACCGCGCTGTCGACCTCGACGCTGGCGGCGCCGGCCTTCGCCCTCGCCGCCCTCGAGGCCTCCGTCGTCGGCAGCTTCCAGCTCGGCGACGAGCTGATGCTGACGATCACCCTGCCGGTCGACGCCGGCGCTCCGCTCGACGGGCGCAGCATCGGATCGCTGCGCGAGCTCGGCGACGGCCGCATCACCGCGCTCCGCCACGAGCCGGCCTCGGGCAAGGCGGTGCTCAACCCCGCGACCGATCGGCGACTCGCCGCGGGCGACAGGCTCGTCGTGGTCGCCCCGGTGACCGCCCGTCGCGACCTCGAGCGGCTCCTGACCCGCCGGGCATAGCGGAGATCTTCGCCTGGAATTCCCAAGTGTTGGACAGTCCCATAAACTGAACTCGACGTCGGTTTCAAGTCGAGGCAGGCTCGGCGCGCCGATGACCGTCGCCTCGCCCCGCAGTCGCGTGCCCTCGCAGCCCCGCGCACTGCGGACCCGCGCGCAGCTCGTCGAGGCTGCGGCGCGCGAGTTCTCGGCCCGGGGCTACGCCGCCACGACGAGCAAGTCGATCGCCGATCGGGCCCGCGCCGCGACCGGCAGCTTCTATCAGTACTTCGCCAGCAAGGACGTCGTGCTGCGCGAGCTCGCGGCCACGCGCCTGGCCCGGATCGCGGAGGCCTCGCTCGGGCTGCTCCGCGACGACGACGGCGCGACGACGCCGATCTCGGCGCGCGTCCGACTGCGCGCGATCGTCGAGCTGGTGATGGCCCTGCACCGCGAGGATCCGCCGCTGCACGCCGTCATGACCGAACGACGCCACGCCGACGCCGAGCTCGACGCGATCTGGAGCGCGGGCGAGCGGGCGCTGCTCGACCGCATCGCCGCGGTCCTGTCGCGCTGGGGCGACGGCGACGATCCCCTCGCCCGCGCCTTCGTGGTGTTCGGCATGGTCGAGGGCTCCGTCCACGCCCACGTCCTCGGCACCCCCGTCGTGTCGGACGAACGCTTCACCACCGCCCTCGTCGACGCCCTGCTGCGCATCGTCGGCGTCACCCCGCCCGAGTCGTAGTCCCAACCCCGAACCGGAGAGCCCGACACCATGGCCGCCATCAAGCTCGACCCCGAGTGGTCCCACCTCATGGACATCTACGCTGCCGATCACCAGAACGAGGTGAACCAGGCCTGCCACAGCGTCGGCATCCCGCTGATCGCCGCGTCGATCCCGGTCGGCATGTCCATCGTCGGACTACCGCTCGCGGCCGCGATGTTCGGCGTGGGCTGGACGTTCCAGTTCGTCGGCCACGCCTTCGAGGGCAAGAAGCCGAGCTTCGTCAGCGACAAGCGCCAGCTGCTCGTCGGCCTGCTGTGGTGGACCAAGAAGGTGGGGCTCGACCTCGTCGAGACCACCGCAGCACCGATCGCCGCCGAGTGACGCGCGCGTCAGGGCACGACCGCGAGGCGCTGGCCGACTTGCCGCGGGCCTACGCGAGTCGGGCAGTCAGCTCGGCGACGCGATCGGGCCGGGCGAACGTGCGGACGAACTGCAGCATCGCCGCGCGCGCCACATCGTCGGCGGCGTCGACCATCCCGCGATCCATCCAGCGGACCAGGCGAACCTGGCTCATCGCCGTCGCCGTGCGCGCGCACAGCTCGGGATCGTCGTCGAACAGCAGCCCCGCGGCCATCCCCTCGCGGAACGCCGCGGTCAGCATCTGCAGTCCGGTCTCCCACGCGCGCGTCTGCTCGGGCGTGCGCAGCTCGTCGGTCGTGCCCCACGGCACGTGCTCGCGCAGCTGCATCTGCAGGAAGCTCGGGTGCTCGATGTGGAAACGCAGGTACCCCTCGAGCCCCGCGCGCAGTCGACCGAAGGGATCATCGGCGGCGAACACCAGCGTGCCGACCTGCTGCATCAGCAGCGCGAGCCGATCCTGCTGCACGGCGCGGAACGCCTCCCACTTGCCGCCGAACACGCTGTAGAAGGTGGCGAGCGAGACGCCCGCCTGCTTCGCGATCGCCTGGACGTGGGCCTCGTCGTAGCCGCGCGCCGCGAACTCGGCCTCGGCGGCCTCGACGATCGCGTGGCGGTAGAGCTCGCGCCGCCCCTCGGCGAGCCGGGCCCGCGGGCTGGGGACGGGCGCGGAGGGGGGCGGCTGGATCCGGCTTGACACGGCGTGGAGGGCAGAATACAGGATTCCCGTTCCAGAACCACCATTCTGCACGCGCCCGCGAGCGGGGCGGCAGAGCTGGCCTTCTTGCACGCGAGGCACCATGCACGATCTCAGCGGCCACGCCCCCGGTCCACCGCCCACCTTCGAGCAGGCGAAGAACCGCCGCCAGAAGGCCCGCGCCGCGGGCCTCGATCCGAACTACTGGTACGCGGCGCTGCAGTCGAAGCACCTGCGCCGTGGCGATCGTGTCGAGGTCGAGTTCCTCGGCCGCTCCATCGCGGTGTTCCGCGGCGACGACGGCCGCGTGCGCGCGATCGAGAACCGCTGCGCCCACCGCCACGTCAAGCTCACCGAGGGCAAGGTCGTCGGCTGCGAGCTGGTGTGCCCGTACCACGGCTGGTCCTACGACGGCGAGGGCCGAGCGACGATCAGCCACGATCTGTTCGGGCACAAGTCCCCGAACATCCGCATCGCCTCGGTGCCGGTGCGCGAGCGCTACGGCCTCGTGTTCATCTTCCCCGGCGATCCGGAGCTCGCGACCACGCGCGACATCCCGATGATCCCGGAGCTCGAGGGGCCCAAGCCCTGGCCCCACGTGATCGTGCAGTTCGAGTGCCCCGGTCACCACTCGATGCTGCTCGAGAACGTCTCGGACTTCACCCACGGCTTCTTGCACCGCAAGTACCAGCCGTTCTACGGCACCGAGGTGCTGCGCTGCGAGGACATGGGCGACCGCATCGAGGTCGAGTACAAGTCCAAGATCGCCGCGGGCCGGTTCCAAAACATGTTCATCAACCGGTCGGAGTCCGACTGCGACCACATGCTGGCCTGCTACGACTACCCGTACCACTGGTCGAACACCGACGGCCGCATCAAGCACTTCTTGTTCACGCTGCCGCAGAACGACAACCACAACCGGCACATGTTCATCTTCTACGTGCGGCCGGACACCATCCGTCTGCCGCTGCTGGGCTCGAGCCTGCCGCACTGGCTGGTCGATCGCATGATGAAGGCGCAGCGCTTCATCACCCTGCAGCCGCTGCTCGGCCAGGACGTCTGGGTGATCGAGCGCGAGCAGGCCGGCTGGGAGAAGTTCTGGGACAAGCCCGCGCCCGAGCTGTCGCCGGTCGTGCGCGCGTTCCAGGACCTGACGATCCGCAAGTGGGAGAACTACATCGCGAGCCGCAAGGCCGCCCCCAACGAAGAGGCCAGCTGCGGCAACGTGGTGTCGGCGAAGGAGCTCGTGCGATGAGCGCTGCAAACACCAACGTCGTGGATCTGCGGGCCGACAACCGCAGCATCCGTTGCTTCGACCCCGCCACCCGCGAGCCGTTGGGCACCGTCGCCGTCGACGGGCCCGAGCAGGTGCGCGCCGCGATCGACCGCGCCCGCGCGGCCCAGATCGGCTGGGCCGAGACCGACTTCGCACGGCGCCGCGCCGTGCTCGGCCGCATGGTCGACCACCTGCTCGCGAACGCCGAGGAACTCGTCGACGTCGTGGTGCGCGACTCCGGCAAGACCCGCGAGAACGTGCTCATGGGCGAGCTCTGGACGGTGCTCGAGAAGCTGCGCTGGACGATCGCCAACGGCGAGCGCCACCTGCGGCCCGAGCCGGTGTCCTCGGGCATCTTCGTGCACAAGCGGGCGCGCCTCGAGTTCCATCCGCTCGGCGTCGTGGGTGCGATCCTGCCGTGGAACTACCCGCTGCAGAACATCATGAACCCGCTCATCCCGGCGCTCATGGCCGGCAACGCGATCGTGATCAAGCCGTCCGAGTGGGTCGCGTGGTCGTCCCACCGGATCGTCGAGATCGCCCGCGAGGCGCTCGTCGCCGAGGGCCAGTCGCCCGATCTCGTGCAGGTCGTCAACGGCTACGCCGAGACCGGCAAGGCGCTGATCGACGGCGGCATCGCGCAGCTCGTGTTCATCGGGTCGGTCGCGAACGGCCGGGCGATCCTCGCCAGCGCGGCGCAGCAGCTCATCCCCGTGGTGCTCGAGCTCGGCGGCAAGGACCCGTTCATCGTCTGCAACGACGCGCACCTCGAGCAGGCCGCCCACGCGGCGATGTCGGGCTGCTTCATCAGCGCGGGCCAGAACTGCGTCGCGTCCGAGCGCGTGCTGGTCGAGGACGGCATCTACGACCGCTTCGCCGAGCTCGTCGGCGACCTCACCCGGCGGCTGCGCCAGGGCGATCCGAAGCGCGGCACGGTCGACGTCGGCGCCATGGTCACGCCGATGCAGCTCGAGATCGTCGAGCGCCTGGTCGACGACGCCGTCGCCAAGGGCGCCCGCGTGCTCGCCGGCGGCGCGCGCGTGCACGCCGAGCTCGGCGACTACTTCGCGCCGACGGTGCTGGCCGACGTCACCCCCGACATGGACATCATGACGCAGGAGACGTTCGGCCCGGTGATGTTGCTCTGCCGCGTGCGCGACGAGCACGAGGCGATCGCGATCGCCAACGGCACGGACTTCGGCCTCGGCTCGTCGGTGTTCTCCAAGGACCACGCCCGCGCGCGGCGCATCGCGGATCGCCTCAACTCGGGCATGACCGCGATCAACGACTTCGGCGGCATGACCTACATGGCCCAGGATCTGACCTTCGGCGGCGTCAAGCACTCGGGCTTCGGCCGCATGAACGGCCGCGACGGCCTGCGCTCGTTCTGCAACGTCAAGGCGGTGCTCGACGACCGCATGCCGCTGCACTTCGCCAACAAGCTGTACCCGGTGAAGGACGGCGACTTCGACCGCATCCTCGGCGTGCTGCGCACCGTCTACGGCCGCGGCGCCAAGACCCGCCTCGGCGCCATCGTGGACCTCGTGCGCGGCAAGAAGGACCCCAAGTGAACGACACCTTCGACTACGTCGTGCTCGGGGGGGGCTCGGCCGGCTGCGTGGCCGCCGGCGAGCTCGCCCGCGATTCCTCTGTTCGCGTGCTGGTGCTCGAGGCGGGCCCCGCCGCCGAGGACCACCCCGAGACGCTCTCCGCCGAGGGCTACAAGTACGCGTTCGCCAACGACGCGGTGATGTGGGAGCGCTTCACCGTCCCGCAGCGGCACAGCGGCGATCAGCGGTTCTTCGTCGGCACCGGCTCGGTGTCCGGCGGCAGCGGCTCGGTCAACGGCATGGTCTACACCCGCGGCGCGGTGCAGGACTACGCGCAGTGGCCCGAGGGCTGGCGTTGGGCCGACGTGGTCCCCGACTTCGAGCGGCTCGAGGCCACGCTGCGGCCGCGTCGTCGCCCGCCCACGCGGTGGTCCGAGGCATGCATCTCGGCCGCGGTCGCCAACGGATTCCGCCGCGCCGACGATCTCAACGACGGCGATCTCGGCAATGTCATCGGCTACGAGTGGATGAGCTACGAGGGTGATCGCCGGCGCAGCTCGTACGTCGCGTTCGTCAAGGACGCCGCGGCGCCCAACCTCGTGTTCCGCAACGGCGCCCGCGTGCACCGCATCGTGTTCGACGAGGGCAAGCGGGCGATCGCGGTCGAGTACGAGTGGGAGGGCGCGCGTCGTCAGGTCGGCATCGGCCGCGAGGTGCTGCTCGCCGCCGGCGCGCTCGAGACCCCCAAGCTGCTCATGCTCTCGGGCATCGGCCCCGGTCAGGGCCTGCGCGCGTGCGGCATCACGCCGCTGCTCGAGGCGCCCGCCATCGGCCAGAACCTGCACGACCACCCCAACGTGCCGCTGTTCTTCGTCTCGCGCGGCCACGTCGACTGCCAGTACCCGCAGCTGTACAGCTTCCACCGCACGCGGCAGGACGCCGACCTGCCCGAGGGCCAGAGCGACACCTGCTACGTGTTCTGGCCCGCGCCGTCGGCGATGAAGCAGGCGATGCAGCGCATGCTCCCGGGCAAGGTGCTGCCGCCGGGCCTCTACGACGGGCCGCTGAAGAGCGCGATCCGAGGGAGCCTCGATCTCGCGTTCGGCATCGGCGCGGTCAACCGCATCGTCGATCACCTCTACGGCATCGTCGTGATCCTCGGCAAGCCGCAGAGCCGCGGCAGCGTCCGCCTCGGCGGCGCCGATCCGAAGACGCCGGCCATCGTCGACCCGGCGTACTTCTCGGAGGCCGGCGACATGCAGACCATGGTCGAGGGCATCAAGCTCGCGCGCCGCATGAGCAAGAGCGGCGGCCTCGGGGCGTGGCGCAGCCAGGAGCTGATGCCGGGGCCCTGGAACCAGAGCGACGAGGCCCTGGCGAAGTGGGTCGGCAAGAACGCGATCACGACGTATCACTTCGCGGGCACCGCGAAGATGGGCGCCTCGCCGTCGGCCCCGGTCGACACGCGCCTGCGCCTTCGCGGCGTCACCGGCGTGCGCATCGCGGACGCGTCCGTGGTCCCGTTCACGCCGGTGTCGGCGATGAACGCCCCGAGCATGCTGGTGGGCCTCCGCGCCGCCAAGTATGCGCTGCAGGACGCGGCGGGTTGAGCGGTGGGTCACGGCCCGACGCGGTCATGGGCGGTAGGCTCTCGCCCATGATCCGCGCCGCCCTCCTCACCCTCGCCCTCGTCGTCGCGCCCGCCTGCGAGCGCAAGAACACCGACACGCCGGGCCTCGTCGAGCAGACCGCCAGCGACGTCGAGACCGAGATCGATCAGGCGGGCGAGTCCGTCGAGGGCGTCGCCGACGACGTCGACAAGACCGCCAGCGACGCCGTCGGCGAGTGATCTGGCCGGGCCCGGTTCCCTGCCCTATCCTCTGGATCATGGCGAGCCCCGCCGCCGCGCTGGCCACCGTCGACGACCTCCTGGCGATCCCGATGTCGGATCGCTTCCACGAGATCATCGACGGCGAGCTGCTCCCGAAGGCGCTCCCGAGCCTGCGCCACGGCGTCGCGCAGCTCGGCCTCGGCGACGTGATCACGGGGCCGTACGGCCCGCGCGCCCGCGGCCGCGGCCCCGGCGGCTGGATCTTCGCAAGCGAGACCGAGGTGCTCTTCGAGCCCACGCAGGTCTATCGGCCCGACGTCGCCGGGTGGCGACGCGAGCACCTTCCCGCGTTGACCGACGAGGCGCCCGTGACCGTGCGACCCGACTGGGTCTGCGAGATCCTGTCGCCCTCGAACGCGAGCAACGACCTCATCCGCAAGCTGCGGACCTACCAGCGCGCCGGCGTCGGGCACTACTGGGTGCTCGACCCGGAGTCCCGCACGCTCACCGTGTATCGCTGGGGCGTCGAGGGCTACCTGCTCGTGCAGACCGCCGCAGGCGCGGAGCGGATCCGGGCCGAGCCGTTCGCGGACGTCGAGTTCTCCCTCGACGACCTCCTCGACGGCGACGCGCCGTGACCCCTATTCGGCGGCCGCGGGCACGGACACCAGCGCGTTGCGCTCGATCATCCCCTGCTCGGCGAAGAACTCGTACGCCGCGCGCACGGCCTCGGCGATCGTCGTCGGCTGCCAGCCGAGCTCGGTGCGCGCCCGCGTCGTGTCGGCGTGGCGCTGCATCGTCAGGATCCGGATCGACCCCGGCGTCAGCCGCTGCGGCACGTTGGGGAAGAACCGCGACAGCGCGCCCGAGTAGATCGACGACACCGCCGACATGAGCCCGGCGGGGATCCGCATCGGCGTGCCGCGGTGGCCGACGACCGACTGCCACATCTCGATGAGATCCGACAGCGTGTGGAACGCCGTCGCGAACACGTACTTGTGGCCCTTGCGACCGCGGGCCATCGCGAGCACGTGGCCGTCGGCGATGTCGCGGCCGGCCACGAACTCGAAGCCGCCCGGCACGTACGCACGGACCTTGCCCTTGGTGTAGTCGCACATCGTGCGGCCCATCCGCGACGGGATGTAGTCCCAGGCGCCGATGCATGCGCACGAGGTCGCGATCACGGCGTCGAGGCCGTCGGCGACGACCTTCAGCATCTCGTGCTCGGCCAGCGCCTTGCTGCGCGCGTACGGCATCACCGCGCTGTCGAAGGGCCAGTGCGGCATCTCGTCGGTGCTGGGCTTGCTCGGGTCGTCGGGGTCGTAGCCGACCGCCGAGAACGACCCGGTGAGCACCGCACGGCGCACGCCGTTGGCCAGCGCCGCGCGCATGACGTTGCGCGTGCCGGTCACGTTGATCGAGAAGATGTCCTTGTACTCGTTGGCGCTGGGGCTCAGGATCGAGATCTTGGCCGCGACGTGGAAGACGCGCTCGCAGCCCGCGATCGCGCGGACCATCGCGTCCTCGTCGCGGATATCGCCCTCGACGAGCTCGACCGGGAGCCCCGCGAACGCGCGGCGATCGCCGCCGGGCTCGACGAGGCAGCGGACGTCCTCGCCGTCGGCGAGCAGGCGCCGCACGAGGTGGGCGCCGACATGGCCGGAGCCCCCGGTGACGAAGACCTTGCCGGTCGCAGGGATCACCACGTCGTTGGTCGCGTTCGTCATGTCGGGCTCCTCTCGGCTCACTTGCGGACGATCTCGATGGTCTTGATCGTGACCTGCTCGTAGGGGCGGTGGTTGGCGCGGGCGTCGACCTTGACCTTGCTGATCTCGGTGGGGAGCGCCGGATCGCAGGCGCCGAAGATCACGTGCTTGCCGTCGAGGTGGGGCGTCGGCGCGACGGTCACGAAGAACTGGCTGCTGCCGGTGTTCGGACCGCGGTTCGCCATCGACAGCAGGCCGGGCTTGCCGTGCTTGAGCGACTTGTCGAACTCGTCGGCGAGCACGTAGCCGGGGCCGCCGCTGCCGGTGCCGGTCGGATCGCCGGTCTGGATCATGAAGCCGTCGATCACGCGGTGGAAGATGACGCCGTCGAAGAACTTCTTGCCGGTCCACGCGTCGGACTTCTTGTCGTAGCTCTCGCGGGTGCCGCGGGCGAGGCCGACGAAGTTCGCGA
Source organism: Deltaproteobacteria bacterium Ga0077550 (assembly GCA_001464385.1). Lineage (GTDB taxonomy): Bacteria > Myxococcota_A > Polyangia > Nannocystales > Nannocystaceae > Xiheibacterium > Xiheibacterium aquaticum. The sequence continues at coordinate 41,806 of LNFB01000146.1, read as the reverse complement.
CGGTGAGCGGCGACTTCTCCTCGTAGAGCTCGCACTCGAACTTGCCCATCGAGGTGTCGAAGATCGCGGTGAGCTTGCCGGGCTTGCCGACCGCGAGCTTGTCGTCGCCGGCGAGCGCGTCCTCGAGGGTGAACGGGCCCTTGGCGCGGGGATCGCCCTGGGCGGCGTTGTAGGCGAGGACCTCCTCGTTGGTCATCTTGGGCTGGGCCATGTCGCCCTTGCTGAACGTGCGCGCCGGCTTGGCGTCGCCCTCGGCGGGCTTGGCCGCGGCCTTGTCGTCGGCCTTGGGCGCCTTGGCGTCCGGCTTCGCGTCCGCCTTGGCGTCGGCCTTGGCCCTGCCGTCGCCCTTCGCCGGCTTGACGTCCTTGGTCGCGGTCTTGGCCGGGACCTCGCCATTTTTCGCCTCGCCCATGCACGAGACCGCGAGGGCGAGCAGAGTGGCAGCTGCGTACGAGATCGGCTTCACGGTAGTGTTCCCCTGCGGCGCGGCGGCGCGCGCACGCCTGGGATGTACCCCACGCCGCGGCGAATCTCTAGCCGGGGCGGGTTGCACGCGTGGCCGCCCGATGTGACACAACTGCCGGATCCGCGGGCCGTTCGAGTGTCGCGCCACGGACGGTCGCGGGAAGGACCATGGCCCCGGTCGATGGGCGACCGACGCGTGGTGGACTTCCATGGATGACATCTCTAGGCTTGCCCGCGGAAGGCGTCCCCGCGGATCCATGCCCAAGCTCGTCGCGCGGTTGGCCCTCATCGCACTTTGCGCCGCTGCCATCGCTGGCTGCAAGGCGCGCCGCGGCAACCGGGGCGAGCTGAGCCCGCCCGACGACGCCCCGGCCTGGGAGGAGCGGTTCGCGGTCGCGTTCGACGACGACTACACCGACGCCGACCTCGAGCTGCGCGGGCGGGCGCCGCACGACGTCCTCGATCAGCGGCTGTTCGCCGCGCGCCTCGGCCACGCGGCGATCGTCGCCCTCGTCGAGGTCGAGCAGGTCTGGGGCCGCGGTCGCTACCGGGGCAAGCACGCCCAGTACATCGACGTCGAGCTCGGCGACGTGCTCTTCGGCGAGCTGCCCAAGGGCACGCGCGCCAGCCAGATGCTGCGCCTGCGCGGCGAGGACGACACGCCGGCCGATCTCCAGGGCAAGCAGCTCGTGCTCTTCCTGCGCTGGGCGCCGGGCAACGACCCGGCCTACCACCACCACCTGATGCCCGCGAACGACGACATCGTCGCGTACATCCGGGCGCTCGTCGCCCACGCCCGGCAGGAGGGCGCCCTCGACACCGGCCGCCGGGGCAAGCGCAAGGCCCGGCGCCGCGGGGCCGAGGTCGAGGCCTCCGGCAGCGTCGAGTCCGACCCGGCCGACGGCGCCCCGCCCGAGTGACGCCCTTCCGTCGGTCCCGGTGACGACCCGGCTTGACGGCCGGTCCCGACCGCAGTACATACGCGCTCCCGTTCACCAGGACGGGGGCACACACGCGGGCGTGTAGCTCAGTTGGTTAGAGCGCTGCCCTGATAAGGCAGAGGTCGGGTGTTCAAGTCCCCCCACGCCCACGAACATCGCCGCAGATCCCCGGAGGATCGCGGCGAGAGCACGACGGGGGATTAGCTCAGCTGGGAGAGCATCGGCTTTGCAAGCCGAGGGTCAGGGGTTCGAATCCCCTATCCTCCACCGGGGTTTCGAGTCTAGCGCCCCGATCGTTGGCACACGCTTGGCGGAACGCGGTCGATGTCCGCGTGCGCCGTACAGCCCGCGCGTCGGATGTGAGAGCCGGCGATGCGAGCCGCGCTGCCGCACGATCACCCAACCGATCCGTAGCAGCGCAGCGAGGACGCGCCGCGCCTTCGTGGTCGACCACGCGCCCATCTCACGCCGCGCGGAACGAGACGCCGGTGAGCCCCGCACCACCCGGGATCGGATCCCCGTGCTGCAGCCGATCCCCGACCTCGACGAGCGCGATCGCCTTCACCCGTTCGACCGCATCCGCTTCGCTGTCGCCGTACGCGAGCACGCCGGGGAGCTCCACGATCTCGGCGATCCAACGACCGTCCTGCTCGCGATCGGTCTCGATGGTGAGCTCCAGCGCCATACTCCGAAGCCTAGCCCACCGCCTGCGCCCCTGTCCCGCGGTACGTGGCCGGCGCCTGCTCCACCGCGGCCGAGCCCGCCCGTAACCCGCTCGCACGGCCTCCAGCGGCGGGCACGCCCCCACGCCCGCCCCCTTGCTACCCTCCGCTCCATGCCCACCACCTACGAGATCGGCGTCTCCCGCCACGACCTGACGCGGTGGACGCCCGGCCTCGGGATGATGGGCTGGGGCATGCTCGACAACTACGCGACGTCCGTCGCGACGCCGCTGTCGGCGCGCGCGTTCGTGCTGCGCGACCCTGCGACGGGCGACAAGCTCGCGATGGTGGTCTGCGAGCTCGCGTTCATCTCGCTGGCCCTGCGCGAGGCGGTGTGCGCCCGCCTGCAGACCCAGCACGCCGCGCGGGGCTTCGACGTCGAGCGCGTGCTGCTGATGGCCACGCACACGCACAGCGGGCCCGGCGGCTTCACCCACTACGCGTTCTACAACGTCACGATCCCGGGGTTCGCCCAGGAGATCCTCGACGGGCTCGCGGACGACATCGTGGCGGCGATCGTCGCGGCCGACGACGCCCGCGTGCCCGGGACGCTGCGGTGGAACCAGGGCGAGTTCGCGAACGACGTGCCGGTGGCGTTCAACCGATCGATCGCCGCGTACAACCGCAACCCCGACGTCACGCCGGTGACCGAGGGCGAGGAGCACCTCGCGATCGATCGCCAGCTGCGGCTGCTCCGCTTCGACGACGCCTCGGGCCGCGCGCTGGGCTCGATCAACTGGTTCGCGGTGCACTGCACGAGCGTGCACAGCGACAACCACGCGCTGCACTTCGACAACAAGGGCTATGCGGCCGCCGATCTGGAGGCCACGCTCCGCGAGCGCGACGGCGGGGATCCGATCGCGGCCTTCGCCCAGGGCGCCAGCGGCGACGTGACGCCGAACTTCTGCAAGCACCCGGGCCGTCCGTTCGTGCGCGGGCAGTTCCCCGACGACGACGCCAGCGCGCGGCACAACGGCGCGCTGCAGGCCCAGCTCGCGACCGCGGTGCACGACGACGCGGCGCGGGCCCCCGCGATGCCGACGCGGATCCGCTGCGCGCATGCCTTCGTCGACATGGGCGACGTCGCCGTGGACCCACACTTCGTCGGCGGTCGCACCGATCTGCGCACCTCCCCCGGCGAGATCGGGATGGCGATGTTCTTCGGCACCGAGGAGGGTCCCGGCCTGCCGCGCGCGGGCCTGCGGCTGCAGCGGTGGGTCGCCGCGGCCGCGGACCGGCTCGCGCCGCGCGACCCCGTGCGCGCCCTGGCCCAGGGCGAGAAGGTCGCGTGGGTCCGTGGCACCGAGCACCGCGTGCTCGGCCTCGCCGCCCTGCAGCGCATCCCGGGGATCCCCCTGCCCCGCCGCGCGGCCGAGGCGGTGCGGATGTTCCGGGCGCTGCACCGCGATCGCGTCGCCGGCACGCCGTGGACGCCGCAGGTGCTGCCGAGCCACCTCGTCGTCCTCGGCGACGTGGCGCTCGTCGCCGTGCCGCACGAGTTCACCACCGTCGCGGGCCGGCGGCTGTGCGCGAGCGTCTGCGCGGCGCTCGAGCCCCTCCGCGTCACGCGGGCGATCCTCGTCGGCTACGCCAACGCCTACGCCGGCTACGTGACCACGCCCGAGGAGTACGCGTTGCAGGACTACGAGGGCGCCAGCACCCACTTCGGCAAGTGGACACTGCCGGCGTACCAGACCGTGTTCGCGGGGCTGGCCGCGGCGCTGTGCGGCGAGGCGCGGCCGATCCGATCGGCGCAGCCGCCACGCTTCGCGGCCACGGACCTGGCCGCGCGCGCGTTCGCGGGCTAGCTCACGCGGGCCGCGGGTTCTCGGGCGTCCCGCGCTGCGGCACGCTCCAAGGTGGGGTGGACAGCATGCGAAGAGGTCAGTTCTTGCTCGCGCTCGCGGGCATCGGGTGCGGCAGCAGTGGCAACAGCGATCCGTTCGCCGGCGAGACCGGCGGAGGCAGCAGCTCGAGCGGTGCGACCGCGACGGCGAGCGCGTCGTCGACCGGGCCCGCGGCCGACGAGAGCGGCGAGGTCGGCGAGCCTCCCAAGCTCGACCTCTCCTTCCCCGACGGTGGCGGACCCGTCGTCCCACCGCCGTCGTGCCACGTCGTCGACGGGATGGACGCGGTCGGCGACTGCACGATCACCGCGCCGCCCGACGCGTTCGAGCCCGATGTGCAGTGGAGCTGGAACGGCGGCCAGGTGACGGTCACGCCGCTGGTCGCCAACCTCACCGACGACAACGCCGACGGCTCGATCGACCTGTGCGACACGCCCGACATCGTGGTCGTCGCGGGCGCGGGCCTGGGCGGCGCGGTGGTGGTCCTCGATGGCGCCACCGGCAGTCAGCACGCGAGCTTCGCCACGCCCGTCAACCCGTCGGTCACGCCGGCGATCGGCGACCTCGACGGCGACGGCGTCCCCGAGATCGTCGCGGCGAGCGGCCCCTTGCTCGGCAGCCTCCGCGTCGTCGCCTTCGATCGCACCGGCGTCGTGCTGTGGACCTCCGAGCAGGTGTGGCCGCAGGACCAGGGCGGCGCGCTCGGCATCGCCGACTTCGACAACGACGGCTCACCCGAGGTGTACGCCGACGGCTTCATCCTCGACGCCACCGGCGGCCTCGTGATGATGGCACCCGCGCAGACCGGGTGGTTCTTCGCCCAGCGCAACACCGCGACCGCGGCGGCGGACCTCGACGGCGACGACGACCTCGAGCTGGTGCTCGGTCAGTCCGCGTACCACCACGACGGCACGGTCATCTGGAACAACCCGGACGTGAAACCCGGGTACCCGCAGATCGCGAACTTCGATGACGACAGCGACCCCGAGGTGCTGGTGAACAACGACGGCGGCATCACGATCCTCGAGCACGATGGGGCCGTGAAGTACCTCGACGAGCGCCCGACCGGCGACGGCGGCCTCGGGGCCTGGTTCCGCCCGGCGACGGTGCACGACTTCGACGGCGACGGTCAGTCGGACTTCGCGGTGAGCTCCGCGGCGAGCTACAGCGTGTTCGATCGCGACCTCGGCGTGCACTGGAGCGCCGACGTCCAGGACGGCAGCGGCTGGGCGGCCGGCACCGCGTTCGACTTCCTCGGCGACGGGTTCGCCGACGCGATGTACGCCGACGAGGCGACGCTGTTCGTATTCGACGACGTCGGCGCCCCGCTGCTGGCGGTCGCGCGGAGCTCGAAGACGCTGATCGAGTACCCCGTCGTCGCCGACGTCGACAACGACGGCTCGGCCGAGATCGTCGTCGTGTCGAGCAACGACTGGGACGAGAACCAGACCGCGCCGAGCGTGCAGGTGATCCGCGACGCCGAGGATCGGTGGATCCAGGCCCGGCGGATCTGGAACCAGCACACGTATCACGTGACCAACGTGCGCGAGGACGGGACCATCCCGGCCGTCGAGCCGCGCTCGTGGGAGCTGCTCGGCACGTACCGGACGAACGCGCAGATCGAGGGCGGCTCGGTGTGCCTGCCGCCGCCCGCGGGCTGACGTGGACTACCGGCTGACGCCGACGACGCGCCAGCTGCCGAACTTCTTCTCGAGCATCAGGATCACGTACTCGCCGCCGACCTTGGTCAGCGCGAACAGCTTGCCCGCGCCCTCTTGCACGCCCGCGGGCACGCTGCCGAACACCTTGCGCAGGCCCGCCGCGGTGTAGACCCTCGCGGCCTTGGGCTTGCCCGCCGCGGCGGCCTCGGCCTGCATCGTCGAGAGCACGTCGCGCAGCTCCTCCTTGGTCCGCGCTGCGACCGTGTCGCCCGCCGAGAAGGGCAGGCTCGTGCGGGCGATCGTCCGCTCGAGCTCGCCGACGGAGAAGTAGTGCAGCCACTCGTTGGCGAGCTTCTTCGCCTCGGGATCCTCGGCGTCGACGTCCTCGCCCGCGGGCGCCGTCGGCTCGGCCGGCGCGGGCTCGGGCTCGGCCTCGCCGTGGTTGTGCCCGTCGCCGGGGCCGTGCGCGCCCGGGGGTGGCGCGGGGCCTTCGGCGATCCCACGCTCGGCCTTGGGCTTGCCGAGGCGACGGCCGAGCGACTCCTGCTCGCTGCGACCACCGCGGACGACCGCGTCGGGGTCGGGCCGGTCACCAGCGCCGGCGTTGTCGAGGATGAACGGCGACGCGCCGAACGTCCCGCACGCCCGCTCGTCGCGGTGGAAGGCCCAGTGCAGGTAGATCTTGCCGTTGCCCGAGCGAATCTCCTGCGGCGGATCGGGGAACGGACCCGCCGAGTGGATCACCTCGCGGGCCGCCGCATCGAACGCGAGGTTGCCCGAGTGCCGCACGGTGCTGACCTTCTCGATGTTGCCGTCGCGATCGAGCACGATCTCGACGCGCGACCACAGCTTGAAGTCGTTGAGCGGGTGGGAACGGCCGCGGGTGTCGAGCTGCTCGAGGAAGCCCCACGCCCACGCGTCGTGGATCGAGCGGTGCATCTGCGCGATGAACCGCGCGAACGGGTGCTTGCGCGACCGCAGCGCGGTCTGATTGCCGATCTTCACCTCCGAGACCATGTTCTCGAGCGGTGACTGGTAGTGGGCGCGCACGTCCTCCCAGACGCCCTTCGTCTTCGACTCGCGGGAACCGTCGGGCCGCTGCGGGGCGTTCTTGTCCTTGCCGAACAGCGCGACGAGGTCCTTGGGCCGCGGGCGGAAGCGGTACATCGGATCGTTCTTGTCGATCCGCGCCTGGGCGTCGCGCTTGGCGATCGACGCCTCCTTCTTCTTGTCGCGCTGGAGCTGCCCGTCGGCGGCCTCCTCGGCGAGGGCCTCGTGGGCGTCCTGCGCCATGTGGTGATCACGGTGCTCCGTCTCGCGCATCGCGAGCAGGCTCTTGGGCTTGGGATCGTCCTGCTGCGGGCGCTCCTCGACGGGCGACGGTGGGGCCTTCGGCGAGCTCTTCGCCGCGGCCGCGGGCTGCTCGCGCTGCTGGGCGATCTTCTCCTGGTTCGCGGTGCCGGGCTTCTTGTCGGGGCTCGGCTCGACCTGCGACGCCTGGGGTTTGATCGCGTCCTTCTCGAGGTTCGTTACCGCGGCGCGGGTCTGCTCCTTCACATCGCGGTTGATGTTGGAGAGGTACTCGACGTCCTTCGGCGCATCCTTCTCGTCGAGCTCGTCGGGCTGCTCGACCATCTTCATCTCTTGCAGCACGAACTCGACCGGCTCCTTCGGCGCCTCGGGTTCGGGCTCGGGCTCCTTCTCGGGCTCGGGCTCCTTCTCGGGCTCGGGCACCGGGAGCTCCTCGAACTTCAGGTCCGGGATCTTCGGCTTGGGCAGGCGCTTGGGCTTCGGCTTCGGCTTCGGCGGATCCGGCGGCTCCGGCACCTCCGGCTCGTCGAGCAGGGGCTCGGGCGGCTGCAGCTCGAGGTACGTGACCTCCTCGCGCGGCGGCGGCGGCTCGAGGGGCTTGGCCTCCACGAGCACCGTGAGGCTGTACACCAGCCCGGCGTTGACGCCAGCCGAGCCGACGCCGAAGGCCAGCACGGCGAGCCAACCGGCGCGACGTCGACGACTCACGGTGCCGCTAGCCTAGCATGGGGCCGACGCCCGGATCGGGCCGCGGGACCAGCGGCGGCCCGCGACCGCACCTCACACGGGTCGGTCAGTGCATCCGGCGGTAGACGCCGACGACCTTGCCGAGGATGTCGACGGCGCGGAACTCGGATCGCCGGACGTAAATCGGCTCCATGGCGGCGTTCGCGGGCTGCAGTCGGATGCGGTCGCCCTCGGGGAAGTACCGCTTGCAGGTCGCCTCGCCATCGATGAGCACGACGACGATCTCGCCCGACTCTGCCGTGCTCTGCTTGCGCACGAAGATGTAGTCGCCGTCGAAGATGCCGTCGTCGATCATGCTCTGGCCGCGCACGACCAGGCCGAAGACGTCCTTCGCCCGCACCGCGCCGAGGAAGTAGCGATCGACGACCACGCGGTCGATGACGTTCTCCTCGGCCAGGATCGGCGCTCCTGCGGCCACGCGGCCGAGGATGTCGATCTCGAAGTCATCCCTCGGCTCGCGCACGTCGACGGGCCGCAGCGCGCGGCTCTTGAGCTCCTCGCGCACGAGGTAGCCCTTGCGTTCGAGCGCCTTGAGGTGATCGTTGACACCGTTCGTCGAGCGGATGCCCATGTGCTCGCCGATCTCGCGCAGCGTCGGGGGATACCCGCGCGCGGAGAGGCAATCGGTGATGTAGTCCAGGGCCTGTCGCTGCCGATCGGTCAAATCCGGTCGCACGGGGCGATCTCCTTGAGGGGTGGGCGGGGTCGCTGGCCTGAACATGTCGAGCACTCGTTCAGCATCGCGGCGGGGCCAGGTGGGCGCCTGGTGCGCGACACTGAACGTGTGTACTGCAAGGCAGCGATCGGGTCAAGCGCAGTGACCCCGCTGTACTGGTCGCCCGCACAGCCTGCCAGGAAAGCCAGCGTGGACCAAGAAACCGGCTGTGTCATGATCAGGGCGCGCGGGGCCTCGACGCCGCGCCGAAGGACCCATGCCCCAGTTGCTGCTGCGCGCCATCATCACCGGGTTCGGCTACAAGCTCGGCACCGAGCTCGGCCGCTACGTCATCGACCGCCTGGGCTGGAAGAAGAAGGACGCACCCGCCCCGGCCGCGACGGACACCGACATCCCCGAGGGTATCCCCGCCGACCCCTCGGTGCCCGCGGCGAACCAAGGGGACTAGCCCCACTCGGTCAGCCGCCGTCGCCGTCGGGCTCGTCCCGAACGCTGATCTCGGAGGACTGCTTGGTGATCTTCGGCTGCGTGGTGCCGTCGGCGCCCCGCGAGAACTTCACCTGCATGTGCACGTCGACGACCAGGCCGGCGATGACCTGCTGCAGGAGGTCGACCGCGTCCATCTTGTCGAGGAAGCTGCGGAGCTCGGAGGTCGCGATCCGCATGAGCTCCTCCTTGGTCGCCTGGGTGACCCCCGTGACGAGGTCCTGACCGCGGCGCAGCGCGGCCTCTGGGTCGAGCAGGCCGGTCAGCTGTTCGCCGAGTCGGCCGAGCCGGGTCCGCTTGTCCTCGTCGCCGCGCCGCCCGTCCCGTTCGTCGGTCATGTGGGCGAACCATAGCGGATCCCAGGGGCCGATCCGGCCTGCATGGGAGATCGGGTGCGCCCCGTGGGCCCGCGTCCACGCAGCCGGCGCGGATCCCGGCCCTGTGCCCAAGGGATTTGCGTTGCCATTTCTAGTAGTTAGGCCCACGTCTCACCGCGCCAGAAAGCGCTTTTCAAGGCCTTGGGGAATGTGATACCCACCGCCCCGCGTCCGCGGATCGACCCCCCGAGCAATTCGGACGGGTTCTGGCGGGCGGCCCACGACTTCGCGTAGGCTCACGAAGCCAACCTACATCTGACTACGTCTAGCCTTTTCGACGCGCTCAGCTCCGGCCCGAAGTCGGACCGCCCCAACCCCCTCCCCCTCAGGTGTCCATGACCGCCTACTTCCTCGGCCATCTCGCGGCCGCGTCCGTCATCATCGGTCTCCTCGTGGCAACCCTCCGCGTCACCCGCCGCGCGTGACGCCCCTCGGGTCCGTACCGGACCCGCCTGTCGCCGCGGGGCCCGGCCGAGTGACGTGACCCCATGACCAGCCCCACCCGGACGAGCGCGTTCCTCCCGGCCCGCCCCTCGCGCCCGGACGACCTGTCCCCCCCGGCGTGGAGCGACCAGGATCTCCGCGAGATCCGGCTGCTGCTGACCGGCGACTCCGTCGTCTCAGCTCGCCCGACGACGTGCGACGGCTGCTCCGCGTGTACAGCATCGACGTCGAGAACGCGGACGACCTCCGTCGGCTCGCGGAGCTGCGCGCCCGCGCCGTCCACTACCTCACCGAGAACCTCGGGCTGCGCCTCGACGAGGCGATCGCGTCGGGCGTCCCCGTCGTCGAGCTGCCCCTGCTCGCGTCCGGCAAGGGCCGCACACAGCGTCAGGCCTGCGTGCTGCTCAAGGTGATGCACATCATGTATCACCTCGACGCCCGCGAGCTGCGGACGTTGCTGTCGATCCCCGACCACTCGCTGTACGAGTTGGTCGAGCAGTCGATCATGGTCCTGTTCGACGAGCTGCGCGCCTCGGGCGTGCCGGTGGTCGAGTTCGCCTGGTCGCGCAAGACACCCGACTCCCTGGTCACCAAGCTCCTCGTGAAACGGGAGACCAGCGCCGCGCGGGTGTTCGATCGTCTGCGCTTCCGCGTCGTCGTCGAGCGCTTCGAGGACGTGCTGCCCACGCTGCACGTGATGCTGCAGCGCTTCGTGCCGTTCAACTATGTGGTCCCGGGTCAGACGGTGAACAGCCTCGTCGACCTCGCGCCGCTCGATCGCCGCAAGGTCGACGCCGCCGAGTCCAACGGCGAGGCGCCCGCGCCCCGCGAGGCCCCCAACGAATTCTCGGCCACGGGCTACGAGGTGCTCAACTTCATCGCCGACCTCCCGGTGCGCGTCGACGCGCTGCTCGGCGATCAGGAGCGGGCGTCGGGCAACGTCGTCTTCGTGCTCGCCGAGTTCCAGGTGATGGATCGCGCGACGGCGATCGCCAACGAGAAGGGCGACAGCTCCCACGCCGCGTACAAGATCCGGCAGCACCAGCGCGTCCGCGAGCGCCTGCTCCGCGGCCCCCGCAAGGGCGGCACCGATCCGGGGGACGGCGAGGCCGAGCGCAGCGGCGCGAGCATCGTGCTGCCGGTCGACGAGAAGCCGCCCGGGTCCAGCTGAGCGCGCCCGCGGCCCGCTAGGGCGCCACCGCAGCGCCCGTCGGCGCCGCGACCTCGAGGTCCCAGTGGACGAGGCTGTGGTGCGGCCGGCACGTGGTCTCACCGCACGACACATAGACCACGTGCGCGTCGATGCCGTAGCGGCCCGCCAGCGTCGGCGCCGAGATCCGCACCCGGATGCGCGGCTGGGTCGCGAGCGGGTCGGCGACGTCGCGGTTGTCGAACCGGTTCGGCACGAACACCGCATCCGACGAGTCGAGCCACAGCTCGATCGGCGTGCCCGCGACCGGCGTGTCGAGGATCGTCACCGACAGCTCGATGGACGCGCCGGGGGCGACCGGCGGCGGCTCGGAGGCGCGGACGCGGCCCGGAGGCGGCGCCATGGGCATCGCGAGCTCGACCAGCAGCCGCAAAATGGCGAGGACGGTCACGGGCGCCGCCAGCGTATCAGTCGGTGGCGCTCACGCGACGCACGCGATTGCGACCGTGTTCCTTGCACCAATACAGCGCCTGATCCGAGCGCTCGATCAGCTCGAGCCGCTCCTTGCCGTCGCGGGGGTACTCGGCGATCCCCATCGAGATCGTGACCTTGAAGTTGCCGTGCTCCGAGGTCAGCGCGAGGTCGCCGATCTCCTCGCGCAGCCGGTTGGCGAAGGCCTCGGCCCCCGCGCCATCGGTGTCCGGCAGCACCAGCACGAACTCCTCGCCGCCGTAGCGAGCGACGATGTCGACCTTGCGCGCGCGGCCCGCGAACACCGCGGCGACGCGCTTCAGCACCTGGTCGCCGACGGGGTGGCCGTAGGTGTCGTTGATGCTCTTGAAGTGGTCGATGTCCGTCAGGATGACGCTGTACTTCTGGTCGGTGCGCTCGCACAGCGCATGGAGCTGGGCGAGACGCTCCTGGAACGCGCGATGATTCGTCAGCCCGGTGAGGCCGTCGGTCGTCGCGCGCTGCTCCATCTGCTGGTACATGCGCGCGTTCTGCAGGCTCACGCCGACCTGGTGGCCGATGACGCGGAGCATCTCGCGGACCGCGGGGCCGAACACGTGGGCCCGCGACGACGCCAGCGTGATCGCCCCGAGGACCTCGTCGCCGCGCGACAGCGGCAGCACGATGAGGCTCTTGGCGTTGCGCAGCCGGGTCCGGGCCGTCCACACCACGGCGTCGGGATCACCGAGCTCGCCCGACGCCGGCATGTAGTGGCGGTTCTTCACCGCCATCGCCACCAGCGACGTGGTGTCGGTGAACTCGAGGCCGCCGAGGCGCGCCGCGAGCTGCTGCCAGATCTCGGCCTCGCCGTCGCCGCGGATCGCATCGACCGCGAGCACGCGGTGCACGTCGCCCTCGGTGCCGGTGAGCACCGCGAGGTCGAACGGCGCGATCGCCCGCACCGCGGCGAAGGTCTTCTCGTAGACGTCGTCCAGCGTCAGCGCGGAGTTCAGCAACTCGGAGGCGCGATAGAACTGCTCCTGCTCGTACTTGCCGCGCTCGACCGCGTTGAACACACGTTCGTGCTCGACGACGCGCAGGATGTGGGCCGCGGCGCGCTCGAGCACGCGCTGCTCGTCGTCCCCGAAGGGTCGATCGCCGGATCGATCGGCGCAGAGGATGCCGCGCAGCCCGTTGCCCTCGAGCAGCGGCACCGCGCACAGGTCGGTGACCGGCTCGGGCCCGCGATAGTACGGCGGTAGGCGCCGGCCGCCCAGCGCGTGCAGGCGCAGCGGCTTCGGCTCGGCGAGCACGCTGATGAGCACCCCGGGGTTCGCGAGTTGCGGCCCGTCGGCGAGCAGCTCACCGGCGGACGCGAGTTCCTTGATCACCAGCGTCGGCGTGTTGCGACCGCTGCGATCGGCCTGCGCCGGGGCCTCGCACCACAGCAGCACCGCGGTGTGCAGTCCCATCGACGTCCGCAGCAGCTCGAGCGTGTGGAACACCTGCTCGTGGATGTTCTCCACCGCCGCGTGGACCATGCGGATCTCCTCGTCGGCGCGGGTGCGGACGCGGGAGCCCGCGGGGAGCTGCGACGCGATCAGGCGGAAGTCCTTGGCCTCCTGCCGCATGCGCGACAGCTCGTCGTTGATGCGGCGGCCGTGCTCGGCCCGCAGGCGCCGGGTCAGGCTGCCGAGCACGAGGCGATTGCCCAGGGCGAAGAACGCGATGAAGCTGCCGTGCTGCGCGCCGAGCATCCACGCCGGTCGCGTCCCGACCCGCGCGGCGAGGATCGCCTCGAGGGCGAAGGTCGCGAGCAACACGCCGACGACGCCGACGCGCGTGCGCTGGACGACGAGCACGAACGACACCAGCGCGTAGACCATCGGGTGGAGGAACGAGGTCGCGCCACCGCTCATCGCGACCAGCACGTAGACCGCGGTGACCAGCGGCACGCCGAGCTCGAGCTCGCGCCACGACGACGGCACCACGGGCGCTCGCGTGCCGCGGGCCGGCAGGACCTCGCGGACGATGGCCCAGCCGAGCGCCGTGGCCAGGAGCGTCACGAGCGACAGCACCGAGAGCTCGGCCTTGGCGAGCGCCGTGAGCGACAGGCGGCCGGTGAGCAGCAGGGGCCAGCAGGCGACGGCGGTGAGCAACGGCCAGTGACTGGCGAGCCCCCGACGCGCGTGCCACACGGTGCGGGCGACGGCGCTCATGGCGAGTGGGGGGCCCGCGCGGCCGAGGCGACGCGCTCGACCTCGAACACGACCTCGCCGGGGGCGATGAGGTTGAGGTCTTCGCGGGCGATGCGGGCGACCTCGTCGGGATCGGACTTGAGCGCGCGGACCTCCGCGGCGAGCCCGTGGATCTCGTCGGCGAGGACCCGGTTGGCCTCGGCGAGCTCGTCACGCTCGCGCTGCACGCGCTCGAGCTCGTCGCTCTGGGCGGCGCGCTCGAGCTGCGTCGGTCCCCAGGCGACCAGCGCCGCGACGGTCGCGGCGATCAGAATGCGGTTGGCCCAGTGCATCGACCGAACCGGAACCTACTGGGGCACGCGATCGCTCGGCAAGAAACCGGCGAGCCAGGCCACCGGCCGCGGTGCCGAAGCCGCGAACCGGCCCGTGACAGGTCAGCGACCGTGCAGGATGCCGAGCTTCTCGAGCCCGCACTCCTTGGCCGCGTCCATCACGCGGACCACGAACTGGTGCTGCGTCGCCTGGTCGGCCCGGATGTTCACGCCCGTGGTGCTGTCGGCCTGGGCCGCGGCGCACATGCGCAGCCGCAGCTCGCGCTCGTCGACGGCCTTGCCGTCGACCTCGATGCCGCCCTCGGAGCCGATGGTCACGACCAGCGCCTTCGGCTCCTGCGTGACGTCGCGGTTCTTCGCCTTGGGCAGCTTCACCCGGAACGACGGGTTGTTCTGGAAGGTCGAGGTGAGCACGAAGAAGATGAGCAACTGGAACACCACGTCGATGAGCGGCGTGAGGTCGATGCTGAGCTCACCGCCGCGACGGCGGCGCTTGGCGTGCGGCCCCGAGAAGCTCACGTCGCAGGCTCCTCGCTCGGGACGCGCTTGCGGTCGTCGGCCTTGACCTCACTCGCGCGGGCGTCCGCGCGCGAGTGGTCGCCGAGCAGATCGACCATCCCCAGCGCGTCCTCCTCCATGTCGACGACGATCCGCTCGTTGCGACCCTGCAGGAACTTGTAGATCACCAGCATGGGGATCGCGACGACCAGGCCGTACGCAGTGGTGATGAGGGCCTGCCAGATGCCCTCGGCGAACGCGTCCGGGCCGACGGCGCCCTCTTTGTAGGCGTCGACGAAGTTCTTGAAGACCTGGATCATGCCGACGACGGTGCCGAGCAGCCCGAGCAACGGGCTGACGGCCGCGACGGTGCCGACGATCTCGACGTTGCGGGCCATGCGGGCGACCTCGCGGTTGCCCACCTCCTCGACCGACTCCTTGATCTCGTCGCGGGGCTGTCCGTTGGAGTGGGCGCGCAGGCCGGCCGCGAGGATGAGCGCGATGCTCGAGCGGTTCTCCTCGCACAGCAGCAGCGCCTCGCTGATCTTGCGCTTGGCGACCAGCCCGCGGATGCGATCCACGAAGGCCCGCGGGAGCACCCGCGAGCGCTGCAGCGACCACAGCCGCTCGATGAACACCGCGACCCCGACGACCGAGGCCGCCAGGATCGCCCACATGAGCGGCCCGCCCTGCTCGAACAGTTCCTTGACGTCCATGCGGCTCTCGAGACCGGCTGGATCATGGTCGCGGCCGCCCCGTGGGGCAATCTCGCGGGCACGCGTTTGTGTCCGGCGGGGGGCGCCGACGCCGGACGGCGCGCCCGTGCGGGCCCTCGCGACGCCCTCGCCACCGATCCCGCACGCCGGGCTTGACGACGCGCCGCCCCGCGGTGTACCCAAGCGGCCCGCACGACGCGAGTCGTGCGCCCATCCGGGGGTATAGCTCAGTTGGGAGAGCGACGCGCTGGCAGCGCGTAGGTCAGGGGTTCGAGTCCCCTTACCTCCACGGAAGAGAACGCGAACGGGCGGCAGGGGAGACCCTGGCCGCCCGTCCTGCGTCGGGGACCCGCGCGGCGCCCGAGCTCACCCGCCGCGGCGATCCGCGAAGCGCATCAGCTCGCCCAACGCGCGCCGCATGACCTTCGCGTCGGCGAAGCGCTCGTTCGGATCCTTGCCGCAGCAGGCCTGGAAGAAGCCGTCGATCGCGTCGGCGAGCTCGGCGGAGGTGTCGCCGGGGAGGTACGAGCTCGGCAGCGTCGGCGACCGCTCGCGGTGACACTTGAACAGCACCCGCGGGTGCTCCTCGAAGGCGTCCTCGAAGGGGTGATGGCCGGTCACGGCCTCGAAGAAGGTCATGCCGAGGGCGTAGAGATCGGCGCGGTGATCGATCGCGCCGGCCGGACGCGTCTGCTCGGGCGCCATGTAGCGCGGGTCGCCGAGCACGAGGGTCGGATCGTCGCCGCGCGGATCGTTGAGGTCGCGCGCGACGCCGAGGTCGAGCAGCTTCACCACGCGCAGCTCGGGGTCGTACGGATCGCCGTTGACGAAGATGTTCGCCGGCTTGACGTCGCGGTGCACGACGCCGCGCAGGTGGATGTACCGCAGCGCGTCGAGGACCCCGCGGAAGATCTCGCAGAGCACGTGCATCGGCACCGTGCGCCCGCCCTCCATCGCGTCGCGGATGTCGCGGCCCTCGAGGAACTCCATCGCGAACCAGAACAGCCCGTGCTCGCGGGTGGTGCCGACGTCGAGGACGCGCACGAGGTTCGGGTGGGCGAAGCCGCCGCCGAGGCGGGCCTCGAGGCGAAACCGACGCTGCTCGGTCTCGGGGACGTCGGCCTTCATGACCTTCAGCGCGACGTAGCGGTTCATGAACGGATCGAAGGCCTTGAAGACCTTGCCCATGCCGCCCTCGCCGAGCGGGCCGACGATCTGGAACCGCTTGTTGAAGGCGATCACCGTGCCGGGCGGGAGATCCGGGGTCGCCGGCGGCTCCACGACAGGTCCCTCGAGCGGGGTCGCCGACGTCGGTGCAGTGGGCCGCGTGTCCATGACAGTCGCAACGCTATCAGCCGCGGCGGCGCTGCGGTGTCCGCTTCGCGGTCGCCCCGGTGGGCAGCCCGCCTCGCCGGCCCGTCACGTGCCGGTCGTGCCGACGTCGGGTGGCTCGCCACCGGTGCTGCCCGAGGGCGGCTCGGGCACCGGCTCGCCCGGATCCCCTGCCCCATCATCGGGGCCGCCCGTCGATGCCTCGGTGTCGCCCGTGGTGCCGCCCGTGGCGATCCCGTCGTCGGTGCCCGTGTCGTCCGAGCCCGCGTCGTCGGTGCCCGTGCCGTCCGCATCGTCGCCCGTGCTCGAGCCGCCGTCGGTGGTCCCACCGCCGAAGCCCGTCACCCCGGGTGGTCCCGCCGTCCCGCCGTCCGTCCCGCCCTCGGGATCCGCCCCCGAGGTGCTGGTCGCATCGTCGTCCGACGGCGGGTCCATGTCGCCCGCGGTGAAGCGATCGAGCCCTTGGTCACCGAGCTCGATCCCCGCGACGCTGGAGCAGGCCGCGAGTCCGAGCACCACGAGGGCGCTCGTCATCGCTGCACGCCGCACGAGCGAGACCGTCACACAATCGAGTGTAGCACGCACGATCGGCGCGCCAACGGAGCCGCGCCGCGCTCTCACCCCACACGCGTCCCGCCGCGATGCCGCGACGCGCGTGTCATGGCGCAGGTGTCATACGCACGACCGTCCCATCGGCCGCGATCTCGTACGTGCCCGACTCGGCGCGCACGTGCGACACGCGGCCGCTCCGCATGCCGCGGGTGACGGTGAGCGGGTGCGGATCGGGCAAGGCGACGACGATCGGATCGCTGGCCAACGCGCCGCGCGGATGCACCTCGAGCGCGCGGACCAAGGGCGGCAGCTCGGGTCGTTTGTCGCGCTTCGGCTTGCGCGGCTCGTCGGTGGCGAGCTCGAGATCCGGGCCCGCGTCGTCCTGCGCGAGCGCGAACACGACGGTGGCGACGCGCTGCGGCTTCTTCTTGTTGCCGGTCGGCTCGGCCTGGAAACGATCGACGGTGTAGAACGCGGCCTTGGGCGCGCGGCGCTGCAGCTCGGCGGCAGCGACCAGCAGCGCGCCGATCCGTCGCTCCTCGACGCTGCCGCGCGGCACCTCGCCCTGCAGCAGCTCGAGATCGATGACGCGATCGGGCCCGAACATCATCGCGACCATCACCCAGCGCTGCGCGTCCTCGACCCGCAGCGGCGCGGTCGACCGCTTGCCGTTGGGCCAGCGGATGAACACGACCTGGCCCGAGGTGCCCTCCGGATCGATGTCGACCAGCGGCATCACCACGTCGGCATCGACGGTGCCCATGCGATCGACCACCGTGACCGTGGCGAGTTCGAGCGCGCGCGCACCGAGATCGAGCCAGCGCCCGACGCGGGTCATC
Organism: Deltaproteobacteria bacterium Ga0077550; assembly: GCA_001464385.1. Classification (GTDB taxonomy): domain Bacteria; phylum Myxococcota_A; class Polyangia; order Nannocystales; family Nannocystaceae; genus Xiheibacterium; species Xiheibacterium aquaticum. The sequence goes on along the minus strand of LNFB01000146.1, from coordinate 24,062 downwards.
TCCTCGAGATCACCGCGCGGCACCGCGGCGTAGATGCCCGGCAACCGCTCGGTGACCGCCCCGCCCATGCCGATGTCGACGAGGAATTCGTCCTTGCGCTCCTTGTCGCAGCCGGACGACGCGCCCGACACCAGGGTCAGCAGGGCCGAGCACAGCGCGATGCGTCGCATCCCGTGGGATTACCACGGTCCGCGGGCTCGACGACCGCCGCGCGTCAGATGTCCGAGAACTTCTTGCCCCGGACGCGGACGCGCCGCAGGCCGTTCTGCAGCCGGCGGTGCGCCTCTTCGAGGGTGTCGCGATCGCCGGGCTCGGCCGCGTCGAGGTGCACCGACAGGATCGCGAAGGCGTCGTTCGCCGAGCGGTACAACGCGTCCCACTCCTCGCGGTGGATCCGCTCGCGCGACTTGGCGAAGGTCTCGACCTCGGTCATGACCTCCTCGAAGGCGGTCTCGGCCGCGACGCGGTCGATCTGCCCGTCGCCGTACGGCGCGTGCTCCTCCGACGCCAGCCCGTGCTCGCGCTGGGGGAGGTTGCGCGCGCGCGCCTGCAGCTCTCGCCGGTCGCGCGCCGCGAGCTCGCGCTCGTCGACGGGATCGCCGTCTTCGTCGACCGCGAGCTCGTCGACGATCTCGTGGGTGCCGGGATCCGCGATCCACCACCACACGCCGACACCGACCGCGAGGGCCGGGAACAGGACGAGGGCGAGGGGTCGCAGGCGCATGGCGGCTCGGGTTCAACGTGCGGGCCCGGGTGGGCCTACACCGCGCCCGCATTGTAGGATCCCGCCGTTGTCCCCGCCACCCGACCTCGAGTCCGCCGCCGCCGCGCTGTTCGCCGGGCCCCGCGAGGCCTTCGTCGCCGAGCGCAACGCCCGGGCCAAGCAGGCCAGGTCGGCGGGCGACGCGGGCCTCGCGACGCGCATCGCCGCCCTGGTCAAGCCGACCGCGACCGCGTGGGCGATCGATCGCGTGTGGTGGACGGCGCCGGAGCGCCTCCACGCGCTCTTCGACGCCGCGGCCGAGCTCCGCGCGGCCCTGCTCGCCGGGCTCGGCACCCACGGCGCGGACGCCGTCCGGGCGCGACACCGGCAGGCACTCGCGGCCGCCACCGCGGCGGCCCTCGGCCACCTGCCGACGACCGCCGGATCACCCGCGACGCGCCGACGGATCGCGACCACGCTCGAGGCCCTCGCCGCCCTCGGCCGCTGGCCGCCACCGGGCCCCGGATGTCTGGGCGAGGACCTCGATCCACCGGGCTTCGAGGCCCACGGCGGCCTGCCGGAGGTGACCCCGTCGGCGTCCGAGCCCGGCGCCCCCGCAGAGGCGGGCGCCAACGACAGCCAGCGCGCCCGCGTCGAGCAGGCCGCCGCCGCGGTGCGCATCGCCGCTGCGCGCCTCGCCGTCTGCCGCGAGCAGCACGACGCGCTGGTCGCCGCGCACCGGGGCGCCCTCGCGCTGCTCGAGCAGGCCGCCGCTGCCCTCTCGCGGGCCCAGGTCGAGCACGAGACGTGCGCCGCCGCCGAGGTCGCGTGCGCCCGCGATCTCGAGCAGCGCAAGGGCGAGCTCGAAGCCGCCAGCGACGCCCACGCGGCCGCGTCCGCGGCCCTCGAGGCCCTGCGCGACGCGTCGGTCAGCAGACCGTGACGTCGGGGTTCTTCGCGCAGCCCAGGTCGTCGCAGTGGCCGCAAGGGCGCCTGGGGCGCTCGCTGCCCCGTCTGCCGGGCGGAACGTGGATTTCGTCCCGCGCCGACCACAATCGCCCTCGCGTCCTGGCCATCGCCTGCTAGATTCGCGGCCGCAGTGGTGGGCCGCCCCACGTTCGGGTCCCCGATCGACGCGACGCGCACACCGGCTTCGGTCGGGAGTGTCCTCGCGTGGGTGTGTGCGATCGCGGGTGTGATCGCGACCCCGACAGCCGCGCTCGCGATGGCGCCGGCTCCCGGGCCGGCCGAGGATCCGGCCGCCCGCATCGTGCCGCCCGAGCTCGTCGAGGCGGTGAGCATCGACTACCCGGCCGACGTCGCGGCCCGGCCCGATCCGCCGCGTGGCGACGTGGTGGTGCGCTTCGTCGTCGGCGTCGACGGCATCCCCAAGGAGATCGCGATCGAGACCGGCATCGATCCGGCGCTCGACGCCCTCGCCCTCGAGGCGGTCGCGCGCCTGCGTTACCGCGCCGCGACCCTGGACGGCGAGGCGGTCGAGATCGAGACGCGCATCGCGATCCCGTTCGTGCCGCCGGCGCCCGAGCCGAAGCCGGACCCGAAGCAGGATCCGGACCCGAAACCGGATCCGACCGAGCCCGACGCCGAGCCCGACGCCCCGAGCGACGCGAGCGTGGGCGGCACGACCGACGATCCCGCCGCGCCGCTGCGGATCACCGGCACGATCCTCGAGGCCGGCCAGCGCACGCCGATCGCCGGCGCCACGATCACGATCGTCCCGGTCGACGCCGCGACGCCGACCGGCCGCGTGAAGAAGCGCGACTACACGGCGATCGAGACCCCGCGGTGGCAAGAGACCCGACGGGCCGACGCCGACGGCGTGTTCTCGGCGCGCGGCCTCGAGCCCGCCCGCGTCCGCGTGGTCGTGCTGGCCCCCGGCTTCGAGCGCGTCGAGTACGTCGAGCAGCTCTCGGCGGCGACCAGCCTCGAGGTGAAGTACTACCTGCAACGGCTGCCGGAGAACCCCTACCGCACCGTGGTGCGCAGCGTGCTCGAGCAGCGCGAGGAGGTCGCCCGCCGCACGATCACCCCGGAGGAGATCGGCAACCTCCCGGGCACCCAGGGCGACGCGCTGAAGGCCCTGCAGAACTTCCCCGGGGTCGCCCGCGCGCCGTTCGGGCTCGGGCTGCTCGCCGTGCGCGGCACCGGCCCCAACGACTCCGCGGTGTTCATCGGCCACCACGAGGTGCCGCTGCTGTACCACTTCGGCGGCCTCACCTCGGTGTTCAACGCGGACATCCTCGAGCGCATCGACTTCATCCCCGGCAACTTCGACAGCCGCTACGGCGACGCGCTCGGCGGCATCATCGACGTGCAGCCGCGCAAGGGCCGACGCGACGGCTACCACGGGTACGTCGACGCCGACATCTTCGACGCCGGGTTCCTCGTCGAGGGTCGGGTCGGCAAGGGGTCGTTCGCGATCGCGGCGCGGCGCAGCTACATCGACGTCATCCTGCCGCGCGTCCTGCCCGACGACGCCGGCATCGACCTCGCGGTCGCGCCCCGCTACTGGGACGATCAGATCCTCTTCGACTATCCGCTGGGCGGCGGCAACCTGTCGGTGCGGATCTTCGGCTCGTCGGACAAGCTGAAGCTCATCGCCGCGGACCCCAACGAGATCGACACCGACGATCGCGATCGCTTCGAGACCTCGCAGTACTTCCACCGCGCCGACCTGGTCTACACCAAGCGCAAGGGGCCGTGGGAGTTCCTCATCACGCCGTCGTACCGCTACGACGCGCTGCAGTTCGCCATCAGCGACGTCTTCCAGTTCGACCTCGGGGTCCACAACCTCACGCTGCGCGCGGAGCTGTCGAACCAACTGTCGCCACGGGCGAAGCTCCGCGTCGGCACCGAGGTCCGCAGCGGCCGGTTCGACATCAGCGTCGACGCGCCGCCCGTCTCCCAGATCATGGGCGGATCGACGGGCACCCAGCTGCAGACCCAGCAGACCGGGTGGTTGGTCACGCCCGCCGTCTACACGACCCTCGACTGGAACCCGCACAAGGCCGTGACGCTGTCGCCGGGGCTGCGCGTGAGCTACTTCGGCGGCATCTACGACCGCTCGGCGATCGAGCCGCGCCTGCGCGGCGCCGTCGCGGTCGCCAAGAACACGGTGCTCAAGGCCGGCGTCGGCATGTTCGCCCAGGCGGCGCAGCCGGTCGAGGCCAGCACCGTCTACGGCAACCCGCGCGTCGGCCTCGAGAAGGCGGTGCAGACCAGCTTCGGCGTCTCGCAGAACCTCCCGTACGCGATCACCATCGATGGCACGGTGTTCTTCACGTACCTCTACGACGAGATCGCGCCGTCGGTCGACCTCGTGCGCCGGCCGGACGCCACCGTCGGTGCCGAGGTGTTCGCGAACACGCAGACCGGCCGCACCTACGGCCTCGAGATCCTCGCGCGCAAGCAGCTGACCGGCTCGGTGTTCGGCTGGGTCGCGTACACGCTCAACCGCAGCGAGCGCCGCGCCGCGCCGGGCGAGCCGATGCGCGTGGCCGACTTCGACCAGACCCACATCCTCACGCTCGTCGGCGTGTGGCGCCTGCCGAAGAACTGGCAGATCGGCGGCCGGTTCCGCCTGGTCTCGGGCAACCCGTACACGCCGGTCGTGAGCGCGTCCCTCGACGCTTCGACCGGCGCGTACCAGCCCATCAACGGTGGCATCAACTCGCGGCGCCTGCCGGCGTTCCACCAGCTCGACATCCGCATCGACAAGACCTTCGTGTATCGTCGGGTGAAGTTCTCGCTCTACCTCGACGTGCAGAACGTCTACAACCGGCAGAACCCCGAGTTCGTCAACTACTCCTACAACTTCGCCCAGAGCAGCTACATCGCCGGCCTGCCGATCATCCCGTCGATCGGCACCAAGCTCGAGTTCTGATGAACCCCCGCGCCCACCGCCTCGCCCCCGTCGTCCGCCTCGGCCTCCTCGGCCTGGTCGGCGTCGCGGCGTGCGCCGACGGGCTGCCCGTGGTCGAGCGCATCGCCTCGGTGCGGCCGCTCGCGGTGCGCGTCGACGTCGAGGATCCGCCGGGCACCGACCCGGTGATGACGCGCGCCGAGGCGCTGCCCCTCGAGACCGCCGTGCTGACCCCACTGTTCGCCGATCCCGGCGGGCCGATCGCCGCCGATCGCATCACCGCAGAGATCGAGCCGGTGTGGATCGCGTGCAACCTGCAGCCGACGCAGGGCCTGCTCGGCTGCATCTCCGAGGCGGTGCCGGTGGCCGTCGATGACCTCGTGGACTGCCCGCCGCCCGATCTGACGGGGTTCGATCCCAGCTCCGGCGAGCTACCCACGCAGCCGAGCCCCTGCCGGATCCCCGCCGACGATCCGGCGCGGCCGTCGTACACGGTGCCGATCGACCCGACCTACCTGCTGGGCGGCGACATCGAGGTGACGATGGTCGGCCATCGCCCCGACGAGACCTCGACGGCGGCGTGCCTCGAGGCGCTGCTCGGCGGCGGCAACCCGGACGACGGCTGCCTGTACGTGACGCAGCGCCTGGCGGTCGGCCCCGATGCCGCGCTGCTCGAGCTGGCCGAGCAGTTCGGCGTGCCCGACTCGGCGCTGCCGCCCGGGCCGGACGAGGTCCCCGACGCGGACCGCAACCCGCGGATCACCGAGATCCGCGTCGCGGCCTTCGAGGGCGAGGCCGACGACGCCCCGTCGCTGGGCACCTTCGTGCCCGCGGCCGGCGAGGTGATCGAGCTGCCCTGGGGCGCGCGGCTCGAGATCGAGGCCGAGGCCTCCCCCGACGATCTGCAGACCTACCTGGTGGTCGGGGACGCGGGCGACTTCTCCGAGCGCACCGAATTCTTCGAGGGCTCGTGGTTCGTGACGTGGGGCGCGCTGCTCGCCCCCAACAGCGACGACCCGCTGTCGCAGAACACGTGGACGCTCGAGGCCGCCGACCAGGACGAGACCGACGTCCCGGAGACCGGCCTCGCGACGCTCGTCTACGTGCTGCGCGACGATCGCCAGGGCGTGACGTGGACGCACTTCCAGGTCCGCGTCACCGGCTCGCCGGACGACGGCACCTGAGCCCCGGCGCTGCCAGGGTCAAGCGGGGCACGCGGCCTTCACGACCTCGATCGCGGGCGCGAACACCTTGCTGTAGTCGTGCTCGCAGATCGACCCGATGTACGAGTGATCGAACTGCTCGGCGAAGGTCTCGAGCCCGGGCGCCAGCGGGCTGAGACACGGAGCCTGCTCCGTGCTCGCGATGAGCACCACGACGATGTCGTCGTAGCCGCCGACCACCTCGACCAAGCCCGTGGACGCGAAGTAGGGGTCGACGTCGGTGACCTGGACATTGTTGGGATACGTCTCGGCGACGATGACCAGGACCAGCAGCGCGCCCTCGCCGAGGAATCCATGGTTGCACTGCCCCGGATCGGTGAGCGGCGGCGACACGGCCGACAGCGCCGCGACCAGGGGCAGATCGAGATCCGTCCCGCCGACGCCCACCTTCGCCGCGCAGCGGAACGCCGACTCGAGGTTGTCGTCCTCGGTCATGTAGTTCTGACCGGCGGCATACGGACCGCACGTGCCCAGGCTGGATCCCGGCCCGCCCGTGCGGATCACGAGGCCCCCGAGGACGTCGCACTGCGGATCGTTGTACGCGTACGCCCCGGCCGTGATCACGCCGATGTGCGTGGTCTCGATGCTCGAGATGGCCGCTTCGATGCCATCGATGAACACGTCGTAGTTCGCGATCACATTCCCCTGGTACTCCCCCATGCTCGGCGAATCGTCGATCACGAACAGGAAGTCGACCTCTCGGCACAGCTGTGGGGTCGGGTCGCCGCCGTACGTCGCGTCGTCCTCGTCGTCCTCGTCGTCCTCGTCGTCGTCGGGCCGCGACGATCCGCCCCCGTCGCCCCCGCCATCCGCGGGTGCGAAGCCCGTCCGTCCGCACGCGGCGACGACTCCCCACCCGGCGACGACGGCCGCCGCGGCGCGCCACTGTCCAATCACGGCGGGCACAACGGCGCCGCACGCGGCGCCTTACACACGCCCCCGACAGCGATGCTAGCGTGAGGGCGTGGGTTGCCGCGGGCGATCGTTGGGGCGGGCCGGGCTCGCCGTGCTGCTCTCCGCGGCCGGTTGCGGCGCGTTCTCCCTGCCCGCCCCGCCCACGAACGACGACGGCGGCAGCGAGTTCGATCCGATCGACGCCGGCGTCGGCGACGAGCCCCCGATCGATCGTGCCAGCGTCACCCACGAGTTCGGCATCGACGTGCTCCCGCCGCTCGGCGAGACCGAGCCGTGCGCGTCGTGGACCCTCGACAACGAGGAGCCGCTCTACGTGCAGGCCGTCACCCTGTCGAACCTGTCGGGCTTCCACCACAGCAACTGGTTCGTCGTCCCGGACGACGTCTACGACGGACCCGACGGTTATTGGGCCTGCTCGGAGCGCGGCTTCGACGAGGCGTCCGCCGTGTCCGCGGGCACGGTGCTGTTCGCCCAGTCGACGCAGTCGTGGGTCGAGACCCAGCAGACCGCGGCCGGGGCGGTGATCAAGATCCCCGCGCACAGCCGCATCGTCGGGGGCGTCCACCTCCTCAACCTCGCGCCGCGCGAGGTCGAGACCAATCTATGGTTGACGCTGGACATCATCCATCCGCGCGACGTCGAGGTCGTGCTGACGCCGATGCGCCTCAGCTACGTCGACCTCGAGATCCCGGCGATGTCCCGCTCGCGCCACAGCGCGAGCTGCGACTTCAAGTCCTACTACGAGGGCTACACGTCCTCGAGCTACGCCCTGAAGCTGCACTACGCCCTGCCCCACTACCACAGCCTCGGCGACTTCTTCGATGTGTCGGTGGTCGGCGGGCCCGACGACGGCGAGAGCGTCTATCGGCTCGAGGGCTTCAACGCCGACGCCAACGGCAAGACCTACGACCCGCCGCTCGACCTCGTCGAGAGCGACGGCCTGGCCTTCACCTGCGGCTTCGACAACTTCCGCTCCGAGAGCGTCGGCTGGGGCATCGGCGACCAGGAGATGTGCGTGATGCTCCTGCTCGTCGAGTCCGAGCTGGTGCTGGACGCCTCGGTGGTCCTCGACTCCCAGTTCGTCGGCACCGAGGGCGACATCGAGGAGTACGAGGGCGCCTGCCTCATCATCGGCTACCCGAAGAGCGGCGCCCAGGGCCCACCGACGCGGGCCGAGATCGCGGGCGCGCTGTATGTCCCCCCGCAGGCCGACGGCGACGTCGACCTGCCGCCGGTGCCCCAGTGCATCGACGCGGACCCGGGGGCCGCGCCGCTGGCCGACGTCTCGCTCGACACCCTCCGCGAGACCCTGTTCCGCCCGGCGTGCGCCTTCGGTGCGTGCCACGGCTCGGGCGGCGCTGCCGGCCTCGATCTCACGGTCCCCGACCTCCACGCCGCGCTGCTCGGTCACGCGGTGCAGGCCGACACCGCGCTGCCCTTGATCGCCCCGGGCGACCCCGACGGCAGCTGGCTGATGCGCGTGCTCTCGCAGTGCGAGCCGGTCGACGACGCGGGCAACGTCGTCGCCCACATGCCGCGCAACGCCCCCGTGCTCATGGACGACGCGATCGTCGCGACCGCGCGCGCATGGATCGCCGCAGGCGCGCCCGAGTGAGCGCGGATCACCGCGCGGGCGCGTAGACGACATCGAGGACCGGCGCGCGGGCGTGGGGCAGCGAGAAGTGCCACCACTCGCCGTCGTGCGGCGAGAAGCGGTGCTCGAGCATCGCCTCGCGCAGGCGCTTGCGGTGGGCCAGCGCGTCTCCGGTGGCCGCGAAGGCGGCGCTTTCGGGCAGGAAGGCGTCCCACGCCCCGCCCATGTCGAGCGGCGCTCCGGTGTCGCGCGCGACGAGGGTGAGATCGATCGCGAGGCCCCGGTTGTGCTGCGAACGCTCGGCGATGTAGCCGTCGCGCAGCAGATCGCTGCGGCCCTGCGCGCGCGCCCACGCGACCATCGCCGCGGTCGCGCGCTTGGGTCGGTACGCGTCGAACACCAGCAGGCCGAGGCCCTCGGGCGCGAGCGCGTCGTCGACGGCCCGCAGCGCGGAGGCCAGCTCGGGGTGCGCCCACGCTCCGGGCGCGTCGTAGCCGGGCAGCGGCGCGCCGGTGAAATTCTCCGCGGTCGCGTAGCCGATCGCGAGGCGCAGGCCGGGGACCGCGACGCGGAGATCGACGAGCTCGGGCGGCGGCGGCCCGGCCACCGGTGGGGCCGCGGGCGCGTCGACAGCGGTCGTGGGCGCGGCGACGCGAGGGGCCGCATCGATCGCGGTGGGGGCCGTCGCAGCGACGGGCGCCGGCGCTGCATCGGGCGCGGGGGCCGGACCCGCCCCGCACGCGAGCAGCAACCACGCCGCGCCGCCGCGGAGCCCCCTCGTCACTTCGACTCGGAGAGGAACGCGAAGTCGCGATCGAGCACCGTCTTGCGCCCGTCCTCGCGGGCGTGGAGCACCGCACGATCGCACAGCCTGCGCAGGTGATCCGACAGATCCTCGAGCACGCCGTCGGAGGTGTTCATGCCGTAGCGCTGACGGATGTACTCCTTGAGCCGCGACGCGATGACGAGGACCTCGCGCGGCGCAGGTGGGGTCGCCGGCGCCGACGGCACCGCGATGCGTCGACCGCCCTCGCCGTCGCTGCGCCGCACGACCGGCGCAGCGGCGGGGGCCGGGGCGGCCACGGGCTTGCCTGCGCCCGACGACGATGCCGTCCCCGTGCGAGCGCCGTCGTCCTGCGCCAGCTCCTGCGCCCACGCCTCGCGCGTGGGCGAGGTCGCCTCGACCGCCCACGCCTCGCGGTGACGCATCATCGGAAGGTGGATCTCCCAGCAGTCCACCGAGCAGAACGCGTAGCCGGTCCGCTTGCGCGTGCACGTCGACACGCTGCATTCGAAGTACGTCACCGCGAACCCGATCGGCTTCTTGCAGGAACTACAGCGTCGCCACTCCGAGGCCTCGACCATGCGGCCGCCATCGTATCAGGGCACGGGGCCCGGCGGCGCGGGGGTCTCGAGGTCGGTCCCGCGGCGGCGGCCACCGCGGCGGCGCTCGACCTTGCGGTGGGGGACGATGTCGCCCTCGAAGGAGAACCCGACCGCGAGGTAGGGGATCCCGGCGCTCGACTGCTCGCCGGTGCGGAACCGGTGACGGAGCCACCACTGCGACAGCAGGAACACGGTCGGGCGGTTGAAGCGGGCCCCGGGCCGATCGAAGAACGTGTAGGTCACCGCGGGGCCGAGGCGCGAGGTGGGCCCGTTGGGCTGGCTCACCGGCTCGGCCGGGAGGAAGTCGCGGCGCCGGTAGAACGCGTGGGAGACGCTGTGGCGCACCACGAGCCGCAGCCCGCGGTCGAACATGTACAGCAGGTCGGTCTCGTTGATGATCGACCAGCCGTCGTTGGGTACCAGGAGGTCGAGCGCGGCGTCGTAGTACACACGATCGCCGTCGCGCAGGCGCATGCGCGACCAGTGCCCGCGCGTGGCGGTGCGCAGGGCGACGCGCTTGTACTTGAACTGCAGCATCGCCGAGAGGGTCACGAGGTGCCCCCACGTGCGGTAGTTGTCACCGGCCTCGCCGTTGCGCTTCAGGTCGTCCGGGCCCCAGCGATCGGTCGGCGTGGCGAACGATTGCACCTGCTTGAAGTTGCCGAAGGCACCGACGACGTCGTAGGTCGCGCCGACGTTCAACACCGCGACCGGCTGGAACTCCACGGTCGGGCCGACGCGCACGAACGCAGGCGTCACGAAGGCATGCGCGCCCAGCATCGCGTAGGAGTCGCGGAACAGCGGCGGGGTGCGGCGGAGGATCTGCAGCCGATAGCCGAGCGTGAGGTCGTTGACCGCGCCCCGCGGGTTGATGCGGCCGGCCACGAGGTTGCGGTAGATGAGCCGGTGCCGGGGCATCCACGCCTTCTCCGCCGGCTCGACCTCGGGCGCGATCATCTCGTCGACCGACGGCCGCGCGGCGGGCTCGGGGTCCACCTCGTGCGCGAGCTCTGGCTCCGGCTCGGGCTCCGGCTCCGGCTCCGCGACGGCGGCGGGCTCGATCGCGACGGCGTCCGGATCGGCGCCGACCTCGGCGGGCCCGTCGTACTCGCGCACCGCCGGCGGCGCCGCGGCCACCGTCGTGGCGCCGGCGAGGCTGCCCAGGACCAGACCTACGCAGCAAACGAGAACCCGGCGACGCGCCATCGAGACGCGCACGATACACCGACGCCCTCGACCCCGTCACCCGCGCGCCCGACGACGCGCGGCCAGGGCCGCGGCCAGGGCCGCGGCTAGCCCAGGCCGAGGTCGTCCTGGTTCATCACCTGCGTGGTGCCGTTGGGATCGGCGCCGTCCTCGTCCTCGTCCCCGAGGAACGCGACGCCCTCGGTCTCGAGCAGGCCGCGGACGATCACCGGGTCGAGCTGGTAGCGCCGCGCCAGCCCCTCGAGATCCCAGGGCGCGCGCTCCGGGAAGCCGCGCACCTCGTAGAGCAACGAGTCGATCTTGGCGCGTGCTGCCCGGTCCATGCCTATGCCTCAGCTTGACACCCATCGACGCAACCGCCACTCGCACCGAGGTACGTCGACGCGCGCCGGTGTTCGCCGTCACAGCGCGTCGATCGGCGCGCGGCCGGCGAGCGTCGCCTCGAGGACGTCACGCCAGAGGTTCTCCGCGACGCGACGCCGGTACTCGGCCGTCGAGCGCACGTCGTCGATCGGGTGGATCTCGGAGGCGAGCGCACGAACTGCATCATCGATCGCGTCGGCGAGGCTTCGCCCACGCAGGGCCGAGGCGGTACGCGACCCCACGAGCGGGACCGCCGCCACGCTCGAGAGCCCCAAGCCACAGTCGATGACGACGTCCCCCTCGAGATCCATGGCGACGGCCAACCCGACCTTCGCGATCGCCTGGGCCTTCCGCGTGCCGACCTTGCGATAGACCTGCACGCGGCGACGCGCGGTCGACGGGCGCGGTCGCGGCAGCAGCACGCTCGAGATGAGCTCGTCGGGGCGGCGCCGCGTCGTCTTGTAGCCGGTGTGGAAGTCGGCGTAGGGCACCCGGCGTCGCCCCCCGGGCCCGACGAGCTCGATCTCGGCCCCGTAGGCGAACAGGGCCGGCGGCGTGTCGGCGGCCGGCGACGCGTTCGCGACGTTGCCTCCGATGGTTCCGCGGTTCTGGATCGCCGCGGCGCCCGAGAGCCGCGCCGCGACGCCGAGCATCGGGAACTCGCGCGCGAGCACGGGGTGCTGCGAGACGTCGGTGTACGTCGTCAGCGATCCGATCGCGACCTCGTCGTCGCGCACGTCGATGCCGCGCAGCCCGGGCACGCCCCAGATGCTGACGTACTTCGCCGCGGGGAGCTGCCCCGCCGCGAGCACGACCATCACATCGGTTCCGCCGGCGAGCGGCAGCCAGTCGCCGTCGGCGAGGTGCGCGAGCACGTCGTCGACGTCGCGCGCGACGTGGACGGTGAAGTCCGGGAGCCAGGCCCTCATGGCGTCCCCCCGGCGTCGGCCGCCCGCAGCTCGGCGAGGGCGTGGACCACCGCGTCGACGATGCGCACGTAGCCGGTGCAACGGCACAGGTTGCCCGCGAGCGCGGTGCGGATCGTCGCCTCGTCGGCGTCGGTGTCGACCTGCACGAGGGCCGCGGCCGCCATCAGCATGCCGGGCGTACAGATGCCGCACTGCGCCCCGCCGTCGCGCACGAACGCCTCCTGCAGCACGCGCAGCCGCGGGTGCGCCGACATGCCCTCGATGGTCTCGATGCGCGCGCCGGCCACCTGGCACACCGGCACGAGGCAGCTGTTGACCAGCACGCCGTCGACGAACACGGAGCACGCCCCGCACTCGCCCTCGCCGCAGCCCTCCTTGGTGCCGAACAGGTGCAGGTCCTCGCGCAGCACGTCGAGCAGGCGCGACATCGGGTGGGCGTGGACCGCCGCGGGCGCGCCGTTGACGACGAACGCGACCTCGGGATGGGCAGGGGCGGGGGCGACGGATTCAGCGTGCGCCATGGCGCGACTCCTCGAGGATGGTCAGCAGTTGCTCGGGCAGCATGGGGATCGCGACGGGCTCGGTGCCGGTCGCGTGGCCGACCGCGGCGAGGATCGCCGGGGCCGGGCCGTCCATCGGCAGCTCGCCGATGCCCTTGCACGGCGCCGCGTCGCCGGCGAACGGCGGCACGAACTCGACGCGGATCCGCGGGGTGTCGACCGCGGTGGGGATGATGTAGTTCGTCATCTGCGGGTTGCGGACGCGGCCGTCCTTCCACACCACGCGCTCGTAGATCGCCCAGCCGATGCCCTGGGCGACGCCGCCCTCGATCTGCCCGGCGGCGAGTGTGGGGTTCACGATGCGACCGGCCTCCTGCACCGCGACGAAGTCGTCGACGCGGACCTCGGCGCTGCGCAGGTCCACCGTGACCTCGGCGACATAGGCCGCCCACGCGTATGCGGCGTAGGCGTCGCCCTGGAAGTTCTTCTCGTCCCACGCGATGCCCTCGGGCGGCCGATAGCTGGCCTGGGTCCGCAGTACGCCGTGCCGCGCGACGTAGGCCCGGGCCGCGGCCGCGAATGCGTCCGACGCGTCGCTGCGATCGTCGAGCAACCCGGCCTCGACGAGGCGCACGCGCAGCGCCCGGGAGGCCTCGCCGACCAGCCGACCGACGACCATCGTCGTGCGCGACGCGACCGTCGGGCCGCTGTTCGGCACGAACTCGGTGTCGGGCTGCACGACATCGACGCCCTCGATCGCCACGCCCGACGCGTCGGCGGCGATCTGCGCGAAGATCGTGTTGGTCCCCTGCCCGATCTCCGTGCTCGCCGCGAGCACGCGCAGGCGCCCCTCGGCGGTGATCTCGGTGTGCGCGACCGAGGCGAGGTGGACCTCGCCGGCGCCGGTGAACCCCGCCCCGTGGTAGAAGAACGCCAGCCCGAGGCCGCGCCGCAGCGGCCCGCCCGCGCCGTTCTCCGCCTCGAAGCGCGCGCGCGTCTCGGTCCAATTCGACATCGCGAGCGCCCGGTCGAGCACGAGATCGAGATCGACAGGCTCGGTGATCAGCTGGCCCACCGCGGTGCGGTCGCCCTGCCGTAGCAGGTTGCGCCGGCGCAGCTCCGCCGGATCGATCCCCAGGCGCGTCGCGACGCGGTCGAGGTGGCGCTCGATCGCGAAGACGCTCTGCGGCGCTCCGAACCCGCGGAACGCCCCGTGCGGGGGATGGCTGGTCGCGATCGCCCGCGCCCGCAGCCGCACGTGGGGCCAACGGTACGGCCCCGCCGCGTGGATCGTGCCGCGCGACAGCACCACCGGCGACAGCGTCAGGTACGCGCCACCGTCGATCACGAAATCCAGATCGAGCGCGACCAGGGTCCCGTCCGGGCGCACCGCCGTCCGCACCACCGTGCGCGACGGGTGGCGCTTGGTCGTCGCCATCACGTCCTCGACGCGGTCGTAGATCATCTTCACCGGGCGGCCGGCCTTGCGCGCGAGCACGGCGGCGTGCGCCGCGATGATCGACGGGTACTCCTCCTTGCCGCCGAACCCACCGCCGGTGGTCGCCTGGATCACGCGGATGCGCTCGGGCGGCAGCTCGAACAGCGCGACCAGGGCGGCGTGCACGTAGTACGGGCACTGCAGCGAGCCGCGCACGGTGACGCCGTGCTCCGGATCGAACTCGGCGATCATGCCCTGGGGCTCGATGTACATCTGCTCCTGGGCGCCGGTCTCGTAGGTGCCCTCGAGGACGATCACGTCGGGCTCGGACAGCGCCGCGTCGACGTCGCCGTGCGCGACGCGATACTCGCGGAACAGGTTGTCCTTGCCCCACACCACGACGTCGCCGCGGATCGCCGCGTCGAGGTCGAACACCGCGGGCAACGGCTCGAGGTCGAGGACGACCGCCGCGCGGGCCCGCTCGGCGACGGCCTTGTCGGCGTGCGCGAGCAGCAGGATCGGCTCGTCGCAGTGGCGGACCTCGCCGTCGGCGAGCAGCGGCTGATCGACGTCGATGAGCTTGACGACGTTGGGACCCGGCAGATCCGCGGGACCGACCACGACGACCTCTTCCCACGGCACGCCCGGCCCGAACGAAATCCCCCGGATCCGCGCCCGCGCCACCGGGCTGCGCACGGTCACGCCGTGGAGCATCCCGGGCAGCGACAGATCGTCGATGTAGGCCAGCTTGCCGTTGACCTTGTCCGATCCCTCGCGCCGCTGGACGCTGCGACCGACCCAACCCCCGTCGTGCATCCGCCGAGGATAGGCCGCGGTCGGTCGCAACGGCAAGCGCCGCGGCCGATCTCAGAGCGTCTTCAGGTACTCGAGCACCGCGGTCCGCTCGTCGTCACCGAGGTGATCCCCGAACGTGTGACCGCCGTTGTCGTGGGCGAACTGCGTGGTGTCGTAGATGTACTTGGCCTCGGCCGGCGCGAGCCCGTCGTGACCGTGATCGACGGCGAGCCACGGCCAGCCGAGGTCCTTGTCGTCGAAGTTCGCCGAGTCGTAGTCGACCCGCCGCCAGTACGTCGGGCGACGGGTGCTGTCGAGGACGAGCGCGATGCTCGGGACCGAGCCGTTGTGCAGGAACGGCCCGGTCGCCCACACGCCGTCGAGGGGCGGCGCGGCGTAGCCGACGAACGGATCGTCCGGCTCCATCCGCGTGATCTGGCCGAAGAACGACTCGTTGTACCACTGCACCATGTGCGGCGCGTGGACGGTGCCCCCCTCGGCGACGACCGGATCGGTGCCGATGACGTCGAGCGGGAACAGCAGGTTGGGATACGTGTCGTCGTCCTCGGTCGCGCCGTAGGTGCCATGGCAGCCGGCGCAGTCGCGCACGAAGATCCCCTCGCCCGTGGCGGCGAGGGCCGCGTCGATCGCGAACGGATACGCAGGGGCCCGCACGGATCGCACGTACGCGTGGATGTCGTCGAAGTAGCTGGCGATGATCGTCGCCTCTTCGACGGTGTCCGTGCACAGCGACGACGCGAGCATCATCGTGCCGCGGTGATCGCCGCGGGCCATCGCGTTGTAGAACAGCGCGTTCTTCTTGTGCGCGCGCCACCACGGCGGTGGATCCGACGGCACGATGATCTCCGGCAGCGGCTCCTGCGGCTCGTCCGACCAGGCCAGCGTGTGGCGATCGCGGTGGGCGACCAGCGTCACCGCCATCGCCTCGGCGGGGTTGGTGCCGATGGTGCGCATCGCCGTGTACGGGCCCAGCGCCTTCAGACGATCGAGGAACTTCGACATCGCGCCGAGGTCACCGGCCGGCAGGTCGGGCGTCGGCACCAGCGACAGCAGCTGATCGAAGCGCTCGGTGAAGTCGGTGTGCGCGTTGCCGAGGCCGACGACGAGCTCGCCGTTGAAGTAGCCGCCGTGGCAGGTCAGGCAGTTCTGCGACGCGATCTTCACGCCGTCGGCGTCCAGCGCGATGTTCCAGTTGTACGGCATGCTCGCCGCCTCGCCGGTGCGACCCGGCAGCGGATCGCCGTCGACGAACGCGCCGAGGAACGGCGACACCAGCGGCCACATCGACATCGGGATGCCGCACGACACATAGCCGGCGTGCACGAGCTGGATCCACCCGGCCTCGGGGTTGCCCTCGGTCTGCGGCTCGGCGGGGATCGGCCAGCCCGCGTCCCACGGCCCCGGCGTCGGCCCGGTGTCGGCTCCGGTGGTGCCGGGGCTGGCGCCCGTCGACGTGCCGTCGGCCGCGCCCGAGGATCCCGCGACGCCGCTCGACTCCGAGGTGCCTGCGGGCGCCGCAGCGGCGCCCGAGTCGGCGCACGCAGGCAGCACGATGGCGACGGCCCACGCGATCGTCCCCCGCGCGGCGCCGCGTCGAAGCCCCATGCCCCGAGCGTCCCCGCGATCGACCCGCAGCGTCAAGCGCGGCGCCGGGAGGAGCGACTACGCCGTTCGCCGGCGGCGACGCAGCGCCCCGAGGCCGAACAGCCCGACCGCCAACGCGCCCCATCCTCGCGGGCCGGGCTGGCCGGGCGGACTCGGCTGACGGCAACCACACCCGCCGCCGTCGCCGTCCTCGTCGAGGCCCCCGGTGCCCGAGTCGGTGTCCGTGTCGCCGACCGGCGGCGGCGGCTCGACGCCGACGTAGACCGTGACCACGTCGCTGACGGTCTCGTTGCCCGCGGGATCGCTGGCCTTCACCGTGAACTCGTACACGCCCTCGGGGATGTCGACGACCTCCCAGCCGTAGGGCTCGGAGGTGTCGACCTGGAGCGCCGCGTCGCCGTCGAACAGCTGCACCGAGGCGACCGCGTTGTCATCGGTGACGGTGACGTCGATGCGGAACTCCGCGCCGACCTCGTAGGTGTCGCCGTCGGACGGCGCCGTGATGGCGACGACGGGCGCCTGCGTGTCGGGGATCGACGAGCCGAAGATCTCGAGCAGCTCCTTGTGGGAATTCTGCGAGGTCCCATCGGCGCAGTGGAGCATGTGCTGCGGACCGCACGTGCCGCCCTGCACGATCGGCAGGCACGCGTCCTTGAACGTCGGATCGCCGCCCGAGTTCACCGGGTTCATGATGTCGGTCGGATCGTCGACGTGCTCGAGCCCGAACGAGTGCGCGACCTCCTGGCCGATGGTCGTCGCCGCGGTGATCGGGCCGAAGCCATCGCCCGCGCCGTGGAAGGCGTAGGTGATGTTGTTCGCCATCGCGTCGTTGCAGTCGAGCGGCGCGATGCCGAGCACGCCGCTACCCGCCCCGAAGGGGTTGGTCGGCGAGGTGATGTTCATCGTGTAGTCGCCGGCCGCGGGGCGCTCGTCGACGAACAGGATGTCGTAGGGCGCCCAGTCCGAGCGGACCGCCTCCATCACCGCGGCGCGATCGCTCTCGGCGCCGCCGAAGGCCGCGAACTCCTGGCCGAAGATCGACGACACGTTGGTCTTCGAGTCGTCGAAGCCCATCGTCACCGTGATCGCGTCGAAGTTCACGAACACCACGCCGTGCTTGGCGGCCTTGGGCTCGACGTCGGCCTGCTTGTCGGGCGAGGGCTGCACGGGGATCGGCGCGGCGCGGGTCTGTCCGAGCCCGACCGCCTTCAGCTCGTCGATCGACATGTCCCAGGTCGCGGGGCGTTCGGCGGGATCACTGGGCCCGTCGGCCGACGCCTCGGCGGCGGGGAACAGGGCGAGCGCAGCGACGAGGGCGAGCGAGCACGGGGCGGTGGAACGCAGCACGGGGGCTCCTGCAGGGGGGATTGCGGGACGCATTGCGAGGATCCCCAGCAATGCAGTTCGGGAGGATAGGCGCAACGACTCGCGGCAGGCAAGCGCGGCCGCGCTCGGCTCGCGCGGTGTCGGCGGGGTCGCGTTGGGACGCCGGGGCGCGCGAGGCGGCCTCGCACAGACGCTCACGTTCGCCGCGCGCCCGGCGTCGGAGCGGCCCGGTGATCCGGCGGCTTCAGGGCAGCGGGCCGTCGAACAGCGTCGCGGCCGCGGTCCCGATCGCCGTCGATGCGGCGAAGTCGTCGACGCGACGCGGCGCGCGAGCCCCTCCCTCGCGACCTCGGCCCGAGCCGGGATCGAGCGTCACCCCGCCGAACAGCAGGCGCACGGGGCCAGCGCCGTGGGCGGAGGCCGAGAGGCCCTGCAGCGGCAGCGCCTCGTCGAAGCAGCGCGCGCCGATCTCGACCCACGTGACGCCGTCGCTCGAGCCTTCGCCGCGCAGGCAGGTCCCGCCCGACTCGGCCTGCAGGCGTACGAACGCGACGCCCGGCCCGTCGAGGGTGTTGTCCGGCGCGACGGCGGCCTCGATCGCAGTGCTCGTGCCCCCCGGATCCGCGCGCCACTGCACGCGCAGCGGCTCGTCGTCGGCGGGTCGGCACACCGCGAAATAGCGCGCGCCGGGCTCGAGGCTCGCGCGCGCCATGAGGCAGCCCTTCGCGAACGGCTCGACGTGGCTGTTGGCGGTCGACACGAACGCCTGCCACCGCCCCTCGGGCGCCGCGCTGCGATCGTCGTGGAGGAACCACGCCGAGTCGGCGGCGTCCCAGACGTCGCCCGACTCGACCTCGACGCCGATGATCGGCGCCTCGTCGACGACCGCGGGGGGATCGCACGCGCTGCGACACGCGAACGGCCAGCCGCGATCGTCGTGCGTGCGCGCCCATGGATCGACGGCGTCGTGGACCTTGTCGGTGGCGACGTGGTGGGCACCCGCGGCCACCGCTGCGTCCCACCGCGCGGCGTCGTTGCAGTCCCACACGCGCGCGACGAACCCGGCGTCGACGTACGTCTGTGCGTCGGCAACGTCGGCCGCGGCGAAGTTGAAGATCGCGGTGCCGGGCCAGCTCTCCGCGTCGTCCGGCGCCGAGACGGCCGGGGCGACCAGGGCACGCCTGCCCGGGCCGTCGTGGTAGACGCGCAGCACCGGCGCGGCGCCGGTGAGCGCGACCAGTACGCGGCCGCGCAGCGCCTCGAGCGTGGGCCACCCGCACGCCGGATCGAGCAGGCCCGCCTGCACGGAGGGCGCGTCGGGACAACCGGCCTGCGCGAGCAGTTGGGGGCCGGTGATCAACGCGTCGCCGAACGCGGCCTGCAGCGCGTCGTCGAGCTCGTCGGGGCCGTGCCCCGCGTCCCAGTCGTCCTTGAGGTCGACCCAGAGCGTGAGCACCTCGTGGGCCGCGGCCGCGTCGGTGAAGGCACCGACGGCGTCGAGGCAGTGCCCGAGGCGCACGCACCACGTGGCGTCGTCGACGACGTCGGTGTGATAGACGTACCAGACGCCGTCCTCCGTGGGCTCGAAGGTCTTGCCGACGTGGATGTCGAGCTCGATCGATCGGATGCGGTGGTAGACGAGCTGGTCGAACGGCGCCTCGTCGCGCTGGTAGCTGTTGTGCGCGGACTTCTGCCGGACCTCGTCGTAGCGCAGCGCGATCGGCTCCGGGCCGGTCGTGCCGCCGTCGACGGACCCCGACGACTCGACGCCGCCGGTGGGCGATCCGCTCGCCTCCTCCGGCGCGCCCGAGGACGACGACCCCGGCGCGGGCGTGTCTCCCGGCCCGCCCGTCGACGCGCCCGCGCCCGTCGACGTCGCGATCCCGTCCTCGCGGGCGCAGGCGCACGCGAGCATCGAGGCGATCGCGAACGACGGGGATCGAGGTCGGATCGCCATCGACGTGGATCATAGCGCGCCGGCCCGCGCGGATCGTCCGTCGATTTGTGCGTGCCGCGGGCCCGCGGGATCCGTGTCACGCTGACCCGGGGCTGGTCACACCGTGCCGATCGAGGATGGACGCGACACGCCGCCCGATCCCACACTCGGCGCCACGCCCCCCGCAGCACACGCCATGCACTCGAGCGTCCGGTTCCTCCGCAGCGCCGCGCTGTCGCTCCTCCTCGCTGGCACGGCGCTCGGCGGCACGTCGGTCCGCGCGGCCGCCCCCGAGCCCGCGTCCACCGAGGCCGCGGTGCCCGAGGACGCGCGCGGCGAACCCAGCGTCGTCGCGGTGCCGTGGTCCGATCCGGGGACCGCGGACACGCCCGCCGCGCCGCCGACCGTGGCGACCGCGACGCCCGAGCCGACCACTCCGACGAACGCAGCCACGCCGGAGCCGACGCCCAAGCCCGCAGAGGCGGGCTACCGCAGGCCCAAGGGCGAGGCCGAGCGGATGACCGAGCGCAAGCTCGGCGAGCACATCACGTACAAGCCGGGCAAGGGCATCACCTTCGCGACGACCGACCAGCACTATGCCCTCAACATCGGGCTCGGCCTCGAGTCGCTGTACACCTTCACCGATCGCCGCCCCGCGCCGGCCGGCGAGAAGGGCAGCATCAACACCTTCGAGATCCGCCGCGCCCGCCTGTTCCTCTCCGGCAACGTCTTCACGCCACACATCAAGTACTACACGCAGCTGCAGTTCTCGCCGCGCGACCTCGGGCTCACCGACGGCCAGATCCGGCAGTCACCGGTGTTCATGTCGTGGATCGCGTTCGATCGGATCCGCGACTTCGTCCCGCAGGTCGGCTTCTTCTTCATCCCCTACTCGCGACAGCGGGTGCAGCCGGTCCTCAAGCTGCAGTTCCCCGACTTCTCCCTCGCCAGCAGCGAGTTCGGGCTCGAGCGGGACATCGGTATCGACCTCGGCTCGAAGGACCTGGGCGGCCTCGGCAAGCTGCGCTACCACGTCGGCGCGTACATGGGCGACGGCACCGACTTCGGCAGGCCCAACGACTTCGGCTTCACCTACGTCGGGCGCCTCGAGGTCCAGCCCATGGGGGACTTCGACGACTACGTCGACGGCGACCACGCGCGGCGCAAGGCGCCGAAGCTGTCGATCGGCCTCGGCTATGCGTACGCGAACAAGGACCACCGCAACAAGCCGATCAACGGCGTCGCGCCGAGCGACGGCGGCACCACCGACTCGCACAACGCGACGGCGGACATCATGTTCAAGGTCGCGGGCGTCTCGATCCTCGGCGACGTGTGGTTCCGCGACGGGCGGCGCCGCTTCGGCAGCGCGACGGTCACCGCCGACGACGGCACGATCAGCCCGGCGGCCCGCGAGAAGGCCCGCAGCGGCGTCGGCTGGACCGGCCAGGCAGGCTGGCTGCTGCCGCGGCTGCCGCTCGAGGTGGCCGCGCGCTACTCGGGCGTCCGCGGCATCGGCTCGACGAGCCTCGTCGACACCGACGAGGTCGGCCCGGGGCTGTCGTACTACTTCGCCGAGCACGCGCTGAAGCTGCAGCTCGACTACGCGAACGGCTGGGCCCACCCGGCGGGCAGCGATCGGACGCGCACCGATCGCGTGCGCCTGCAGCTCACGCTCGCGTTCTGAGTTGCGGTCGCGTCAGCCGGTCTTGGTCTTCGGGGCCTTCTTCGCGTCGGGTGCCTTGCCCGCCGGCGCCTTCGCGTCGGGCGCCTTCGCGTCGGGCGCCTTCGCGTCGGGCGCCTTGCCCTCGGGCGCCTTGCCCTCGGGCGGCGCGGCCGCGGGCGCATCGAGCAGCGGGTGGCGCACGCCCTGGATCGCCATGATCGCCGCGGCGCGCTGGCGCTCCCAGTCGTCCGGCGGATCCTCGGCCTGCCACGTCTCGAAGCGCGTCCACTGATCGGCCGGCACCTTGAGCTCGTCGCCGTACGCGGCGCGCATGTAGAGGTACACCCGGGCGATGTCACCGCGGACGCGCTCGGGGGGCTCCGCCACGCGCTTGGCCCCGTCGACCTCGATGTCGCAGGCGCCGTACATCCGCTCCTCGCCCTTGATCTCGCCGAACGGGAAATCCGATCGATCCTTCGCGACCTCGGCGATCGCCGGCACGATGTTGAACAGATCGGCCTCCATCGCCGCGAACACCGGGTCCTGCTTGCGACAGCACTCGATGCCGCCGAAGCTGGTGCCGTCGTCGCGCCGGCAGGACTCGGTCGTCCAGCAGGTGCGGTGGGCCCCGAACGCGTCGGGCGGGACGACCCGCGTCCACACGATGTCGTGGGCGAGGGAGTCGTCGGCCCGGGTCTTGTAGCCGCACGACTGGCGGATCGTCCGCATCTGCGGCGTGTACGAGCAGCCGCAGAAGAACGACTGCCGGTGGGCGGCGTGGAGCTCGGCGGCCTTGGCCTCCGCGTCGCCGAGCGCGAGCGTCTTGGGCAGCGCGCGTGCGGGCGCGACCTCGGGCGGCGCCTTCGCGGGCGGCTCGACCTTGCGCTTGGCCTCGGCCGGGGCCTTCCCCGCGGGCGCCTTCTCGTCGGGCACGGCGGCGACCGGGCCTCCACACGCCATCGAGGGGGACACGAGGCTCACCACCAGGGCCCCAACGCGGGCATCGAACGTCCGAACCACGGGCCGAAGCCTACTCGCATCCCGGGGGCGGGCGCAAAGACGCTGCCATGGCTGCGGGTGGATGGGGCGGACTCCGGCGCGACTAGGCGGGCCCCGGCGCGAGCACCACCGCCGAGAACGCCACGGCCAGGACACGCCCGACGTTGCGATAGCCGTGGTTCTGATCGCCGCGGAAGACCACGACGTCCCCCGCGCCGAGGCGGTACTTCGTCCCGGCGACGGCCAGCTCGAGCGTGCCGCTCTCGCAGGTGAGGTACTCGCGGGTGCCCGGGGTGTGGGGAACGCCGGAGAAGCCCGCGCCCGGCGGCAGCTCGAAGCGCTCGAGGTCCAGGCCCGGCAGGGGATCGGGGAGCAGCTTGCGGACGAGCACCTCGCCGCGTCGCCGCGCCGGCAGATCCGCCGCCGCGAAGTGCCGCGCGGTCGCCCGCGGCGGCGCGACCAGCTCGTCGAGGGTCACGCCGAGCACGGTGGCGACCCGCAGCAGCACCGTCAGCGTCGGGTTGCTCGCGCCCGACTCGAGGTTGGTCCACGTCGCCCGCGGCACGTCGGCGAGCTTGGCGAGCTGCGCCTGCGTCAGGCCCCGCGCCTCGCGGAGCAGCCGCACGTTGGTGCCGAGGGTCGCCGCCGCGTCGCGCACGGCCCTACCCCCGCGCTCGGGCGGGCTCGCCCGCGACGATCGCCGCGATCGCCCGCCGCGTGTACACCCGCAGCATGTCGCGGCGATACGGCGCCTCGTAGGGCACGTTCTCGAGCGGCTTGCACTGGGCGTGGACCCGATCCGCGACCGCGGCCGCGACCCCGGGATCGTCGAGCGTGCGCCCCCGCAGATCCTCGAGCCGCGTCACCTCGCGGGGCCGCGAGCCGAGGACGCCCACGACGACGCGCAGATCGGTGAGCGCCGCACCGACGTGGTCCTCGTCGAGGTCGAACCGCAGGGCGATCGACAGCAGCGGGAAGTCGATGCTCTGCCGCACGGACCACTTGGTGTACGCGGCGCGGCGCGGGGCCGTCGGCAGCGGGATCTGGATCTCGCAGGTGATCTCGTCGTCGGCGCGCACGGTGTGGCGTGTGCCGTCGGCGACGAAGTAGTCGGCGACCGACACGGTGCGCGTCGCGCTCGGGCTGCGCAGCACCAGCGACGCGTCGAGCGAGATGAGCACGGGCACGCAGTCGCTGGACATCGCCGCGACGCAGTTGCGACCGCCGGGCACGACGTGGCACACGGTGCCCTCGCTCTTGAGACAGCCGCCGATGGCCGAGCGCCAGAAGTCGGTCTGGTTGACGTAGCGGCAGCGCGTGTCGAGGTTCACGTTGCCGCCCAAGGTCGCCATGTTGCGGATGAGCGGGCTGGCGACGTGACCGGCGGCGTGCGCGAGGCTGGGGAAGTGCGCCAGCACCTCGGGCGACGTCGCGGTCTCGGTGAGCGTGACGCCGGCGCCGATGCGCAGCACGCCGGCCGCGTCGTCGCGACGGATGCCGCGCAGCGCGGTCACCTGGGCGAGCGACACCAGGAGCGGAGGATCGGCGAGGCGATGCTTGAGGTTCGGCAGCAGGTC
>LNFB01000145.1 GCA_001464385.1 Deltaproteobacteria bacterium Ga0077550 | reverse complement strand
CCTTCCCCGACCCCTTCTTCTTCGCCTCCTCATACTGCGCCAACGCCTCCCGATACCGCAAAACCTTATAATACGCATCCCCCAGCTTCAGCCGATACGTCTGATTCCCCGGCGAAGCCTCCACCGCCTTCTCCGCGTAGTTCACCGCCTTCGTATCCGCCCCGGTATCGAACGCAATATCCGACAGCCCCATCAGCGCCGTCGCGTTACTCCGATCGAACGCGATCGCCTGGTTGAACAGCGACGACGCGTCCGATCTCCGCCCGGCCCGCAGCGCCGCCATCCCTTGCTCCGCCAGCTGCTTCGCGCGCTCCGGGTCCCGCTCCGCCCCGCCGAGCACCGCACGCGGATCCACCCCGAGGTTCCGCCGCCGCTTCGCGAGCTTCGACTCCTCCGCGATCACCTCCGCCTCGACCGGCGGCGTCACGACCGGCCCCGCCGGCACCACCGGATTCACCGCCGCCACCGCGACGGCCGTCTCCGGCGCCCGCTTCTTCCGCCGGCTCCCCTCCACATCCAGCGCGTCCCCGATCATCACCGCCGCCTGCGGCGACAACCCCTCCATCGCCGCGTCGATCTCGTCGTTCTTCGCGGCCAGCAGCGTCGGATCCCCCTCCGTCTGCACCGTCGCGATCAACCCGAGCGCCAGCTCCGACTGCGTGAAATCCCCGTCCTTCGCCCGGCGGATGAAGTCCAGCAGCATCGCGTTGTCCACCCCCGCGCGGTCGTACGCGTGGCGGTTGCCTGGCTCGAACGCCAGCGCCCACAAATAGTGATTCGTCGCGGCGAGCTTCGCCCCCTGATCCCACAGCGCGTCGGCCTGCCGCGTCAGCGTCGCGGAGAACTCCGAGCGCAACCCCGCGGCCCGCTCGTCGGCCACCGCCTCGGCCTCGCCCTCGATCCCCTCGAGCTCGCGGATCTGCCGATACGCCGTGGCCGCGTCGGGCTCGCGCGGCGGCGGCAACACCCAGTTCAGCTTGGCCGCCGCGTCGCGGGCCTCCGTGGCCAGCCGCTCGATCTCGTCGTGCACCACCGGCGCGGCCGGCTCGGGCTTGCGCCCGAACGCCAGGAACAGCCCCAGCGCCGCGGCGGCCAGCGTGCTGGTGCCGGCCACGATCGGCCACAGCCACCGGCTGCGCGCAGGCGCAATCACCCCCGGCGTCGGCATCTCGCGCAGCAGTCGCTCGCGCCGCGCCACGTCGGGCAGCTCCGGCAGCGGCAGGTCGTCCCACGGCGTCGACAGCCGATCGGCGATCTGCGCCTCGCACAGCGCCGCCTCGAGATCCGCCATGTCCGCGTAGCGATCCTCGGCCCGCTTCGCCAGGCACCGCGCGATCACCCGCTCGAGCGCCGGCGCAGCCGCCAGCTCGGCCCGGCGCTCGCGCAGCGGTGTCGGCACCCCGGTGAGCTGCAGGTGCAGCAGGTCCTCGATCGAGTCGGCGTCGAACGGCGGCGAGCCGCACAGCAGCTCGTACGCCGTGCAGCCCAGCGAATACACGTCGAGCCGCCCGTCGAACGCCGTGCCGTTGATCTGCTCGGGCGCCATGTAGTGCGGCGTGCCGGCGATCGAGCCGTCCGCGTTGCCCGCGGCCAACATCGCCGAGATCCCGAAGTCCACGATCTTGATCGTGTCGGCGCGCCCGTTCTCGGTGACGGTGATGATGTTCTCGGGCTTCACGTCGCGGTGGACCACGCCGGCGCGGTGCGCCACGTGCAGCCCCTTGCAGACCTGCCGCATCATGCCGACCAGGCGCCCGGGCTCGATCACCTGGCCGTCGGTGGGGACCAGGTCGTGGCCCTGCAGCAGCTCCATCGCGAAGAACGAGCGGCCGTCGGGGAGCTCGCCGAAGTCGAAGATCTCGACGATGTAGTTCGAGCCGAGCCGACTCGCCGCGCGGGCCTCGTCGCGGAACACCTGCACCATCCGCGGCTGCCGGCTCAGATCGAAGCGCAGGATCTTCAGCGCGACCTTGCGCTCGATGTCGATGTGCTCGGCCTCGTAGACCACGCCCATGCCGCCCTCGCCGAGCCAGCGCAGGATTCGATAGCGCGTGCCGGGGACCACGCGACCCGCGGTGAGCCGCAGCTTCGGCGCCTCGGCCCCGGGCTCGCTCAGGCCCTCGGCGCCCTGCGTGCGCGTGCCGATGCGACTCGTGCTCTCCGTCGCAGGGGGCCGCTGCGGCATCGTCGGGCTGTTCGCCGCGGTCGCCTCGTCCACGGCGGGCCGCCGCGGCCGCGGTGGGGCAGGCGGGACCACGCCCCCCGAGGCGATGCGCGTGGGCTGGTGGACGCGTGGCGGTGACGGAGGGTCCGTCGCCGCGTTCGGTGTCGGGGCCAGGGGAGTCTTCGGCATAAGGTTAGGGATCCGACCGCAACCTCCAGCTTAGCGGATCGGGATCAGCCGATCGAATCGTGCCACCGAACACCGTCGGATCGCGGTGGACCGCGGTCCGCACCCGCGTCGCCGTTCCGGCCACGCGCGCGGTCACCTCGGCCTACACGGCCGCGCGATGCTCAGCGACGCCGTCGCGCCGCGAGCCCGAGCAGGACGATCGCCATGGCCCAGAACGGCCGCGGACCACCCCCGGCGCTGCCGCAGACGCAGCCCTCGGCGTCGTCGCCGTCGAGCCCGTAGCCCGGCGGCAGCGAGCCGTCGGCACCGTCGTCGAAGGCTCCACCCTCGGCCGAACCACCACCGGTGCCCGCTTCGCCACCGTCGCCCGCACCGTCGCCGCCGCCCGAATCCGCAGCCGAGTCCGCGGCCGAGTCCGCCGCCGAGTCTGCCGCGTCGCCGCCCGAGTCCGCCGCCGCGCCGCCGACGGTGACCGTGACCGTGTCGCTCATCGACACGTTGCCGGCCGCGTCGAGGGCCTCGACGTAGAACTCGTAGGTGCCCGCCGGCGCGTTGTTGACCGTCCAGCCGTACGGCGTGGAGCCGTCGGTCTCGATCGCCTCGGCGTTGTTGTAGAGCACCACGTGGTCGATCGCGACGTCGTCGGACGCGTCGACCAGGATCTCGAACGTCGCGCCCTCGTCGAAGCTGTCGCCGTCGTCGGGCGCGGTGATCGTCACCGTCGGCGACTGCGAGTCCGGCATCGACGGGCCGAACAGCGTGAGCAGCTCGCGGTGCGAGTTCTGCGAGCTCTGCGAGCCGCACTCGGCGGCGTGCTGCGCCCCGCACACGACCCCGCCGACCACGCCGATGCACACGTCGGTGAACGATGGATCGCCGCCGGCGTTGTACGGGTTCATCACGTCGCCGGGCTCGTCGACGTGCTCGAGCCCGTAGGAGTGCGCCGCCTCCTGGCCGATCGTCGTCGCCTGCGTCGACGCGTCGAATTGATCGTCGGCGCTGTGGAACGCGTACACGATGTTGTTCGGGGTCTGCGAGTCGTCGCAGTCGAGCGGCGCGATGCCGAGGACGCCGCCCCCGAAGGGGTTGCTCGGCCCGGTCATGCACATCGTGTAGTTGCCGGAGCCCGGCCGCACGTCGGTGATGATCACGTCGTAGGGCGCCCAGTCGTCGCGCACCGCCTGCAGCGTCGCGTCGCGCTTGGCCCCGCCGCCGTACGCGGCGAAGTTCCCCGCGCACTCCTCGATCTGCGTGACGTCGCTCGTCGAGTCGTCGAATCCACCGACGAGCTGCGCCCCGTCGAAGTTGACGAAGATGCGGCCCTGCGTGGCGAACTGCGGGTCGTTCGGGGCGCGCAGGCGCGGGGCGTCGGCGGGCACCGGGATCGGCATGCCGCGCGACTGCCCCAGGCCACGCGCGACGAGGTCCGCGGGGGCCTGCAGCCCTTCGGCGGCGCGGGCCGTCGAGGCGCTCGAGGCGAGCGCCGTCGCGGCGACGACGAGGCCGGTCGAGATCACGCAGGCCGTGGCGGAGAATCGGATGGGCAGTCGCATGGCGCACTCCTCGGGGGAAAGGAAGGCGGTGTGGATCCGAGCGACGCCACCACGGCATCGAACGGGACCAGGCCACGGTCACACCATAGGAGGCGCGGCGGAATCTGACAAGTCGCACGCGCGGAGTTGGTTTGTTCGCATGCGCGGTCGCGTGCCCCC
>LNFB01000144.1 GCA_001464385.1 Deltaproteobacteria bacterium Ga0077550 | reverse complement strand
GGCGAGAGCACGCCGATGATCATCGTGTTGCGCGCCTCGGTCCACGCGAAGATGTCGGGGGAGAACGCCCAGTTCTCCATGTAGTCGGCCGCGCCGTCGCCGTGGAGATAGATCGCGAGCCGATCGACGCGCTCGCCTGCGGGCGGCGGGAAGAACTTCACCTCGAGGCCCTCGACGATCGCCTGACAGCCGGCGTGGCCCTGGTAGTCGAAGGGCGCGTCGCACGGCAGGCCCGCGGGCACCGGGCCATCGCCGGTGGTGCCGCCATCGGTCGACACCGCACCGGTGGAGTCGGCCGGATCCGTCGATGCATCGCCGACCTCCGTGGCCGAGCCGCTCGCGTCGCCGTCGTCGTCCGTGGTCGCATCCCCACCGTCGCCGGCCCCGCCGTCGCCGCAGCCCGCCAGCGCGAGCGCGAGGGCCCAGGTCGAGATCGGCGCGCGGGGGGACATGCAGGGGGCAGTGGCCATCGTCGCGGATGGTAGCCCGTGGGCGCCGCGGCCGGCACGCGTCGGCGTCCCGAGCCCGCTTCAGCGCCAGCGGAACGTCCAGCGGCACACCGCGTCGCCGGCGGCGCGGCACAGCTCGTCGCAGGTGAAGCGGTCCTCGCCCGAGACCTCGGCGGCGCGGACCATCCACCCCTTGATGCCGAGGCACTGCGCCCGCGACGGCGACGGGTGGCCGTGCAGCTCGAGCACGACCTCCTCGCCCACGACCTTGTGGACGACCCGCATGTCGCCCTCGTCGTACTGGGTGTCCCACGCCTTGGCGGCGCGATCGAGCAGCCAACCGACGTTGCCGAACTTGAACACCAGCCGCACCACGGTGGTCAGGCTGCGATCGCAGTTGAACCGACCCATCTCGTAGGCGAGCGCGAGGTCGCCGGTGCCGAGGACGCGGTCGATCGTCTCGGTGGCGATGGTGAGGAACTCGAAGGGGTACCAGCGGGTCTCGAGGGCCGCCGGCAGGATCTCGCGGAGTTCCTCGGGCAGCGCGGCGAGCACCTGCGCCTCGGCCTGCTTGCCCCGCTCGCGCACGAACAGCCACCGCGAGCGCAGCACGATCCCCGAGACACGCACGATCTCCAGCGTAGCAGGGCACGTCCGCCGACGCAGCCGAGGATCGAGGCGTCAGGCATCGACGAGCACCGCGCAGCCGGCCCGACGATCGGCCAGCACGGCGACCGAGGCGCCGTCTCGCACGACGCGCTCGCGGATCTCGAGGACGTCGTCGGGATCGAGCCCGCGCGACACCAGGTACTGCCGGATCTCGGGTCGATCGACCCGCGCCGTCGCGGCGGCGGTGGCGATCGTCGGCTGGCCCTCGATCGCCACACCCGCGACGCAGAGCGGGACGCAGTCTTGCTCGACCAGGGCGAACGCGTCCCCGTGATCGCCCGGGTAGCGGACCTCGACGCGCCAGCCGACGACCTCGAGACCGCGGATGGGCGAGCGCAGCGTCCGTGCGCCGCGGACCGTTCCGCTGCCCAACGCGTCCGTCGGTCGCGAGACGCGTGTGGGCGCGCGCCAGCGGTTGGCCCGCCGCCGCGGCGTGGTCAGGCCCGCGATCACGCGACGGCCGGTGAACATCACGAAGCCGCCGGCGATCGCGAGGATGGCCGCCATGTTGATGATGTCGAGGCTCGCCACCAGCACGCCGAGCACCGCGAGCACACCGACCGCCGCACTGGCGACCATGCCCGCGGTGGCGAGCGCGATACCGGAACGCAGCTCGATCTCGCGGCGCTCGAACTCCCTCAGCGCCTCGGCCGTGCTCGGCACCGCGAGGTCCGCCCACACCCGCCGACCGCAGCAGTCGCACGGACGCGCCGGAGTCGCGAGCGCCCGCGCGTCGGTGCGCATCGGATCGCCGCGACTCGGCGTCGGGATCGCCAGGAACCCGCAGTGCAGGCACATCGCCGCGCACGGGAACGCGTGGCGCTCGGGCTCCTGGCCGACGTGCTCGGCGTGATCGGCCTGGGTCAACATCCGCTGCGCGCGGCGACGATCACGACGGCGATCGATCTCCTGGTCGAGCCGCCGCTGCCGTCGCGACGCCTCCTGGGCCGCGAGCGCGGCCGCCATTGCACTTCCACCCATGGACGCGAACTCCTCAGGTGGAACGGCGGCCACGCCCCGGTTCTTCCGCGAATCGAGCGACTGGCAGAGGACTCGCGCAGTCCGTGCGCGGACCCACACGCGCACGCGCCCGTCGTTGCGCGACTTCGCGGAATCTCCGGCGTCGCGATGTGGCTCTTCCCGATCGAGGACACCGACCATGAACCTGCTCCCCCACAACGAGAACGGCATCGATCGCGGTGCCCGTGTCGCCCTGGGCCTCGGCCTGCTCGCCATCGCCTTCGTCGGTCCGCAGACCCCGTGGGGCTGGCTCGGGCTCATTCCCCTGGCGACCGGATTGCTGGGCAGCTGCCCGCTCTATACGCTCTTCGGCCTGTCCACGTGCCCGACGAAGAAGAACACGACCGCGACGCAGCACTGATGGCGAGGGCGGCTGCGGGCGACCGCGACGCGTTCTCGGACATCGTGCGACGTCACCGGCCGGCGGTGCTCGGGTTCCTGCGCTGGGCCAGCGCGAGCCCGGAGGCGGCCGAGGACGCGCTGCAGGACGCCTTCGTCGCTGCGTGGCGGCACGCGGGCGATCTCCGCGGCGTCGCGGTGCGACCGTGGCTGCTCACCATCGCCCGCCGCGCCCTCGCGCGGGGGCAGCGGCGTCGCGCTGGCGAGCCCGCCGACACCGACCCGTTGTCGGCGCTCGGCGAGCGCGCCGGCTGGGGCAGCGTCGATCCCGAGGCGATCGTCGCCGCGGCCGAGCAACGCGCCGTGCTCGAGGCCGCGCTGCTGCGCCTGGGTGACGAGGCCCGCGAGGCGGTGGCCCTGGTCGATCTCCAGGGCCTCGGCTACGTCGACGCCGCCGCAATCGCCGAGGTCGCCCTGCCGGCGTTCAAGAGTCGACTGCATCGCGCGCGGCTCGAGCTCGCGGCGAATCTACGCGAGGAGGTGCGACGTGGAGGGTGAGATCATCATCGGCGGGCTGCGCTGCTCCGACGTGCTCGCCGTGCTCGGCGACGCGCTCGATGGGAGCCTCGACCCCGCGCGGGCGAGCGCGGTCCAGGTCCACCTCGCGGGGTGTGATCGATGCGCGCGGTTCGGCGGCGCCGTGGCGGCGATGATCGATCGGCTGCGCCAGCGCGCCGGCCAATCGGCCCCACAGACCGACGCACCCGAGGCCGACGCCATCGCGGCGAGGCTCGACGCTCGGCTCGCGCGCGAGCCCTGAACCGAAAAAGCGCCCGCCCGCGCCGTGGCCCCCGTCGGGCTCGAGGCCTACATCTGGCAGGTCGCGCCGCCGCGCCCATCGCCGCTCGCGGATCCGGTACACTGCGAGACCGTGCCGACGCCCGATCGGGGTGACGTCGGCGCGATCTCCCGAGGAGCCTGACCATGCGACGAAGCCCGCCACGACAGGTCGAGATCACCAACCGTAGCGCCCCAGCACGCCGCGTCCTCGTCGGCGCCGCATCGGGGCTGCTCGCCGCGGTGCTCGCCCCGGCGCTCGGCTGCGCCCCGAGCGTCGACGACTCGGGTTGCTCGATGGACATCGACTGCCAGGGCCGCGCCGAGGTCTGCGACGTCGCCAACAACGTCTGCATCCCCAAGACCGTCGACGAGACCTCGACCGAGAACCCTGCCCCGGCGAACTTCACCAACAAGGTCGTCCCGTTCCACCGCGGCCAGGTGTGCATGGCCCACGACGTGAAGTCGGGCGAGGACGTGCCGGTCACCCTGAACCCCTGCTTCCACCCCTGCCTCGATCAGGGCGCGTTCAAGCACAAGCACTACTACGAGTGCCTCGGCTCGCGCTGCGAGGCGTGGGCCATCCTCTACATCGAGGCGTCGTCGATCCCCGAGGGCTGTCCCGCCGACGCATTCGGGGCCTTCGATCGCGCGCTGTGCAGCACGGGGCCCTCGGTGAGCCTGTCGATCGGCACGACCATCGACTCCGGCCCGGTCAACGGCACGATGGGCTTCGAGATCCCGTTCCTCAGCAACGCCGACGCCGCGGCCATCTCCGCCGACTTCGACAACATCGACCTCATCAAAGAGAAGATCGAGCAGTACCCCGCGAACGACGACCGCGTGCCGGGTGGCAAGGACATCTCGCTGAGCCCGGGCAACCCGGTGCCCCCGGCGAGCTGCGAGACCGGCTGCGACTGCTACGACATCGGCTTCTGACGCGGATCCCGGCTTGGCAGAGCAACCATACGCAGGGCCGCGCGTCGGCCTCGTGCTCTCGGGCGGCGGTGCCCGCGGCGCGTACGAGGTCGGCGTCATCCGCTACGTCCGCGAGCGTCTGAAGAAGGCGCTGCCGTTCCAGGTGATCACCGGCAGCAGCGTCGGCGCGGTCAACGGGTCCTACCTCGCGGCCACCGCCGATCGTCCCCGCGCCCAGGGCCGCATGCTCGCGCGGGTGTGGAGCGAGCTGGACCTCGACAAGATCTACCGCTTCGGCTGGCGACAGTTCCGCAACCTCCCGCAGGTGCTGCTCGGGCGCAACCTGCCGACGGAGGATCACGGCCACACGCTCGGGGGCCTCGTCGATCCGATGATGATCGAGGAGATGGTCCGCTCGCACATCCCGTGGGCGGGCATCGACGCGAACCTGCGCAGCGGGGTCTTGCACGCGTTTGCGTGCAGCGCGACCGAGCTGTCGACCGGCATCACCACGGTGTTCGTGCAGACGCGCGACGGCACCATCACGCAGTGGCCCAAGGTCCCCGGCCAGGTCGTGGTGCCGACGACGATCACGCCCGCGCACACCCTGGCCTCGGCGGCGATCCCCGTGTTGTTCCCCGCGGTGCGCGTCGGCGGCGAGCTGTTCGTCGACGGCAGCCTGCGCCAGAACACGCCGATCCGCCCGGCGATGCACCTGGGCGCCGAGCGCCTGCTGGTCGTCGGCCTGCGGCACGACCCCGAGGACACCGGGGTGCGCGTCGAGATCGCGCGCAAGAAGGTCATCTATCCCAACGCGATGTTCATGCTCGGCAAGATGCTCAACGCACTGATGCTCGACAAGCTCGAGGCCGATCTGGCGCGGATCCATCGCACCAACGAGTTCGTCCGCGCCGGCACGGCCGCGTACGGCCCCGAGTTCGCGCAGACGATGGCCGACGCGATGTCGGGCCGGAACTCGCGGCCCTACACCGAGATCCACGTCGTGTTGATCCGCCCCAGCAAGGACCTCGGCGAGGTCGCGTTCGACAGCATCCGCCGCACCATGCTGAAGAACCACAAGGGCGTCATGGCCCGCTGGCTGCGCCGCGTCGTCTCGGCCGCCGACGAGGTGTCGGAGAGCGATCTCGCCAGCTACGTGCTGTTCGAGCCCACCTACGTCGCCGAACTCATCGACCTCGGCTACAACGACGCCGCGGCGCACCACGACGAGCTCACGGCGCTGTGGGAGTGACGGCGGCCCCTCGGGCTTGGCTTCGGGTTGGCACTCACCGCGCGTCGGCGTCGAGCCACTTGGTGACCCGCGGCGGCGCGTAGGCCCCGAGCGCTTCGAGCAGTGCGAGCGGCTCGTCGCGGACCACGAGCATCTCGCGGTACTCGGGGCGCACGAACCCCTCGGCCACCGCGTGATCGAGGAACGCACCGAGCCGACCGTAGTAGCCGTCGACGTCGAGCAGGCTGCACGGCTTGGGGTGGTAGCCGAGCATGGCCCACGTCCACACCTCGAAGAGCTCCTCGAGGGTGCCGAGGCCGCCGGGCAGCGCCACGAACGCCTCGGCGCGCGCGGCCATCAGCTCCTTGCGCGCGTGCATCGACGCGACGACGTGCAGCTCGGTGAGGCCGCGGTGCTCGATCTCCTTGGACTTCAGCGCCTCGGGGATCACCCCGATGACGCGACCGCCCGCGGCGAGGGCCGCGTCGGCGACGGCACCCATGAGGCCGATCGATGCGCCGCCGTAGACCAGCGTGACGCCGCGTTCGCCCATCGCGCGGCCGAGCGCGATCGCAGCCTGCGTGTATGCGGGGCGGGCCCCGGCGCTCGAGCCACAGAACACCGCGATCGAGCTCGGCATCACCATGTGCGCCGAGCATAGTCGACCCGGCGCCGCGCGAGCGACCCTCGCGAGGTCCCGCGGGCGCGGCGGCCGGCGCCCCTGCCACGCAAGGTTCCTCACTCCCGCTCGCGAGCGACGCGCACCGCGGCCGCGGTACACCATCACCCATGGCGTACAAGCTCGTCAGTCTCCCGGGTGATGGCACGGGTCCAGAGGTGATGCGCGAGGGCATGCGTGTCGTGCACGCGGTGTCGCGCAAGCTCGGGATCGAGTGGGCCGTCGAGGAGATCCGCTGCGGTGGTGAGTACTACCTCGAGCACGGCTCGCGCGACTGGCCCGAGGGCAGCGAAGAGAAGTGTGCCGCGGCCGATCTGATCCTCCTGGGCGCCGTCGGCTGGCCCGACCCCAAGGGCTCCGGCGGCCCGGTGTTGATGGCGAACGGCAAGATGGCCGGCTACTCGCCCGTCATCGGCAACCGCATCAAGCTCAACCTGTACGCGAACGTGCGGCCGGTGAAGCTCTACAACGGCGTCCGCCACCGCATCCACGGCGCGCACAAGCAGGTGTGGGAAGCGGGCAAGGTCGACATGGTGTTCCTCCGCGAGAACACCGAGGGCATGTACAGCCAGACCGGCGGCAAGCTGGCGCCCGGCGGCAAGACCGACGTCGCGATCGACACCCGCGTGATCACGCGCCGCGCCAGCGAGCAGATCATCCGCCACGCGTTCGAGCTGTGCCGCGCCCGCCCCCACGGCGCGCCCAAGGACGGCAAGAAGCGCGTGACCGCCATCGTCAAGGACAACGTCCTGCACGGCTGCCAGTTCTTCCGCGACGTCTTCTTCGAGATCGGCAAGGAGTACCCCGAGATCGAGAAGGAGACCGCGATCGTCGACGCGTTCACGCAGTGGTTGCTCGGCCAGCCCGAGTACTACGACGTGCTCGTCACGACCAACATGTTCGGCGACATCGTCACGGACCTCGCCTCGGTGCTGCAGGGCGGCATGGGCATGGCCGTCGGCGCGAACGTGGGCCGCGAGCACGGCATGTTCGAGCCGATCCACGGCAGCGCGCCCAAGCACGCCGGCAAGGACAAGGTGAACCCGATCGCGATGATCCTCGCCGCGAAGGAGGGCCTCGACTGGCTCGGCCGCCGCAAGGCGGACGAGCGCCTGATCAAGGCCGCGGTCGCGATCGAGGCGGCCGTCGTCGCCACGCTCGACGCCGGCGCCCCGCTGACCTACGACATCGTGGGCGAGGCCAAGGCGGCCAAGTGCAGCGAGGTCGGCGGGGTGATTGCCGAGCGCGCTGCGGCGGCGCTGTAGTCAGTCCCCCGACGTTGCGGCCATTTCTTTGGCCGCTCGGACCGAGCATGGCAGGCTAGTCCGACGCCATGCTCGCGGTCTTGTCATTGCTCGCCCTCGTCGCCCCGGCCCCCACGCCCGCGGCCGAGCCCGGCGCGACGGCGGAGCCGGGCGCGACGGCGGACGCAGGCGCGACGGCGGACGCAGGCGCGACCATGGACGCGGACGCGACCGTGGATGGCCCCGCGATCGCCACGCCTGCGGGCCGCAACGGCCTGTCGCGACGGCGGGACCGCAAGTGGATCCACCGCTGGGCCCCCGAGCGCAACGTCGTCGAGCTCGGCGTCTATGGCGGCATCATCATCCCCGCCCGCGATCTCGAGCTGTTCGAGGCGTCGGTCGACCTGCCGCGCCAGGGGTTCCGGCCGCTCGGCAAGGTCGCACCGGATCTCGGCGGGCGCGTCGGCTACTTCCCGATCCGCTACTTCGGGATCGAGGTCGAGGGCGGCGCGATGCCGACGAAGGCCGGGGGCGAGCGCGCGACGATGTGGACCGCCCGCGGTCACCTCGTCGGCCAGCTCGGCCTGTGGAGCGTGACCCCGTTCGTGGTCGTCGGCGCCGGTGCGCTCGGCGTCTCGAGCCCGCGCGCAGCGGTCGGCAGCGACGTCGACGCGAGCCTCCACGTGGGCCTGGGCGCGAAGTTCTACATCAACCGCTCCCTGATGCTGCGGTTGGATCTGCGCGATGTGATCACCGCGCGCCGCGGCGTCGACGAGGGCGCGACGAACACGATCGAGGCGCTGCTCGGCCTCTCGGTGACGCTCGGTCGCAAGCGGGATCGAGATCCGATCCCGACGCCCATCGAGCCCCCGCCACCGCCCGCCGATCGCGACGGCGACGGAGTGCTCGACACCGACGATCAGTGCATCGATGTCCCCGGCGACAAGCCCTCCGGCTGCCCGCCGCCGGGCGATCGCGACGGCGACGGCTTCACCGACGACGTCGATGCGTGCGTCGACGTCCCCGGCATCGCCCCGGACGGCTGCCCCGATCCCGACCCCGACAAGGACGGCATCCTCGGCACGAACGACGCGTGCCCCGACGTCGCCGAGACCAAGAACGGCTTCGAGGACACCGACGGCTGCCCCGACGAGGTGCCCACCGACTTCGCCGGACTCGAGGTCCTCGAGGGCGTGTTCTTCCCCACCAACGAGGACACGCTCGGCAAGACCTCGATCGACATCCTCGATCGCGCGGTCGCGGCCCTGCAGAAGCACCCGTCGGTGCGCGTGGAGATCAGCGGCCATACCGACTCGACGGGGAACCGCGAGCACAACATGGATCTGTCACAGCGCCGGGCCGAGGCGGTGAAGCGGTACCTGGTCGAGCACGGGATCGAGGCGTCGCGGATGGAGACGCGCGGCGCGGGGCCCGATGAGCCGCTGGACAGCAACAGCAGCAATGCGGGGCGTGCGAAGAACCGGCGGATCGAGTTCCGGGTGTTGAAGTAGGCCGCGCGAGCAACCCGGCGGGTTGGCCCTGACCGTGATGCGCTAGAACCGTCCGCCGATCACGATCCCGCCGTGATCGCGTCCCGCCAGCGGCGCGACGCGAAGATTCGCGAGGCGCTCGAGCTTCGCCACGCGACGATTGCCGGCGCCGAACATCGCTCCGCCGATGATCGTCGGGAGCAGCCCGACCGCGGCCATGCCGACGCCGGCCCACAGGCCCTTGGGTCCGACGGCGCCGGTGGAGTAGCCACCGGCGATCCCTCCGCCGATCACGATGAGAGAGCCCCCCACGGCGAATGTGATGAGGCCCGACTTGCGCAGTCGCATCGCAGCCGCGTGCGCATCCGAATCGAACGGAGCCGCGGTGGGCGTTTCGATGTCGCGCGCCGGCGTCGGGGCTGGCATCGGGGCGATCGGCGGCGGGGCACTGGGCGTCGCGGTACTCGCCAGGGCCAGCGCCGGCGCGGCGGTCCGTTCCGGCTCCGGCTCCCACGCCGCCGGTATCCGTCCATCGTGCAGTGGTGCGGCCTGGGCCACCGGGACCCAGCCCGACCACTCGAGTCGAACCTCGAGCGTCTCGACCGCCTTGCCCTGCGCCTTGGCCTTCTCGACGCTCGCCCGCAGCGCGGCACCGGTCATCGGCCCGAGGCCCTTGTCGCCGTTTCGGACGTACCACCGATCGAGCTCGACGAACCACGCCGCCTTGGCCAGCGGCGTCCAGTCCCCGGCGCCCTCCCACCACACCGACGTCGCATCGGTCACGCGACCGCGCAGGTAGGCATCGACGAACGCTGTGTCGTCGATCGGCCCGACCGTCCGGCCGTCGTGCACGTAGTACCACTGCGCCTCGGGCTGAGCGTCCGCGGTCGCTGCGGGGTCAGGGGCCTTCGGCCCGCGGGCGTGCGCGACCGCGGGCAGACCGGACAGGGCCAAGGCGAGACACAGGGCAACGCGAGCAGCCATGCCCCCGGAGTGTCGCCGGCGGGGATTTCGATCCCTCGGTCTTGCACGGTCACCCGCGAGCACGACAGGGATCGGTCACAGCGCCGTGCCGAGGCCGTGAAACGATCCCCCTTCGAGGACGCGATCGACGGGTCACGCTTCCGCGTGTTGAAGTCGCCGAAGGATCGCTCGCGTCGCCACGAGTTCGGCTAGGCTCCCCACGCCCGACGGGCACCGGACGCCCGATCACCTTCTCGCACGGTTGGCCCCTGAACGCCGACGCGTGGGAGGACCAGATGGTGTTCCTCGCGGAGCACGGGTACCGCGTCATCGCCCACGATCGCCGCGGGCACGGGCGCTCCGGCCAGCCGTGGACGGGCAACGACATGGACACGTACGCGGACGATCTCGCCGCGCTGTTCTTCGCGCTCGTGTTCGATGGGATCCGGGCCGGCGTGGCGGCGGATCGCTCGCAGTTCTTCAAGGACCTGAGCGAGCCCTTCTACGGCGCCAACCGCCCCGACGCCAAGGTGTCGCAGGGCCTGCGCGACGCGTTCTGGCGCATGGGCATGCAGGGCTCGCTCAAGAGCGAGCTCGATGGCATCGCGCAGTTCTCCGAGACGGACTTCACCGAGGATCTGAAGCGGATGACGATCCCGACGCTGTTCATCCACGGCGACGACGATCAGATCGTCCCCATCGGCAACTCTGCGAAGCTCGCCGTCGAGATCGCGCCGCAGGCGACGCTGGAAGGTCTACCCCGGCGCATCGCACGGGCTGGCGAGCACGCACAAGGCCCAGCTCGGCGCGGACCTGCTCGCGTTCATCGCGGGCTAGACATCCCCGAGCTGCGCGGCCAGGGCCGCCGGCCGCACCCGCTGCACGAGATCCTGCAGCGGGCACTGCGTCGCGAAGGCGAGCTCGCCGACGACGGCGCGTTCGAGCCGCGTCACGAGGCCGCGCTCGCTGAACGACAGCGGCGGCGGCGTGCCGTACAGCCGCACCAGCTCGTCGACGCACAGCGCCCAGGTCTTGGGCTCGGTCCGCGTGAACTCGCCGATGCGGGCGAGCCGCTCCTCGCCCGACATCGGCGAGGGGGGCGACTGCTGCAGCCGGTCGATCGCCGCGGGGGCGAGCTCGGCGGCGATGGGCAACCGCAGTCGATCGAAGCTCCCGAACACGCCGCGCCGGGAGCCGTCGTCCATCGCGACGTCGACGTGGCGCTCGTCGACCGCAGTGACGCGGCCGAGGCCGATGCCCTCGAGCACGACGGTGGCGCCAACGATGATGCGCGGGTCGAGGGGGGTGCGGGTGGTGGCCAAGCCGACGTGGCTAGCACGCGCGACGCCGCGATGTCGAGCGCCGCCGCCAGGTGTCGCTCACAGCTCCATGTTCATGCACAGGTCGATGGACCCGGGGCGTCCGACGGCCTCGTCGCACGACCCGAGGCGCGTGAGGCCGTCGAAGTGGATGGCTCGGGGCACGATGTCCTCGGGTCCCACCGCGGCGTAGTCGAGGGTCGTCGCGACCTCGCCGCAGTAGACCGCGCCGCCGTCGGGCTGGCCGAAGGGCACGATGAAGTACGCCACGTCGACGGTGGCGGTCGCGGGCTTCGTCGCTCGGTACTGCAGGCCGTTCGCGCGAACGACGAACACGCCGCCGTCGACCTCGCCGATCTCGCCTTGGATCTCGAGCGTGTTCGAGCCGATGAGGCCGCTGATGAGCAGCCCCTTGCCGAGCGGCGAGGTGAAGCTCGCGCCTTCGATCTCGCTGACGAACGCCCTCGTGCCGCCGCACTCGGGCCCGCCGAAGCAGATCGTCGCGCCGCCGGCGACGGGGGTTCCTTCGCCGCACGCGCCGAGTCGCCGCACGTCGTCGAGCGTCGCCGCGTAGACAAAGGCACCGTCGCTCACGTACTCGGAGGTCTCGCCGGCGCAGTACCAGGTCTGGGCTTCGGGCCCGTCCTCGGGCATTCGCAGGTAGCCCGGGCCGGCCATCGGGACGGTCCCGCCGATGTCTTCGAGTCCGGGCAGACGCAGGTAGATCCTCCCGAGCGAGCCGAAGGCCAGCTCGACGCCCATGCTGATCCAGCCGACGCCGTCGAGAGCGAGGCTCGCCTCGACGGGGATGCCGTCGAGTTCGCCCGAAAGCGTTGCGGCCCCCGCCTCACACTCGAGCATCGGACCCTCGCCGCCCTCGGTCGTACCGTCGCTGGTGCTGCCCTCCAGGCCGCCGGCCGTGGCCCCGCTGGTGTCGCCGGTCGGTGATGGGTCGACCGCCGCGTCGGTGGTGTCGTCGACCGCCGCCGTGCTCGCGGTGTCGTCGCCGGTGGTGTCCGACGCGGCGGGGAGCTCGGTGTCGTCTGCGCACGCGCTCGGCAGGGCGAGGGTGAGGAGGATCGCGGGGTGGACGAAGCGTGGTCGCATGCACCCGACGAGTGTCCCGACCCGGTGCGGCTGATCGCGCCGCGGGCGGATCTTGGGCCCACCTCGGCGTCCCCGACGGAACCAACCGCGGCTGCAGTGGTCCTCGTCGAGGTGACGCGCCGCCGCCAGATCCTCGTCGGGCTCCCCGCGCTCCTGATCGGTGCCGGCGCGACTGCGGCCTGCGACGCGCCGCGCCCCGGACTCGTGCCCGAGCGCGGCCCGCGGGGCCCGCGGCGATCGGCCCGCACCGCGACGGTCGATCGCGATCCTGTGGGCGCCCTCGACGACGTCGATCCCGCCGTGCGCTGGGCCTTCGCCGAGGACGGGTTTGCGCCGCTGCCCGAGGCCGGCCCCGGCGACTGGCTGCACGCCCACGCCGAGTCGCCGCAATCCTTCGCGACCTTCACGATCGAAGGGCCCAATCGACCGACCGCGGAGCGACGGACGCTGCTGGTCGCGCGACTCGGGTGGGGCGACGCGGCGCGGGCGAGCGCCACGAGCACGACCCCGACGATGGACGAGATCGTCGCGTACCTCGGCGCCTTCTTCACGCTCCCGGTCGCGACGATCGACGTGCAGCTCGATCGCGCCGCGCTCGAGCCCCGCACGCAGGACGGCCGCGAGCAGCTGCGCACGACCGCGATCCTGGACGCCCTCGAGCCGCAGGTCCCCGATCACGCCTACGCGATGCTCGCGGTGACACCGGACGATCTGTACCCCGGCCCCGAGTGGAACTTCGTCTTCGGCATGGCGCGACTGCACCGCCGCGTCGGCGTGTTCAGCCTGGCGCGCTACGGTGAGGGTGACGCCGCGGTGCAGCGCGGCCTCGCCGTGCTCTCGCACGAGGCCGGCCACATGTTCGGCATCTCGCATTGTGTGCACTACGCATGTCTGATGAACGGGTTCAACAGCCGCGAGGAGCTCGACCGCACCCCGATGCATTTGTGCCGCGTGTGCCTGAGGAAGCTGCACGCGGTGGTGGGGTTCGATCCGGGGACGCGGTACCGGGCGGTGCGGGAGCGGTTGGTGGCGGCGGGGGTGAGGGAGGAGGTGGCGTGGATCGAGGGGCGGTTGGCGGGGGTGAGGGGGTGAGGCGGTGGTTCTCCCGCTGCTGGCCGCGCGTGCAACCGCGCCGAGCGACGGCCGACAGGCGCGGCGATGCCAGGTTCTGCGCGCCCACGCCCGACGACTGACGGCAATTCGGCCAATCGCCCCGCGACCTCGCCCGCGGTCGAGGCCCGCACTCCCCCCATCGATCGGTCCGACGAGCACGCCTGCCACGTCGCCTGGCGAGCCGGCGATCGCGGCGCCGCTGCCTCGTTACTGGCGCCGCATGTCTCGCTCCTCCGGAGCTTCTTCGACGCTCGTTGCCGTGACGCGAGCGACGACCTCGTGCAGCAGACGCTCCTTTCCGTTTTGCGCACCGCACCGCCGGCGCTGCCGAGCTCGGGCCTGCGCGCGTACCTCCTCGGCGTCGCTCGCAACCGGCTGTTCGATCACCTACGCGCCGCTCGACGCCGCCGGTTCGAGCTCGACGACGTGCGCGTCTCCGCGGGCGAGTCCGCATGGCCGTCACCCCTCGAGTTGCTCCGCAACGCCGAGTTGCGGGGAGTCGTGCTCGACTGCATGCGGTCTCTGCCCAAGGAGTTCGGCACGGCGCTCGAGCTCCACTACTGGCAGGGGCTCCGCACGGAGGAGATGGCGGAGACGCTCGGGGTGCCGGTTGGCACCGCGAAGTCGCGGCTGCGGTTGGCGCGGAGTCGCTTCGCCCGGATGTTCCGAGCGAGGTACGCTCGGTTGGCGGGGCGGGTGGAGGACATCCTGCCGTGAATCGAGGCGGTAGCGAAGTGGACGCGACGGCCCTTCAGGAACTCCCGGTGCTCACTGCGCGACCGGGATCAGCGTCACCCCTCGGATGCCCTGCTCGCGGATCTCCCGGGCGATCGCCTGCGACACCAGCAACGCCTGCGATGACTGAGCGCCCGAGCCGAAGTATTCGTTCGTCCGCACCATCGCGGAGCGCGGCTCGGCGCGAAGGCGCGGAAACATGCCGCGCGCCACCGGCAGGTACTTCGTCCGCCCGCACCGCTCGCAGACCTGGGCGGCGTGACCGTCCCCGACGATGTCCTGCGTCTCCTCCACGACCAACTGCACCACCGTCTCGAGCTCGTTCCGCCGCCGGTTGAGAACGGGCCGGGACGCCACCCCGTGCGGCTCGAACACCGACGACCACACCTCCGGCTTGGCGAAGATCGCGTCGTACACCCAGATCAGCTGCATCATGTCGTTGCGACCCCACTTCGGCTCCCCCTTCATCTGGAACGGGGCGTTCTGCCGGCGACCTGAACCGCAGGCGGAGCAGGCGTTGGA
Organism: Deltaproteobacteria bacterium Ga0077550; assembly: GCA_001464385.1. Taxonomy (GTDB): domain Bacteria; phylum Myxococcota_A; class Polyangia; order Nannocystales; family Nannocystaceae; genus Xiheibacterium; species Xiheibacterium aquaticum. The sequence goes on along the minus strand of LNFB01000144.1, from coordinate 55,233 downwards.
GAGATCGTAGGTCGCCTCGAGGTACCCGTCGTTCAAGTCGTCGGGTTGGGGGTACCCGTGGTGCCACGCGGCGATGCGTAGCCAAGCAGCGGCACAGACCTCATCGTCCGAAAACTCCACCCTCACGTCGAGGAAGGCGCCCCAGCCGGTTGCGAGATCGAGCACGTTGCGGGAGGCAGCGTCGGCGTCCGCGATCTCGAAGACGACGAGTTCCTCGTCGTCGCTGCGGGAATACCGCTTAGGAAGGACTGCACCAGCGCGCCGCAGTTCGTCCTTCTGAACCTTCGAGGCATGGAGGCCGACACGGTGGATTGTCTTCACAGTCCAAGCGCCTTTAGGAGATGAGGATAGTTTCTGTAGACTTGTCTCGCCGCGGCAAGAATTTGCTGGTCGGTGGCATTGAGCGTCCCGTTCCCATAGGGGATAAGTTGGCACCAGTGGTTCGTGAACACCTGATGCTCCGCGAGGTGGAACGCCTGGCGTATTCGCTGACCCGAAGTCAGTGGCGCACGACGTCATCGGCGAATCGCGCGAGGACGTCATCGACGCACGTACGCCACCGTGACGTCGGGCGCGCGATGAGCAGTGTGTCGCTCGACTCGGCGCAGTATTCAAACACGACGTGCACCTGCTCGAGGTGCTCGACCAACGCAAACATGCCGACGCCTCGCGACCTCGCACCGCGGGTCCAGTCGAGCAGTTCGGTGCGGCCTTCGGTGCGGACGAAGGTCCACGCCTCGTCCGATTGCTCGTCCCCCAGGATGGTCATCGCCTTGTGGACGTCGTCCGCATCAGCCAGGTACGCGATCCCGGCGCCACTCACCTCGTCGTGGAGGAAGTGCAGCGGATCGAGACGCCCGTCCGGCGGCACGCGGTCGACCATGACGGCCCACGTCTGGCCGATCTCGTGTGCGAGAACCATGACGATGCCGCCCAGTGCGGTCTCCATGTCGTAGTGGACGCTCGGCTCCCAATCAGAGTCTCCGAGGAGCACCTCGAAGCCCGCCGCAGTGAGGTCGACCCCGGTGTCGTAGAAGCGATAGTGTTTCGCGGCTGCTACGCCATAGTGATGTAGCTTCAAGGTCATAGCCTAATGTGACCCCACCAGAAGAACTGGTTGCCAGGAGATCTCCCGATTCGAAGCATTGGCGCAAAATCGCCGCCATCCCTACTCCTGGACGAAAGCCTCCAGTATTGACCCCGGTCTAGCCATTGCCGAAGTGGTGCCCAGCGCTGACCTGTCCGGGCGAGCACTCTGAGTCCGGCGCCTGGAAGTGCGATCGACCCGACAAGTGAGCCGAGAAACTCGCCGACTGCGTGAGCGCGCGTGCACTTGACCACGTCAGCGCCGCCGACTCCGAAGACATCATCCCACTCTCGACGAATGTAGCCGGTAACGCCGAACGACGCGCCGTCTCCCAAGCCGATGAGAAGCTGACCCGGTATCGAGTCGTTGAGTGCACCCACGCCCCAGCTCGCCGAGGCCTCAAGATCGTCCCAGCTATTCCACCAAGCGAGCCCGGACGGATCGACCCGGTTCACCGGATCCCCCCCCACGTACGCGTACAGATTCGCGTCGCCACCACCGAACCCGATCGGGTCCTTCGTCGTCCAGCGCCCCGTCGCCGCGTCGTAGTCGCGTGCTCCGAACCGCACCAGCCCCGTGTCCGGGTCGTACAGGCCGCCGGCGTAGCCGAACGGCTGGAACCCGGGATTGCTGTCCTCGGTGACGACACCCCACGGATCGTAGTCCAACCACTGCCCGATTGCACCCGTCGACGTGTTCACCACCAGCCGCACGCTCCCGCGTACGTCCGTCACCAGCCGCCACCGCTGCCCGTCCCGGATCATGTACTCCGGCACGTGGCCGAACGTCGCGTAGACGAACTGCGACTCCACCTCCCCCGCCGCGTTCAGCTCCGCCGCAGGGCCCGCATCCTGGCCCCACAACCACCCGCGGTCCGCGACGCCGTCGATCCTACGGCCGATCGGCCGATCCTCCCCGTCGTGTTCGTACTCGATCACCCGGCCGTCCGGCAGCTCGACCGATCGCAGGTTCCCGACCGCGTCGTACGCGTACGACGTCAGCGCGTCCGTGCCGGTCTCGAGACGCGACTGGAGATCGCCGGCGACGCCGAACGTGTACAGCGACCCCGCCTCGGAGATCAGACGATCCTGCACGTCGTGGTTGGCGAGCCGGAAGACCCCGGGCCCGACCAGCGACGTGCGGTTGCCGTTGTCGTCGTACTCCGCCGTGAATGCGAGCGCCCCATCGCGCTCGACCGTCCACAGCCGGCCGTCGGCGTCGTAGCTGTAGTCCTCGGTCTGGGCTACGCCGGCGATGGTCTCGGTCCGCGACTCGATGCGCCCGAGGGCGTCGTAGCTCAGCACCTCGGCGAACAGCGGCGCTGCGCCGTGGGAGTAGACCTGGGACCACGGCTCGCCGTGCGCCGTGTACGTGACCATGCTCGTCACGGCGTCGACCGCCGTCCCCACCACGGCGCCCGTGACGTTGTGACGGGTCAGGGTCAGCGCACCGGCGCCGGTCAGCAGGTCGTCCCGATCGTGCGAGAAGGCGACCGTCGCCCCACCGTTGACCGTCTCCGTGGCAAGTCTGAGGTCGGCCGCGTACGTCCACGTCAGCGAGCCGTCCCACGGACCGGTCCGCAGGGTGCCCATCAGCAACGGTCCGTCCCACAGGAACGCGGTCGAGCCGCCCCAGGACGAACCGATGCTCTCGAGCGCCCCCGTGGCGGCGTACTCGAGCACCACCTCTCGATCGTCCGCAGTGCGCGACGCGAGGCGTCCGGCGGAATCGTAGCCCAACGTCACCGTGCGTCCGTCGGGGAGCACGGCGTCCGTCGGCCGTCCGTCCAAGTCGTATCCGAAGGACGTCGCTTCCGTCCCCGCGCCCAGGTCCGGCGGCGCGTACGTCACGAGTGCGTCGACGCCATTGCTCACCAGTCCGTGGACCGGGCGCCCCGCGGGCGTGACCGACTCGACGTTGCCGTCGGCGTCGTAGCCGAGCTCGATCGACCCCCCGCCGGGCAACGGCAGCTGCGTGGCACGGCCCTGCGCATCCGTGGTGACGGCATGGGCGACGCCCTGCGCATCCACGACCTGCGAGATGTACCCATCCGCACCGTACGCCACGGTCGTCACGCGCGTGCCGACCGTGGTGGTGTCGAGTCGACCGCGGGCGTCGTAGCCCAGCACGAGCGCATGGAACGGGCCCGGCACGAACGCGTTGCCGTTCCACGTCCCTTGCTCGACGCGTTCGAGGCGTCCGTGCAGCCCGAGCGTGGATCGCAGCGCTCGCTGCTGCGGGCTGCGGCTCATGGCCACCGGCGGCGTTGCCCCGTGCGCAGCGGCGAATGTGGTCACCCAGGCTCGGGTCGGATCCCCGGCGGCCGTGGTGGTTGCGGTAGCGGTGGCAAGTGCCCCGGCGACCCCCTCGGGCTCGGTGAACGCACGGGTCTCCGTGTCGACACGGGAGCGCCCCTGGGGCGTGGTGATGGATGTCCGCGCAGCGAACGGAGCGTGCGGGCCGAGCCAGGGATCGGCCTCGGTCTGGATCTCGACGACGGTGCCGTCCGGCGACGTCGTACGGTGCAGGCCGGCCGCCAGGTCTGCCTGGACTTCCGTGGTCCCGTCGGGGTGGTGCTGGGTCCGGGTCCGCTCACCGAGCTCGCCCTGGCGAGCGTCGTAGACCGTGGCAATCCCGAGGGCATTCCGGTGCTCGACCGAGACTGCATCCGACGAGGTCGAAATCCGCTCGAGTTCCTGGAATCCAGCCTCGGGATTCTCGTCGCGGATGAGCAGACCGCGTTCGTCGTACTCGAACGAGTGCACGAGCCCACGCGGGGTCGTCATCGTCGTCAGCAGCCCGTCGCCCTGATACTCGAAGAGGTACGCGTCGCCCGTGGGGTGCTCCAGACCGCCGAGGTACCCCTCGGGATCGAGGGCGAGCTCGGTCCGCACCCCGTCTGGCGATACAATCGCCGTGGCAGCACCGGCCCCCGTGCGTTCGATGGTCGTGGCGGCGCCGTAAGCGTCACGGACGGCGGAGAGTCGCCCGCCGGCATCGTACTCGAACGACCACACCAGCGCCTGTGTCGCCGCGTCACGGGTCGTGAGATGCCGGCCCGTTCCGTCGAATGCGTAGAGCTCGCGACCGTCCTCACTCGGGATCGTGACCGCCTCGTAGAAGCCGGGACCTGCGTTCGCGAGTTTGACGACCTTGTTTCCGAGCCGGTCGGCAACGTACAGGGCGCCGTCGGGCCCCACGTCCATCGCCACCGGCTGTCGGAGCCGCAGCCGGTGCGCGCCGGTGATCACCCGCTCGCCGTTGAGTTCCTCCGTGCCGCCCCCGGCGAGGTCCTCCACCGCGTCCAGGCGGTCGTTTGGGGCCCACCGAATCCGCTGCGAGGTGCCATTCGACACAATGTACGCGACACCGCCAGAAAGCCGCGCGATATCGACTGGCACCTCGGTGATGCCGTCCGACTCGATCTGCCACGCACAGCCGGTCGTGTTGCAAACGTCGAAGGGGTCTCCAGCCAGGGTGTACCGCGTCCGGAATGTGCGGATGCCGCCATCGCTCGGGAGAATGCGAATGTCGCCGACGCCCGTCCCCTCGGCAACGTACATTCCATTGTCACCCGGCGTCATGCCCTCGATCCGACTGAGGATCGCCCATTCAGACTCAAACGAAGCGTAGGGCGTACTATCTCCTCGAATGCTCCCATCCCATCCGAAGATCTTGTAGAGTTGAGGAACGGCAGGCGGTGGCGGAGGTGGATGGGCCACGAACTTCCGGGGGCGAATTTCCGAGGCGTACCACGCCGGATACGGGACGCCGGCGATATGGGTAACCGTCCCCTGGGAAAGCGAGCGCACGCGAGTCGTGTTCGAGCCGCAACTCGTCGCGATCCAGAGCGCCCCGCTGGAGAACTCGATGTCGACGACGCCGGGCATCGCAACCTCGAGGCCGTCACCCTTTCCTTCGATCATCCCCGCGTCCAGCGTCTGCACCGCGCAACTCGTGGCGCCAGACCCCGCGACCGTCTGGATGATCCCGTCGCCCGTGACCCTCCGGATCCGGCCGTTCGCGGCGTCGGCAATGTAGACCGAACCGTCGTCACCGACCTCGAGCGCCGTGATCGAGTTCGACAGCCGCGCGGCCGTCGCCAGCCCACCATCCCCCGAGAACCCGGTCGTTCCCGTCCCCGCCACCGCCTCGAGGGCGCCGTCCAGCGTCACGCGCCGGACCCGACCGGGCGAACCGACGTAGACCGTGCCGTCCGCGCCCACCGCGACGGCGCTTGGGCTCACCAGCGCAGCACCAAGCGCCAGTGGCCCCACTGCTGCGCCCGTCGCCGTCCCGTTGCCCGCCACCCGGATTGCGATTTGATGTTTTGAATCGCCGAGGTCTCGCTTCTCGCCGTCGCCCAGGTACAACGTCCCCGTCTCGAGGCCGAGCGTATGATGAATGCTCAGCGTCCATCCACCGAGAGAGGCGGCGCTCGTCCGCGCATCGAGCCCCCCGAGTCGAATCATGTTTGCATGATTGATGCCCCCGACGCTACCTGCGCCGGCCGAGGGGCCGCGGCTGAAGCAGCGCGACAGCCCTACCTCGGCCGAGGAGCGTCCGGCGACGGCCACGCCGTCTTGCGCCCAATCCCCGAAGACCTCCTCGGCGACAGCGCGATTGGTCCCCTGATACGTCGCCGGATAGTCGTAGGTCAGGCAGACGCGCGTCGGCTGTCCGCCCTGGACAACCCGACCGTATGCATCGCGACCGTCCCACGTGAACGCGTGGGCGAGGTTCGCGGCCGGCGCCTCGAAGGACTGCTCGAAGGTGCGGCCCGCGACCGTGACCTCCAGCCGCGCTCGTCGCATGCTCGACGGTGGGCTTGCACTCGTGATGGGGATACGGAGGCGCCGAGACGGCGCGCCCGGGACCCGTGACGAGCGGTAGTTGAGGGTGAACCCGGTGCCCGCGATGGGCAGGCGCTCGCCGAGCACCTGATCTTCGCACTCGAGGATCGAGCCCTCGCGCTGCTGGTTGCAGTCTCCATCGGGGTTCTCCTCGGGATCATCGACGTCGGGCTCGATCGCATCGTCCGGGGGCCGCCCCGGGTAGTTGCAGTCCAGCGGCTCGGTGAAGTGCAGGACGGGCGTCCGATTGAGCTGCGTCCCGATGGGGTACATTGCCGCGAGGGATTGCCGTTCCGCCTGAGTGATCCCGAGCGCGCTCAGCTCCTGCGGCATCGCGGGCACTGGGGGATCGTCGGCGTCCTGTGCCGCGACCGCGAGCACGGCCTCCCCGCCCACGACGTCGAGGATCTCGATCACGCGACCGTTCGGCTCGGTGTGCCAGTCAGCATCCCGTCGGCTGTAGGAGCCCGCGGGCACGACTGTGCCCACAGGGACCTCGAGAAAGTTGTCGACATAGAGGATTGCGGGCGGCTCGAACCGCACCGTTCGCGCCCCAGCGGTCTCGACTTCGTCGGCCGAGAACTCGATGGCGTACGTATACATCGTCCCTGGTGGTAGATCCGCGGGCATCGAGGCCAGGCCGCGCTGCCCGACGGTGAACTCGGTCGCTCGGACGTGGAGTTCGGACGCCACCTGCGTGGTCTCGTCCGGCATCACCATCGTCGCGACCGTGCCTTGGCGGAACATCAGCACGGCCTGACGTACGCCGTCGTCATCGGCGACCTCGGTGGCCACGTGCGTCTGGATCGGGTCGGAGAAGTCGATCAAGGTCGAGGCCGGGTCGACACCGATCAGCTTCACCGCCGCCAACTCCGCGGACTCGTTCCACCGCGGGGTCCAACGACGGTGGGCGACCATCACTTCCGGGGCCGAAAACTCGAGCACCAGGGGCGATCCGCCGTTGACGACCAGGTCGTAGCGACCGTCGCTACGGCTCGACGTCCAGCCATATTCGGGGTGTCCGGCGATGGCGACACGCGCGTTGGGCAGCGGTTCGTCCTCCGGCCCGAGCACGACCCCGTGCACGAGCGACACGCGAGTACGCTCGAACGCCCCAACGTCTGCATCTCGTTGGATGGGCGGGGTATCCTCGAAGAGGAAGCGAACGGTGTCATAGAACGACGTCGTGACGGTGCGGTCGAGCTCCGGTGCGGAGACGCCCGCCTCATCGCCGGCGTCGCCGTCGGCACCTCCTGTGCCGCCCGTGGCATCTGTGCCGCCGGAGCCGGTGCTTTCGGCCGCGGGCGGCCCCTCAGTCGTCGATCCGGTGGTCCCGCTGCTGTGGAGTGGGTCGGCGCCGGGGACGGCGAGCTCCGGCGGGGTGCCCGACGGCCCGTTGACTGCGTGGCGGGCACGCGCGCCGCCGATCCGTCTCGGGTGATCTCCCTGCGAATCGCGACCCACCGCAGCGCCGTGGGCAGCCGTCGATTCTCCCGAGCCAGTCGAGCTGGTGCTCGAGGTCCCCGAACCATCGGATGAGCTCGCAACCCCGACCTCCACCGCGCACGCCGTCGCGGTCGCGAGCACCACTGCACCCGCGAATCCCCGTGCCCAACCGATCCTGAGACCCCGCATCGTTGCCATCCCTCCGCGCCCATGCGCCCGCCGCGGGGCGACGGAGCGTCGTCCACGAGCGATCGGACAGCGGGGCCGTTGCCCCGCGGGCGTTAGATGTGGAGCAGGGCGGTCCCGGGGCGTTTTCGGATCACAGAAACCGGAGGCCCCGCATCACCCCCTCTACCGGCAGACCGCGCCGGGCCCGTCCGCGATCGTCGTGCACGTCGTCCCCGCCGGGCACGCCTGCTTCCGATCACACTTCCACTCGCAGCTATGGAACTGCGGTCCGCTCGCGCCCGCGATCCCGTAGTAGCTCACGCACTCGCGCCCCTCGGTGCACGTCTCGTCGCCACACTTCGCGCCACCCTCGCCCGCGCCCGGCTCCGCCGGCGCCGCGCCCGAGTCCGCCCCCGGCTCCGCGCCCGGTGGCTCCCCCGCCGACGGAGCCGCCCCCGAGTCCGCCGCCGGCGTCTCGGGCGTCTGCGGCGTCGCAGCCGGCTTCTCGCACGCGGACAAACACAACAGGACGAGGAGGCAGCGGGTCGTCATCCCCCCGACGCTACCCGATCTCATCACCCCCGTGGCCGCCCGCCGTCGCCCCCCTACGGCAGCTCCCCGATCATATCCTCCGGCAGCAACGCGCTGCGCTGCCCGACCCCGAGCAACCACAACTGATACGCCGCCCGCGTCGCGCCGATGTGCAACAGGTGCCGCGACTGCACATGATCCGGGTAGTTCTGCCGCGTGGGCTCGAGCAGCACCACGTAGTCGAACTCGAGGCCCTTCACCTGGCGAACGTCGGTGATGTCGATCCCCGCGGTGAAACTGAAATCCTCGCGTCGTACCCGACGCAACCGCGGGACCTCGGCGATGCGCAGGGCCTCGTAGTAGATGTCGGCCTGCTGCGGATAGCGGGAGATCAGCGCGACGCTGGCGTTGGGCTCGCGCTGCATCAGGCCGCGCAGCGCCTCGCCGAGGAACGCGACCGCCTCGCCGGTATCCGTGAACTCGAAGTACGAGACCTCGGCGCCGTCGCGCGCAACGACCTGGTCCTCGTCGGCGAGCGGGCCGAGCACGTGCCGCGAGAACTGCATGATCTGCCGCGTCGAGCGGTACGTGACCTTGAGCGGCTGGATCTCGACGTGGGGCAGGCCCGCGTCGCCGAGCAGCTGCGGCCAGTCGACGAAGCCGTTGTCGAAGACCATCTTCTGCGCGCGGTCGCCCGCGATGGTCACGCTCTTGCCCTTGCTCGCGGTGTCCAGCAGCACGCGGACCTCGAGCGGGCACAGATCCTGGGCCTCGTCGATGACGATGTGCTCGTACTCGATGCGCTTGTTGTTGACGAAGATGCCGCCGTACTTGACCTGCATCAGGCGCAGGAGGATCGCGTCGTCCTCGGCGTCGAGGCCGGCGCCCTCGGGCGCGAGCTGCTCGGGCGTCTCGACCTCGAGGTCCGCCTTGCGCGCGCACCACCGCGTGATGGTGCCGATGTCGGCGTCGGTGAAGTCGTTCGGGGCGTGCTCGCGGATGCCGTCGCGGATGCGCGCCGCCGTGGTGTTGAGCTCGAGCCAGTCGCCGACGAAGTCCCGCATCTGCTCGCGCGCGCTGCGGGCCACCGTGGTCGCCGCGGCCTTCACCTTGGGCGGCAGCTCGGCGCCGCGGCCCTCGCCGAGCCACTTGATGAGCCGCTCGGCCCGCACCACCGGCGGCATGCTGGCGGTCGCGTCCCACGCCTTCAACACCTCGGCGCCGGCCGGATCCTCGCCGATGCGCTCGACCAGCGACTCGCGGATGTCCTCGAGCTGCTCGACCACCAGCGCGTCGATCATCTTGAGCACCAGCGCGTGCTTCTTGAACCGCTGCACCACGTCCGGCGTCGCGCCGGTGTAGCGCTGCTCGACGCGGAGCTTCATCTTGCCGAGCGCCTGCGCCGACCACCGGCGATAGGTCGTCACGTTGACGCCCTCGACCCCGAGCGACGGCAGGACGTGGCGGATGTACTCGACCAGGCCCTCGTTGAAGACGATGATCAGCATCGACGACGGCATGAAGCGCTTGGCGTCCTGGAACGCCAGGTACGCCACGCGGTGCAGCGCGACCGTCGTCTTGCCCGAGCCGGCGCCGCCCTGGATCAGCACGATCCCGGAGTCCGACCGCGTGATGAGGTCGAACTGCTGCTTGTCGATGAGCGCCGTGATCTCCTGCAGGTGCTTGTCCGCGCGCAGCTGCGACTCGTCGGAGTGCACGCCGAGCTGGCCGGCCGGTTGCGTGGAGGTGGCCCGCGCCGCCTGGCCCGAGCCGCCCTGCAGCGTCGGCTTGGCGCTGCCGACGGTCTCCTGGAAGCGCTGCCGGCCGTCGAGCGCGTACGTGCCCTGCGGCGAGGCGACGCGGCGCAGGATGCCGTCCTGCACCGCCAGCGAGCGGCGCACGAGGACCTTGCCCTCGAGGGTGCGCTCGTCGAACTCCTCTTCGTAGTCGTCGTCCTCTTCGTAGCGGTAGTAGAGGCGGCTGACCGGCGCGTTGCGCCAGTCGACGATCGTCACGCCGTCGCCCTCGTCGAGCAGCGTGTGCCGACCGATGAGCACGTCACGGACGCCGCCCGTCCGGCCCTCGCGCAGGCGCAGGTGACCGAAGTACGGGTTGTTCGGATCGACCGGGATGCTGCGGCCCGAGCCGCGCTTGCGGCTCAGCGCCGCGACCTGGTGCATCTGATCGATGAGCGAGGGGACGTCCTCCTCCTTCGCCTCGGCGATCGCGTCGCGCAGCTCGATGAGCTGCGCGTCGAGATCCTCGATCTTGTCGGGGTCGTTCTTCGCATCGCGGTCCAGACGAGCATGCACGCCGCGGAGCAGCGAGAGTTCGTCGTGCACGATTTGCTGCCCGAGGTCGGGCAGCGCAGACAGATCGGGCTTGTTGCGCGAGACGGCGCCCTCTTCGGACATAAGTGCTATCGCATAGCAAACTGGTCAGAAAATGCCACGGGGGGCGCCCCCGACCGGCCGCGGCGCGGTGGACCACGGGGCCCCGCTCGGCGTGCGCCAAGACACGCGCGCCGAGGCCGCGTCTCGACGGTACCGCGCGCGCCGTCCGATGGGCCGGCGAGCCTCGCGGGAGGCCCCGTATGATGGTCGCGTGTACAGCTCGCTGCGCAAGATCGACATCGTCTCGGAGGCGCCCGACGGCACGCGGCTCCTGCTGCAGACCGACCACCGATCGCCGGACGAGATCGACGCCGAGCCCGAGCTGTCGATGCTGTTCGCGCTCGCGCGGATCCTCGGGCCGCAGCGCTCGCAGCACGGCACCGGCAGCGTGGTCCGCTACGTCGCGCTCGGCGGCCTGCACCCCGCGATCGCGCGCGTCGTCGCGTCGACCGGCGCCGAGGCCGAGGTCGATCGCGCGGTGGTCGATCTCTCGGCGCAGCCCCGCGAGGCGCCCGCGGCCCTCGCCGACGAGGCCTTCGCGGCGCTCGGCCGCCGCGTGCTCGCCCGCGAGAGGCAGCCCGCGACCGAGGACGGCCTGCGGGAGATCGAGCGCCTGAGCCAGGGCGCGCCGACCGAGGACGAGGACGAGATCGGCTACTGGACCGCGGTCGCCGAGCTCGCCGCCGTGACCGGCGAGGTGATCCGCGCGCAGGTCGGGGGCACGTGGGTCGACGACACCGCGGGCCACGCCGATCTGCCGTTCCTGTTCCGCGCCGCGGGCGGAGATCTCCGCATCAACGCCGTCGGCAAGGCGGTGAAGTTCCTCGCCCACGGCGACGCCGAGAGCCCGCGCCAGCTCCTGCGCGCCCTCGAGGATCGCGACACCGACGCGGGCCCGCTGCTGTTCAGCCTCAAGCCCGCCGGCTGGCCCGCCGCAGCCGAGATGGTGTGCGAGCCCTTGGCGGATCTCGCGAAGTCCGGCGCCGACGTGCCGCTGGTCGTCTACGGCAACGATCATCCCAACACGTTCGCGATGTTCAAGCGCGGCGACGACCCGCGTGACCTGACGGCGATGCGCGCCGAGGCGATCGCCAACCTCGCGGCGATCGACGTCGAGGTCGAGCGCGTCGAGCTCGACGCGCTGACGTTCTGGGTCGCGCACGGCAGCTACTTCGCCGCCGAGAAGATCCTCGACCCCGCGTTCATGCGGGCGATGCACGCCAGCATCGGCGAGCTGCTCGCGGCCGCGGTCCCCGAGAAGGGCCGGCTGTTCCTCACCAACGCGGTCGCGAAGCCCGAGACCATCGCGGCGTTCGTCGCGATCGCGAGCGGCGTCTACCAGAAGAACGAGGCAGGCCGACAGCTCTCGCCCACGGTGTTCCTGGTCAGCGACGGCAACATCGTCGGTGTCGCGCAACCCAGCGAGTCGCCCGCCCCCGAGCCGGCGAAGAAGAGCTGGGTGAAGAAGCTCTTCAACTGAGTTGCGGATCGACGCGACCTCAGCGTCGGCGCGCCGGGCTCCACAGCCCGAACGCCACGCCCGCGGCGAGCTCGAGCCCACCGGCGCGATACACATCGATCGCGTCGGCGCCCGTGCCCTGGCGCAGCCGCGCGACCCCCCCGTTCGCCCCGGGCACCGCGCTGCCGGCGACCTCGACGAACGGCCCCACATGCACGCGCCGCTCGCCGCGGCCCAGCTGCCACTGCGGCGACAAGCGCACGACCCCGCCGAGCAACGCGCTCGTCGGACGGCGATCGCCGGGCGAGAGGCCGCCCGACGAGGTCACGAACCACGGCTCGGCGGTGGCGCCGGCGGTGGTGTGCAGCGCGAAACGACCGCGATGCAGGGCGTAGCCGGCCGCGAGCTCGAGGCGCAGTCGCGTCAGCGTGTACGGGCCGCGCGCGTACCAGGCCCCGCGGATCCCCGCCTCGAGCAGCGCACCGCCGGGCAGGCGCGCACCGCCGCGCAGCGCGACGCCGCCGGCACCGAACCCCGTCGGCGCCGGCGGACCGAGCTCGAGCACCGCCGTGGCGTCGACGCCGAGAGCCCATGACGCGCGCGGGCGAGCCTTCGCAGGGACGACCTCCGGCGCTGCGACCGGCACGACCGCGGGGCGCAGCGGCACCGGCAGCGGGACATCGCGCAGGTCGGGGGCGATCGCGTCGATCTCGATCCCGGCCATCAGGTTGCCGACGGTGGTCGCGATCTCGCGGGTGCGATCGGCCGGCGGCGCGTCGATCATGCGGACCCACGCCCGCGCGTCGCCGAGGGTGAGCCGCAGCGTCGCGCGATCGCCCGCGCCGGGCTCGACCTCGAGGTACGCGAACAGCTCGCCCGGACGGGGCTTGCGCGCGCGATCCGATCGCGTGACCGGGCACTCGCCGATGCGCAGGCGCACCGCGGCCTCGAGCGCGACGAGCTCTGCGACCGTCGCGTCGATCACCAGCGCATCGATCGAGGTCGCGCCATCTCGCTCGTCCGCAGGCGCGGGCGTCGTCGAGGTCGGCGTCGGGGCGACGAGCGCCAGCAGGAGGCTGAGGGGGAGGTCGATCACGCGGGCGCGACGGCCTCGATCTAACCGCAGGCCCGTCCGTCACGCCAGCTTCGCCGGCGACGATCAGTCGGGCACGCAGACCGCGGCGACGTCGAGCCAGGTGCAGTCCTCGGGCAGCTCGAGGCAGCCGGCCTCCTCGAGCTCGCCACAGGCAGGGCACTCGGGCACCACGCACTCGCCCAGCTCCATGTCGCCCAGCCACGCGCAGCCCGGCGCGACCGAGCACGGCTCGAAGCCCAGCTCGGGGCACGGCGTGATGCCGCACTCGCCGGCCTCGGGTTCGCCGAACCACGTGCACAACGGCGCGACGATGCAGCCGTCGTAGCCGAGCTCGTTGCACGCGGCCTCGGCGTCGGGGTGGCAGCGATCGGCGAAGCAGACCTCGCCGTACCAGTCGCACGGCGCCTCGTGCTCGCACGCGCGCTGGTTCGCGAGATCGGGGCAGTCGAGCACACCGCCGCCGCCGGTCTCCGTCGTCGTGGTCTCGGTCGTCGTCGCGGACTCCGTCGTCGCGGACTCGGTCGTCGTCGCGGACTCGGCGGTCGTCGCGGACTCGGTCGTCGGCTCCGGCGTGCCGGTGACCTCGTCGGTGCCCGCGGCCGAGCTCGAGCCACCCGTCGCGCTCGAGGGATCGGCCGACGGATCCTCGGCGCCGCTCGAGGCGAGCCCGCCCGGGCCCGTCGTCGACCCGCCGCTGTCGGCGGCCACGGTCGTGTCACCGGTGCCGTCGCCCAGCAGGAAGTCCGCCGTGCACCCGACCGAGCCGAGCCCGCACCCGACCAGCACGAGCGCGCATCCGCCGAGGCGACGCACTACGGCGCGCCCCCGGCCTCGCGCTCGGCCTGGGCGCGGTACGAGCCCTCGGGGAACGCCTCGAGGTACGCACGCCAGCACGCGGGGCGATCGCTGGCGTCGCGGCGGCACAGACCCGCCCGCGCGTCGTCGGCGAAGCGCCCCTCGGGGAACACTCGCAGGTACGTCTTCCACAGCGCGACCTCGCGGCCCGCGTCGCCGCGGCGTCGCGCGAGCGTGAAGAGATCACCGTACGCGAGATCGGCGAGGCGCGAGGTGCCGGCGAGCTCGATCAGCGCCTCGAACTTCGCCTCTGCGGTGGTGAGGTCGTTGGCCTTCCACGCCGCGTGGGCCTCACCATCGAGGACCGCGAGCCGCTCGGCGAGGCTCGGCGCGCGCTCGACCGGCGGCACGACCTTCGGCGCGCGCGCCTTGGTCGGGCGCACGGCGGGCGAGGGTGCGACCGCCTCCGCCGCGACGACCTCGCGCGGCGTGGGATCCAGCGGCGCGGGCTCCGGGGGCACGGGCTCCCGCGGCGCGACGGCGGGCGGCCGCACACGCGGCGCGTCGTCGATCTCCGCGCGCTCGGGCGACGCGTCGCGGGCGCTGCCCTGGTGCAGCGCGGCGTCGGCCGGCGCCCCATCGTCGCCGCGCAGCACGTGCACGCCTTCGACGACGCCGAGGCCGAGCACGACGGCCGCGGCGAGGGCCACCGCCGCGACGACGAGCCTGCCCATCGGACTCGCCCCGCGATCGTGTGCGCGCAGCGGCGTCACGCCGTTCATCCGCAGCGCCGCGTCGTGCTCGGTCGCCGCGCGCACGTCGTCGATCAGGCGCGCGAACGCGGGGTCGTCGTGGGTCGCCCCCTGCGCCGCGGCGGCGCGGCGGTGCGCCAGCGACACGACGGGCTCGGACTGCTCGGCCTCCGCGACCGCCTGCGCCGACACGATCGCCGGATCGAGCGCGTGGGCGCGGGCCAGCATCGCGGCGAAGTCCCACGGCACGTGGGCGCGGTGCACGTCGTGCTCGACGGCGGCGCTCACGTCGTCGAGCCAGGCGTCGAGCGCGGGATCCGGTCGGCCCTCGGCCACCGCGAGCTCGTCGACGTCGGTGATCACGACGCGTCCTCCAACGGCGACAACCAGCCCATCGCCTCGAGCTCGGCGCGCAGTCGCTGACGGGCGCGGGTCGCCCGGACCGCGAGGTTGCCCGGCGAGATGCCGAGCTGTGCGGCGGCCTCGTGCGGCGGCAGCCCCTCGAGGTCGCGCAGTACGAACGCCTCGCGCAGGTGCTCGGGCATGCCGGCGAGGACGGCGTAGACGACCTTCGCGCGCTCCTTCGCGAGGTGCGTGCGATCGACGTCGCCGTGGGACGCAGCGTCGCGCACCGTGTGCATCGCCTCGAGGCGGTGGTGCGCGGTCTGGGTGCTCGCCGAGGCGCGCCAGTGGTTGCGCACCACGTTCAGCGCGATGCCGTGCAACCACGTCGAGAACGACGAGCGGCCGTCGAAGGTGCCGAGCGAGACCAACGCGCGGGCGAAGGCCTCCTGCACGAGATCCTCGACCGCGGCGTGGTCGCCCGCGAGGTAGCGGATGTGGCGGAAGATCGGCGCGAAGAACAGCTGGTACAGCCGGGCCCACGCGTCGGTGCGACCGGCCCGCGCCTGCTCGACCAGCGCGGCGACCTCGTCGCCGGCCGGACGGGGCGCGGACGGGAGCTGCGGCTGCGTGGTCACGCGGGGCATGGGCGCTGGAGGGGCGCGTCGGCGCCCACCGTTAGAGTCGCGTGAGCCGGCCGCCGATTACGTACGGCGCGACACGGGGGCCACGATTCCCGCCGTCGAGCGTGACACGGCGACGCCGGGTCGGGAATCGTTGATGAAATCGCGGAGCCGGAGGTCAGGCCCCAGCGGCGTGCCGCGCGAGCTCGGCCACGGCGGCCCGCACCACCGGACCCCGCACCGCGTCGAGCACCGCCCGCAGCGATGCGGCCGGCGACAACCCCAGGGCGCGCTCGACGAGGCCCGCGTGCACGGCGATGCCCGTCGGATCGCCGCGCGAGGCCGCGAGCCCGGTGTCGGCCAAGGTGATCCCCGCCGCGAGCACGCGGTGGATCGCCGGGCCGAGCGCGGGGGCCGACTCGCGCGCGAGGCCCTCGGCGACAACCTCGACCATCGCGCGGGGCAGCGCGACGCCGACGAGCTCGGTGGGCACCGCGGGCGGCGCGGCGATCGGGACGCGGGGCACGCCGTCGGCGTCGACGCGCAGCACCTCGCACCAGGTCGCGCCGGCGAAGCGCACGACGGCGCATCGATCGTCGCCGTCGGGCACGAGCACGTGGTGCTCGCCGTCGCGGTCGTACGCGCGGCCGTCGATCCACAGGCGCGCGAGACCATCGCGGTGCTGCGCGCAGACGCGTGGCGCCGTCCACGACCACGCGAAGGGTGCCGGCACGAAGTCGACCGGCGGCGACAGATCCTCCGCGCCGAAGCGGCCCTCGGGATCCTCGACAAAGCGCTCGCACGCGTCGTCGTCGACGCGAAAGCTCGCGCGCAGGGACTCGAACAGCGCCGCGGTGGGGTACGGCCCGCGATAGCGCAGCGACGGCACGCCGGCGTCGGCCGCGAGCGTCGCGAGCAGGTTCAGGATCGCCGAGCCCGCGCCGGCCGGCAGCGCGCCGGGCACGTCGACCGCGGGGATGCAGGTCGGCCGCGCCCACGCCACCGCGGCGACGCGGGCCACGAGGGGCCCGGGCACCCCGTCGACGACGCGATGGATCGCGTCGCAGGGGCCGAGCAACGCGTGCAGGTCGGCGCGGGGACGCAGGGCGATCGCCGCGCCGTCGGGTAGCTGCACGGTCGCGTCGACCAGCGCGTCGCCGGACCATGTCAGCGACCACGCCACGTGCCCGAGTCGATCCGTGTGGCGCACGGGTCGACCGGCGGCGTCGCGCACGGGGGTCGGATCCAGCATGGGACGCGCGGAGCCTATCAGGCGGCGGCGGAACTCGCGTAGCATCGTCGCCGTGCGCGGCGGATCGGACCTGCAGTGGATGGTGGTGTCGGCGGCGTGGATCGTGGTGTCGGCGGCCGCGTGCGATGGGGCGCCCGCGATCGAGGCGCGGCCCGGCCCGATCGCGGCGCCGGAGCCCGCGCCCACGCCGACGCCGACACCGACGCCCACGCCCACGCCCACGCCGAGTGTCGTCACCCTCGCGCAGTTCGAGACCCACGCCGGCGGCCTCTGGAACGATCGCGCCACCGCCGTCGTCGCGCGCACCGACGGCGGCTTCTCGGTCGTCGGCCGCTGCGAGCCCGTCGAGGCCGGACGCCAGAGCGAGTGGGACGCGTGCGTCACCCCGTTCGATCCCAACGGCGTCGCGGGCCGCACCGCACGGCTGGGCAAGACCGGCACCGACGAGAGCTTCGCCGACGCGATCGCGACCGCCGACGGTGGCCTCCTCGCGGTCGGCTTCGGCGTGCCCGAGGGCGATCGCGAGGCGTGGATCGTGCGGCTCGACGCCGCGGCGAAGGTGCAGTGGGAGCACACCTTCGGCGGCGCGGGCGACGACGACGCCACCGCGATCGCGGCGCACGGCGACGGCTTCGTGGTGGTCGGGGCCCACGCCGAGGACCTCGCGATCTGGTGGCTCGATCGCACCGGCGCCGTGCGGCTGCACCGGACGCTCGGCGGCCCCGCGAAGGACGTCGCGCTCGCGGTCGGCGTCGTCGACGGCGGCGTGATCGCGGCCGGCTACACCGCGTCGAAGGGCGCGGGCAAGGACGACGCGTGGGTCGTGCGCTTCGACGACGACGGCACCGCGCGGTGGGATCGGACGTACGGCACGGCCGCCCACGACGGCGTGTGGTCGATGCTCGTGCGCCCCGACGGCGGGCTCGTCGTCGCCGGCGACTCCGATGGCGCGGCGTGGATCGCCGCGCTCGGCCCCACCGGCGACGTGCTCGGCGAGCAGCGCCTCGTCGGCGCCAAGAGCATCCGCGGCCTCGCCCGGACGGCCGAAGGCGACATCGTCGGCGTCGGCACCTCGACCCGCGATCTCCTCGGCCCGGCGTGGCTGGCCCGCTTCGACGGGGCGCTGACGTTGCGCGCCGAGCGGATCTTCGCCGCGCCGCGCGAGGCCGCCACCGACGTCATCGCGACCGCCGACGGCGGCGTGGCCCTGGTCGGCAACTGGCCGAGCATCAGCTCGAACTACGCCAACTTCTGGCTGTGCAAGCTCGACGCGTCGCAGGGCGGCTGCGGCCCCGCCTGAGCCCGCGGGCGCGTTGAACCGCGGGCGCCCCTGCGCCATAGTCCGGCCCGTGCCACGCGCCCACGCCCTGCTGCTCGAGAAGGTCCACCCCAGCGCCGACGACGAGTTCGCGCGCCACGACGTCTCGTCGACCCGCATCGACAAGGGCCTCGACGAGGCCGAGCTCATCGCGGCGCTGCGGGCCGCGCCCGGCGATCTGCCGCTGGTCGTCGGCATCCGCAGCAAGACCCGCGTCACCAAGGCGGTCA
This sequence comes from Deltaproteobacteria bacterium Ga0077550, assembly GCA_001464385.1. GTDB lineage: Bacteria > Myxococcota_A > Polyangia > Nannocystales > Nannocystaceae > Xiheibacterium > Xiheibacterium aquaticum. Next base: position 36,888 of record LNFB01000144.1, on the reverse strand, counting down.
TCGACGCGGTCGATCGTCTGCAGGCGATCGGCGCATTCTGCATCGGCACCGATCAGATCGATCTCGCGGCGGCGCGCGCCGCCGGCGTCGCGGTGTTCAACGCCCCGTTCTCGAGCACGCGCAGCGTCGCCGAGCTGGTCATGGCCGAGCTCGTCATGCTGTCGCGGCAGGTCTTCGCCCGCAGCCGCGCCGCCCACGGCGGCAAGTGGGCGAAGAACGCCCAGGGCTCCCACGAGATCCGCGGCAAGACCCTCGGCATCATCGGCTACGGCCACATCGGCAGCCAGCTCAGCGTCCTCGCCGAGGCCTTCGGCATGCAGGTCCTCTACTACGACGTGGTCACCAAGCTGCCGCTCGGCAACGCGCGGGCCTGCGCCTCGCTCGACGAGCTGCTGGCCAAGAGCGACTTCGTCAGCCTGCACGTCCCCGACACCGACTTCACCCGCGACATGATCGGCGCGCGCGAGCTCGGCGCGATGCGACCGGGGGCGCACCTGGTCAACGCGAGCCGCGGTCGCGTCGTCGTCCTCGACGCCCTGCGCGACGCGATCGCCGGGGGCCACGTGGCCGGCGCTGCCCTCGACGTCTACCCCGAGGAGCCGGCCTCCGAGAGCGACCCGTTCGTCTGCGCGCTCCAGGGCCAGGACAACGTCATCCTCACGCCGCACATCGGCGGTTCGACCCAGGAGGCGCAGGCCAACATCGGCCTCGAGGTCGCGGTGGCCGTCAGCCGCTACCTGGAGGGGGGCCGCACCCTGGGCTGCGTGAACCTGCCGCAGCTCGACATGCCGCCCCCGCCGAGCCTGCGCGGGCAGGCGGCGTGCCGGCTGCTCAACATCCACCGCAACGTGCCGGGCGTGCTCTCGCGGATCAACGCCGTCATCGCCCAGAGCAACGTCAACATCGCCGGGCAGGCCCTGGGGACCCTCGACGACGTGGGCCTGCTGCTGGTCGACATGCCGCTGCGCAGCGACGAGCCGGCGGCCGCGCAGCTGTGTGCGGCCATCGCCGCACTCGACACCAGCGTGCGCACGCGCCTCGTCGAGGTGTGAAGCTCGGCGCGGCGCGGGACGTCGTTGATCGCCTTGCGACGCCTCAGCCGTGCCCTCCACCGCGCCGTCCTCGGGGTCACGACCGCGGCCGCGACCCTGTCGGTCCCCTCGCCCGCCGCCGCGCACTGGAGCGCGAGCTACGGCCGCTCGATCCTGGTCGAGCGCTACTTGGTGTGCGACGGCGATCGGGACGCGCGCTGCCTCGGCCCCCGGGTCACCGAGCCCGAGCTCCTCGCGGCGCTGCGGCTCGGGCCGATCGTCCCCGATCGCAACAACGATCGCGTGGTCGATCCGGCCCGCGACGCGGCGGTCCTCGCCGCGTACTTCCGCATCGACGCCGCGATCGGCCCGCTGCGCTCGATGCTCGCGCTGTCGATGCCCGCGGGCGCGAAGGACACGCACACCGAGATGGAGGTCCACGCGTTGTGGGCCGAGGCCGCGTACGCGCTCGCCGAGCTCGACGATCGCGAGAGCGTCGAGGCGATCGCCGCGCGGGTCCGCGAGTTCGAGACCGAGGGCCACGGCACGCTGTGGGAGGACACGCTGGCGGCGCTGACGAAGCTGTCGCCGGCGCGCGCGTCGACGTACGCGATCGACTTCCTCGGACGGCTCGAGCTCGCCGACCTGCGCATGAGCATGCCGGGCGGCAGCTCGCAGCTGGTCGCGCTGGCGCCGATCCTCCTCGCGAAGGACCGCGCGGCGCTGCCCGAGCTGCGGCGCCTCACGGGCAACGACGACGCCACGCCACGCGGTGCGGCCGGGGTGCCGCTGGTCGACTCGCACGCGCGCTGTCGCTTCATGGCCGCGCGGCTCGCCCTCGGCGAGCAACCGCTCGTCGACCGCGTGCGCAAGGCCTTCGCCGGCAGCTACTCGGGGACGATGGTCGCGACCTGCGACGGGGCGTTGCTGTCGACGTTCGGCGGCGATCCGGCCGACGTCGACATCCTGGTCCGCCACCTCGGCCGCGACGACCTCGGCTTCGACGCCGGCATGTCGCTGGTCGCGTACGACCGCATCTTCGCGCTCATCGCCGAGCTGTCGCGGCGCGAGACCGCCGGCGAGACGAAGGGGGTCGCGCGCGCGCGGGCGCGGCTGCTCCAGGGCCTGCGCGAGCACGCACGGCACCCGCACGTCGCCGAGCCCGGCCACACCAACTTCGGCACGCACTTCGTCGCGCTGCACCACGCCGCGCAGGCGGGCCTTGGTGACGCCGACTCGCTGGCGATCGTGCGGACCATGATCCTCGACGACCACGATCGCAGCGGGGTCGCCGACCTCGCGGCCCTGCGCGCGCTGCAGGTCGGCCTGCCGTCGGCCGTCGACGACGCTGCGGCCCGGCTCGCCCTCGACGTCGCCTTCGCGAACGGGTCGCGCTCGGGGATCTTCGACGACGTGCGACCGCGACTGGTCGACGCGCTGCGCCGCCGCGCGCCGGACGATCCGCGCTGGACGGTGGCGCTCGTCGACGCCGAGCGCGACGTCCGCGAGCCGGCCATGCACGCCGTGTCACGGCGCGCGCCCGCGGGCACCTGCGACGCGGTGATCGCCGCGAGCCCAGCCGCCACCGATCGCGGCATCGACGACGGCTTCCTCGTGCTCACCACGATCCCCGGCGGCTGCGAGGCGGCGTTCGAGCCCCTGGCCCGCGACGCGACGCAGCCGGCGAAGATCCGGGGAATGGCCCTCGAGGCGCTCGCGATCCTCGGCTCGTCGGTGCCGCGGCGCGTCGGCGAGACCGCCGCGGCGCAGCCCGGCATGCGCGTCCACGTCGAACGGGCACAGGCGATCGCCAAGGCGCTGCAGTTGCCGCGCAAGGCGACCGGCCGCTGAAGCGACGCGCGAGACGACCCATGCTCCGTCGAATCCTCCGCATCGGACTCTTGACCATGGCCGCGTGCAGGCCCCAGCCCGCAGATCCGGAACCGTTCGTCGAGCCCGGCCCCGCGGCGGACGATCGATCCGCCGCGGCGGTGGCCAGCAACGCCCCCGCACCGCTCGATCTGTGTCGCGGCGCGTTCGAAGCCAGGATGTCCGCGCTCGCCGAGCGGTGCACCGACGCCGAGCGGAGCACCGCGCTGCTGCGCGAACAGGTCCGCTCGTGGTCCAACAGCTCCGATGATTGCCGACGAATGACGACGACTCCTGCCGGGCGCGTCTCGCTGGCGGCCCCGGGCCTCGCCGCCTGCACGAAGGCGCTGGGCGACGCGGTTCGGCGGAACCCGAACCACGCGGGTGCGCTGTCCGACGAACCGGCCTGCCTCGGGTTGCTGATCGGCGCGCAGCCCCTGGGCGCCGCATGCCGCAGCGATGTCGAGTGCCTCTCGGGCTTGCACTGTCACGGCGAGGGGCCGGACGCGGACGGTGCCTGCGCCGCGGCGGCGGACGTCGGGAGCGCGTGCGACGGCTTCGACTCGCCAGCGGTGTTCGGCTTGCATCGGCCCTGCGTCGCGTCCGCGGTTTGCGATGGGACGCGCTGCCGTGCGAGGGTCGGGGCCTCCGAGCCCTGCGCCCGTCGTGAAGCATGCATCGACGGCATGTCGTGCATCGGTGGACACTGCGCCTCTTCGTCGCTCGGACATGCGGGAGCAGCATGCGGCCTCGATCCGCGGGACTGCGGGCCGGGCTTCTACTGCGCGCGCGCAGCCGGGAGCACCGACGGTCACTGCGCCGAGCAACGCACCGCGGGTGCCGCGTGCGAGAACGACGCCGAGTGCGAGGGCCGCTGCAGCGTCGGCACCGGTCGCGACAGCGAGCGCTTCGGCGTGGAGATCGGCACGTGCATCCCGGTGTGCAGCCGCCGATGACCCGCCCCGAACGACGCCAGTCGATCGACGCAGTCGCACCGGTCCGAGCTCGTCCAGCCGCGACTCCCGTGTAAGCCGAAGCCCATCGCAGTGCGTTCGAGCGCGGCATGAACCGACGCTCCTTCTGCTCCGCCTTGCTTGCCTTGACCGCCTGCGCGACGACCACCCGCGACACCCGCCCGCACGACCACGACGCCGGCGACGGCCCGCAGACCGATCACTCCCCCCATGTCGCGGATGTCGCGGCGGCCCGCGACTTCGCCTCCGCGAACAACGCCTTCGGCTTCGAGCTGTGGCGGGCCACGCGTCGCCCGGGCAACCTCGCGATCGCGCCGGCGAGCGTCTCGCTCGCCCTGGGCATGACCTGGGCCGGCGCGCGGGGCGAGACCGCGGCGCAGATGGGCAAGGTGCTGCACATGACCGACGTCCCGGCGATGGCCGCCTCGATGGGCGAGCAGCTCGCGCAGTGGAACGATCCGAGCCACGGCGCGTACCAGCTCTCGGTGGTCGATCGCCTGTTCGGCGAGCAGACCGCGAGCTTCGAGCCCGAGTTCCTGGCCCTGATGAAGGACCGCTTCGCCGCGCCCCTCGAGCCGGTGGACTTCATCCGCGGCTTCGAGGCCGCGCGGGCCCGCATCAACGGCTGGGTGGAGCGCGAGACCAAGGATCGCATCGTCGATCTCCTCCCGGCGGGGAGCCTCGACTCGGACACGCGGCTCGTGCTCACCAACGCCGTCTACTTCAAGGGCGACTGGCTGCACCCGTTCGACCCCGACGCGACCTACCCCGGCGAGTTCTTCGTCGACGGTCGCACGGCCAAGACCGTGAAGCGGATGCGCCAGGTGACGCAGCTCGCGTACGCCAGCACCGACGCGCTGCAGATCGTCGAGCTGCCGTACCAGGGCGAGCACCTCGCGCTGGACCTCGTGCTCCCCAAGCAGCGCGACGGCCTCGACGCGCTCGAGCAGACCCTCGACGCCGACGGCCTCGCGAAGCTGCTCGGCGCCCTGGCGCCGACGATGGTCGAGCTCACCATCCCCAAGTTCAAGCTCGAGATGCCGAGCTCGCTGGCGCTGAAGGACGCCTTGATCGAGCTCGGCATGCCGCTGGCGTTCACGGGCGGCGCCGACTTCACCGGGATGTCGAAGACGATCAAGCCGCTGTTCATCGACCAGGTGTTCCACAAGACCTTCGTCGCCGTCGACGAGAAGGGCACCGAGGCCGCGGCCGCGACCGCCGTCGTCATGCGCACCGAGTCCGCGATGGTCGAGCCCGAGGGCGTGGCGTTCCTCGCCGATCACCCGTTCCTGTTCGTGCTCCGCGACACCCGCAGCGGCGCGGTGCTGTTCATCGGCCACGTCGCCGACCCGTCGTCATGACTCAGGGCACGTCGGGCAGCGGCACGATGCGGTCGAGCGCGCGGAGCTTGAGCTTGCCGCTCTCGGGGTAGACCGCGACCTCGTGCGGGTCGCGAGCCCCGATCGCGAGCATGCGGCACGGCTCGTCGTGCGGGTTCTCGAACGCATGGGCGACCCGGGTGCCCGCGGGGAAGCACACGTAGTCACCGGGGCCCATCGCGTGGCGATCGTCCCCCGAGCGCAGGACACAGCGGCCCGACAGCACGTAGAAGTGCTCCTCCTCGCGGAGGTGCCAGTGCATCGGGCAGTTCTGGCGGCCCGGCGCGAGCTCGACGAGGTTGACCCCGATGTCGCGCGCGCCGCCCAGCGCCCCGAGGGCGAGCTCGGCCCCGCCGAAGCGCACGCCCTCGCGCCAGGGGACCAGCGTCGCGCCGGTTGTCGAGATCGGCACATTCGGTGTCGGCTCGACGGCCGCGCGTGCGCCGTCGGCCGAGTCCATCCGCGTGTACTTCGCCATGCGCGACGCTACCGCGAGGCGTGCGTGCGTCTCAACCGAGCGCCATCGCGGCCACCGCCGCGATCGAGAGTCCGAGCACGAGCAGCGACTGGGCGATGCTCGGCAGTGCGTTCGCTCCCTGGCGAGCACCCACGGCGTCGAGCGCGGCCGTGGTGCGGCGCAGCGAGGGGTGTTGCGTGGAGGTTTCGTGGGTCGTCATGGTGGTCGGCCTTTTAAGGAGGAACTGGCTGCCCGCAAGGGGCGACCGTCCGGCGCGCTCCGTACGCTGCCGCGTCGTCTCCTATTCCTTCGACCCCGTTCTGGGTTGCAGGGATTCAGCGGGCCTTCACGACGGCTGCCCGTCGACTGCGTCGAGCACGATCTGCGGCGTGGGTCGATCCGGCACGTTCTCGCCGACGTGACGCCACACGATCCTGCGATCCGATGTGACGACGAACACAGCGGGGATCGCCAATGTGTCGCCACGCATGCGCACGCCGTAGGCCGCGGCAATCTCGGCACCTTCGTCGAAGAGCAGCGGGAAGCCCAGGCCCAGCGTCTTCCGCAACATCCGTGACTCGGGGGCCTCATCGGTGGAGATGCCGACCACGGTGGCGCCCGCGGCGGTCAGCTTTGGCAGGATCGACTGCAGGCCGGCCAACTGCCGGCGACAGAACGCTCACCAATGGCCTCGGTAGAACACGAGCACCGTCGCGCCCGGGCCGCCCGCGCCCCGCGTGAGCGCGGCGAGGCTCACGATCTCGCCGTCCTGGTCGGGCAACGCGAACGCGGGCGCGAGCTCTGCGGGCGCGGGCCCATCGGCGCGCAGGCGACACGCGACGAGCGCGAGCACGGAACAGATCCACAGTCGTCGAGTGATCGATCGTTTCATCATGGGAGGTCTCTCGCGGGGGACTCAACTCACCTGTCGCGTGCGGCCGGCCCAGTACGGGGCGCGCAGCACGAACTTCTGCAGCTTGCCGGTGGCCGTACGCGCGAGCTCGCCGCGCAGCTCGACCGACGTCGGGCACTTGTAGTGGGCGAGCAACCCGCGGCAGTGCGCGACGAGCTCGGCCTCGGTCGCCGTCGCGTCGGGCCGCAACACCACCAGCGCCTTGACCGTCTCGCCCCACTTCTCGTCGGGCACGCCGATCACCGCGACCTCTGCGACGGCGGGGTGCGAGTTGAGGCAGTCCTCGACCTCGATCGACGACACGTTCTCGCCGCCGGTGATGATCACGTCCTTCTTGCGATCGGAGATCGTGATGTACCCCTCGTCGTCGACCACGCCACCGTCACCGGTGTGGAACCAGCCATCGACGATCGCCGCGTCCGTCGCGGCCTCGTCCTGCCAGTAGCCGCGCATCACGACGTTGGCGCGCGCGATGACCTCGCCGTGGTCGTCGACCGTCACCTGGGCGCCGAGCACCGGGGCGCCCGCGCGTGACAGCCTCACCGCGCGCCCGGCCGGCTCGAGCCCGTCGTACTCGGCGCGGACGCGGTTCATCGTGATGAGGGGCGACGTCTCGGTCAGCCCATAGAGCTGGATCATCTCCCAGCCGAGCTCGGTCTCGATGCGCTCGATGGTCCGCGTCGGCGGCGGCGCGCCGGCGACCAGCATCCGCGTGGTCCCCGACCCGGGCACGGCCCCGTCCCAGCGCGCGGCAGCGTCGAGGATCGCGTTGGCGACCGCCGGCGCACCGCCCAGCATCGTGATGCCGTGATCGGCGACGCGACGCAGGATCTCGGGCCCGCTGACCTTGCGCAGCACGACCTGCATCCCGCCCATCGCCGCGACCGCGAACGGCATGCCCCACCCGTTGCAGTGGAACGACGGCACGACGTGGAGGAAGCGATCGCGATCACAGATGTTGGTGTGCCAGCCGAACGTCGTCGCGTTCACCCACAGGTTGCGGTGGGTGAGCATCACGCCCTTGGGCCGCGCGGTCGTACCGCTCGTGTAGTTGAGCGTGGCGACGTCGTCCTCCTCGAGCGCCACCGGATCGGGTCGCCCGCCGTTGTCGAAGAGCACGCCGTCGCTGACCTCGCCGAACACGAACCGGTGCGCGACGTCGAGGCCGCCGAGGGTCTCCTCCAGCTCGGGGTCGAGCAGCAACACCATCGCGCCGCTGTGGGCGACGATGTACTCGACCTCGTGGGCATGCAGGCGGAAGTTCACCGGCACGAGCACGCGCCCCGCCATCGTCGTGCCGTACAGGGCGGTCAACCACCGCGCCGAGTTGTGGGCGACGATCGCGACGCGCTCGCCGGGGCCGACGCCGAGGCGATCGAGCGCCGCGCCGAGGCCCCGGGCCCGCCGCGCGAGCTCGCGGTAGGTGATCGCGCCCCACGGCGCTGCGGGTTGATCGGGCTCGTCGACGACCCCGATGCGGTCGCCGTACACGAGCTCGGCGCGGTTCAGGAAGTCGCGTGCGGTCAACGGAACGCGCATGGCTACACCGTAGCGCCGTTCCCCGCGGGGTGTAATGCCACCGCTCGGTTCGCCGGGCCGCAGGGCTCGGCCCTTCCCACATTCGGATAGACTCGCCGCCGATGCGACTCGCCCTGCCGACGTTGGTCTTGTCCGGGCTCGTGCCCGCCTGCTCGTTGCCGAACAAGGCGGTGCCCTACCCGACCGCGACGGTCGCCGACACCGCCGTGACCGAGCCCGCGGTCGAGCCCGAGCCGACCGCGAAGACCCCCGCGGGCCTGGTGAAGTACTTCGCCCGCGAGATCGATCTGCAGCCGTTCCTGGTCGGCTTCCCCTACGGCAAGTACCAGCCGAGCCTGCGCACCGGCCGGATGTTCTACTTCGCGCTGGGCGACGCGTACGCGCTGCAGTCGCTGTCGCTCGAAACGCCCGGCGCCACCTGGGACCTCGCGAAGGGCACGCGGCTCGGCGACCTCGACTGGTCGAAGCGCAGCCTCTGGTCCACGCACCACCACCCCGGCACGAACGCGCTGTGGATGCACGCGGACGCGGCGAACGACGAGAAGATGAACCTGTTCCGGATGTCGCTCGCCGACGGCAGCGTCACCCAGGTCACGCAACACGACTACGTCTACGGCATGGGCTTCTCGGCCGACGACTCGACGATCGCGTACCTACCCCGCAGCGGGACCAAGGCGCCGTTCCGCACGTGCCTGCGCCTGCGTGACGTCGCCTCGGGCAGCGAGCGCGAGGTCGTCTGCGACACGCCGGCGCTCACGTTCACCTGGTCGACGCCGCGGTTCTCGCCCGACGGCAAGGAGGTCTACTTCGTCGCGCAGGTCCGCGGGGATCGCAACCGCGTGCAGGTGGTGAAGGTCGACCTCGGCGCGACCAAGCCGAAGGTGCAGACGCTGACCGACGTCCGCGCGCGGCGCAGCGAGCTCGACCTGCTCGAGCCGGGCCCGGGCGACGAGCAGATCTACGTCGCCAACGACGACGGCTTCGCCAACCTCTACGCGTGGTCCCGCAAGACCCGCAAGACCCGCAAGCTCACCGCGTTCAAGGAGGACGTCACCTCGGCGGCGATGACCGATCGCGGCGTCGTGGCCGTGCATCGCACGCCGGCCGGTTCGACGCTCGTGCTGGTCGACCCGAGCACCGGCGCGGTGAAGGACGAGCGCAAGCTCCCCGGCAGCGTCGACGTGCTCGACGGCCACGGCACGCGGGCGCTGCTCACCCAGGAATCGCCCGACATCGTGTTCGAGGCCATGGAGGTCGACGTCGCGGCGGACAAGCTCGCCGTCGCCCGCGTCGCGGCCCCGAACGACGCGCTCGCCAAGCAGGTCATCGCGTGCAAGGCCACCGCGGTGAAGATCCCGACCTTCGACACCGACAAGGCCACGGGCAAGCGCCGCGAGCTGCACGCGTTCCTGTTGGAGCCCCGCGAGCCGCAGCACGAGCCCGCGCACCGCCTCGGGCTCATCACCGCCTTCTACGGCGGCGGCAACAACTTCAGCGAGTTCGACCAGGTCATGTGCGCGGCGGGCTTCACCGTGGTCTCGCCGAGCGTGCGCGGCAGCGACGGCTTCGGCCGCGATTTCCACGCCCTCAACGATCGCGATCTCGGCGGCGACGAAATCGTCGATCTCTTCTGGGTCGCGCGCTGGCTCGAGGAGCGCACCGGGCTCGACGCCCGCCACATCGGCGTCTACGGCGGCAGCCACGGCGGCTACGCGACCATGCGCGCGATGACCTTCCCGCCCGGCACCAACGGCCGCAACGAGAGCTACCCCTTCGGCTTCGGCATGGCGCACGCCGGCTTCTCGGACATCCAGACCTTCCACGACAAGTGCAACATCCCCGACTGGGTCGTGCTCGAGAGCGGCGATCCGAGCAAGCCCGCCGACCTCGCCACGATGAAGGACCGCAGCCCGCTGTCCCACGTCGGTCGCCTGCAGTTCCCGCTGCTGCTGACCCACGGCAGCAACGACTGGCGCGTGCCGGTGGACGAGAGCCGGCAGTTCGCCCAGAAGGCGACCGCCGCCGGCCTGCCCATCACCTACGTCGAGTTCGAGGGCCAGGGCCACCGCATCGAGGGTCTCGCCCTGCAGGTGAAGCTCTTCCAGGCGCGCTTCGACTTCCTCATGGCGGTCGCGAACGCGGCGCTCGGGGACGAGGGATGAGCGAGACGCGTCGCGACGCGAGCTACGGCGGCTGCACGGCGTGATCGCGACGCGGGGGCCACAGCCCGAAGGCGAGCAGCGGCGCGAACCATAGCAACTCGGTGGCGAGGACCTCGAGCCCACGGAGGCTGACGATCGCGCGGCCGATCGGGGACACCGGCAGCGGCCGCCAGCCGAAGAACATCCGCGCGTCCGAGATCGGCCACGCCAGCGCGACACCTTCGCCGCCGTCGGTGAGCATGTCGAGCAGGCCGTGGGTGGCGACGACGACGGTGCACAGCAAGGTGGTGCGCAGCAGGGTCCGACGCGGCGGTCGCCACATCAGCGCGACCGCGACACCGATCACGACCGCCGCCGCGAGCGAGTGCGATGCGCCGCGGTGGCCGAAGGGTGCCTCGTAGGGGATCCCGAGACGGAACGCAAAGACGTCGAGATCGGGCAACAGCGACAGGGTCGCCAGGCCGATCGCGGTGTAGAGCCGGGCTCCGAGGCGAGCGTGGGGTTCGGCGACGCGGGCCGCCGCGAGCCCGACGAGGATGTGTCCGATGCTGGCCATGGTCTGCGCGCGGTGCTGTCACCGCACCGGCCTCCTCGCAAGCCGCGTGCCGAACTCCGTGCGCGCTGGTTCGGTCGGTTCGAGCCTCGCACCGCGTCGCGCCCGTGACAGCCTGTCGTCGCGCGACGGCCCGCCGTGCCTCCGCGTCGCCGCGTGCCGCCGCGGCGCCGCGGTCAGGCCTTGCCCAGCCGGGCCTTCATCGCCGCGAGCTCGTCCTCGATCGCCTGATCCCGCGCCTGCGTGCGCCGGACCTCCTCGCGATCGGCCTCGAGCCGCTTGCGCTCGGCCGCCTTCGCGGCGACGGCCGCCTCCTTCGCCGCGACCGCGGCGGCCTTGGCCTGCGCCGCCTCGAGGGCGGCGCGCTCGCGGGCCGACAGCACCGGGTCGAGCGTCTTGTCCAAGGGCACCATCGAGCCGCACGCACCGCAGGCGAACTCCGTCGCCTTCGAGCGCCACAGATCGATGAAGTGATACGCGGTGTACGTCTTCTCGACGACGCACTCGTGGAACGTCGTGGTCTTGTCGCACTCCGGGCACCGCCGGGTCTCGACCTGCCCGTCGGGCACCCGCCGCGACTTGCCCTTGCTCCCGAACATCACGAACGCCATGGCTATGGGCCATGGTAGCGCGGCCGCGATTCCGTGGGGTCGGGATCCAGCGAAGCTGCGGCCGATCAGACCTCGATCTCCCCCTCGAGGTACGGCACGCAGGCGCCCGCGAGGAGCACTCGATCGCCGAAGAGGCGGCACCGCAGCGATCCGCCCCGCGCCGAGCACTGCCGCGCGGCGAGCTCGGTGCGGCCGAGGCGAGCCGACCAGTACGGCACCAACGTGCAGTGGGCGCTGCCCGTCACGGGATCCTCGGGGATGCCCGCATGCGGGGCGAAGTACCGCGACACGAACGCGACGTCGCGCCCCGGCGCAGTGACGATGAGCCCGTCGCCGGGCATCGCGGCGACGAAGGCGAGATCGGGGCGCACCGCCAGGACCGCGGCCTCGTCGTCGAGCACGGCCATGTGCTTGCTCGCCTTCCACAGCGATCGCACCGCGACGCCGAGCGCCGCGTCGAGCCCGGGGATCGCCGCGACCTCGTGGGGCGGTCGCGCGGGCAGGTCGAGCTCGAGCAGCTCGCCGTCGACGCGCGCCGTGAGCACGCCGGCCTCGCGGGTGTGGAAGCAGATCGCCGGACCGGTCGCGCGGCCGCATCGGCGCAGCACGAACGCGCTCGCCAAGGTCGCGTGCCCGCACAGGTCGACCTCGATCGCCGGCGTGAACCACCGCAGATCGAAGTCACCGTCGCCGCGCTCGCGCACGAATGCCGTCTCCGCGAGGTTGTTCTCCGCGGCGATCGCCTGCAGCGTCGGGTCGGGCAGCCACGCGTCGAGCAGGCACACCGCGGCGGGGTTGCCCGCGAAGCGACGATCGGTGAAGGCATCGACTTGGTGGATGGGGATGCGCATCGTGGGCTCCTCTGGGCGCGATGGATCAGGGCTTGCCGAGCACGGGGGGCGACGACGCGTCGGTGGGGACGGCGATGCGAGGCGTCGCGGCGCGGGCCGCCACCGTGCACGCGACACCGGTGAGCACCAGCGCCATCGCCCACCCGGTCGCGGCCGAGATCGACTCGCCGGCGAGGCCGCCGAGCGCCACCGCGATCACCGGGTTCACGTACGCATACGTGCCGACCTTGGCCGGCGCGACGTGCTGCAGCAGCCACGCGTACGCCCGGAACGCGAGCACCGAGCCGAACACGACGAGGTACGCCCACGCCAGGAACGCGGGGGCCGTGATCGTGGCCGGCATCGCGAGCTCACCGCGCACGACCCCGACGACGATCAACACGACGCCGCCGGTGAGCATCTGCGCGCCCGCGGCCATCGAGCCGCCGCGCGGCAGCGCCATCCGGCGGGCGAGCAGCGAGCCGAGCGCCCAGCCGATCGCGCCGAGCACGACGACGGCCGCGAGCCACGGCGCGCCGCCCGACCCCGGCCGGACGAGCAGCGCCGTGCCGGCGAAGCCGAGCACGAGCCCACCCCACGCCATCGTCGGCGTGCGCTCGCCGAAGCCGCGGCCGAGCAGCGTCATCCACAGCGGCACCGTCGCGACCAGCAGCGCCGCGGTGCCCGACGGCAGGCCGTTCGACTGCGCCCACGCGATGCTGCCGCTGCCGCACACGAACAGCAGCACGCCGATGATCGCCGCCGATCGCCACTGCCGACCCGTGGGCGTCGCCTCGCCGCGCAGGTGTCCGAAGGCCGCGAGCACGAGGCCCGCGACCACGAAGCGCGCGCCGAGGCTGACCAGCGGGGGCACGTCCGCGACCACCAGGCGCACCGCGAAGTAGGTCGATCCCCAGACGAGGTAGACGACCAGGAACGCGAGCAGGGTCCGGAGACGGAGGGACATGGGGTTCAATCGATACAATCGCCGGCGGGCGTTCCGCCCGCGTTCGGACGATCTAGCGGGGATATCGGGCGGATGCGGGCAACCATAGTGGACACGCGGAGCGACGCAATGCGAATATTGTCCCGGTGACAATGTGGATGCCGAGCCTGATCGGTCGCAGCGGCCCGCGGTACCTGGCGATCGCCGACGCCCTCGCGGACGACATCCATTCCGGGCGCGTCGCCGTGGGCGATCGACTGCCGACGCACCGCGATCTCGCCGACGCCCTCGGCGTCACGGTCGGCACGATCAGCCGGGCGTACGGCGCGGCGATCGAGCGCGGCCTCGTCAGCGGTGAGGTCGGCCGCGGCACGTTCGTGCGCGCCCCGCAGCGCCAGCCCGGCGCGACGCGCCTCGAGTTCCGCGATCCGGCCGATCGATCGCTCATCGACCTGGGCCTCAACTTCCTGCGCGTGCCGGCGCACGATCACCGCATCGCCGAGACGCTGGCCCAGATGGCGCGCGAGCCCGCGGTCGCCTCGCTGTTCGACGAGTACAAGCCCCAGGCCGGCCTGCTCAGCCACCGCGAGGCGGGCACGCGCTGGGCGGCGCGCAGCGGGATGTCGACGACGCCCGATCGCGTGCTGGTCTGCGCCGGTGCCCAACACGCGATGACCGTGACGGTGCTCGGCCTCACCCGCGGCGGCGACACGATCCTCACCGACGACGTCACCTACCCGACGATGATCACGCTGGCGCGCGTGCTCGGCCGCTCGCTCCGCGGCGTCGCGATGGACGACGAGGGGATGGTGCCCGAGGCGCTGGACGCCGCGTGCCGCTCGCACCACCCGCGGCTCGTGTACCTGATGCCGACGGTGCAGAACCCCACCGCGCGCGTGATGTCGGTGGGCCGCCGCGAGCGCATCGCCGAGGTCGCGGCGCGCCACCGCGTTCCCGTGCTCGAGGACGACATCTACGGCTTCCTCGCCGCGACGCGCTACCCCGCGCTCGCGTCGTTCATCCCCGAGCTCGGGTACCTCGTCTGCGCGTGCACCAAGTCGGTGGCGCCGGGGCTGCGCGTGGGCTTCCTCGCGGTGCCACCGGGCGACGCCGGGCGGTTCCTCGAGCCGTTGTGGGCGACATGCGTGATGGCCTCGCCGCTCATGGCCGAGATCAGCGCGCGGTGGATCGCCGATGGCACCGCGGACGTGCTGGCCGACGCGCGCCGCGACGAGGCCCGCGTCCGTCAGCAGCTAGCGCGCGCGATCCTCCCCGACGTGGCGCACGGGGGCGACGCGGGCGCGTTCCACCTCTGGGTGCCGCTGCCGGGCCGCACCTCGAGCGCGGGCTTCGTCGCCGCCGCGCAGCAGCGGGGCGTCGCGGTGATCCCCGGCGAGGCCTTCACGGTCGGCGAGCTGCAGGGGGCGGCGATTCGCGTGTCCCTCGGACCCTCGCGCGATCACGACGAGCTGACGGCGGGATTGCGGGTCGTCGCCGAGCTGCTGCGCGGCGTCGAGGCCTCGGGCCTGGTGTGATCGTCAGCGCCGCATCACATGCACGGTGGTGCCGTCGCTGACCGCGATGTCGCGCAGCCCGTCGCCATCGTGATCGCCCGTCGCGACGAGAGACGCGAAGACCGGGGTCCCGAAGACAGACTCGCAGCCGAACGGCTCGCCCCCGAGGAACTCGCCGCCCGCCGGTGACGCGCCGTAGAGGATCGAGAGCGCCCCGTCGTCGCGCGCGACCACCAGGTCCGCGCGGCCATCGGCGTCGATGTCGGCGCTGGTCGACGTGACCGCCCGACCGCCGCGTGCCGCCGTGCTCGGCGGGAGTCCCTCGAGGATCGGACCGCGCCAGGCGATGACCTCGTAGTCGAGTCGGACGGTCACGACGTCGGCGAGCGCGTCGCCGTCGAAGTCGGCGGCGTGCAGGGCCAGTCCGCCGTCGGGCCCGAGCGGCGCCTGCAGCTCGCGGCTCTGGCCGTCGACGCCCAGCGTCAACGCGTAGCCGATGCCCGTGCGGGCGGCGAGATCGGAGCGGCCATCGGGCTCGACGTCGAGGATCGCCATCGCATCGATCGGGCCCGGCATCAGCACGACCGCCGAGGCGAGCGCGCCGCCGCCCTGGCCCAGCAGGCCCTCGATGCCCGCGTCGGTGCGTGCGAACACGTCCGGCAAACCGTCGCCCTGCCAGTCACCCAGCGCGAGCGAGGTCGCGAGCATCGGGACGCTCGCGATCGGGGCCACATCGAGGCCGCCGGCGATGCCCCGCCACACGCTCACTGCGGGCGCTTCGCCGCCGGTTGCGACGACGAGATCCCCGAGGCCGTCGCCATCGACGTCGGCGGCGAGCAGATCGAGGATCGGCCCTTCGGTCTGGATCAGCACGGTGCCGCCATCGACCGCAGCGAGGACGACCGCGTCGCCGTGCACCGCGACGAGCTGCTCGCCGACGGCGTCGCCGAGGCGGGCGTAGGCGAGCTCGGTGACCGGCCCGCCCTCGGCGAACGACACGACCAGCTCGCCGCTGAACATCGGGAGTGCGTCACAGTCGGGCGTCGGGTCCTCGACGCACGAGCCCCACTCGTCGCAGGCGTAGCCAGGTGCGCACTCGTCGTCGCTGTAACACTCGTACCACGGCTCGCTGCAGCGGAAGACGTCGCCCTCGTCGACCTGCGCGCCGCAGCACCCGAGGCACTCGTACTCGCAGAAGCCGTTGATGCACGAGTAGCCGTAGCCCTGGCAGTCGTCGTTCTGCTCGCACTCCACGGGCTCGGTCGGGCTCGAGTTCCCGCTCGGGTCGGTGGGGTCGGTCGGATCCGTCGGGTTCGTCGCCGATCCGGTGTCCTCCCCCGGGTCCGCGCCCGGGATCACCGGTCCGCAGGCGGCGAGTGCCAGCAGCGACATCGACAGGTTCCACGGCGAGACATCGAGACCACGGTGCGCCATCTTCGAGCGTTCCATCCTTCCAACCCAACCACCCAACACCAGCGACGGTACCACCCACGGGGCGACACCGCCCGACCAACCAACGGCTCGACGAGGGTGCAAGTGTCCGGCCATCACGCGCGGGTCGGATCGGCGCGGCGTCCCGCCCGGCGGGCACGACACCGCCGTCGCGATCGCGGCCTCGATGTCAGGGTCCGCGGGCGTCGGCTATCGTCGCGTCACCATGCCCGACGGACCCGAGCTCACGCCCGATGGCGCTCGTCGAGCCGACGCCCGCTTCGCCCGCGAGCGCGTGCGCGCGCAGCTCTTCGGCGGGCCGCCGGCCGCCAGCGCCATCGACCGGTTCACGCTGCTCGAGGGCATCGGCGCCGGCGGCATGGGCACGGTGTACGCCGCGTACGATCCCCGGCTCGATCGCAAGGTCGCCCTCAAGCTGCTGCGCGACGACCTCGACGCGGGCACCGACGGCGGGCGCCAGGGCCAGGGCCGCCTGCTCCGCGAGGCGCGGGCGATGGCCCGACTCTCCCATCCCAACGTCGGGGCCGTGCACGACGTGGGCGTCTACACGCCGACCGAGGACGCCCCGCCGCTCGTGTGGATCGCGATGGAGTTCATCGACGGCGAGGGCCTGCGCCAGTGGTGCCTGCGCGCCACGCCGAGCGCCGCCGAGATCCTCGACGCGTACGTGCAGATGGGCCGCGGGCTCGCGGCCGCCCACACCGCGGGCCTCGTGCACCGCGACGTCAAACCCGACAACGCGATGCGCGACGCGAGCGGCCGCGTGCGCGTCCTCGACTTCGGCCTCGCGCGACCGCTCGGAGAGGAGCACCGGGCGAGCGACGTGGACCTCGAGCTGCTCGCCGAGCTCGACGTCGAGACCTTCACGCAGACCGGCGCGCTCGTCGGCACGCCGGCGTACATGGCCCCGGAGCAGTTCGACGGGGGAGTGGCCGACGCCCGCAGCGACCAGTATGGGTTCTGCGTGGCCCTGTTCGAGGCGCTGTGGCGCGTGCGCCCCCACGCGGGCAGCTCGATCCCCGCGATCGCGGCGCAGCGGCGGGCCGGCGTCGTCGTCGATCCACCGCGCCGCCGCGATGTGCCTGCGGGCGTGCGCGCGGTGCTGCTGCGCGGCCTCGCGACGGATCCCGACCAGCGCTGGCCGTCGATGGATGCGCTGCTCGTGGCGCTGCAGGGCGGCCGCCCGGCGCGGCGCAGCGTGGTGCTCTTCGGCGGCGTCGCGGCGGTCGCCGTCGCCGGCGCGCTCGTCCTCGCGTCGCGCGAGCGGGATGCGTGCGTCGACGCGGACGACGCGGTGGGAGCGACCTGGGACGCGGCCGCGGCGGATCGCGTGCGCGCGGCCTTCGCGATCGATGAGCGCCCGTTCGTGCCGGCGACGACCGAGCGCGTGATCGCGACCCTCGATCGCTACACCGAGATGCTGGGCGCCGCGTACCGCGACGCGTGCGTGGCCACGCACGAGACCCGCGTGCAGTCGACCGAGCTGCTCGATCGACGCACCGCCTGCCTCGACACCCGACGCACGCAGCTCGGTGCGCTGGTGGGCCTGTTCGAGGGCGCCGACGCGGCGCTGATCGAACGGGCGACGATCGCCGCGACGGGCCTCGATCCGATCGAGCCGTGCGCGCAGCGAACGTCGCTCCTCGCCGTCGTGCCAACCGATCCCGCGAGCGCCGACGAGGTCGCGCAGATCGACGCCGAGCTGGCCAAGGCCGCCGCCGCCCGCATCGCGGGTCGACTCGTCCAGGCCCGCGAGCTCGCCGAGCCCGCGCTGCGCCGCGCCCAGGCCACCGCGTATCGGCCGATCGTCGCCCGCGCCCACCTCGAGCTCGCGGCGGCCGAGGGCGCGCTCGGCCTCGAGGACGAGGCGCTCGTCGAGGCCACCGAGGCCCACTTCCTCGGTGCCGCGACCGATCAGTACGACGTGGCGGCCCGCGCCGCAGCGCTGGCCACCGAGGCGCTGCCGACCGAGTCGACCAGCGGGCCGGTCGCGCAGCTCTGGCACCGCGCGGGCACGAGCGCCGCGCTGCGCCTGGAGGACGGCGAGCTCATCGGCGCGGACATCGACGTCCGCTACGGCGCGTTCCTGTTGAGCCTGACCCACGCCGCCGAGGCGACGCCCGTGCTCGACCGCGCGATCGAGGTGCTCCAGCGCCGGCTCGGGCCCGACGCGCAGGAGCTCTGGGACGCCGAGCTGCTGCGCGCGCGCGTGTGGGTCATGGCGGAGCGGATCGACGAGGCCCACGCGATCGCCGAGCAGGCGCAGGCCCACGCCGAGGCCCACCTGGCCGGCGATCCGACGCGGCTCGCGGCCGTGCTCGGCAGCGTCGCGCAGATCTTCCAGTTCACCGGGGACGCGGCCGCGGCCCTGCCCGTGGATCGCCGCGCGCTCGAGCTCGCGTTGGCCAACCTCGGCGTCGATCACCCGACCACCAACGTCATCCGCGTCGATCTCGGCGGCCTCTTCTACCGCAGCGGGGAGCGCGAAGCGGCCGCGGAGATCCTCGCCGTCGCGGTCGACTCGACGTCGCGGCGCGGCGACGGCGACGCCCATGCCCGTGCGCTGCACATGCACGCCATCGCGCTCAAGGGCCTGCGCCGCTACGACGAGGCGTTGGCCGCCGAGACCCGCAGCTTGGATTGGTACCGCGAGCGCATGCCGGACGCGCCGCGCATGCGGGTGTCGTCGTACATGACGCTCGGCAACATCCAGCTGTTGCGCGACGACAATGCCGCAGCCGAGTCTGCGTACCTCGCCGCGCTCGACCTCGTGGAGCGGCACGACCTCCGCGAGCATCGGGTGATGGTGCAGTCGGACCACGCGAACTTCCTGTTCCAGACCGGCCGCGCGGCCGAGGCCGTCACGCGGCTCGAGGCGATGCTCGCCGAGATGCGGGCGGCGCACGCCCCCGCGTACGAGCTGGCGCAGTACGAGTTCGACCTGGCGCGCGCGCTGTGGCGCGAGGGCAGCGACCGGCCGCGCGCGCACGCGGTGGCCACGCGGGTGCTGGAGATCCTGCGGACCGAGCCGCCGACCCCGCAGGTCGGGGGGCATATCCGGCGCGACTGGACCGCGGAGGAGGTCGGGGATTGGTTCGCGGATCCGGAGGCTTGGGAGGAGAGTTGATCGGGTTGGCTGCGCGTTCTCCCGCAGCCTGCTAGCGTCCGCGCCAATGACCCCCGCCCTGACGCTGCTCCGCGACAAGCTCGACGTGCTCGCTGACCTGGTCGAGTCGCTCGAGCTCGAGCTCGTCGACGACCCCAAGTGGCCCGAGCCCTCGGACATGAGCTACCTGACCGCGAAGGAGCGCAAGGACCCGGACATCATGTCGAACGTCGACGCGATGCTCGCGACCAACGAGCTCATCTCGTGGTTCGGCCGCGACATGGAGGGCTTCCTCGGCCTGTGGCGCGGGCCGAAGAACACCCCGCTCGAGCAGGCACCGATCGTCCGCCTCGACTCCGAGGGCCAGTACGATCTCGTCGCCGCCACGATCGGCGACTACCTCGCCATCTCGACCGACGCCGACGAGTTCGACGCGCAGCGCGAGGCGATCGTCGCCGCGGGGTTCCCCGTGGGCAGAACCCCCGAGGCGATCTGGGAGGCGCTCGCGGGCTTCGAGGATCCCAACGACTTCCGGCACGTCCTCTACAACGAGGGCCGCAAGCGCCGCGGCCTCGAGGCGATCGAGGACTAGCGACGGGCCCGCCGTCGGCCGCATTCGCTGTCGTCGCGTCGCAGCGTCGCGATCCTGACAGCGCCGTCCCGCGCGCCCGCCTCGAGCGCGCGCGCGCCGGGCCGTCAACGCCGCCGTGCCGCCGCCCCTGCAACGTTTGCGGGGGCCCCCGCAGGAGCGCGGGGGACCCTGTGTTAGTGTCGAACCGCTTCGCCCGATGGCCTACACGCTGGTCGCACTGCTAGACGACAAGGCGCGCTACCCCCAGGTGCCGCCCGAGTTCGCGACCTCCGTGGGCTGGCTGGTGTTCGGCTTCACCGTCGTGATGCTGCTCTGGGCCTGGACCCGCGCGGAGTCCGTGCGCCGGTGCGTGCTCGCCCTCGAGGATCCCCGGACCTTCGCGGTCCTGCGCATCGGCTTCGCGATCATGACGATCGTGAACTTCCTCAACCTCGCGCCCTACTGGCGGATGTTGTGGAGCGACGAGGGCATGTTCGACCTCGCCTACGCCCAGGAGCGGATGGGCCGCTCGGCGCTGCGCGGCTGGACCCCCGACGACGGCTTCTTCGACCTCTGGGCCGTGGCCTGCTTCCTGTGGAACAAGCCCTCGCTGCTCTACATGGGCGGCAGCCCCGACTTCGTGTTCTGGCACATGATGGCGCTGTTCGGGGTCTGCACCCTGTTCGGGTTCGGCGTGTTCAGCCGCACCACGGGCGTCATCGCGTGGCTGCTGATCGGCAGCGTCTACAACCGCAACGCGCTGTACTGGGAGGGGACCGACACCGTCTACCGGTGTTTCTGGTTGATCCTGCTGTTCGCGAAGACGGGCCACGCGTGGAGCTTCGACAACTGGTGGCGCTGTCGACGGCTGCGCCGCGCCGGTCGGCTCGACGATCCCGACGCGCCCCCGCAGGACCCCGACGATCGCCGCGTGCGCGAGCCGATCTACCGCCTCGTCCCGGCGTGGCCGCGCTGGCTCTTCATGCTGCAGCTCGCGGGCCTGTACTGCTCGACCGGCTGCGTGAAGACCGGTGACGTGTGGCTGAAGGGTGACGCGCTCTACTACGCGCTCAACATGGACCACTTCTACCGGTTCGAGGGCATGACCCAGGTCGTGTCGTCGTTCTTCGCGACCAACCTGTTCCGGCTGAACACGTGGGTGACGCACTGGTGGGAGCGGCTGTTCCCCCTGCTCATCGTCGGCGAGATCCTGCGGTTCGGCGCGCTGCACCGCGGTGACGCGTGGTGGAAGGCGCACCACCGCGGCTGGCGGCTGTGGCTCGGCCGCCTGCTGCTCGTCGTCGCCTACGGCATCGCGTACCGGGTCATCGCGACGACGCTTCCGTTCTGCCTGGCGATGAGCGGCGACACGCCGCAGGACCCCTCCGGCCCGCTGCGCAAGCTCCACATCACGTTCGGCGTCGTCGTGCCGCTCGTCGTCGCGCTCTGGTTCGTGCTGGGGCGCTGGCCGATCCGGCTGCTGCGCGGCGGTCGATCGCTCGGGCCGATCACGCGGCGGTTCCCCTGGGCGCGCCTGCCCGAGATCACCATCGAGCAGCAGAGCCTGCGGCGGTGGTTCCTCGGCCGCCGCATCTGGCTCACCCTCGGCTTCCTGTTCCACGGCTTCCTCATCGGCTTCATGAACATCGGGATGTTCCCGTTCATCATGCTGATGCAGTACGCGGCGTTCCTCACCGGCGACGAGTACGCGCGGATGTTCGGGCGACTGTCGGCGTGGTTGCGACGACGCAGCCGCCTGGCCCGGCTCGCGCCGCCCGAGCGCGCGTTCCTTCCGGCGCAGGCGCCGACGTCGGTCGTCCCCCGCGGCCGTCGCTTCCCCGATCTACTCGTGCTGCTGCTCGGGCTCGTGGGCGCGTACCTCGTCTACGCCAAGGCCACCAAGGCGGTGTGGATCGGCACCGCGACCTACTGGTGGCTCGGCACGATCATGCTGACCGCCGTCGCGCTGCGGTTCCTGCGGCCGCGGGCGATCGACGTCGCGGCCGCGCGCGCCGAGGGCCCCGCGCTGGCGTACACGCCCATCGGCCGCGCCCTGGCCCTGTTCGCGTTCTGCTGGCACACGGCCGCCGTCGGCCTGCTGCTCTTCCCGCAGTACGCGGTGTTCAACGGCTGGCGCGCGCCGGCCAAGGCGGTGTTCGGCACCTGGCTGTCGGGCAGCGGCACCACGCAGAGCTGGGAGATGTTCGCGCCCAACCCCCCGCGCTCGAACCAGTTCATGAAGACCGTCGTCGTCGAGGACGACGGCGATCGCTGGAACCTCGCCAACAACGCGTTCGACTACCGGCCCAACCCGTGGATCATCAACGACCGCATGCGCAAGATGCATCGGCGCATGGTCGGCAAGGGCAAGTGGTACCTGCGCTACTGGGTGAACTACCACTGCCGCGAGTGGGCGCTGCGTACCGGCGAGATGCCCAAGGAGATCGAGATCTGGTCGATCACCACGCGCATCCCCTCGCCCGAGGCCGTGAACTACTGGCAGCCCAAGAAGTTCAAGGGCCGCCGCGATCCGAGCGGGGCGATCACCGGCGAGCCGTACGACCCGCGCAAGCTGACGGTCAAGGAATCGCACGTCCAGACCCACCCGTGCGGCAAGGACGCCCGCTTCCCCATCTACATGCTCGAGCGCTACGGGCTGCCGATCACCGACGAGGATCGCGAGTTCGAGGCCAAGGAGGCCGAGCGCATCCAGCGACAGTTCGCCAACCGCCGCTCGACGTGGGACAACCGCAGCGACTGGGGTCGATCTGGGCTGACCCCGGAGGAACGCCGCGAACGGACCGAGCAGATGCGACGCGACCGCGACGCCGAGCAGAACGAGGAGCGCTCGAACGAGCCGCACGACGAGCCGCCGGCCAACGATGACGGCGCGCGCGACGAGGAGAACAGCTGACATGGCCGACGCGCCCATCCCCGAGGACGAGCCGACCCCCGCCGAGGGCTCCTCCGCGCCCACGAGCGCGACGATCCTCGCCGACGAGCTGCTGCACACGCCGCGCGTCGACGACGATCGACCGAACGAGCGCTGGGCCTACCGCCCCTGGGTGCTCGCCGTGATGTCGCTGTTCGTCGCGTACCACGGCCTCGTGCTGCTCGTGCACAACCTCCCGGGCAAGGGGCTGTCGAAGCAGGTCCACACCGTCTTCAACGACAAGCTGCAGGCGGCCACGTACATGCGTGCGACCGGCAACACGCAGAGCTGGGCCATGTTCGCGCCCAACCCCCACCGCAGCAACATGTTCATGAAGGTGCTGGTCAAGGACGGCGCGGGCGAGGTCTGGGATCTCGCCCACGACATCTACGGCCGACGCACCTATCCGTATCTGTTCTACGATCGCATGGGGAAGATCAACCGCCGGTTGATCGAAGAGAAGGGCTATCGCCGCCACTACGCGGCGTGGGTGTGTCGCGAGTGGGAGATGACCCACGGCGGCGAGGCGCCCGACGAGGTGCAGTTCGTCAAGATGTGGACGCAGGTTCCCCCGCCCGAGAAGGTCTACAAGTACATGGGCTACGACCCCATGAAGCTGTACCTGAACCAGCGCGAGGAGGAGTCGATCCGCTGCTCGACCTCGTACCACGGTCAGCTGCCGGATGAGATCCGCGAGCGGCTCGGCCTGCCCGAGGGCAAGTCGGGGCGCTTCCGCGACGTCCACGTGCGGACCTGGTGGGACACGCAGAAGGCGAAGGAGCGCCAGGCCGAGCGCGACGCCGAGCGCGACGCGAAGTCCGACGACGACGATGGCGACGACGACGACGACAAGATCCCCGAGGTCGCTGAAGTCGAGGGGGCGAAGGAATGATCGCCGCACTCGCCCGACTCGACGCCCTCGCGCTGCTCGAGGAGAGCAAGGAGATCGACGTCTCCGCCCACCTCGGGCCGGCGACCACCCTCACGCTCACCGCCATCGGCCTGGTGCTGGCGTTCTTCATCGTCCGCCCCGAGCTGTGGAAGCGGATGCTCTTCGACCGCCTCGACCCGCGGCCGGCGGCGATCATGCGCATCGTCTTCGGCGCCGTGGTGCTGTGGACCTTCGTCGACCTGCTGCGCGACGCCCGGTTCCTCTTCACCGACGAGGGCATGTGGCTGACGAAGATGGCCCGCAAGAACTACGGCGGGAAGCTGACCCAGCTCTACGACCCCGAGCACGGGTTCGAGCACTGGTACGACATCTTCACCGCGATGGTGGGCAAGTTCACGATCTTGCACCTGCGGTCGGATCCGACGTTCGTCTACTCGCTGTACGGCGTGATGCTGGCGAGCATCACGCTGATGATCCTCGGGGTCTGGACCCGGTTCACCACCGTGTTGTCCTGGATCCTCGTCGAGCAGGTCTATCGCTACAGCCCGCTCTTCTACACCGGCGGTGACACCGTCGTGCGCGTGTTCCTGTTCCTCGGCATGTTCTGCCGCTGGGGCGAGGCCTACTCGTTCGACAACTGGCGTCGCAACCGCAGGGCGATCCTCGGCGGGGCGACCGCGATCCCGGCGCTGCGCCGCATCCCGGCCTGGCCGCAGCGCCTCATGATGCTGCAGCTCGCGATCATCTACTGCGCGACCGGCCTGCTCAAGAGCGGCGCGACGTGGATGAACGGCACCGCGCTCTATTACTCGCTGTGCCTCGACCACTTCTACCGGATGCCGGAGCAGATCAACGTCGCGACGTTCCTGCAGTACATCGGCGTCCTGCAGGTCGTCACGGTGTTCGTGCGCTGGTGGGAGCTGCTGTTCCCCGTCGTACTGATCGGCATGGCCGTCAACTGCTACGAACGCGAGCGGCGCTCGGGCGTGTGGCCGTCCGCGCCCGCGTGGCGACGGTGGCTCTCGTACCTGCTGTTCGCCGGCGCGCTGGTCTGCGGGGCAATCATCGCCGGCTGGGGCGCGAAGTACTACATCCCGCCGCAGCGCTTCACCTTGGTGCCGCCCGAGCAGTTCGCCGCGCTCTTCACCGCGATCTCCCTCGCGGTGCCCGTGCTGTGCGTGCTGATCTACTTCGCCCTGCGCCGGTTCTCGCAGCTCGGCTTCCGGCTGGTGTTCCACTGGCTGCTCGGCCGCCGCACGTGGCTCATCTGGGGCTTCTTCATGCACGTCGGCATCGACCTCGGCATGAACGTCGGGACGTTCGCCGAGGTCATGATGGCG
The DNA here is from genome assembly GCA_001464385.1 of Deltaproteobacteria bacterium Ga0077550. Lineage (GTDB taxonomy): Bacteria > Myxococcota_A > Polyangia > Nannocystales > Nannocystaceae > Xiheibacterium > Xiheibacterium aquaticum. The sequence continues at coordinate 11,817 of LNFB01000144.1, read as the reverse complement.
GCGTACTTCGCGTGGCCCTCGGGCGACGAGGTCGATCGCGCGTGGCGCTATGTGCTGTCGCGACCGGCCGCGCCTGGCGAGTACGGTCGACCGGTGCGCAAGCGCAAGTTCGTGCGCTGGCTCCGTGCGCCGCTCGATCGCCTGACGTACCGCGCCCCGGGCAAGCGCTACACGATCCACTACCACCCCGACGAAGCGAGCATCCGCCACGCGGCGCTGCTGCGGCTGTGGGATCTGGGCTATCGCCTCGACTTCGTCGCCGATCCGACGGTCGGCCCGCGCAAGCTGGTGCTCGCGATCGACGGGCAGGCCGGCCGCCACACGGGCGCCGACGCGGGCCGCATGTTGCTCGTCGTCCTGCCCGGGCTGTGGTGGCTGCGACCGCTGCGGCACCTCCCCGTGCTCGGGGCCGCGGCGGGCGCCCTCGCCGTCGTCATCCTGCGGCAACGCCCGTGAGCACCGTCGACGCGACCTACGAGCTGTCCGTCCACCCCGACGTGATGCTCGATCCCGCGGCGCTGCGCCGCGAGGCCTGCCGTGCTGCGCGCGTGCGCGAGGCCGACGTGCGCGACGTCGTCGTCGTGCGCCGGGCGATCGACGCGCGCCGCGGCAAGGTCCGCATGCACCTGCGCGTCGCGCTGCGCTTCGTCGGCATGGGCAGCGGCGCACCCGAGGTCATCGCGCCGACGGTGCTGGCGTCCCTGCCCGGCGAGCCCGCGGTCGCGATCGTCGGCGCCGGCCCAGCGGGCATGTTCTGCGCCTGGGCGCTGGCGCGGCTCGGCATCCGGTCGATCGTGCTCGAGCGCGGCAAGCCGGTCCGCGGCCGTCGCCACGATCTCGCGGCGCTGACCAAGCACGGCGTCGTCGACCCCGACAGCAACTACTGTTTCGGCGAGGGCGGCGCGGGCACGTTCTCCGACGGCAAGCTGTACACGCGCGCCGACAAGCGCGGCGAGGTGGCGGCGATCACCCGCGCGCTCGTCGGCTACGGCGCGCCCGCGGACATCCTCGTGGACGCGCGCCCGCACATCGGCACCAACCGGCTGCCCAAGGTCATCGGGGCGATGCGCGAGCACCTCGAGGCGGCCGGCGTGCGGTTCGCGTTCGAGTCGCGCGTCGAGGGGTTCGTCGGTGGCCCGGGCGTCGTGGCGGGCGTGCGGCTGGCCGGTGGCGCGACGATCGACGCGCGCGCCGTCGTGCTCGCGCCGGGCCACTCCGCCCGCGACGTGCAGCGGTTCTGCGCCGAGGCCGGCGTCGCGCTCGCGTTCAAGCCGTTCGCGATCGGCGTCCGCGTCGAGCACCCGCAGTCGCTCATCGATCGCCAGCAATACGGCGCGCTCGCGGGCCACGCCGCGCTGGGTAGCGCCAGCTATCGCCTCGTCGAGCAGGCCTGCGGCGCGGGCGTGTTCTCGTTCTGCATGTGCCCCGGCGGCTTCATGGTCCCGGCGGCGACCGATCCCGGCGAGCAGGTCGTCAACGGCTGGAGCCCGTCGTCGCGCAGCGGTCGATTCGCGAACAGCGGCTTCGTGGTCGAGATCGACGCGGCGCGCCTCGTCGCGCACGGCCTCGATCCCGCGCACCCCTTGGCCGGCGTCGAGCTGCAGCGCGAGCTCGAGCGGCGGGCCTACGACGCGGGCGGCGGTGCCTTCGTGGGGCCCGCGCAGCGCATCGACGACTTCGTGGCCAAGCGCCCGTCGAAGGAGCTGCCCGAGTGCAGCTATCCGCGGGGCGTGGTGGCGGTCGAGCTCGACGCGGTCCTGGGCGATCTCGCCGCGCCCATGCGCGAGGCGATGATCCAGGTCGGCCGCAAGATGAAGGGCTTCGTCGCGGCCGACGGGATCGCGGTGGCGCTCGAGAGCCGCACGAGCTGCCCGGTGCGCATCGCCCGGGATCCCGCGGGGCAATCGACCAGCCATGCGGGCCTGTACCCGTGCGGCGAGGGGGCCGGGTACGCCGGCGGGATCATGAGCGCGGCGCTCGACGGCGTGCGCACGGCCGTCGCGATCGCGCGGGCGTGGGGGCGACCGCTCGGCGAGCTCGGGGCGATCGTCGAGCCATGAGCGCGGGTCTCGATCGCTACCGTCGGCTCGCCGCGCGCCTCGAGGAGGCGTCGCCGCGGCTGTCCCACCGGATGCGCGTCGCGATCGCGGCCGCGTGTGCCGAGCGCGGGTTCGTCGGGTTGTACCGCCACGAGCCGATCCCGCTCGACCTCGCCGAGCGGGCGCTCGAGCTGGCGTGGGCGTTCGCCCTGGGCGACACCGGCCCGATCGACGCCCACAGGTGGACGGCGCATCAGCTCGGCGACGCGATCGACGACCTGTACGCCGACCTCTCGGGGGTCGAGATCGCGATCGCCAACGCGACGCAGTACGCCATCGGCGGCGTGGACCCGGCGATCGGCACCGACGCGCTGCGTTGGGCGATCAACACGATCTCCGAGGCGGCCCAGGGTGACGACGAGGAGGCCCGCGAGTTCGCGTGGCTCGACGCCGTCCTCGACCGCGCCCTCGCGACGCCCGACGACGCGATCACCCGCGGGATGTTCGGCGACGAGGTGCCGTCGTGGATCGTCGACGAGGTCGAGCTCGACGACGACGAGTCCCCGGCCGAGGCGGCGCAGCGACACGCGCTCGCACGCGCCCGACGGGTGGCGACGTGGCGCGCGACGGCCCGCATCCCGCCGTGGCGCGAGCCCAGCGGCATCCCTCCGCAGTGGGAGGTGAAGACGACCGGCCAGGCGCCGAGCTCGTCGCAGGGGAAGATCTCCACATCGGGGCACGCGCACGTCGGCCTGTTCGAGCGCGGCGCCGCGACGGCGCGCTTCGTCCCCGAGTCGGCGGTCGCGCTCGCCATGTCGCCGGACGAGCGCACGCTGTTCGCCTGGCGCGTCGAGAAGCGCCCGGGCGCGTCTGGCATCGCGCGCGGCGACTACGACTGGATCCTCGATCGCTACCATTGGCCCAGCGGCGAGCGCTACGCGAGCCACGTGCTGACCCTGCGCACGACCATCGAGTGGTGCTGGCCCACGCGGCTGGACGCGCCGCTCGAGGGCGACGGGCGCATGGTGGGCCTGCGCGCGCGCAGCGAGGACTTCGTGCGGTGCATCTGGGTCGTCGACGTCGGCGGCGAGATCCGCGAGACGAACGCGCTCGACGAAGCCCGCGCGTGGCTGCGGTAGGATGGCGCCGCGATGGACCGCCCCACCGACGACGATGCCCGCGCGCTGCTCGGCCTCCCCATGGCGTACATGCTGCCGGCGACACCGGTGCTCGTCGCCGAGGCGCGACGGATCGTCGAGACGAACCTCGCACTCGCCCGCGAGCTGAGCCTCGGGGACAACCCCGGCGCGCTGGCCTTCTCGCCGGTGTGGGAGCGCAAGGGCAGCCACGCCGCGGTGCGGGCGACGGCGCTGCCGCCGGAGTTCGCCCGGCGCTACTTCACCGGCGGCGGCGCGCTCGTGCTCGGCAAGCCGGGCGTGCGCACGCTGGTCGCCGAGCTGATGCCGTGGATGGCCGGCGATCCGGGCGGCGCCGCCGTGGCGCTCGAGGACACGCTCGAGGTGTGGACCTCCGACGACGCGCCGGTGCGCCCGCTCGAGTCGCCGTGGGGCGGCCACTACAAGCTGCTATCGCTGATGCTCGCCGACATCGCCCGCAAGGCGGACGCCGGGCTCGACACGCTGCAGTGGATCGCGTCGCTGGGCCTGCCGGTGGAGGAGTTCCGCGACGACGACGACCCATCGGCCGACGAGATCCACGCGCGCATGGAGACGCTCGTCGACGCGATGTGGGCCCAGGAAGACGCGTGGTTCGAGGCGGCGATGCGGCCGAGCTGACACGCGTTCACGGCGTGGGAGCGGCGCCGAGATCCGCGAAGCGGTGCAGGAAGCCCAACGGTGCCTCGGTGTCGTCGTCGAAGACCCCGGCGAGGTAGAAGCCTCCGTCCTGCGCGGCCGCGAGCGCGCGCCCCCGCGCGACCGACGGACCCGACTCGATCCGCCGCCACGCCTCGGCGCCGTCGACCGCCTCGAACGCGAAGCTCGCGACGTCGAGATCGGTGTCGCTCCCCGGCGCGAGGCGCCAGCCGGTGGCGAGCACGAGCCCATCGGCGAGCTCGGCGAGGGCCTCGACGCGCACCGAGGCGTCCAGGGCGACCGTCCAGCGCACCGCGCCCGCGTGACTGAGCGCGCGGAGCCACCGCGAGCTCGCCTCGTCGCCGCGAACGGCCACGTAGACGCCGTCCGCCCCGACGCCGATCGTGGGCGACTCGACCGCGCCGGACGCGAGCGGGCTCGTCCATACGATCTCGCCGCCGGCGGTGATCCGTCGCAGCTCGTCGTCGACGACGAGCATGTCACCGCCACCGTCGGGCAGCACCGCCAACCCGCGGCCGAGCGCCCCGGAGCCCAGCGAGACCGCGTCGCCGATGGACTCTCCGGCGAGCGAGCGGCGCAGCAGGTGGTCGGCCGCGTCCCCGCGCATCGCGACGACGACGATCTCGTCCGCCCCGATCGCGAGCTCGGGCGCGGGTGCGAAGCGATCGCCGGGATCACCCGCCAAGGCCTCGGACCACCGCACCGTGCCATCCGCGTCGAGGCCCAGCAGCTCGAAGCAGCAGGCGACGTCGCCGGCTGTCCCGACGATGTCTTCGCTCTGCGCGAGGACGACGACGCGACCGTCGGCACCGACGACCAGGTCGAGGACCCCGGACGCAGTCGTCGAGAGCCCGAGGGCCGCGGCGTCCCTGCGCCACGCGAGACTGCCCTGCGCGTCGTAGGACTCGACGATCGCACCGGTGGCGACGCTCGCGGCGCCACGCCGACCTCCACCTGCGACCACGCCGTCGTCCGGCCGCGTCGCGAGCACGTCGAGGACGCCGCCGCGCTCGGAAGCGGTCCAGAGCTGATGATCGGAGCCGAGCTCGCGGCTGCCGAGATCGCAGGCGTTCAGCGATCCGAGCAGGCCGAGCAGCGCCGCAGAGTGGTGTCGATTGGGTGTCATCGAGGGGTTGGTCCCCGCGCTCCGAGGATTGCGTCAGTCGATGTCGTCGCGCACGCGGCCTCGACCTGGGTCGCGAGGGCGGTGCCGCCGTTGCGGAGCAGGAACGCTGCCGCGTCGCCGGTCTCGCGGTCGGCCCGACACGACACGATCGCGGCGTAGGCCTCGCGCTCGCGCGCGAAGGGGTCGGCCGGGAACTCCCGCGAGTACACCGCGAGCCGATCGCGCGCCGCGGTGAAGCGGTCGGCCTTCACGTCGGCGCGAATCGCCTCGATGTGCGCGATGGCGGCCGCGAGATCCGGGGCGCTGCGCTCGATCGATGGCGGGTGCACGTCACCGGCCGGTGGAGCCGCGGCTGCGATCGGCCGTGCCCGCGGACGCGCGGGCGGGGGCGCTGCCGTGGGCGTCGCGGGGATCGGCGACGACGGGGCCGGGCGCACCGAGGGCAGCGCGGCGACGGCGACGCCCGACGCGATCGCATGTGGCGTCGGATCCCCGCGCTCGAGCACGATCGGCGCGGGCGACTCGGACCGGCGCGTCACGCCGACGGCGACACCGATCGTGACGACCGCCGACATCCCGAACGACAGCACGGCCTGCCACGTCGCCGGGCTCCGCGGGGTCGCGATCCACAGCGCGCGGACGCGATCGCGGCTGCGATCCCGCTGCGTCGCGTCGGTCCCCACGGCATCGCGCGCCGCGAGCCGTCGAGAGAGCACGTCGAACCGCTCCCGGATGAGTCGCACGCGCGACGAGATCGTGTGGCGCGACAGGCCGAGGGACTCGGCGAGCTCGGACGCGGGCCGCCCCTCGACGAACCAACCCTCGAAGACGACCCGCAGCGACGCAGGGAGGCCGTCGCGGAAGCGCTGGAGCTCGGCCCGCGCCTCGGCGCGGATCAGCGCGAGCTCGGGATCCTCGGCGTCGTCGGCCGGCGCCTCTCGGCCGAGCGCCTCGACCCGCCGAAGGTGCCGGGCGTGCCCGCGGCGCTGCTTCGCCGCCACACGCATGGCGATCGCGAACAACCACGTGTCGATCGACGCCCGCCCCGCGAATTCGTCGAGGCGCCGGTGCACGACCAGGAACACCGACTGCACCGCATCGTCGAGCTCGGCCTCACGCAGGCCGAGGGCGCGCAGCGCCGACCAGACGCGATCGAAGTGCCGCTCGTACACCTCGAGGAAGGTGTGCCGCGCGGGCGCGGGCGGGCGCTCGTCCAGCATCTCGCTGACTTGGTTCCCAGCGCGCCGCGATTGCGTCACGGGAATTCCACCTCGACGCCGAGCCAGGGCCAGAGGGCCACCGGGGCCGTCTCGTAGATCGCCCGCGGCGTGGGTCGCTGCTCGTCGAAGTGATAGCCGTGGCGCAGCAGCGGGATCTCGGCGTCGAGCCCCGCGACCGCGCGCCAGCTCCGCCCGAGGGCCACGCGGACCCCCGTGGCAACGTTGGCGGCGAGCCATGGCGTGGTCGTTCGCCGCGCCCGTTCGATCGCGATTCCCCGGACGTGGACGGCCCCCGCCGTGGCGCCGCCGCAGGTCAGGAGCGAGACCCGACCGACCGCGGGGGCGATGCACACGCGGGCCCCCGCGCCCCACGCGACGAACCGCCCCTCGAGCCCCTCGCGATCGGGATAGCCGACCGCCGTCGGCGTCGACGCGCGCGCGAGGGTCTCGAGGCGCAGCCGCCCCCGGCTCGCACCGCCACGGATCGCGAAGACGGGCGCCACACTTGGTTGCAGCCCGAAGCCAGCGCCGATCGCCGCCCCCAGCGAGCCCCGCCATCGGGGCGTCCCTCGCCCCACCGCCGGCCGCGGGCGAGCCATCGACGGGCTCGGTGCCAACGCCGACGAGGCCGCGGGGAACGACGCGACGGGCGGCGGTGGTGGAACGACCACGCTGGAGGTTCGCACCGGATCGATCGCGATCGCGACGAGCAGCGCGACCGTGCGCGAGAGGTCCGCGCAGTCGTCCCCGACGAAGGTGCGCAGCTCCGGCTCCCGCCCCGCCACCCCGAGCTCCAAGCGCAGGCGAAGCCCCGGACCTTCGGCGGCGACCTCGGCGCGCACGGCGACCGGACCCGGCTCGCTCGAGGCGCCGACGAGCACCGCCACCTGCTCGGCGAGCTGCGGCGCCGACGAGCACGCCGCGGGACCGCTCCACTGCACGTCGATCGTCGGACCGGCGGCGAGCACCGCGTGCCGCCAGAGCGAACCGAAGGCCACCGCCGGTTCATGACAGATTCGACGGTGCAGGTCGAACGCGCCCACGGGCCCCGATCCGGCAGCCCACGCGGCGCCCAGGCGCGGACCGAAGTGGACCCCCTGGCGATTTCCCGCGCGCCTGCCCTGGCCGGCGGCCCACCGCGACCGCATGACCTCGGCAGGCCGAAGGCACGACCGTCGTCCTGCAACCCCGCACCACCACCCCCGCCACCACCCGAGCAAACGAGCCGCACGATGACAGCGAACGCCTACTGGGTCGAGTACTTCGAGAAGGTCTGCAAGGACGGTCCCGCGTGGATCGACTACTCGAACGAGCGCGTCCAGCTGCAGACGTTCGGCGCCGTGCTCGAGGTCTCCGACTCGCTGCTCGATCGCCGTGTGCTCGACATCGGGTGCGGTCGCGGGGCGCTGTGTCGTCTCGCGCAGGTGCTCGGCGCCCGCGAGGTGACCGGGATCGATCTGGCGAGCGACGCCCTCGCGGGACTCTCCGCGCGTCACCCCGACATCACGTGGCGCGGCGGTGACATCACCGAGCCGGACTTCCGCGCGACGCTCGGCACGTTCGACGTCATCTACTCGCTCGAGTCGATGCAGTACCTCCCGGTGCCGGAGTGCTTCGACTGGATCCACGATCTCCTCGCGCCGGGTGGCCGCTTCGTCGCGATGTTCCCCTACGAGCACTGCCCGATCGTCGCCGACACCAAGGCGCGGTTCGGCGGCAAGTACGTGCCGCCCTCGCTCGACGCGATCGTCGCGTGGGCCGACACCAAGCCCGAGCTCGGCTGGGCGGTCCGCGGCCTGCGGTTCCAGGAGGACCAGCGCGTCGCCGCGTACGCGACCTCGCCGTGGACCACGAGCCCCGGCTGGGACGCGCCGCCCAACCGCATCCAGCTGGTGCTGCAACGCGGCAAGGCGGGCTGAGTTGCGACGGAGGGAAGGGACGGGCCGTCCCTTCCCATTTCCTGGTAGAACCTCGGGGCGCGCGGTGCCCAAGTCGGGCACCGTGCTTGCCCTTCGCGGGCACGCGCGTCCGTTCGGCCCGCCGGATCCATGGGCCTTCGCCCTGGCACGTGACGTGCGTATGCGAGCGGTCGAGATGCCGCTCCCCCTCATCCCGATCGTCGTTGGTGGAATCATCCGTCTCGGGATCTTCGCCGTGCAGCGCCTGGCCGTGCGCCAGGCCGTCACCACCGCCGTCGCCGTGGCCGAGGGCTGCTCGCAGGCGGTGTGGCAGGCCTTCGCCGTCAGTCGCGGCATGGTCAGCTTCCAGATGTCGCAGGTCGCCCCGCGCATGTTCATGCTGACCTCGCGCTCCTTCACCGGCACGCTCAAGGTGCTGAAGGACGGCTCGGTCACCTTCATGCTCCGCAGCGGCCAGCTCGGCGAGGCCGCCCAGGCCGAGATCCAGTTCCTGCTGCAGCAGGCCAACATGCGCCTCGGCTCGCAGCAGGGGTTGAAGTGGGTCTCGGAGGTCGCGGATGCGGCCCGCAAGGCGGGACCGAAGGCGTTCGAGATGACGTGGAAGTCCGGCGGGTGAGCGCGGACCGACGCCGGTCGAGATGACAGGGGAGTCCGGCGAAGGAGCCGCGTCGAATCAAGGGCAGCGCTCCAGCGGGTCGAACGGGCCGAGCCCGATGGTGCGACCGAAGTCGCCGACCTCGAAGCGGTCGTACTCCCGCGCGAGAGCGCCGACGCGCCAGCGCTTCGGATCGTCGATCGCAATCGTGGTGTGACTGACGCGCCAGGTGCCGCGCGCCGGGATCTCCGCCACGATCCGATCGGCGCCGGTCGTCGCATCGAGCGTCCGGTAGCGACCGTCGGCGCAGAGCAGGAGGACGTACTCGACGGCATCCGCCCGCATCGGGAGCCGCCGATTCGTGAGTTCCTTCGACCAATCGGGCATCACGCTGCCGGCTCGCTCGAGCTCGGACCGCTCGCTGGGTCGCATCGGCCGGAGCTTCAGAAGCGGCGCCACGCGGCGCTCGAGCGCCTTGGCGCCGAGGGTGTGCGACCCGATCGCGAACGAGACCTGGTGGAGTCCGTCGCCCGTGATCGCCAGCGCGAAGATGGCGGTCAGCGATTCGTCGGCCGCGAAGTAGGTCCCCTGGGCCATCGTCTTGCCGCGTCGAGGTCGTCCGACGCGTCGCATCGTGGTGAACGACCGCTGCCACTGGAACTGCGCGCTGTCGCTGATCGCGTGGCGGAGGGCCTCGTCGCCCGGCCACTCGAGCCGTGTCGCGACGATGCGGCCGAAGATCGTCGGCGCCTCGTCGTCCTCGGAGACCTCGACCACGATCCCCTCGAGATCCCCCTGCGTGGCCTCGAGGACCAGCCCTCGAGGCACGTCGAGCGCGACGCCGAGACACGACCAGTACAACGTGCGCTCGGCCTGGCTCGCGTCCACCAGCGCCGCCGTATTGCACGCGTCGCGCTCGAACGTCGGTGGGTCGGGCGACGCGGCCGGACCCGCGGCCGGATCGGCGGCCGGATCCGCAGCCAGTGCCGTCGGTTCGGGGCCCGCGGGCGCCTCGGGCCCTGGCGCGGGCGTCTTCGCGGCGGGCGACGGCTCGGCCTTCGCAACCGGAGCGTCGACCACCGTGTTCGCTTGCCCAGCGCTCGGGGCGTTCTGGTTGGCGCAGGCGAGCAACGCACCGAGGATCGCCATAGCCGAGACGCGCCCGCCGTGCCGCATGGCGCGAGTAGAACACGATCGACGCGCGGGGTCACGCCGGGCCCCGATGCAGTCGGGACCCGGCGCTCTGCGGCGTCACTCGGAGATCGTGATCATCGCCGGCTGCGAGGTGCCGCCGCCGGTCTCGACGCGAATGCCCGCGCGGACCTCCGTATACGTGTTGTTCGCCGGCAGCGTCGCGACGCCCGCGATCACGCAGATCGGGACCCCCGGGAGGAGCTCTCCGTCGCAGTCGACGATCTCCGCCTGATCCTGCCCCGGCTCCACCGGGATGCTCGCCCAGGTCGTGCACAGCGGCATGCCGCCGCTGGTGCACGAGCGGGCCCACACGCCGACGACGGCATCGACGCTGTTCGCGAGGTATGCCCCCCCGAAGGTGACCTCGTGTGCACGGTGCCCGCTCGGCGACGCCACGCCGAGCGTGAACCGATCGCATGCATTGCCGGTGCCCGCGCCCTCGTGGGTGACGGACTGCGGTGCGCCGGCGAGGCTGCCGTTCACATCCGGCGTGGGTGCTGATCCCGGGAAGATCGGGCAGAACAACCGGAACTCGTCGTCGTCGTCGTCCTCGTCGTCGTCCTCGTCGTCCGCGTCCGTCGCGTCCTCGGCCGCGTCGAGATCCCCCTCGTCGACCTGGCACGCGAGTGTCGGTACGACCAGCGTGATCGCGAGGGCACGCGTGATCCATGATTTGAATGTCATCGTCCTTCTTCTCCTTCGGGCCTCGACGCAGTGCGGCGTCACTCGGAGATCGTGACCTTCGCCGTCAGCGAGCCGCCGAAGGAGCTCTCGACCCGGAAGCCCGCGCGGACCTCCGTGAACGTGTTGTTCGCCGGCAAGGTCGCGCTGCCGTAGAACGTGGTGTTGCAGACCACGATCGAGTCACCGTTGATACCGATCGGGACCTCCCAGCAGCCGCCTTCCTGATCCAAGTCCACCGGGAAGCTCGTCCAGGTCGTGCAGAGCGGGGTGCCTCCGCTGGTGCACGAGCGTGCCCAAACCCCGGCGACCATATCGACGCCATCGGAGAAGTAGCCGTCCCCGATACTCTCGAAGGTGACCTCGTGGGCCCGATTCCCGCTGGGCGTCGTCACGCCGAGCGTGAACCGATCGCAGCCGTCGCCCGTGCCTGCGCCCTCACCGCTGCGGGACGACGGCGCGCCCGCGAGGCTGAGGCTCACGTCGGCGGACGGGGCCGACCCAGGGAAGATCGGGCAGAACAAGCGGAAGTCGTCGTCCCCCTCGCCCGCCTCTTCCTCTTCCGCGTCGTCCGCGTCCGTCGCCTCTTCCGCCGCATCGACATCGCCCCCGTCGGGGTCGCACGCGACCGTGGAAACCGCCAAGGTGATCGCGAGGGCGCGCGTGATCCATGATTCGAATGTCATCGTCCTTGTCTCTCCTCTGCGCCATCCGGCGCTGGGGATTGGAGGAGCGCATCCGAGCGTGTGACGAAGAAAAGTGATGCGTGCGAGCGCGGCCGATCGATCGTCCGAATGGCCACGCGGCGCGCAGTGCGAATCCGTGCGGATCGATGGCATCGCGACACGAGTCGAGCGGCGAGGTCGCGTAACGATGTCGGCCCCCGCGGCTCGAAGGGTGCGTGGTACGATCGAGCACAGCGACGCAGCGTCGCGATCCGGGGCGCAGGGCATGAGGCGGTCGAGGAGACGAACGTGGTGCGCCGCCGGTTGGATCCTCGCGATCGCGTGCGATCGCGGCGAAGCGCCGGCGTCCGCGGGTGAACCGCCGACGGTCGAGCCCACGGCGCAGGCGCCTGCGAAGGTCGACGGCGCGACGCCGGCCGCCCCAGCGACGCCCGAGCCGGCCACGCCCGAGCCCAGCTCGAAGGCAGCGACGCCTGCTTCGCGCCGGTGCTGGCGCCGCTGGAGGCGCCGACGCATGCGCAC
>LNFB01000143.1 GCA_001464385.1 Deltaproteobacteria bacterium Ga0077550 | reverse complement strand
ACGCCGCCGTCCGACGAGCCCACGCCGCCGTCCGACGAACCCACGCCGCCGTCCGACGAACCCACGCCGCCGTCCGACGAACCCACGCCGCCGTCCGACGAGCCCACGCCGCCGTCCGAGCCGGCGCCGGTCGACTCGCTGCCGCCCGCCGAGGTCCCGCCGCTGATGCCACCCGAGGTCCCACCGCCGTCCGATCCACCCGAGCTGCTCGACTCGCTGCCGAGCGGCGCCTCGAGGACGCTCACCAGGACCTCGTCGCGATCCCATTGGTTGTCCGCGTCGACCGCGAACACCTCGAACGTGTAGACCGTCTCCGGCGCCAGATCATCGACGGTGAGCGTCGCGCTGTCGGCATCGACGAGCGTCGCCGCGGGCCCACTCGTCTGCGTCCACGTGTACGTGATCGCATCGTCGTCGATCGTCGTCGCCGTGAGCAGCACCGGCGCGCCGTCGCCGGGCACCTCGACGTCGTCGCCCGCGGAGACATCGGGCCGATCGAGCGACAGCATCCACGTGTAGATTCCGTCGGCGTCCGAGGCCGCGCTGTAGTCGCGGAAGGTCAGGCCCATCGAGCCGCAGCCCTGGTCCGAGGGCCACTCCGACGCCGGGAACCCCTGCCCGATCGGATCGATCGCCGGAACCCAGGCGGAGTGCCCGACGTTGTCGAACATCGTGATGCGCCCCGCGGGCCGCGGCTGACCGAGGTACGAGACGCACTCGGGATACTGTGGGTAGCCGGCGGGGTTGGCGTAGATCGACGCGTACTCGACCACGGTGCAAGGGCTGAACACGCCGACACCGAGGTTCGCGTTGTTGTCGTTCTCGCCGTGGAAGATCCACAGCGCCGTGTCCTGGAACCCGCACGTGACCCCGGCCTGGACCTGCCCGCCGGGCAGCGGTGACGCGGCTGCAAAGCGCCGTGGCGCGTGGGCGACGTACTGGAACACCCCGCGCCCGCCCTGGCTCATGCCGGTCAGGTAGAGCCGCCGCGGATCGACCGGGTAGTTCTCGACGATGAAGTCGAAGAAGTCGTCGAGCTCGGTCATGCTCCACTCGATGTTCGAGAACGGCGGCACGTCGTTCTGCGGCGACACCATCACGAACGGCCGGGTCTGGTCGTCCCAGTTGTTCAGGCGCATCAGCTGCTGCGGCCCCCAGGACAGGTTGCGACACAGGCCGTCGTTGCCGCAGTCGCTCGCCGCGCAGACGTCGACGTTCCCGGGGCACGACGACACGTCGTCGTACTCACCGATGCCGGGCAGGAACACCAACAGCGGCAGGAGCTCGCCGGGCGCGAGATCGTCGAAGTCGCTGGGCAGGTACTCCCAGTAGCCCAGCGGCCACGCATCGCCGTTGGTGCGCGCGACGCCCCGCAGCTCACCGGGCGTGATCTCATCGAGGTAGGGGATCTCCGCGCGGGCCTCGGCACCGAGCCCCATCGCGACGAGCACAACAGCAGCCCTCAGGATCCGACGAGGCGTACGCGACGACATCCCAGCGATGATGCCACAGGCGCGCGCAACGAACGTCGTCGCTGGCGATCGGGCGATACTGCCCGGTGTGCGCTCCGCTCGCCGGTTTCAGCGAGGTTTCACCGGCGCCTCGACGACCCTGCCCGACTCTGGGCTCAGCAGGTGAGCCCACAAACCGAGGCGACCTCGCCCACGCACACACCGTCCCACGAGCTGTTGCAGCAGAACGGGTCGGCGGCACAGACCGACGCGACGCAGTTGCTGAAGCCGGCGTCGCAGCCGGAGACGAGGAAGCCCCCGGCGTCGCAGGGCGAGTGGGCGCAGGCCGAGCACAGCGGCGCGGCGCACATGATCGCGGCCTCGTTCACGCAGATCCCGTCCCAGGACGTGGCGCAGCAGAACGCGTCGACGGCACACACCTCGGCCGCGCAGCCGCTGCAATCCGCCGCCAGCAACACGCCAGCGACGCACTCGCTGTGCGCGCAACCGCAGCCGTCGTCGGGCGCGCCGTCGCAGTCCTCGTCGATGCCGTTGCCGCAGACCTCGCCGCCGGCGAAGACGGTCTGCGTGCAGCCGAGCGCGCCGCCGCTGCACGTGGTCGCACCGGTCGCACACGCGCCGAGCAGGCCGGTGTTGCAGGCACCGCCGCCGCCAGGGTTGCCCTCGTCGGTGCCGGTGTCGCAATCGTTGTCGAGCCCGTCGCAGATCTCGGCCGAGGCCTGCGTGGTCTGGTTGCAGCTCGCGATGCCGCCGGCGCACGACGTGGTCCCCGGCGCGCACACGCCCGGCAAGCCGGTGTTGCACGCCTGCCCCCCGCCGGGGTTGCCCTCGTTGTTGCTGCCGTCGCAGTCGTTGTCGACGGCGTCGCAGACCTCCATCGAAGCTTGCACGTTCTGCACGCACTGCAGCGCGCCGCCCATGCACTGGTTGGTGCCCGCGGAGCACACGCCGGCGAGGCCGGTGTTGCACGCACCGCCGCCGCCGGGATTGCCCTCGTCGGTGCCGGTGTCGCAATCGTTGTCGAGGCCGTCGCAGACCTCGCCGGACGGCTGGTTGTCCTGGACGCACGACAGCACCGCGTTGTTGCACTGCTGGTGCCCGACCGAGCAGACGCCGGCCAAGCCGGTGCCGCACGCCGCACCGCCGCCGGGGTTGCCCTCGTCCGCCGCCATGTCGCAGTCGTTGTCGAGACCATCGCAGGCCTCGGCCGTCGGGACGACGTCGCCCTCGCAGCTCCCCCACGATCCGTTGGCGCAGTTCTGCACCCCGGCGACGCACAGGCCGATGCCCTGCGTGCCCATCGGGCCGGCGTAGCACGGCTGCTGCTCGCCGTCGTTGCAGGTGCAGCCCTCGTCGATGTCGCCGTCGCAGTCGTCGTCGGTGCCGTTGCACGACTCGCTGTCGTCGGGCTCGCCCGGGATGCAGCGCTGGGGCACGCCCTCGGTGCAGGTCTCGACCGTGACCTGGCAGATGCCCTCGCCGCAGACCGCGGTGTCGAAGCCCTCGTCGACCTCGTCGTCGCAGTCGTTGTCGGCGCCGTCGCAGACCTCGTCGATCGGGGTGATCTCGCCGTCGCACGCCCCCCACGCGCCGTCGACCGTGCACGCCTGCGTGCCCGCGGTGCACATGCCCAGGCCGTCGGTGCCCTCGGGCCCCGAATAGCAGCCCTGCGTGTCGAGCGGCTCGCACTCGCAGCCCTCGTCGACGTCGCCGTCGCAGGTGTTGTCGAGGCCGTCGCAGAGCTCCTCGGCGAGGCAATCGTCGCCGGTGGTGCCGGACGGATCGGGGTCGGTGGTGGAGCCGGCCGAGTCGGTCGCGCCGCCCGCAGTGGTGTCGGCGGTGCCGCTCGCGTCGCTTGCGGTGGTCGTCGCCGACCCTTCGCCGAGGCCACCGGTGCCGGTCGCATCACCGAACGTCGTCACCGCGAGGTCGGTCCCGCCCGCGCACCCGATCGGCAGCGCCGCGAGCACGAGCGCGATCCGTAGCGACGACACAGGGCCAAGGACGCGCATCCGCATCGGATCAGCCTACACCAGGTGGCGCCCCGCGCCCAAAGCGTCGCGTACGAACGGCGACGCGTGAGAGCGCCCACGCGCGCGGGTTCGCTCCCGAGTCCGCGTCAGCGACCGGACTCGAGGTCGAGGGGACGCAGCGCGTATTGGTCGGCGAACTGCAGCTCGCGCCAGAACTCGAGGGCCGTCTGGGTGCGACGGCCCACGACCGGGTGCAGGGCCCCCGCGATCGCCTCGCGGTAGGGCGAGTGCAGCGACAGCGCCATCTGTTGCGGCACGCCGCTGACGATCTCCTGCTGCGTGAACGGGTACATCTCGCCGCGCATCACCCCGACCAGCAGGAGTGCTGCGTGATACAGATCCGTGGGCCGGCCGACCACGCCGAAGCGATCGGGATCGAGGGCCTCGGGCGGAGTCATCCACTGGGCCATGATGGTGCCCCAACGGCGGATGTCGCTCTCGAGCCGCGCGATGCCGAGATCCCCGAGCTTGAACGTGGCCACGGGCGGCTTGTCGGCGTCCAGGCGATCGGACGTGAGGCTCACGAACACGTTGCCCGGGTGGACGTCCTTGTGGACGTGGCCGTGGCGATGCACGAACGCGAGCGCCTGCAGCAGGTCGCGGGCGACGTGCGGCACCCAGTCGGGGTTCGCCCGCCCGAGGATGCGATCGAGGCTGTACATGCACTTCTCGATGATCAAGTAGAACGCGCCCTCGTGCTCGAACGCGTCGTGGATGTACGTGATGTTCGGGTGGCGCAGCAGCGACAGGTTCGCGACCTCGGCCCGCCACTGGGCGAGCATCTGCTCGAACGACTGCGCCGGCCGCAGCACCTTCGCGACCAGGCCGTTGGACCACTCGTCGGTGCACTCGTAGACGTCGCCATACGCCCCGGCGCCGAGGTAGTCGCCCATGAAGTAGACGCCGCCGCTGCTGCCGGCGCGGATCATCTCACCGCGTGCAGGCGGGCGGACCATCGGGATGTCGCGCAGGGTGTCCATCGGGCTGCCCGACGCTGGCGCGGCAGGGCGCGGGCGTCAAGCGGGGCCCCCGCGCGGGTGCGTCGGGTACAACCTCGCGGGTGATCCTCGGCGCGATGGCGGACGGCGCCTTGGGCGAACTCGCGGCGCTGGGCACCGCACTGTGCTGGGCGTTCACGAGCCTGTGGTTCTCGGCGGCCGGCCGGCGGATCGGCTCGCTGCCGGTGAACCTCCTGCGCATGCCGATCGCGCTGCTGTTGCTGTCGAGCTACGGCTGGCTCGTGCGCGGCCACGCGCTGCCGCTCGACGCCAGCGCCGACGCGTGGACCTGGCTGTCGGTCTCGGGGCTGCTCGGCTTCGCGTTCGGCGATCTGTTCCTGTTCCGCGCGCTCATCCTCATCGGGCCGCGGCTCGGATCGCTGGTCATGGCGAGCGCGCCATTGTTCACCACCGTCCTCGGGATCTGGGTGCTCGACGAGGGGCTCGTGCTCCGCGACGTCGCCGGCATGGCGCTGGTCACCGCCGGCATCGCGTGGGCCGTGGTCGCGCGCACGCCCCCCGGGGCCCTCGGCGCGCCGAGTCGCGCGACGCTGGTGCGCGGGGTCGCGTTCGCGCTGATGGGTGCGATCGGCCAGGCCGCCGGCCTGGTCACCGCGAAGTACGGCATGGCCGAGTACGACCCCTTCGCGAGCACGCAGATCCGCGTGCTGGTCGGCACGCTCGCGTTCGTGCTCGTCGTCACCGTGCGCGGGCAGTGGCCGGCGGTGCGCCGCGGCCTCGCCGATCGCCGCGCGATGATGATGGTCTCGCTGGGCGGCACCTTCGGCCCCTTCCTCGGCGTCGGTCTGTCGCTGACCGCCGCACAGCTCACCCACGCCGGCGTCGCCGCGAGCCTGATGGCGCTGCAGCCGATCCTGGTGATCCCGCTCGCGGTGTGGTTCGCCCACGAGCGGGTCGGCGTGGCCGCGATCGGCGGGGCCGTGGTCGCGATCGCGGGCGTCGTGTTACTCGTGACGTGACGTGACGTGACGTGACGTGACGTGACGTCATGTCATGTCACGTGACGCAGCCGCGCTGACGTGCGGGGCCGTGGTCGTTGCTCGGGGTGTCATCGGCGCCACCGACAAAGCAGCGCCGTCGACCATCGTCGTGCGTCGCCGTTGGGCTAGCATCTGCGCATGGCCAAGCCCCTGCTCTCGCGCAAGTCGTTCCTCTCCGGTTGTGCCGCGGGCGTCACCGCGCTGCTGGTCGGCTGCAGCGCCGACGACGACGACACCGGCGCCTCGACCGGCAGCTCGAGCGGCGGGCCCACGACCGACGGCACGACCGCGAGCACGACCGAGACAGCGACAGCGACCGACTCGACGACGGCGACCACGACGGCGAGCACGACCAACGGTGACTCGAGCAGCAGCGACTCGGGCGTGACCGAGGGCAGCAGCGGCACCACCGCGGAGTCCGGCAGCAGCAGCAGCGGTGGCTCGGAATCGGGCTCGGCGTCGATGTGCACCGAAGCGGTGATCATCGCCGACATCTCCAACAACCACGGCCACGCGCTCGAGGTGCCGCTCGCGGACATCGAGGCGGGCGTCGAGGTGGTCTACGACGCATCGGGCGAGTCTGGGCACTGCCACCAGGTGATCCTCACCAGCGAGGACTTCGCGGCGCTGCGCGCAGGCATGCCGGTCATCAAGTACAGCTGCAACGGTGGGGATCACCAGTTCGTGCTGAGCTGCGTGGCCGGGGCTCCCGCTGCGCAGGACCCGGGCGCCGACTGCGATCCGGATCCGCTGTTCGGCACGTGCGCGTAGCGGCAGCGTGACCGACCACCCGAGCGAGCTCGGCCACGCTCTTTGCAGGTCGAGCCGTCGACGCGGTCCGCGGCGTGCCCCATCGAGGAGCCGGGGACGTGACGCTCAGCCCAGCGACACCAGCTGCTTGCCGACGTTCTTGCCGGCGAGCACCCCGAGCAGCGCCGCGGGTGCCTCGGCGAGTCCGACCGCGATGCTCTCCCGGTACCGCAGGCTCCCGTCGGCGACGCGCCCCGCGAGTTCGGCGAGCGCCTCGGGCCACACCTCCGGGTGCTCGGTGACGATGAAGCCCTCGACGCGCAGGCGCGACGACAGCAGCAGGTGCGGCTGCGCCAGCGGGATCGGTGCGCCGTCGTAGCCCGCGATCATCCCGCACAGCGCGATGCGGCCGAAGGCGTTCATGCGCCCGAGCACCGCGTCGAGGATCGCGCCGCCGACATTCTCGAAGTAGCCGTCGACGCCGTCGGGACACGCCTCCCGCAGCGCCGAGCCGAGCGCGCGAGCGTCGGGGTGCGCGCGGTGGTCGATGCACGCATCGAAGCCGATCGACTGCACCCACGCGCACTTCTCGGGCCCGCCCGCGATGCCCACCGCACGCAGGCCGCGGGCCTTCGCGAGCTGCCCCACCGCGCTGCCCACCGCGCCCGCGGCGGCGCTCACGACCACGGTCTCGCCCGGCTTCGGCGCGATGAGCTTCATCAGCCCGTACCACGCCGTGACCCCGGGCATCCCCACCGCGCCGAGATACGCCGAGGCAGGCACGACCGTGGTGTCGATTCTCCTCAGGCCACGGCGATCGTCCCCGGCCACGACGGAGTACTGCTGCCAGCCGCCCATGTGGACCACCGCGTCCCCGACCGCCCATTGGGGCGACCGCGACTCGACCACGACCCCGACCGTCTGCCCGATCATCACGGCGTCGAGCGCCTGCGGCGCGGCGTAGCTCTTCGCGTCGTTCATGCGACCCCGCATGTACGGATCGATCGACAACCACTGGTGACGGACCCGGACCTCACCGTCGGCGAGCGCCGGCATCTCGGCCTCGACGAGTCGGAAGTTGTCGAGCGTCGCAGCGCCGCGCGGCCGCGACGCGAGGAGGATCTGAGCGTTGGTCTCGGGGAGCGTCATGGCGTTCGTCGACGACGAGAGTGTGCACGAAATTCGCCGACGGGCGCCGTCGTCGGCCGCAACAGCCGCGCCCGCGCGCCGACCGGCGACGCACCGCCGATGCCGTCCCCCAAGCACGAACTGCTGGTGCAGGTCCTCCGGGACCATCCGCAGGTCGTCGTCGAGCTGCTGCGCGCCCACGGCAGCGATGAGACGTCCTCGGTCTACGAGGTGATCCCCGCGCCTGCGAGCGTGGCCGAGCTCGAGCCCGCGGAGTTCCGCGCCGACCTCGTCCTGCGCCGCTCCGCCCCGGGGGACCCCCGCGGAGGGAACGCGTTGGTCGTCGAGGTGCAGCTGGGCATCGACCCGGACAAGCGGTTCACCTGGGTGCTCTACGTCGCAGGCCTTCGGACTCGACTGCGTTGTCCCGTCGACCTCGTCGTGTTGACGCTCGACGAGGTCGTCGCCCGTTGGGCAGCGGCGCCCATCGCCATCGATACGCGCGGCTCGATGCTGCTCCCACTGGTACTCGGACCCGCCGAGGTCCCGGTCATCTCCGACATCGCGGTCGCCCGGGCGCTGCCGGAGCTCGCGGTCGTGTCGATCCTCGCCCATGCGAACGAAGCCGCCGGCGCCGTCGTCGGCCGCGCGCTCCTCGAGGCGTGCCGCGACCTCGACGATGCCCGGGGCCGGTTGTACACTGACGTGGTCTTCGCCTTCCTGAACGACGCCGCCCGGCGGGCACTCGAGGCCGACATGCAGCTCGACAAATACGAGTACCAGAGTGAGTTCGCCCGCCGTTTCCTCGCGCAGGGCCGCGAAGAAGGCCGCGAAGAAGGCCGCGAAGAAGGCCGCGAAGAGGGCCGCGAAGAGGGCCGCGAAGAGGGCCGCGAGGTCGGGCACATCGAGGCCCTCGCCGCGGCGATCCTCGCGGTGCTCGAGGCCCGCGGCCTCGCGGTGGACGAGGGCGTCCGCGCGAGGATCGACGCGTGCCGTGACGCCGAGCTGCTGCGCGCTTGGGTGGCGGCGGCCGCGACCGTCGGCGCATCGTCGGCCCTGTTCGGCTGATCGACCGCGATTCGGTCCCCGAGGTCCCGACCGGTTCGGGACCGGTCCTTCGCGCAACCATGACGAACCGCCCCGGCGCTTCGGTCGTCTTCCCAGACACCATGAAGCGTCGACTCGTCGCCCACCTCTTGTTGTGCGCCCTTGCCCTGCCGACCGGTTGCTCGGACCGTGAGCGCACGAGCGCGGCCGGGACGTACCAGTCCGCCCGCGGCGACGCGCGGCTCGAAGCGAAGGCCGAGGAGCGCCGCGCGGAGGTGAACGAGGTCGAGATCGCGGCGCCGAGCCTCGGCATCGCGCCGGCCGCGGCGCCGCCCGAGAACCCCTTCGTCGCGATCGCCGACGACGCGCGTTCCACCTTCTCCATCGACGTCGACACCGCGTCGTACAGTAACGTGCGACGGATGCTCCAGGACGGCGCCCTGCCCCCGGCCGAGGCGGTGCGGATCGAGGAGATGGTCAATTACTTCGACTACGACTACGAAGCGCCCACGTCCGACGCGCCGTTCTCGATGACCTCCGAGGTCGGGCCGTGCCCGTGGCAGCCCGAGCACCAGCTCGTCCACATCGGGCTACAAGGCCGCACGATCGCCGACGCGCAGGTCCCCGCGCGCAACCTGGTGTTCCTGCTCGACGTGTCGGGCTCGATGAACGCGCCCGACAAGCTGCCGTTGCTCGCGCGCGGCCTCGGCATGCTCGTCGACAACCTCCGCGCGCAGGACAAGGTCGCGATCGTCGTGTACGCGGGGGCCTCGGGCGTCGTGCTCGAGCCGACCTCGGACAAGGCCGAGGTGATGGCCGCCCTGTCGCGCCTCGAGGCGGGCGGATCGACCAACGGCGGCGCGGGCATCGAGCTGGCGTACGCGCTGGCCGAGCGCAGCTTCGTGAAGGACGGGATCAACCGAGTCATCCTCGCCACCGACGGCGACTTCAACGTCGGCACCACCGACCAGGCCGCCCTCACCGAGCTCATCGAGGCCAAGCGCGCCTCCGGTGTGTTCCTGAGCGTGCTGGGCTTCGGCACCGGCAACATGAAGGACAGCACGATGGAGCTGCTCGCCGACAAGGGCAACGGCAACTACGCCTACATCGACTCGATCGCCGAGGCGCGCAAGGTCCTCGTCGAGGAGGCCGGCTCCACGCTCGTGACGATCGCCAAGGACGTGAAGATCCAGGTCGAGTTCGATCCCGCGAAGGTCGCGTCGTGGCGGCTGGTCGGCTACGAGAACCGGGTGCTGTCGCACGGCGACTTCACCGACGACACCAAGGACGCCGGCGAGATCGGGGCCGGACACTCCGTCACCGCGATGTACGAGATCGTGCCGACCAAGGCCGACACCGGCGCGGGCCGGCTGATGAAGGTCGCGCTGCGTTACAAGGATCCCGCGGGCGCGGAGAGCAAGCCCCTCGAGTTCACGGTCACCGGCAGCGCCGGCGGACTGTCCGACCGCTCGAACGACTTCCGCTTCGCCGCGGCGGTCGCCGAGGCGGGGATGTTGATGCGGGGCAGCGAGCACGCAGGCGCGGCCACGTACGACGCCGCGATCGCGCTGGCCAAGGCCGCGCTGGGCACCGATGCGCTCGGCCGACGCGCCGAGTTCGTGCGCCTCGTCGAGCGGGCCCGCGACCTCGCCGCCAAGCGGGGGTGACGACGCAACCACTGCCGCGGCGTCCGGACCGGCGTGCCGTCGACGCGGCTACCGTCGGCCGGGGCCGAGACGTGATCCACCCCACGGCCCGTGGCGTTCCCCTCGACATGGACACCGCGACCCCGCGCCGCTGCGGCCGATCCGACGCGATCGGCTACCCATGGACCTACGACGTGAACCCCGGCACTGCCGACGCGGAGTCTGCCGCGGAGGCCTGGGCGGCGTCGTTCGGCCTGCTCGACGACGCCGCGATCGCGGTGCGATTCCACGGCGTCTCCGTCGGTCGACTCGCCGGTCTGACCCACCCGCGCACGAGTCCGACGCGGCTCGAGCTCATCGCGCAGGTGATGGCGTGGATCTTCCTCGAGGACGACGACTTCGACGAGGGGGGAGAGGAGCGCCGGGCCGACGACCTGCTCGCGCGGTTCCACGGGTGGCTGGAGATCCTGCATCATCGCGCCGCGCCCGTCGGCTCTCCCGCGGTCGATCGCGCCCTCGCCGATCTCGCCCGTCGCCTCGCAGCACAGGGCTCGGCGCGGTGGTACGCCCGGTTCGTCTCGACGATGCGACGTTTCTGGCAGGATGGCGTCGCGGTCGAGTCGTGGTACCGCGAGCGCGGGCTCACCCCGGACCCCGCGTCGTACATGGCGACGCGCGTGCAGACCGTCGGTGTCTACATCTGCCTCGCCCTCGTGGAGCTCGACGACGAGCTCGACGACGCGCACCACGACGACGCCATCCTGCGGCGGGCGACGTGGCTGACGAGCCGGATCATCGCCTACGTCAACGACATCTATTCGTACGAGAAGGAGCGACGCGCGGACGACCCGAACAACTTCGTCCACGTCGTACGCCACCACGACTGCCTCGACCTCGACCAGGCGGTGGCACGGGCGGCGCGATGCCACGATCTCGAGCTCGCGCAGTTCCTCGACCTCACCCGGGCGCTCGAGCACGATCGGCGCGGACGAGGCCACGCCGTCGGTCACTACCTCGAGGGGTGCCGGGCGTGGATGGTCGGCGCGCTGCACTGGCAGCGGACCGCGCGGCGATATGCGGGCGGGCGCGCGCTCCTCGAGCACGCTCCACTCGCGCCGCGCCCATCACCGACCTGAAACCGCGCGACATCGCGGCCGAGCGATCGTTTCGTAGTCACACATCCACGATGCGCGGGCCCTTGGCGGCTCGCTACGTAATCCGAGAAGGGTGGTGCTCTGGGATCGCGGCGTATCCTGCGGATGTGGATGCAGACGCGACGATCGTGTTCGCCGAGCCAGGCGCCGACGCGCCGAGCCCGGCGCCCGGCACCCGCATCGGCCGATACGTGGTGCGCCGGACGATCGGCAGGGGCGGCATGGGCGTGGTCGTGCTCGCCCACGACGATCGACTCGATCGACAGGTCGCCATCAAGCTGCTGCGTCATCGCGACTTCGCCACCGCGCAGGACGCCATCGCGCGGGCGCGTCTGGTCCGCGAGGCGCAGGCGCTCGCCCTCTTGTCCCACCCCAACGTCATCACCGTGCACGACGTCGGCACCTTCGGTGACCGCGTGTTCGTGGCGATGGAGTTCGTCGAAGGCACGACGCTGCGGGCGTGGCTCGACGGGGCCCGGCGTACGCCCGAGGAGATCCTGGCCCGCTTCGTCGCCGCCGGGCGCGGGCTCGCGGCGGCCCATGCCGCGGGCCTCGTGCACCGCGACTTCAAGCCGGACAACGTCCTGGTCGGCACCGGCGTCGACGCCGGCCGCGTGCTGGTGCTGGACTTCGGCCTCGCCCGGCCCGCCGATTCGCACGAGTCGCTGCCCGACGGCGACGATCGAGCGGCGACCACGAGCGCGAGCCACGAGATCGCGTCGCTGACGATGTCGGGCTGGGTCGTCGGGACGCCGATGTACATGGCCCCCGAGCAGCACCTCGGGCAGGCGCTCCCCGCCTCGGATCAGTTCGCGCTGTGCGTCGCGCTGTACGAAGCGCTGGTCGATCAGCGGCCGTTCCTCGGCGATTCGATCGACGCGCTCGCCGAGGAGAAGCTCGGCGGCCGCGTGCGAGCGATCCCCTCCACCGCGAGCGTGTCGCGGCACCTCCGGCAGGCCCTGCGCCGCGGCCTCGCGGTGGATCCGCATCGTCGCTTCCCGAGCATGACCGCCCTGGTCGACGCCCTCGCGCGGGATCCCCGGCCCGGGGGCCGACGCCTCGCGCTCGTCGGCGGCCTGGTCGGCGGGACCGCGGTGCTGGCCGCGACGATGGCGGCAATGCGGGGCGAGGCCCCCTGCTCCGGCGTCGCGTCGTCGCTCGACGGCGTGTGGGATGCGGCGCGACGCGATGCACTCGAGCGTGCGCTGGCCGGGAGCGCCGCCGCGTGGACCGACGCGACCACGGCGAGCGTGGTCGATCACCTCGACACCTACGCGGCGGACCTCGTCGACGCGCAGCGCGCCCAATGCGAGGCCATCGAGGGGGCGTCGGACGCGGCGGTGGATCACCGCATCACGTGTCTGCACCGCCGCAAGCAGGCCATGGGCGCGATGCTCGACGTGCTCGCGGCCGCCGATCCCGGCGTGGGCGAGCGCGCGGTGGATGCGGTCCGGTCGCTCCCGTCGATCGCGAGCTGCGACGACGCGGAGTCGGCACCGAGGATCGAACCGACCGGCCCGCTGGCCGAGCAGCTCGACGCGGCTCACGCCCACGCGAGCCGGGTCGCGGCGCTCCTCGGCGCCGGCCGCTATCGCGACGCGCAGGCCGAGGTCGAGCCGCTGCGCGCCGAGGTCGTCGAGATCGGCCACCCACCGCTGGTCGCCCACGCGGAGTTCCTCGCCGCGGAGATCGCCCACCGCCTCGGCGAGCAACAACCGGCGGTCGACGCCTACCTCCGCGCGATCGAGACCGCGACCGCCGGCGACGACGATCGCCTCGCCGCACGCGCGTGGATCGGGCTGGTCTTCGCGACCGGCCACTCGATGGCCGACTACGACCGCGCGTCGACGTACGCGCGGCACGCCGAGGCGGCGGTGCGACGGCTGGGCAGCCCGCCAGATCTCGACGCCGAGCTCGCCGGGACGCTCGGCACGATCGCCCACGACGAGGGTGATCTCGCGGCGGCGCAGACCCTGCTCGAGCGCGCGCTGGCGCTGCGCGAGGGCATCGGCCCCGCGGCGGTCGACGGCACGACCCTGGTGAACCTCGGCCGTACGCTCGCGTCGCGCGGCGAGGTCGGACGAGCCCGCGACACCGTGCTGCGGGCGATCGAGCTGGTCGAGGCGCGATACGGCGCAGCGCACCCGCAGGTCGCCAAGACGCTCACGCACCTCGGCAGCATCGAGTTCGAGGCGGGGGACTACGCCGCCGCGAAGGCCCGCTACGAGCGCGCACTCGTGATCCAGGTCGAGTCGCTCGGCGCCCGACACCCCGAGGTGGCGTTCTCCCTGAACAACCTCGGCAACGCGCTGATGACCGAGCGCCGCCTCGACGAAGCGCTCGATCACTACGAGCAGGCGCGGGACATCCTGCGCGAGAAGCTCGGTGACGACCACCCGAACGTCGCGCGCCTGACCTTCAACATGGCCGAGCTGGCCAAGCAGACCGGCCAGTTCGATCGGGCCCAGGCGGAGTACCGCGCGTCGATCGGCGCGTTCGAGCGCAGCCTCGGCGCAGATCACCAGGAGTGCGGTCGTGCGTACAACAACCTCGCCAGCGTGCAGTACGACGTCGGCCAGTACCACGCGTCGCTCGTCAACTACACCGAGTCGCTGCGCATCGTCGAGGCCGCCCTCGGCCCCGATCACCCCGGGCTCGCGTACCCGCTGACCGGCATCGGGCTCGTGCACCTCGCGACCGCCGAGCCCCGGCTCGCGGTGCCGCCGCTCGAGCGCGCGCTCGCACTGCGCGGCGCCCCCGACGTCGATCCGGTCGATCGCGCAGACGCCCAGTTCGCCCTCGCCCGAGCGCTGTGGGACGCCGCGGCCACCGATCGCGACCGTGCGCTGCGTCTCGCGGCCGACGCGATCGACGGCTACGCGAAGGCCGAGCCCGGCTATCCCACCGCGCGCGGGGAGGCGACCGCGTGGCTGGCGGAGCACCGCGGCTGACCCCGCCGCCGGCCACATCGACTTGCGCACGGTCATGCGCGAGCAGCCGGGTGGCGACGCGTGCCCCTGCGTGCGATCCTGCGCCGTCGTCGCATGGCCGACACCGATGCCAGCTCGCCGCTCGCGGCGACCGATCGCACCTCGGACGATCCGCGCCGCGACGGACCACCGCTCGCCGAGGGCACGCGCATCGGGCGGTACATCGTGCTCCACCGGGTGGGCGCAGGGGCCAGCGGGGTGGTCTACACGGCCCACGATCCGGAGCTGGATCGCCGCGTCGCCCTCAAGCTGCTGGTCGATGACGATCCCGCCGAACGGCTCGGGCCCGGCGCGAGCCCACGGCGGGATCGACGGCTGCTCCGCGAGGCCCAGGCGCTCGCGCGCGTGCACCACCCCAACGTGGTCCACGTCCACGACGTCGGTGTGTGGAACGATCGCGTGTTCCTGGCGATGGAGTTCGCGACCGGAGGCACGCTGCGGGAGTGGCTCGCGGCGGCGCCGCGGCCGTGGCGGGAGATCGTGGGTGTGTTCCGCGACGCGGGAGAGGGCCTCGCGGCCGCCCACGCCGCGGGGCTCGTCCATCGCGACTTCAAGCCCGACAACGTGCTGTTGCTCGAGGACGGCCGCGCGGCGGTGACCGACTTCGGCCTCGCGCGATCGCAGGCGCAGCAGCTCGCGTCCTGCCCGGACGTCCGCGTGATCGCGACCACGACCGGGCATGACGAGACCTCGGCCCGGGCGTCGCGCTCGGGTGGGCTCGACACGCTCACGGCGACCGGCGCGATCGCAGGGACGCCCGCGTACATGGCCCCCGAGCAGTTCGATGGGGCCGCGCCCGACGCCCGCTCCGACCAGTTCTCGTACTGCGTCGCGCTGTTCGAGGCGCTGCACGGGCGGCGCCCCTTCGCCGCGGGGACCCTCGAGGGGCTCCTCGCCGCCATCGACGAGGGTCCGGCGACCGCCTCCGTCACCCTGCCGCGGTACCTGCGACAGGCGCTCGCGCGCGGGCTCGCAGCACAACCCGAGCTCCGCCACACGGACATGCGCGCGCTGCTGGCCGCGATCCGTGGACCGCGACGTCGCGGCGCGCTCACCCTGGGCACCGCGGGCGTCGGCGTCGCCGCGGCCGTGTGGCTCGCCGCACGCCCCGAGCCCGTGACACCGCGCGCCACCTACTGCGACGACATCGCGGCGAAGCTCGACGGGATCTGGGACGCCCCGGCCCGCGACGCCCTGCTCGTCCGCTTCGAAGCCACGGGACTCGCGTACGCGCGTGACGTCGCCCTGCGGGTGACGGCGGGCTTCGATCGCTACGCCGCGGCCTGGATCGACGCCCAGACGGCGACCTGCCGCGCGGGACTCGACGGCGGCGAGGCGGCCGTCGTCGACGCGCGCACGACATGTCTCGCCCGCCAGCGCGAACAGTTCGCCGCGCTGGTCAGCGCGATGGGACGCGGCGACGCCGACACCGTCGCGCAGTCGGTCGACGCCGCGATGGGCCTGCCGCCGGTCGCCGTCTGCGAAGGCGCGCGGCCCGGGCGCTCCGCCCTCGCGCCGCCCCCGGAGGCGACGCGCGAGGGGGTCGCCGCCGCGCGGTCCTCGATGCGCGAGTCGACGGCGCTCCGGATCCTCGGTCGCAACGCCGACGCGCGGGCCCAGGCCGAGCTCGCCTTCGCGGCCGCACGCGCGACGGAGTACGCCCCGGTCATCGCCGAGGCGAAGTGCGAGCTCGCCGAGTCCCTGGTCGCCGCCGGGGATCTCGATCGCGCCGAGCCGCTGCTGCACGAGGCCTTCTCCGACGCCCTCGCCGCCGGACACGACCGCGTGGTCGCCAACGCGGCGCGCGAGATCGCGTTCGTCGAGCTGAGCCGCATGTCCGATCCGGCGATCATCGAGCGCTGGGCGCGGACCGGCCTCGGCGCGCTCGAGTCCCTCGGCGAGCCCGAGCTCGATCTCCGCGCCGAGCTGATGGACTTCCTCGGCACCGCGCAGCGCCGCGCGGGCGACACCGAGGCCGGGCTCGCGACGCTGCGCGAGGTCCTCGCGATGCGCGAGGCCTACCGCGGCCCGGATCACTACACGGTCGCGCAGTCGCTGTCGTCGTTGGGCCTCGCGCTCGCGCGGATCGGCGACTTCGAGGCCTCGATCGAGCACATCGAGCGCGCCCGAAGGATCCTCCGCGACACCTACGGCGAGCAGCATCCGCACTACGGCGCGATGCTGCAGAACCTCGCGACCACCCACCTCGTGCACGGCAGCTATGCGGCCGCCCTCGACCTCTACGCCGAGTCGCACCGCCTGCTCGCGGCCTCGCTCGGCGAGCGCCACCCCACGGTCGCGGTGCTCGCGTACAACGTCGCGACCAACCTCCTGATGCTCGAGCGCTACGACGACGCCGAGCGAGCCCTGCGCGAAGCCGCCGCGATCGAGGATCCGCTGCACGGCGCGGAGAGCCTGCAGGCCACCAGTCGCCTCGCGCTGCTGGCCGAGATCCACCTGCGCGCGGGCCGGCTCGAGCAGGGCGAGGCCCTCGTCCGGCGCGCGATCGAGGTCCTGGCCCGCGTCGCGCCCACCGACCGACGCCGGCGGCTCAACTTCGATAGTCAGCTCGGCTGGGCGCTGCTGCTGCAGCGTCGCTTCGTCGAGGCCGCGCCGCTGCTCGATCGGACGCTCGCCGCCCAAGCCGAGGTGGTCGGCGATCCGAGCGTCGAGGTCGCCGAGACCAGCGGACGCCTCGCGATGGTCGAGCTCGCGCGGGGTGAGCCCGCCCGCGCCCGAGCGCTCATCGATCGATCGGTCGCGCAGTACGAGCAGACCGATCCCGATCCGCATCAACATGCGGAGGCGTGGTTCCGGCGCGCGCAGATCCTCGCCGAGCAGGGCGAGCGCGGCGCCGCCGTCGTCCTCGCCCGCCGCGCCCAGGCGTTCTACGCGGCGCGCGGGGATCAGCCGAGCCGCGCCGCCACCGTTGACACCTGGCTGGCCAGCCACGGGGCCCCGGCGCCCGATCCGTAATTCCCACATCGCTGGCGTGGTTTTCTCGTCCCCCACCGAGGGCTATGCTCCGGGCCTCAATCGACCAAGGAACCAAAATGGCCATTCGACTCGGTGACATTGCCCCAGATTTTTCCGCAGAAACCACGGCCGGCCCGATCCAGTTCCACGAGTGGCTGGGCTCGAGCTGGGGCGTGCTGTTCTCGCACCCCAAGGACTTCACGCCCGTGTGCACGACCGAGCTCGGCGCGGTCGCGAAGTTGAAGGGTGAGTTCGACAAGCGCGGCGTGAAGGTGATCGGCCTGTCGGTCGATCCGGTCAGCGACCACGTGCGCTGGGTCGGCGACATCGAGGAGACCCAGGGCACCGCGCTCAACTTCCCGCTCATCGGCGACGCGGATCGCAAGATCTCGACGCTGTACGACATGATCCACCCGAACGCGAACGACACGCTGACGGTGCGATCGGTGTTCGTCATCGGCCCCGACAAGAAGGTCAAGCTCAGCATCACGTACCCCGCGAGCACCGGCCGCAACTTCGACGAGATCCTCCGCGTGATCGACTCGCTGCAGCTGACCGCCAAGCACAGCGTCGCGACCCCGGTGAACTGGCAGCACGGTCAGGACGTCATCATCGTCCCCAGCGTGTCGGACGAGGACGCCAAGACCAAGTTCCCCGGCGGCTGGAAGACGATCAAGCCGTACCTCCGCGTCGTGCCGCAGCCGAAGTGAGCGCCACGCGAGCGAGACCGTCGCGACGCCGATCGCTCAGCGATCGGCCGCGTCGGCCTCGGCCGCGAGCTTGCGCAGGCGATCCTTCACCCGCTCGAAGCGCTTGCGCAGCATCGCCGCGGTCTTGGTCACCTCGGCAGCCGACAGCTCCTCCTCGGCCATGACGCGGGCGATGTCCTGCCACGACAGCTTCCGGTCGATGCGCAGGATGAGGAGCGTGCGATCGTCGGGATCGAGCTGCTCGCGGAGCTCGGCGATCTTCGACTTCGCCTCGGTGCGCATCGCGAGCATCGTCGTGGTGCGCACCTGCACCGCGAGCTCGGCGAGCTGAGGCGACTGGGAGATCGCGACCTTGGGGTGGCGCCGCTCCGGATCCCGCGACAACCGGAACAGCGCGTGCCGGGCCAGCGTGTACGCCCAGGTCCGGAAGCTCGACGCCCAGCGGAACCGCGGCAGCCCGCGCCAGACGTCCTCGCAGAAGAGCGAGAACGCATCGTTGGCGTCGGTCTCGCTCTTGCTCATCGCGACGAGGTAGCCGAGGACCTCCGGGCCGAAGCCCCGCACCGCGGCGGTGACCGCCTCGCTGAATCGCTCGGCGTCACAGTGGGCCCGGATCGCCTCCTCGAGGCGCGTGCGGTCGTCGAGCTCCATCCACCCGAATGTGCCCGAGTCCGTCGGCGGCCGCCACCTGCGCGGGACACGGCCGGCATCGCCGCGAATCCGGGCCAACCTGCTACGCTGCCGTCGACCGATGAAGAGCACTGCCGAGGTCGTTCGGGTGAAGGACGCGTTCGCGTGGATCGAGGAGCAGCGCGCGATCCACCTCAAGGCGGTCACGCCCAAGGGAGACGCGGTGGTGCTCACGGCCGCCGAGGTCCGGACCCTGGCCGCGCGCCTCGAGAAGCTCGCCACGATCCTCGAGAGCCTGCAGTCCGACGACGCCGGCTGAGGTCGCGGACCGATGCTCCACGTCACGCACGGCGACGCCGTCTGCGACCTGCTGCGCGAGGGCGGCCAGGAGGGCGAGTTCCTGCCGTGGCGCGACGCCCTGCACGACGGTCCCCTGCCCGCCGTCGACGACGACGCGCTGCGACGCGGACGCGCGACGTTCCTCGGCGCGCAGGGCTGCGTCGACCCAGGCGTGGTGGAGGCCGACCTGCACGCGCGCGACGGTCGACTCGCCGAGGCTGTGGGCGAACCCGTGGTCCTGTGGTGCGACGCCGACCTCCTCGATCAACTCCAGATCCTGCAGGTGGTGGCGCAGCTCGACGCGGCCGGTGCCGCGCCCGACGACGTCTCGATCGTGTGCATCGATCGCCACCCGAAGTCGCCGCGCTTCGCCGGCCTCGGCGAGCTCGCGCCGGCGGACGTGGGCCCGTTGTTCGCGGGCCGTCGACGCCTCGACGCCGCGGCGTGGCGGGTCGCCCTCGCGGCCTGGACGGCGGTGCGCGCCCCCGAGCCCTTCGCGCTGCAGGCGGCCGCCACGTCGATCGATCGCGGCGCGTGGCCGTTCCTCGGGGACGCGCTCTCGCGGTGGCTGCAGGAGTACCCGGGGATCGACGACGGGCTGTCGCTGACGCAGCGGCGGATCCTCGTCGGCATCGCCGACGGCGTGCACGATCCGTTGCGGCTGTTCCGGCGCGTGAGCGGCCAGGAGCCGCGGCCGTTCCTCGGCGCCACCGGCTTCCTCGCCGCGCTCGGGCAGCTCGCCGACGCCGAGGCGCCCCTGGTCGACTACGTCGGCGGCTCGCGCGGCGCCCGGCCCGGGCAGCAGACGCTGGCCCTCACCCCCGCCGGCCGCGCGGCGCTCGCCGGCACCCACGACCACGTCCGTGCCAGCGGCATCGACCGTTGGCAGGGCGGCGTCCACCTCACCGGTGCACCCGACTGGCGCCACCGCCCGCAGGGCGAGGCCGCCGGCGAAATCGTCGCCCGCTGACGATCTCCCCCCGGCTCGACAAGGCCGGAGCGCAGGCCGTATTGTCCGCCCCCGTGAAGCGCAACGTCCTCGCCCTGGCCTGTACCGCTCTCGTCTCGTCGCTCGTCTCGTCGCTCGCCGCGTGTACGCCGAACCCGCCCGCCGAGCAGAAGGCCGACGGCAAGGAGGCCAAGGCGACACCCGAGGCGAAGACCGACGAGAAGACCGACACGAAGACCGAGACGCCCAAGCCGCGCGGCAAGCAGATCCCCGCGCCGGCCGACGTCGCCGCCGCACCGGCCGACGCGACGAAGACCGCGAGCGGCCTCGCGTACAAGGAGCTCGAGCCCGGCACCGGCGACGCGCTGCCGAAGGTCAACGACGCGGTGAAGATCGACGTCACCGGTTGGACGAGCGACGGCACCACGTTCGAGACCACCGATGGCAGCAAGCCGAAGTCGGTGCAGATCGCCAAGGCGATCCCCGGCTGGGCCGAGATGCTGCAGCTGATGAAGGTCGGGCAGAAGGTCCGCGTGTGGGTCCCCGAGGAGCTCGCGTACAAGGGGCTGAAGGGTCGGCCCGCCGGTCAGCTCACCTACGAGATCAAGCTCGTCGAGCTGAACGCCGCGCCCGAGGTCCCCGCCGACGTCGCCGCGCCGCCGGCCGACGCGACCAAGACCAAGAGCGGCCTCGCCTACAAGGTGCTCGCCGCCGGCACCGGCACCGACCACCCGCGCGAGTGGGACAAGGTCACGGTCAACTACTCGGGCTGGACCACCGACGGCAAGATGTTCGACAGCTCGGTCACCCGCGGCAAGCCGGCGTCGTTCAACCTCAAGCAGGTCGTGCCCGGCTGGACCGAGGGCATCCCGCTCATGGTGAAGGGCGAGAAGGCCCGCTTCTGGATCCCGAAGGAGCTCGCCTACGACGACAAGCCGGGCAAGCCCGCCGGCATGCTCGTGTTCGACGTCGAGCTCGTCGACATCGAGAAGCTGCCCGAGCCGCCGCCGCCGCCCGAGACGCCCAAGGACGTCGCGGCCGCCCCCGCCGACGCGCAGAAGACCGCCAGCGGCCTGGCGTACAAGGTCATCAAGAAGGGCACCGGCAAGGACAAGCCCAAGGCCGAGAGCCGCGTGACCGTGCACTACTCCGGCTGGACCACCGACGGCAAGATGTTCGACAGCTCGGTCACCCGCAACCGCCCGGCCACGTTCCCCCTGGGCAACGTGATCAAGGGCTGGACCGAGGGCCTGCAGCTCATGGTCGTCGGCGAGAAGACGCGCTTCTGGATCCCCGAGG
>LNFB01000142.1 GCA_001464385.1 Deltaproteobacteria bacterium Ga0077550 | reverse complement strand
GCCACGCGCCGATCCGTGATCTCCGCGATCGCTTTCATCCGACCACCGCAGCTCGGGCAAAGCAAGACATCGATCGCGAAGACTCGCTGCATCACCTCGGCCCATCGAAGTCCGCGCTCGCGTGGCGGCGTACAGCTGTTCGCCGCGGATGACCCCACCCGCAACGCTCTCGCCGCCGCCATCGAAGTGACCTCCGCCTTGCTCGGCGGCGGACCGCGTCCGTCCTTCACCACGTGGGCGCGCAGGCTCGCGTGGGTGGCCAGGCATCCGTGATAGCGTACCAAGTTCGATCGTGGTCGCGGAACCAACGCGATCAGATGCTCTCGGGCTGCGGGCGGGACATGCCGCTGCTCATCGACGAGTGACGCGTGGGCGCGCCGCCGCTGCGCACTCTCCTCGACGCACCCTCCTTGCCGGCGCTCGCGGGCCGGCTCTGAAACGAGACGAGGCGCGCGCCGAGCGGCACGGGCCAATGCCCAGCAACACCGGCCCTGCAGCGCTGAGGGGTTGAAGCAGGTGTCCGTAACCGAGGGGCCGGCGGCGGACGAGGTGGACACACTCCGTCGGGCCTGATGCCCGTACGCACGACGGCGGCCCCGTGTGGCGCCGCCGTCGTGCGCACCGCGTGGCCACCACGACGCGGGTGGTCTGCACCCGCCGTGGTGACCACCCCGAGTGCACTACGGGCACTGTGCGTTGGTCGCGACGCAGTTGCCCACGCACTTGCCGTTGCGCAGGAAGCCGCAGCACTTCTGTGCGTAGGCGGGACAGGTCTCCGCCGCCGCGGCGAACGACGCGTCGAGCTCCGGCTTCACCACGGTCGGTGCTTCGACCGGCGCCGGGCTGGTGGGGACCGATGCCATCGCCACCGAAGGCGCCGGCGCCGCCGGCACCTCTGCAGCGCACGCCGACAGACCGAACCACAACAACGCGGCCGCGAACAAGCTCGTCTTCTTCATCTCACTACCTCCGGCCTACAGGGCCGCGGCGTCCGAATTGTTGCGCGGGCGAAGGCGATTTTTTCGTCGTTCGCGTCGCGCGGCCGCGGTGCTCGACGCGCACCCTCAACCGAGCACTTCGGTGGTCCGCAGCAGGCGTTCGACGGCAAGCCGGGATCCGCACAGACGCAGGACGCTGTCGACACTCTCGGTGTCGATCTCGAGCTGCTCGCGCGCGCGGGCGCGGACGGCTCCCACCAGCGACTCACGGGCGTGCTTGACCCGTCGCGCGGCCGTGACGCGATGCACGCCGTGCATGCGTCCGAGATCGTCGATGGTGAGTCCGTGGCGGTAGTACTGGCGGAGGATCGCGCGCTCGGCCGGTTCCAACGCCGCGAACGCGACGCGCAGCAGCTCGCCCAAGGACGAGGCGTAGAGCTCGCGCAGGTGCACGAGCTCGGGGTCGACCAGCGGGACGTCCTCGACGCCGTCGTCGAACGGGACCTGCTTGCGCGCGCGTCGGAGCAGCTTGAGTGCGCCGTGGAGCGCCACCGAGCGCGCCCACGCGCCGAGATCGCCGCGTCCGGTGTAGCCGTGGATCTGCGGCACGCCGCCGTCAGCCGCGGTGAACAGGCGCATCGGCAGATCGCCGAGGACATCGTCGACGATGGTCTCTGGCACACCTGCCCGGCGAAGGGTGCGGCGCACCGACGCCGTGTAGCTTTGGTCGAACGCACGCAGCGCCGCTCGATCGCCGCGGGCACACGCGCACGCGAGATAGAGATCGTCGATGCGCAGCGCTCTTGCGCCCACGCGCGCCCGTCGTTCGCCGACGTAGGCCTCGAACACGCCGGCCGCGAGCACGACGCCTTCGGCGGCCCATCGTGCGTGCGCTCGCTGCAGCTCGTCGTCGCTCATCGTCCGGCCTGTGCGCGCCAGCTGACGAGCCGCGCCCGCTCTCGCCGTGCCCGAGGGGATAGCCCCGCACCGGGAGCTGCGAATTGCTCGTCGGCCTCCCGCTCGAGCGCATCGACCTCCGCCGCCGGCCGCCCGGTGGCGGCGAGGGCACGCGCGAGCGCGAAGGCGACCTCGCCCCGAGTGTCGGTGCTGCGCGATGAGATGCGATGGGCCTGCTCGAGCGCGGTGACGGCCGCAGCGGTGTCACCGAGGGCAAGCTGTGCTTGTCCCAGGCCGAGCAGGTCTAACACCAGGCGTGGATGATCCGGACGGATGCCGCGCCAGATCGCGAGCGCCTCGGCATGCATGGGGATCGCCGCGGCCGCATCGCCGAGCTCGACCCGGACGAACCCGAGTGAGCTGAGGACGACCGCGCGGAGCACGGAGTCCTCGCCGGCCGAACGCAGCGCCTGCTCGAGCATCGGCAGTGCCCGCTGGAACTGCAGATCGGCGTGGAGCATCTGCCCGATGCTGAGATAGATGCCGGCGATCCGTGGATGGTCGGCCCCGAACTCTGCCCCGAGGATCGCGAGCACGCGCCGCGAGTCCTCGAGCGCCTGTGCAAGGTTGCCGCGCTTGGCGTGGGCGATGCTCAGGCTGGCGAGGGTGTCCACGGCGAGGATGCGGCCGGTGAGACCGGCATCGAGACGCAGCGCCAGCGCGTGCTCGAGCTCGCGCTCGCCGTCGTCCAGTTCGTCGCGGAACACGTGCAGTACCCCCGCGGCGTGGTGCAGCTGCGACCACTCGAGCGGCGTGCCGCCAGCCCGGGCGAGCGCCGACTCGGCGTTGTCGCGCAGGCTCTCGAGCCGGTCCGCGCGGCCCATCTCGTAGTCGGCTCGCAGCGCAGTGATCCACGCGCGCGCGAAGTCCGTCGTCGCCCACGCGATCGGCCATGGCGGCCGCGCGCGCCAGCGTCTCGCCCGCGGCCGACGTCCCGAGCTGCGTGCGTCCCAGCCGATAGAGCGACTCGGCGATGACGGGGGCGAACTGCGTCGCCTCGGCATGCTCGACGACCGACGGCGCTGCCGCTGCCGCTGCGCCGAAGCTGCCGATCGCCTCGAGCGCTTCGATGCGTGCGAGCTCGTCGCGGACTGCGTCGACCTCGGTGGCGACGTGCGGGTCGTCGGGGGCGGCAACGAGGGGTCGACGCGTGGGATCGTGGCAGGCCTCCGGTTGCGGCAGCGTCGCGACCGCGACCAAGGCGTGGCTCGCGGTCTCGCGATCGCCGAGCTCCAGCGATCCGACCAACGCGCGAACCCTGCGGACGTGATCGCCGAGGCACCCGAGCCGCGCCGCGAGCTCGACCCGTCCCTGGCTGCCGTCGACGAGCGTCGCGTTGCACGCCGCAGCGCGCTCCCGCCGGTACGCGTCGTGCCAAGCCGTCATCGTGCGGTCGACACCGAGCCACGTCGCCTCCGCATACGACACGTCCGGCACCCGCAACGCACGCTCGACCCGGGTCCGTGCTTCATCGTCCCAGACCGACTCTCCCACAACGCACTCGGCCAGCTCGGCACGCGCTCGACCGTCGCGGTAGAGCGCGACCCCGCCGAGGGCCGCGAGGGCGAGGCCACCCCCCAGCGCCACGAGGCCCAGCCGTCCGCGCCCCATCGCACCGCGAAGCTCCGCCAGCAGCGCCTCCATCGATGGGTGGCGGTCGTTTGGATCGACCGCGAGCCCGCGAGCGATCGCGGCGCGCATGCGACGGGGCACGCGACCACTGGCCCCCACGAGCGCCTGCTGCAGCGAACGGCACAGCGCGAACTGATCGCTCGCGGGGCTGATCGGGGCGCCGCGCAATAGTTCGGGGGCCATGTACGCCGGCGTGCCGCGCAGCGCGGACACCGGGGCGACGCGCACGGACCCCGCCAGTCCGAAGTCCGAGATCCGCACGCGTCCGTCGTTGCCGACGAGCATGTTGCCGGGCTTGACGTCGCCGTGGAACAGACCCGCGGCGTGTACCGCGGCCAGCCCGTCGCCGGCGGCCGCGAACGCGCTCGCGACCTCGCGGACCGTTCGCGGCGAGGCCAGCCACGCGGTCATCGTGGCGCCGTCGACCAGCTCCATCGCGACGTAGATCTCTTCGCCGCACTCGACGATCTCGTACACCGACGTCACGTTCGGGTGCGAGACCCGAGCCATCGCCTGAGCCTCGAACACGACCCGCTCTCGCGTGCTGCTGCCCGGCTCGAGGGGGCGCACGGCCTTGAGTGCGACCCACCGATCGAGCTCGGGATCGGTCGCGGCATAGACCACACCCATGCCGCCGGCGCCGATCGGATGCCGCACGCGGTAGCGACCGACGCGGGTGCCGACCGGCAATGTCCCGCCGACGTCGCTGGGCGACGCCACCTCGCGCGAGGCGTCGTGGTCGGCGACTGCGTCGATCAGCCATCGGCACTGGGCACACCCGTCGAGGTGGTGATCGACCTCGGCGAGTTCGTCGGCGGCGAGCGCTCCCGTGAGGTAGGCGGCCACCACGTCGGCCTCGATCGCGCGGGCGCACCGCTGCTCGGCTCCACTCAGCACCGCCCCCCGTACAGCAGAAACCGTGCCGAGCAAGATCGCGGGGGCCGGGCCGCGCCCCAACCCGAGCGACGCGCGAGTCGGGCAGCCCGCTGCCCAACTTGGGAAGGTGGCTCAGAACAGATGGTGGAGCGTCGATGATGGTGCCGCCATCGACACAGGTCTGCTCCACGACCTGGCGGAGCGGATCGGCACATTCCGAGTCGAGGCGAGTCGCACCCCGTCGAGCGGCAGTGTCTCGCAGCTCGGCCGCGACAGAGCGACCGTGAGCTTCGCACACGCGCACTGCAAGCGAGCCTCCTCGGCTCACGGCTTCTTGAACGCACGCAGCACCAAGACGACGAGCAGCACGAGCAGCACGATCCCGAGTGCGAGGATCGTCCAGCTGCACCACCAGGGCGGCGCGGACGCTGGCGTCTCCGGGCAGTCCTCGCACTTCGGGCACGCCTCGCACTCCGGTTCGGGCAGCGGCACAGGCGAGTACCAGCCGGGCGCGAGCGGGGTGAAGCGCTGCATGATCTCGTAGCTCTTCCCGAAGCCCGCGTTGCCGGTGACCATGACGTCGAACACACAGTCCGCCCTCCGCGTCGCGTCGACGACGTTGGCGCAGGCTGCTTGCGCGACTGCCTCCGTCTCCGCCTGCGCCGGAGTCTGCCCGTCGATGGTGCAGGACTGCGGATTGTTGCGCGGCCACTCGTCGCGCGTGAAGGTCTCCGTGTTCGTGCCTTGCTCGTAGTCGAAGAGACTCGTCTGATCCGTCACGCGCCACGCGTCCGCGAATTTCTCGTAGAGCGCCTGATAGCGATCGGACTCGGACGCAGGCTTGGCGCCGAGGGAGCTGCCGTCGGGCAGCGCCGGCAGCCAGCTGCCGTCGGCGAGCCTCCCCATCGTGCCCTGGTGCGCCGAGGTCCCGTAGACGTTGACGTTGAGGTACCAGACCTTTTGCGAGTCCCAGTAGGCAGGCGTCACGACGATCTGCGTTCCGCGAGCGTCGGTGATCTCGAGCAAGCCGTCGGGGTGCTTCGTGATCGTGCCGTCGATGACCCCCTCTTTGTCGCCGCGGGCGCGCAAGACGTGCGGCGCGTCCCCGAGCGTCACGACCTTCCCGTCGACGCGCACTTGCATGCGATTCGCATCGGGCTCATCGCCGAAACTGGGCTGCACCGTCACGCGGGACGAGCCGAGCTTGGCCGCCACGGCCGTGAAGATGGACACGCAGTGCGTGATCTCGGTGTACGGGTTCGTGATCGGCACCGTCGCCGTCGGCACCGCGCTCTGCCGTGTCTGCAGCACGAGCCCGTCTTCTTGCAGCGCCGTGAATTCGCCGGCGCTCTGGAAATCGTAGTGGACTCCGTCCACGGTGGTCAGGTGGGGATCTCCCCAACCGCCACCGGCAGAGGTCCCCATGAACGTGAAGTCGGCGGCGCAAGAATTCCCTGCGCGTGTCGCCGTGACCCTGACCTGTTGGCTGGCCGCGGTCGCCGTTCCGGTGAAGTCGGGCGTCATGTCGGCGTTGCCGGTCGGCAAGGTCACGCGCAGTCCAGCGCAGATCCGGAGGTTGCCAGCGACGGTACATGTATCGGTCGACGGACCAGGGAAGCTCCACGTCGCCGGGACGTTCGACCGGATGTGCGGCTCCGGAGCCGAGTTCGGGGGCGTGGCGCCGACCTGGATCCGATAGATTCGATTCGGCGGCGGGGCCGAGCATGGAACATCCAGGACGGGGGCAGGCGCCGCCTGGGCGACGCCGGAGTACGCCAGCACGAGCAGCAGTGCGGGGGCGATGCGGCGCAAGGCTCTGGCGGTTCGCGATTCGGAGTTCATGGACGACGATCCCTTCTCGACTGCGGAGCACGCTGCTCGTGAAGCCACGCCGTCCAGTGACGCCAGGCCGTGAGCTGCTCCGGGTCTCACCGCCTGCCCAACGGAATCGGCGTCGCGCTGAGCCATCGATCGAAAGGACTCGAGCTCGCGGGGGATCCGAACCTGGCGAGGTATTCGTTCGACTGGGCTGCGCGCGCGGACCACGCCGTCGCGAACGCCAGCGAGGCGCCGCATCGCCAACCCACTCCAACCCACGCTGGGACGATCGCACGGCCGCGGCCCGCTCACCCTCCACGTGGCGACGGCGGTGGTGCCGTGCCATCCCCCTCGTACGCGCCGATGTCCGTATCCATCCCGACGCTCCCGCGCAGGTACCCGCGCTGATCCACGTCGAAGCAATCCGGCACCGGCGTGCCGTGGATCGGTGGGATCGTGCAGCGCGGACCCGCGCGCCGCGCGGGACTCTGCGCCGACGGGATGTGCAGCTCGGTGCCGCCCGCAGTCCACGGCGTGAGCGGCCCGAGCTCCGGATCGATCGGCGCGTCGTCGATCGGCACGATGTCCTCGGTCGCCGGGTCGAAGCTGTCGCAGCCCTCGAGGCTGCCGACGAGATTGTAGCTGTCACTCGCGAACTCACCCGCGTCGCTCAGCCACCCGAATGCCTCGTCGCCGACGAACACGCCGAAGTCCGCGCAATCCGGGGCGTACTCGTGGAGCCCGAGATCCTCGTGCTCGTTGCCCGCGACGATGCTGGCGTGGATGCCGACGTACGACATCACGTTCGCGATCCCGCCCCCGCCGATGAGCTCGTTGATGTCCACGTATCGGAGCTCGTTGCTCGTGATCGTGCTGCGCTCGATGACGACCTCGGCCAGATATCCCTCCATGGACTCGACCAGGATCCCCGCACCCCGGCTCCTCGCCTCGTTGCCGCTGATCGTCGAATCGGTGATCCACACGTGGCCGTTGAAGTTGCTGATGCCGCCGCCGCGGAAGGCCAGGTTGTCGACGATGGCGCTCTGCTCGACGATCAACATGGCGTTGGTGCCGTTGTGGATCCCACCGCCGGTCGACGTCACACCGCCACCGGCGTCGTCGGTCTGCAGGTTCTGGTTCTCGCGCACGGAGGTGCGCTCGATGTGCAGCTCGCCCCAATTCGCGATGCCGGAGCCGGGCTGCCCCGAGTAGTTGCGTTCGACGACGCAGCGCACGAGGTGGGCCTCCGCATCGCCCCCGACGTAGACGCCGGCGCCTTGGTCGTCGGACGAACGACCGCCGCGGATGGTGACATCGGAGATCGTCACGCCGCCGCCCGAGATGGAGAAGACCCGCGACATCGCGTTGCCGTCGACGACCACACCCGACTCGCCCCGGATGCTCACCGACGCGCCGACGAGCAGCTGCCCGAGCGCGAGTGTGTACGTCGTCGGGCCGGGGACCCGGATGATGTCGTGTGCCGCGGTTGCGGTGGCCTCTTCGATCGCCGCGCGCAGCGTGCAGCCGTGCGGGCGCGACGCCCTGCAGATGCCGTCGCCGGGGTTCGTGTCGTGCGCGTCGGAGGCGTCGTCGACGTCGAACGTCGCGGCGTAGGCGGAGGACGGGGCGGCGAGTAGGGCGATCGCGGCGGAGGTGGCGAGGGAGAGCGCGGACAAGGGCGAGCTGGGCATCGTGCCCAACGGAGTCGGGCGCGGGGCTGGATGTGACGCGTGATCGAGCGTCGCCGCGTGGGCGGAGAACGGGGCGGCGAATCGCACGCGGGCCCGCGTCGACACATCGGCGCGAGCCCGTCCATCACATCCTCACGCCGCCGGTCGGTGCGCCGCACCGCCACCGAACGTCGACTCCGGCGCATCTGCGGGAGTGAGCGCGTTGACGTTCTTGCCGCCCGGGAAGTTCGGACGTTTGTTCCAGAACTGCGTGACGCTGGCGCTGTAGAACGCGCTGATGCCCCCTTCGAGGCCTGCCGAGAGCGTCAACGCGATCCCGATCGGGTGCCCCGTGTGGTTGGCCCCTTCCCACGTGCCCGTCCACAGGAACGTGACGGTGAGTCCGACCGCGCCAGCCTGCACGGTGAAGCCCACGCCGTTGCACGCACCCTCGATCTGATCGACGCTGCCGAACCACATCCCGCAGACGACGTCCGCGCCCGCACCGATGTCGAGACCGACGTCGATGGTGACCTGCTCGTTGCTGTAGTTGGCGATCGGACCGTTGAGCCCGAAGTCCTGCTCGAACCAGATCGCACCGACGTCGAAGCCGATGGCACCCGGGCCCAGGTCGAAGTGCGCGCCGGCACCGAGGCTGACGAGCGCGATGCGCTGCGCCGCGGTGGCTGCAGCGGGAGATGCTGTGCTGGTGACGATGTTCTCGAGCGCCTTCAGCTGATCGCGGGTCATGTCCGGCGAGATGGTCTTGGCGAGCGCCGCGATCGGGGTGCGGAGCCTCGCGAACCAATCCTTCGCGTACTGGGCGGCGGCGCCGGCTCCGGCACCATTGCGCAGCGCGGCCTTGCCGACCTCGGGCTTGACCGCGAAGAACACCGGCAGGCCTTCGCCCCACTCGCCGTCGAGCTTCGGATTGAAGTCGTACTTGTACCGCAGCGATCCATCGGCGTTCGGCGCGAAGTGCCGGTAGACCTGCGCCAGACAATCCGCGTGGCTGCCGACACCCGTGAACACATAGAAACGTGGCGTGCCCGGCGGCTGACCGGGGATCTCGCGCACATGGTAGTCGCCCTCGTCGAGCTCGAACGACAGCATGAAGTACTCGCGCTTGTCGGGCTCGCTCCACTTGCGCAACAGATACATCGGCTTCATCGGCTCGCCCGGCACGACGCTGGAGAACGCGAACATCGCGAGCTCACCGCCGGCGTAGTAGTGGCGATCGATCTGCGTGTCCTCGTTCGGCGACACGGCATTGCACGGCGACGGGATCGGGCTGTAGATGAACCGCTCGAAGTCGTGGACCTCGCCGTTCTTGGTGTAGGGCGCGTGGCGACGCGCGAAGACGGGGACGAAGACCTTGAACAGGTTGTCGATGGTGGACATGAGTCGCTCGTTCGCTCGGGTGGAGTCCGATCACCGTCGTGGTGATCGGCTGCGGAGGTAGTTCCGCCGCGCGCCGGAGCTGACAAACTTTCTCGACTGCGCCACGAATTCGCGGGAACTGGGCCGATTACGGCCCAAGCCCTACGCCAAGATCTCGCGCCTCTGGAGGTTCACGGGTCGAAGAAGGAGAGCTGCCCAGCCGGGGGCGGACGAGGTGGGGGCCTGGCACCGTGGAGCATGCAGGTGGTCGCGGCAGCGATGGCCGCGGGGCTGGGGCTCGGTGTGAGTCTGCGTGCCGTGTCACCGGTGATCGCACGCGCGAGCCAGTGGCTGGTCGTGCACCCGGAGCTGCGGCAGCCTCGGCGCCGTTCGAGTAGGCTCTAGTCGTGCCGAAGGCGAAGGTCTCGCGGGGTTCGTTCGAGGTCGGTGACGTCGTCGCCGTTCCGCTCGGGAACGGCCGATGTGGAGCGATCTGCGTCGTGGAGGTGCACGCTGGCACGCCCGCGAAGCGCTCGATCAACTTCTTCGTCGTCGAGGGATCGTGGGACACGACCCCGACCGCCGTCGCGAAGCCCGAGCCGATGGAGCATCCATACGCCAAGGCCGGGCTCTTGCCCGGGATGGATCACGTCTGGAAGGGTTGGTTCAGCGGGCCCGCTCCCGCGGACTTCGTCGTCGCGGGCCGGGTGGAGCTGTCCGCCGCCGACGTCGGCCGATACACGGGGAGCCAAGGAACCATGGTGTTCCAGGACGCCGAGGAGCTCCGCTCGACGCTGCTCGAGACATGGCGCGAACGGTTCGACCAGGCGGCACTCCAGGCGGAGCGCGAGGAACGGGCTGCCCGCGAAGACCAAGCGGAAGCTCGTCGAGCCAGCGAGCGCACGGCGAACAACACCCTGCCGAAGATGCTCGGCGAGCGTCCGTTCGCGCACTGGCGAGGGCACTGGGGCGCGCGGGTGGTCAAAGCCGTCCACACCGCGTTCCGGACGGCGACACAGGACTTGATCGACCTCGGTGAGACAGCCACTCGCGCCAAGAAGGCCGCGGTGTTCGCTCGGCTGATGGTCGAGCTGAACGCGCTCTACGACCGCGAGGGTTGCATCGAGACCGGCGAGGCCGAAGAGCTCGTCACGCGGATCGAAGAGCTCGGCCGGCTCGTGGGGTTGGACAATACCGACGAGCGGCTGACCGGCCGGCGCGAGTGGTGAGGCGCCGACGACTCGTCACGACCGCATCACCCAGGCCAGCCGAGCAACGAGTACACGGCCTGCGTCGACGATCCGTCGGGCGAACCGTACTTCGCCGAGAACATCGGGGCGTCCGAGGTGGTGCGGGCGGCCGCGCCGTTCGACTTCACCGGGGCGGACTACGTCGCGGTCACGGTGCAGCCCGCCGCGACGGCGTACGACGCGGTGCTCGACTGCGCCGGGGCCTTCCCGCGCGACGTCGTCAGCGTGCAGCTGCAGCAGGAGATCGCGGATCGCAGCGGCGGGCGGATCGGGCGCGCGACGCCGTCGCGCCCCGCGTCGCTAGCTCATCGAGGCCGCGAGCATGAACGCCGGCGGTGGCGGCCCACCGGCCACGACCATGCGCCGCGCCCGCTCGATCTTGATGTCGTTGATCTGCGGCATCAGCTCTCGCTGCGTCTCGACCAGGGTGCGCAGCAGCGAGCCGTCGACGGCGTGTCCGCGCTCGATCGCACCGTGGAGGTCGTCGAAGATCTGCGCGATGTGCGGCTCGACGCTGTCGGAGTGCCGTGCGATCTGTGTCCGCGCCGACGGCTTCACCGCCGCGACGGCGGCGTCGATCTGGCCGTCGTCGATCGTCACGCCCCGCTCGCGCAGCATCGCGAACGCGCGGCCGACGTGGGTCGCCGGATCGGCGAGCACCTGCTCGTACGTCTGCAGCAGCAGCGGGTAGCCGCGCAGGCTCTGGTCGCGCAGCAGGGCGAAGTTCTCGGCCCACCACTCGAGCGCGCCGGGGATCCGCATCGGCACGGGCACGTTCGGCGCCTCGACGGCGCGCTGGGCGTCCTCGAGCGCCCACAGCCGCGCGACCGAGGCCTCGTAGTCGCGCCACGCCCGCACGTTGGCGATCACGCCCTCGACGTAGCCGAGCTCCGTGCGCACGACGCCGGGCACGAACACCTTGACGATGCGCCCGCGCATCGCGTCGGCGTGCAGGTACTCGCCCGTGTCGGGGTGCGGGTTGGTGCCGAAGAAGACGCCGTCGCGGAAGATCGACTCGAAGAAGCCGTCTTCGTTGGCCTGGCGCAGGGCGCCGCCGCCCCAGTTCTTGGGGAACTGCTCCCCGAGGATGTCGCAGCCAGCGGCGGCGAAGGCCTGCATCCACATCGACGTACCGCTGCGCTTGGTGCCCGAGACGAGGAACATGAGGACCCCCTGCCAACGGAGTCGAACGCCGCGGCGAAAAGGTTCCGCGCCGCGACGAAAAGCTCTCGCGCCGCGATCGATGCGGGTGTCCGTCACGAAGTCGCGCGACTCGGGAACCTCTGGGCCACGTCGGTCTACTCACTGATCGTGGGTGGCGGCGAGTCGGAGCGAGGGGAACCATGAAACGCGACAACGACAACA
Organism: Deltaproteobacteria bacterium Ga0077550; assembly: GCA_001464385.1. Classification (GTDB taxonomy): domain Bacteria; phylum Myxococcota_A; class Polyangia; order Nannocystales; family Nannocystaceae; genus Xiheibacterium; species Xiheibacterium aquaticum. The sequence continues at coordinate 41,721 of LNFB01000142.1, read as the reverse complement.
AGCCCGCGATCACCACCACCACCACCACCACGCCGGAGCCGAACCCGACCACCACGATCGTGCCGATCGACGACGCCGCGCTGGCGACGGTCTCCGGCGGACGCGACTGGGGCTGGTGGGGCGGTGGCACGACCAACGCCAGCTACGGTGGCGACTGGGGCGGTGGCTACGGCGGTGGTGGTGGCTGGGGTGGCGGCTACGGCGGCGGCTGGTATTAGCCGTCGAGAACGACGACCAACGTGACTCGAGGAGGCCGCGATGGCAGCGTACATGCTGGCGGAGGAGCTGAAGTTCCTCGTGGGTGATCTGCAGGCGGGACTCTGGGTCACGCACACGGATCCGCAGCTCGACGACGCTGCCTTGCGCGGGCGGTTCCTCGCGATCCACGGCTTCTTCCTGCGCAACCTCGGCCGGACGCGGCCGGGGCTGTTCGCCCAGGTCGATCCGGCGCATCTGCTCGACATCGTGCGCAGGTGGATCGTGCTGTATCGACGCACGCTCGAGCTGCTGCGCGAGGCCTATCCCCGCGCGGCCGGCACGAACGATCTGCAGCTGCGGGAGGTGAACTGGTCCGAGAGCCTCGGCATCACCTTCGCGGGGATCGTCGAGGGCGGCATCAACTACGCGTCGCGCTACGCGGAGTACTGGGCCGAGCGATCCGTGGTCGACCCGCGGATCTTTGGCTCGTACGACGCGCGCCTGGCGTTCGCCGGATCTCCGGCGTACCACGAGGTCGCGGCGCTGCGCCGCGCCGACCGGCTCGTCGTGAAGGATGGCTTCCACAACGGCGTGACCGCGTACGATCTGCTCGAGGCGATCCGCGATGCGCCGCCGTTCCGCGACGTGCGTTCGACGATCGCAGCCAAGGGCTGGCACGTCGTCGCGCTCGATCGCGGGGCTGTCGCCGCGCTGCTGCGACTGCTCGACACCCCCGAGGTCCAGAGGATCCCCTGCCCATGACCACCACGTCCGCGAGCGTCCCCCTGCACACCCTGGCCGCACGGCTCGCCGACGCCGGGGTCTACGGTGCCTTCGCCCGTCACGTGCTGCGCGTCGCGCCCGACGTCGCGGTGCCGATCGCCGGGGATGCGCCGCCGGCGTTCGCCGTCGGCGGTCGCATGCACGGCCGGTTCGAGGTCGGCTTCACGTGGGTGTTCTCCGACGACGTCGGCGCCACCGCGGCGCTCGTCGATCGCGTCGCGAGCGTCGGCGGCCCGTGGTCGGCGTACGTGCCCCACGATCAGCGCGAGGCCCTGGTGGCCCGCTTCGGCGCGCCCGAGTGCGACGAGGATCTGCTGCTGGTCTGCGAGGTCGCGCCCACGCCCGATCCCTCGGCGCGGATCGTCGCGCTCGACGCCGAGACCCCGCGCGACCGCTTCGACGCGTCGATCGCCGAGCGCCTGCCGCCGCCGGCGATCTGGCAGCGCTTCGGCTTCGCCTACCACGGCGTCGAGTTCGACGGCCGCATCGTCAGCGTGCTCGAGACCACCGTGACCGACGGCCGCTACACCGCGATCCAGCAGGTCTTCACCGCGCCGGCGCTCCGCGGCCGCGGCCTCGGCCACGCGCTGCTCACCGGGGTGTGCCACGATCTGGTCACCGCGGCCAAGCGGCCGATGTACGTGTGCGCGGCGGACAACCGCGCGTCCGAGGCGCTGGCCAAGAGCGCGGGGTTCGAGCTGCGCATGCGGCTGGGGTGCCTCGAGGGGCGGTGAGAGAGCGGGTCACCGCGCGCCGATGGACCCGAGCGCATCGCTCAGCGCGTCCATCACCGCGACCACACGCGGCAGGTTGCGGATCGCGCGGCGCGTCACCAGGTGGACGTCGAGCACGGGCAGATCGCGACCGACGCGTTGGAGCGCGACGAAGTCGCGGTCGAGCTCGGCGAAGAACCGCGGGCCGATGCCGACCCCGAGCCCCGCGCGGATCGCCGCGAGCTGCACCTGGTAGCTCGCGCACACCAGCACCGGCGGCCGCTCGACATGCGCCTGCAGCCACGTCGACTCGGGCGTGGTGATGCCCGCGAGCTCGACCGAGATCCAGTCGAGCTCGCGTAGCTCGAGAGCTCCGGCGCGCTTGGCGAGCCGCCGCGACGCGAGCACGGCGGTCGGCCACCGTGCGACGCGTCGACCCACGAGATCGCCGCGTTCGGTCTGGAAGAACCGCAGCGCGATGTCGGCCTCGCGCCCGACCAGATCGGCGGCGCGGTAGCCGGTCACCAGGTCGATGTGCAACGCCGGATGCTCTCGACGCAGGCGCGGCAGGACCCGCGGGATCAACAGGTGGACGGCCATCTCTTCGGTGGCGGCGACACGGACGCGGCCGGCGACCGCCTGTACCCGAATGCCCATGGCGTCGTCGGTGAAGCGCACCATCTCGGCCTCGATGCGCTCCGCCGCCTCGCGCAGCGCCGACGCGCCCTCGGTGGGCAGCGGCTTGCGACGTGACCGCTCGAACAGCGCGACGCCCAACGCCTCCTCGAGGGCGGCGATGCGCCGACTCACCGTGGATTGGTCGGTGCCCAGGTGCTTCGCCGCAGCGGTGAAGCTCCCGGCGCGGAGCGCCGCGAGGAACACCCGGACGTCGTCCCACCGGGAGAGCACCTGTTCGCGAGAAGCTCCTGACATGCAGCCATGCATGACAGATATCCGAGAACTCGGCTACCGATGGATTGGTGCATGGCACAGGATGCGGGGATGCAACACGCCCTGCTGCTCTTCGGTCATCCCGAGCCCGACTCGTTCAACGGTCAGCTCGCGGCGCGCTACAGCGCCGGCTATCGTGCGGCGGGCGGCACGATCGATCGGATCGATCTGGCCGAGCTCGCGTTCGATCCGGTGCTGCGCGCCGGCTACCGCACCTCGCAGCCCCTCGAGCCCGACCTCGAGCGGCTGCGTGCGGCGATCGAGCGCGCCGATCGACTCGTGTGGGTGTTCCCGACGTGGTGGGCGGCGCCGCCGGCCTTCGTCCGCGCCGTCATCGAGCGGGTGTTCGTGCCCGGCTGGGCCTTTCGCTACGAGCCCGGGCGTGCGCTGCCCCGCGGGCTGCTCGCGGGCCGCTCGGCGCGGGTCATCGTGACGATGGACTCACCCGGCTGGTGGTACACGGCGGTCAACCACCGCGTGATCCACCGCAGCTTCGGGACCGCGACCCTGTCGTTCTGCGGCGTCGCGCCGGTCGAGTTCACCACGATCCACGGCGTGCGCGAGATGGCGGAGGCGCGCCGCGAGGCGTGGTGCGACCGCGTGTCGGCGATCGCGGCCGGGGATGCCCGCGCGCGGCCGCGCGGCCGAACGTCGGCGCCGCAGATCACGTCGAGCGGCGTGCCTGGGGGTGCGTGACGTGGGCTTCACGGGTCGGTGTGGCCTCAGCCGGGCCGCGTCTCGACCCCGAACGCCCCGTCGATCGCGCCGTAGATCCGCTCTGCGTCGCCGCGCAGGCGGTAGTCATCGGCCTGATCGTGGGCATCGCGGTGCAAGACGTCGCGGACCCGCGGGATGTCACGCCGCGGAGCCTCCGCCACCGATCAGAACCGGCCCACGACGGTGAGTCCCGCGGTGTGGCGGCCGAACGTTGGCGACACGCGGAGCGACGCGGTGGTCTCGCTGCGCTTCCACCTGCCGAAGCGCGAGCGCAGCACCGCGCCGCCCGCGATCATCCCCGCGCCGCCGAGGGTCCACAGCGCGCCGAGGATCGCGGCCTTGGGTGCGTTGGGGGTCATCGCGAACGCGACGACGCCGAACCCCAGGACGGTGCCGCCGCCGACGAACAAGCCGTTGCCGCGCTTGGGCACGCGCAGGCGGTGGGCGTCGCGCCAGTGCACGAAGCGGCGGCGCACCACGCTGCCGCCGACGATGAGGCCCGCGCCCGCGGCCAGGCTGGCGATGCCGGCGTAGCCCATGCGATCGTTGAACGACGCGTCGCACGTCTTGCACGAGTCGCCGAACCCGGCGATCGCCATGCCGGCGCCCAGGCCCGCCGCGATCGCACCGCCGACGAGCAGGCCCACCCCCTCGGCCGGGACCGCCGCGCGCGTCGCCGCGTCGGATGCCGGTGGACCGGCGGAGGTCTCCGCGGCCGAGGCGGTCGTGGTCGCGGTGGCGAGGGCGGCGGTGACACAGAGGCCGAGGGCGACAGACGAGGGGCGCATGCCGGGCCTGCTCGCACGCGGCGTGCCGGACCGAAAACCCCAGGCGGTTCGCCCCGCGTCCGAGCTCGCGCGCGGCGAGCCTCCGCGGTGTCCCATGGGACGTCGCAGGCCGACCCCGCGCCGGCGATCACTTCCAGGCGAACGACGTGTACGGCCCGCCGAGCTTGTTGCGATCCGCGATCGAGCTCTGCACATCCTCGCGGCTCGTGCCGGCGGGCGCGGGCTTGCCGGCGAGGAAGTCCGCGAAGGAGGGCGCGATGAGGTAGCAGTGCCAGCCGTCGTAGTCCCACAGGAAGACCGGGGCGCCGGGCTGCTCGGTGTCGATCGCGAGGAACGCCTTCACCGGCATGTCCTCCTCGCCGCGCTCGTGATCGTCGAGGACCGCGAGCGGCACGAGCCCGCCGAACGTCTCCTTCCACTCCTCGGCCAGCGTGTCGCCCTCGTCGATGCACTGCTGATCGCACAGCGCCTCGAGATCGGCGAGCTCTTCGGCGAGGAAGTCGCACTCGAACGTGCCGTGGACGAAGCCGCCGTCGCCGAGCTGCAGGAGCCGCGGCGCGCGATCGGGGTGGGCCTTCGCCTCGGCGTCGAGGAACGCGACGAGCTCGGCGGGGAGGGTGACGTCGAAGGCTTCGGCGAGGGCGACGGCGATGCTCATGGGGTCGCCGAGTATCGCCGGCGCAGCCGCGCGGACAAGGGTCATCGATGCAGGCGCGGTCGGCGATCACCCCACGCTCACCGCGACGTCCAACCAATCCCCTCCGTGCGCGACCAGTTCCACCGTAGGGTCGCGTCCGAGGGACGGACGCACCAGCGATCCGAGCAGCGCCCGGAGGTAGTGCCGGTACAGCACGTCGTCGAAGTACGGGAAGTCGCGGTAGTGCAGCACGGTGTTCGGGCCGTCCTGCTCGACGACGACGCTCGACGGGCCGCGGCGCAGCACCGACCACAGGGTGGGGCAGCGGCGCAGCACGAAGGACGGCGACGACATCGACAGCACGAGCTTGGCGAAGCTCTGCACGCCGAGCGTCGTGCACTCGGCGATGATCTGCTCGAAGCGCGGGAGCTCGCCCGCCGCGAGCACGTCGAACACCACGTGGAGGACCTCGGCGTGGACGGCCTCGGGGAACCACTGGGTCGCGGTGGCGTCGCGGACGCGCTCCCGCGATTCGTCGCCGAGGGCGGCGAGGTAGCGCGCGAGGTCGTCGCGGTCGCCGTCGCGCTGCAACCACCGCGCGACCGTCACGAACGCGCTGCCCTTGACCTCGTGGCCGTCTCTGCGCCGATCCATGGCGCTCGTGATCATCGGCGATGGGCCGCCGCCACGGAAGAGGGAATCGCGCGGGGGTGCCCGCCGAGTCGCCGCTTGCGAAGGGGCCCCCGTTCGGCGGACGATGCCGCCGATCATGCACCGCTGCCGCTCGTTCGTCCTCGCGTCGCTACCCCTGCTCCCGGCCGCGTGCAGCTCGACCACGTCGGGCGGGGGCTCCACCGACACGACCGTCGGCAGCACCGGCCCCGCCGCGACCACCACCACGGACGCGGGCGGCGTCGAGACCTCGACGCAGGCCAGCGGCGCCGTCGAGTCGAGCTCCGGCGGCGCGGCTGAGTCGAGCAGCGGCGCGGCCGAGGGCACGAGCACGGGGGGGACCGGCGACAGCACGACGACGACCGACGACGGCGGCGACTCGAGCAGCGGCGAGTCCGGCGCTCAGCACGTCGTCGAGTGCCCCGAACCCGGCGAGCTGACCTGGAACGGCGACGTCTACATCTTCGAGGCCGAGCACATGAGCCTGCTCGACGGCTACGGCGTCGTCACCGGCAACCTCGCCATCTCGGAGGCGGCGATCGACAACCTCGACTTCCTCGCGTGCCTGACCGAGGTCGGCGGCAACCTGCAGATCTTCGGCACCACGGCGCCCGATGTGGCGGGCCTCGTGAGCCTCGCCAGCGTCGGCGGATCGATCTCGATCTCCGAGAACCCGAACCTCGCGTCGATCTACGGCATGGACGCGCTCGTCGAGCTCGACGGCTCGTTCATCGTGACGCTGAACCCCGAGCTGACCACGATCGAGGGCATCGGGTCGCTGACCGAGGTCGGCATCTCGATCAACATCGATCAGAACCCCGCGCTCACCGACATCACGGGGCTCACCGGCCTCGTGTCGGTGACCAACGATCTGTCGATCAGCTACAACGACTCGCTCGTGAGCCTGGCGGGCCTGCACGATCTGGCCGCGATCGGCCTGCAGCTGCTCGTGACCGGCAACCCCGAGCTGTGCATCAGCGAGGTGCTCGAGGTCGGCGGCGACCTCCGGATGTGGTCGGGTATGGGGGACACGAGCGGGAACAAGTTCGACTGTTGATCGCGTCTGCACGCCGCCCCGATCAGCGTCGACGCGCGTGGAAGAACAGCATCGGCGTGAAGATCCCCGCCTCGCCCCCGCGGACCAGCCACGCGGCGGCTTCGTTGACAGGCCGCGGCGGAGAAATCCGAGGTCCGCATCCGCGCGCGGCGTCCTCCCCCGAGAACCCCGTGCCTGGTACCCTGGATCGGGATGTTCGGCCTGTTCGATCCCAAGCCCACGTGCGATTGGTGCGGCGTCGAGTTCGACGGTGACGGCCTGCGCGACGGCGAGCTGCGCCTGTGCTCGCCGGGGTGCCTCGCGCTGAAGAACGCGCCACCGGCCGAGCCCTCGCCCGCGGTCGACCGCGGTCCACCGCCCATGACGCTGGGCCGCGCCCGCTCCGACCTCGGGATCGCGATCGCCGAGTTCGAGCAGTATGGCCGACGCTCCATGCAGCTCGACCGCGAGACGAACTGCGAGGACGAGTTCATGGAGACGCAGCAGTCGTACTTCGTGGTCTGGGAGACCCTCGATCGGATCCGCGACTGGGTCGCCCTCGACGGCTGCAGCGTCGCGACGTACGACGACCTGCGGGCCGACAGCATCGCCTCGCCCGATCGCTACGACATCGTCACGCACACGCGCGAGGTCAACGGCCACACGCAGTCGCAGAACATCGGCACCGCGCGGTTCGAGCCGGGGAACGAGCAGCGGCTGGCCGCGGCGATCGAGGCGATGCGGCTCGCGGTGGACGAGGTCGCGCGGGGGTGATCGGCGCGTCGGGCCGGATCAGATCCCCGTGCTGCCGCTGCCCGACGATCCGCTGTCGCTCCCGCCGCTGCCCGACGATCCGCTCCCGCCGCTGTCGCTCCCGCTGCTCGACTCTCCGGCCGCGCAGTCGTCCGGATCCGAGCCGTCCGGGCAGCGGCCGCCCTGGCTCTGCTCCTCGCACACGTCGGGCATGGTCGCGCAGCAGTCGAACGCGTCGGTGCCGATCAAGCATGCGCCCGAGCCCTGCGGCTCGTCGCACTGACCGTCCATGAGATACGGGCACGGCTGCGGCGCGGCGCACAGGCCCCCGAAGCAGTACAGGCCCTCGTCGCAGGTGCCCTCCTCCGCGCCCTCGTCGTAGTGGCAGGGGCACGCGAGCGTCCCCGCGTCGCACGGCACGCAGGTGTCGAGCAGGCACGTGAGGCCGACGTTGCAGGTGAACGTCTCGCTGCAGCCGCACTGCTCGGTGCCGAGCTCGCAGGTCGGGCCGGTGGATCCCTCGCCCGTGCTGGTGGTGCCCGTGGTCGCGTCGGTGGTGGTCGCGTCGGTGGTGGTCGCGTCGGTCGTGGTGGTGTCCACGCCGCTGGTGCTCGTCGTCGGTGAGCCGGTCGAGCTGCCGGTGTCCGCGGCGCTCGGCGCCGGGTCGGAGCACGCCGCGAGCACGGTCCACGACAGCGCCGCGCGGCGCCGTCGCGCGCGGAGCCAGCGACCCAGGGGCAGCAACGCGAACACGAGCCAGCCCGCGTCGGCGTCGCCCTGCGCCGTGCAGCCGCAGCCACCGCCGTCGGCGGTCGCCGCCGCGCCGCCCGTGTCACTGCTGCTGCCGCCGCCGCTGCTCGATCCCGTGGCGATCGGGCCGGTGCTCGAGCCGCCGCCCGAGGTGTCGGCCGCAGCCCCGCTCGACGACGCGGGCTCGCCCGACGACGTCGAGGGCTCGGGCTTCGCCGGCGGGTCCTCGTCGATGCCGATCACCACCGGCGCCGAGCTCGTGGTGTTGCCGGCCCAATCGGTGGCGACGACCACGATCTCCCAGACGCCCGGCGGGATGCCCAGATCCCACGTCCACGGCGTGCCCAGGCGCAGCGAGCCATCGACCGGCGCGCCGTCGATCTCGAGCGAGAGCTGCGCGACGCCGCTGATGTCGTCGTCGACCTCGGCCTCGACCGACACCGCGTAGGTCGCCGCGCCGTCCTCGGTGTCGAAGCGCGCGCGATCCTCGGGCGTGACGATCGTCGCCGTCGGGCCGGTGAGATCCTCGGACGCATCGAACGGCGGGCCGCACGTGCTGCTCCACTCGAGCGCTGGCCCGCCGCTGCAGCCGTCGGCCCACGACTTGCCCGCGCCGTCGCGGGGATCGAGGGGGAAGTCGCCGCAGGTCGGGCTGGGGTTCCAGCCCTCGTTGTTGTAGTGGCACGCGCTCACGTCGATGCCGCTGTTGGCCTCGATGAACGGCAGCGCCATCGGGATCGTCGCGAACCACATCGCGTCGCCGCAGTTGCCGAAGTTGGGCCCCGACACGATCGCGAAGGCGCGCCAGGTGCCGTCGGGGAGCTGCACGAACGCGGGCCCGCCCGAGTCGCCCGCGCACGGGCTCTGGCCCCCGCCGCCGATGACCGCCGCGCCCCAGTCGTCGATGTAGTGCAGGACGGTGTCGACCTCGAACTTCACGCCGAAGGTGTTCTGATCGGTGCCGCCGTAGCCGACCAGCGTGACCTCGCGGCCCGGCGTGAGGATCGTGTTCTCGCACCCCGCCAGAGGCGGCACGATCGGCACGTCCAGCACCGGCTCGGCGAGCTTGCAGAACGCGTAGTCGTTGGCGCGCGAGGGCCCGATCTCGGTGGCGGTGCCGTAGCCCGGATTGACCATGCAGTACTCGGTGTCGACCGAGAACCCCGCGCCGTCGGGCGAGCGCGTGCCGGTCGAGATGTCCTCGCCGAACCACACGCGCTCGCGGTCGTCGCCGCAGTGCGCCGCGTAGACCACGATCTCGGGGTGGATGAGCGTGCCGGTGCAGTTCTCGAGGAACACGGTCGACGGCCACGAGCACGACGCGACCGGCGCCCCACCGATGATCCCCGGAGGATCGTCCGGTGCGGCCTGGGCCGAGCCGGCGACGCTGCACAGCGAGAGGACGACGAGGGATCGAAGGACGTTCGGTTGCATGGGCGCTCCTGCTGCTGCACCGCGCACGATGACACGAAATCCGGGCGGCGGGTCGAGCGGCGGGACCGTAGTGGCGGCGTCGACGTGCGATCGTGTCATCGCGCCGGGAGTGTCGCCAGCGCGACGATCTGATCGCGGTCGGCCGAAGATCGCACGACACGCGGCGCAGGGCGGATCCAGAGCGACCGAATGGCCGTTCTTCGCCGCCGTTCGCCGCGCAATCGACACGGGGGCGCGCGCACCTGGTACACCGTCGAGCCGTCGACGATGCGCACCCCCGGTCTCGCGATTCCCCCTCGGTGGTGGCGCCTCGCCCTGGGCGTCGCGGTGCTCCTGCAGTGCCTGCTCGCGGCGGTGACCGTGCGCGCCGCGACCCCCAGCGCGCCCGCTGCGGCCGCCGACGACGACCCCGTCGATCCGAACTCACCGCAGGCGGCGGTGGTCGACTTCCTCGCGCTCGGGGATCGCGGCGAGTTCGAGCAGGCGGCCCGCTACCTCGAGCTGTCGCGCACCGCCGTCGATCGTGGGCCCGAGCTCGCGCGCCGGCTGCACGCGGTCGTGTCGCGCCGCTCGTCGATCGCCCCCGAGCTGCTGTCGGGCAAGGCCGAGGGCGAGCTCGCCGACGGACTGCCCCGCGCGGTCGAGCGCATCGGTGACATCGGCGGGGGCGAGGGCGACGCCGCGGTGCCGGTGCTGCTACAGCGCCGCGCTCGGGGTGAGCCGCGGTGGGTCTTCTCGCGCAAGACCGTCGACAACGTCGACGCCTGGTACGAGTCGCTGCGCGATCGTTGGCTCATCGACAACCTGCCCGAGCCGCTGCTGCGCACCGGCTGGGGCGGCCTGGCGTACTGGCAGTGGCTCGCGCTGCCGGTGGTGCTCGCGGCGGCGTGGATGCTGGCGATCCTGCTGGGGCGGATCACGCGTCGCGCCCTGCGACCGGTGCTGCTGCGCGGGCGCAGCGAGGCCGACGCGCTGCTGCTGCGCCGGTTCTCGGGGCCGATCAACCTCGCGTGGACGCTCGCGCTCTCGCGGGTGTCGCTGCCGCTGCTGTCGCTGCTGCCCCGCGCCGAGGAGACCGTGCGCGACGTCCTGGGCGCGGGCTTCGTGCTGCTGGTGTTCTGGGCCGCGTTGCGCTCGGTCGATCTGCTCGCCGACGTCATGGCGCGCTCGGCCTGGGCGAGCGCGCGCGCCGGCACGCGCGCCCTGTTGCCGCTGGGCGCACGCATCGTCAAGGTCGTCGTCGGGGCGCTGGCGATCGTCGCGGTGTTCGCCAAGCTCGACTACCCGATCGCGAGCCTCCTGGCGGGCCTCGGCATCGGCGGCCTCGCGGTCGCCCTCGCCGCGCAGAAGAGCTTCGAGAACCTCATCGGCGCCTTCGCGATCGGGGCCGACGGCCCGTTCCGCGAGGGCGACTTCGTGCGGGTCGATGGTCTGACGGCCACCGTCGAGACCATCGGCCTGCGCTCGACCCGGTTCCGCACGCAGGATCGCACCGTCGTCACGATCCCCAACGGCAAGCTGTCGGAGATGCGGCTCGAGACCTTCGCGGCCCGCGATCGCCTGCGCCTGAACACGATGCTGGGGCTCGTCTACGGCAGCACCGAGGCCCAGGTCCGCGCCGTGCTCGACGGCGTGCGCGCCATCCTGCTCGCGCACCCGAAGATCTGGACCGAGAGCCACACGGTGCGGCTGGTGAGCCTCGGAGACTCGGCCCTGCAGATCGAGGTCACCGCGTGGTTCGAGACCTCGGACTGGGACGAGTTCGTCGAGATCCGCGAGCAGATGCTGCTCGGGTTCCTCCGCGTCATCGAAGAGGCGGGCACGTCGCTGGCGTTCCCGACGCAGACCGTGCAGGTGGTCGGAAGCGTCGGCGCCCGCGCCACTTGACGACCCGCCGTCGCGGGCGTGGCGAGGCGGAGGGTCATGACCGCACGGCGCCACATCGACGCGTCGCGCTCGACGGCGCGAGCGTGTACCCTGCGATGGTGTCTGCCGTGCTGGTGATCCTCGGCGTCGCCGCGGCCGTCGGCCTCGCGTTCGTCCACGCGAGGGCGCGCCGTCACCCACGCCTGCTCGCGCTGCAGATCTACTTCGACATCCTCGTCGGGCTCCTCGTCGGGGTCGCGTCGTGGCGCCCCGGGATGTTCGAGCGGTGGATGCAGGAGGACGGCTGGGCCGAGTGGGCGACCGTCGTCGCGTTCGGGCTCGCGGCGGTGCGCTACGGCCTGCGGGCGGTGCGGTGGCGCGTGCCGCCCGAGGTCGGTGGCTGGCTGCCGCGCCTGGGCGTGCTCGCGGTCGCGGGGTTCTGCGCCTTCGTGGCCGGCGAGGAGATCTCGTGGGGCCAGCGGCTGTTCGCGTTCCAGCCGCCCGAGCTGTTCCTGCAGGCGAACTTCCAGCAGGAGCTCAACGTCCACAACCTGCTCACCGGCAAGACGGTCGCGGGTCTCCGCCTCGACAGTCGATTCCTCGTCGCCCTCATCGCGATCGTCTTCGGTGCGGTCGTGCCGGCGCTGCGGCGTTGGGCGCCGGTGCGGGCGTTGGGGCCGACGTTCGAGGCGGTCGCGCCGCCCTGGGAGCTCGCGCCGTGGTTCGTGGGGATCGCGGTGGTCGAGCTCGCCTACCCGGCGGACCTCGCGGGCGAAGCGTGCGAGCTCGTGCTCGGGCTGCTGTTCGTCGCGGCGGCGCTCGTGCGCGACGAGCCGGGGGTGCTCGACGCCCAGGCCCCGTGGTCGCGTCGTCGCGTCGTCGCGATGCTCGCGGGCCCGCTGCTGCTGGGCCTCGTCACGCAGCCCGTGGTCGCGCGCCTGCTCTACGGTCCGGACGAGGAGCTCGTCGCCGAGGCCCGCGGCGAGCTCCGGACGCTGCGCGGCGATCTCCTCGCCGAGGGCGTGATCCGGCCGAAGCTGAAGAAGAAGCAGCGCGTCCACAAGCGGCTGTTCACCGCGGCGCAGAGCGGCTACTTCGATCTTTCGGGCGGCCTGACCTACCTCGACGGCGGGCTCAGCCCGGCCACGCGCGGCGCAGTCGATCCGCGGCGCGATCGCAGGGGCTACTTCGTCGATCCGTGGAACAACCCTTACTGGATCTTCTACGCGAGAAAGGGGCGGCGCGGCCTGCTCTACTCGTTCGGACCGAACCGTCGCCGCGACACGCGATTGCCGAAGAAGGGCGTCCCCGCGGGGTTCGAGGCCGGTGGCGACGACATCGTCGTGCCGTTCCGGATCCCGAAGCCCGCCGCCGAGTGAAAAAGCCGTTCGGTAACTGTAACGGTCGCAGTGGAACGGCAACTACGCCGACACTCGGCCGTTGGCCCCGAGGCGTCCACCACTCGCGCAAGGACCGTACGATCCATGACAAAGTCAGCACTGAAGCAGCTCTCGACCTCGCTCTGCGCCGCCCTGCTCCTGCTCGGTGGCGGCCCCGCCTGCGACGGCCGCGACGGCGTCTCCTCGGATCGCGACGGCAACGTCGCGAGCGACGACGACGACTCGGACTCGGACTCGGACTCGGATGACGACGACGACTCGGACTCGGACGACGACGACGATTCGGATTCCGAGGACGGCGACGGCTGCTCGTGTGACGACGACTCGGACTCGGACTCCGAGGATGGCGACGACGACTCCGAGGATGGCGACGACGACTCGGATTCCGAGGACGACGAGGATGACGCGGACGACGCGGACGACGACGACGACTCCGAGGACGGGGACGACGCGGATCACGGCGACTGCGACGACGACTCGGATTCCGAGGACGACGGGTGCAACTGCGACGACGGCGGGACCAGCGATGGCGGCACCACCGACGGCGGGACCACCGGCGAGACCGGCGACCCCACGGACGGCGGCGATCCGCAGCCCGGCTGAGCGAGCCCCCCGCGAGGGCCCCGTGCGTCCGGGTGCGATCGACTACCATCGCAGGATGGTGCGCGCCTCGACGCTCGTGGTCCTGCTGCTGCTCGGCTGCGGCGAGTCCGGGCGGGACGAGGTGGTCGACGGCGGCAGCGTCGGCCTGACCGCCGCGAGCCTCGGTAGCACGGCCGGGTCGACCGATACGGTCGACAGCACCGACGCCGAGGCCGGCAAGCTCGACCTCGAGGCCATGGTGCCGCAGATGGGCTGCACCAAGGTCGACCTGCTGTTCATCATCGACAACTCCGCGTCGATGTTCGACGAGCAGCAGCAGCTCATCGCCAGCGTCCCCGGCTTCATCACCTCGATCGAGGCCATGCTCGGCGAGGACTTCCACGTGATGGTGATCGACACCGATGTCGGCGAGGGCGGGGGCTGCTACGCGTCGATCTACAACTCGTTCGACTGTGGCCTCTGGTGCGGCGCGAACTGCATGGATGGCTGCCACTGCGAGTGCAACTCCGAGCCGTGCGCGCCATGGGACGGCGTGCCCTGCGACGCGCTGCTCGGCGCGGGCCGCATCGCCGATGGCGCCGGGGCGGTCTGCGGATTGCCCGGACGCCGGTGGCTCGACGCCGCCGATCCCGATCGCGACGCGACGTTCACCTGCATGGCCAGCGTCGGCATCGAGGGCGAGCCGCAGGAGCGCCCGGCGCAGGCCCTCGAGGCCGCCGTGGTCGAGCTCGCGGGCGCCGATGCGTGCAACGCCGGGTTCCTCCGCGACGACGCCCTGCTCATCGTCACGATGATCTCGGACGAGGACGATTCGCTGGCGTCGCTGGGCGATCCCGAGGCGTGGCACGCGGCGATCGTCGCGGCCAAGGCCGGCAACGAGGCCGCGGTGGTGATGCTCGGCCTGCTCGGGGATTCCGATCTCGAGGCCGGCCTGTGCGCGCCGTTCGACCCGGTCGACAACAGCGGCTCGCAGCCGTCGACGCGCCTGCGCGCGTGGGTCGATTCGTTCACCTACGGGAGCTGGGTGTCCGTGTGCGAGCCGGACTACGGCGGGTTCTTCGACGCCGCGCTCGGGTCGATCCTCACGGCCTGCGACGAGTTCGTGCCGCCGGGCTGACGCGGATCGTCGATCGCGATGCGCCGCGCCGCCGTGCGAGCGCGGGTCTCGGGCTCGTACATCGCCTCGGCGACCGCGCCGGGGAGGGCGTAGGTCCCGGCCGCCGTCGCGAGCACGGGGATCTGCTGCACGGTGGTCCCCGGCTCGAGGGTGTCGAAGAACAGCAGCACGCGATCGGGGCGCAGCTCGAGGTGTGACAGGCCGCGGCTGTCGACCGTGGCGGCGGCGCGCGCGGCGACCCCGGCGCCCAAGCTGCGATCGACCGCCTCGACCCCGGCGGGCAGCGGCACATCGACGGCGACGTACTGCTGCGGTGTGTCGCTCGCGAGCACGACCTCGATGCGATAGCGGCGCCCAGCGACGAGCGCGGTGACGGCCTCGCCGTCCTCGTCGAGGATGCGCGTGTCGAGCGACAGGCCCTGGGCGCGCGGCGGCGGTGCGGCCTCGGTCCAGCGCACGCCGACGCGCCAGTGGACGCGACCCGCACCGACGCGGCGCAGCACCACCTGCGCGGCGTCGCGGTCGGGGCCGACCCGCAGCGCGTCGAGGGCCACGGCCCCGCCGCGCGCGACGGTGTCGAAGCCACGGACCTCGGCGTCGAGGACCGGACGGTCGCCGATCCACGCCTGCACGCGGTGATCGGGCACCTCGGCCTCGCGCGACGCGGCATACGACGCGAGGGCGAGCAACGCGAACGCGTTCTCCTGGGTCGTGCGCCAGCGGCCACGGACGCGCCGCGCCGCGAGCCCGCGCGCGAGCGCGTCGACGCGGGGGTCGTCGGGCACGAGCTGCATCCACGCCATCAGGCCGATCGCGTCGTCACGGGTCGGCGAGTCCCAGCTCGCCGGTTCGGCCGATCGGGGCGCGACGACGTGGGCGACGCCGGCCCGCTCCTCGATCCACGCGGCCAGCTCGCGCACCACCTCGGGCAGGCGAGGATCGTCGGGCGCGGTGCGGTGCAGCGCCATCGCCAGCAGCATCCGACCCGAGGCCGAGAGCGCGGCGCGACCACGCAGCACCGCGTCGAAATCGGCCGCCGTCGCCGCGTCGCCCTGCGCGCGCACGTGCAGCGCGAGCACCTCGGCGAGCCGCGCATCGGCGTCCATGGTGTCCATGGTGTCCGGCAGGGCGTCGGGATCGACGAGCGCCGCGCGGGCGCGGGTCAGGGTGCCCGGCGGCACCGCCACGCCGCGGTCGTGGGCGAGCTGCAGGATCCACGTCGCGTACACCGACGCGAACCGATCGACCCGCGTGGTGTTCGGCCAGTACGCGAAGCGGCCGTCCGCGCGCTGCATGCTGTCGAGGCGCGCGACGATCTCTGCGGCGGCCGCCGTCGCCTCGGCCGTCGCCGCGCCGCGATCGCCGAGGCCGACCAGCGCGATCATGGGGACCAGCCGGCTCGCGGTCTGCTCCGCGCAGCCGTAGGGATAGCGCGAGAGGTAGTCGGCCGCGTCGGTGAGCTCGCCCGTCGCCGTGCTCGTCGCGTGGACCTCGACCTCGCCGGTGTTCGGCACGGCGCGCGCGGGCAGGCGGATCGGCACCGCGATGGGCTCGGATCGATCGAGGCTGCCGTAGATCGCGACCGCGTCCCCCTGCGTGCGCTCGGCGGCGATGCGCAGCCGCTGCTCGACGGCGCCGGCAATCGACCGCCGCGAACGGGCGGGCTGGAATCGGGCCGCGAAGCGGACGCGCGGCGTCCCCGGGGCGTCGGCGTGGACGCGGAACGGGATCCGCACCGTCTCGCCGGCCGCGCCCCGGACCCGTCGGGTCGTGGGCCCGAGCGCGCGCAGCCCGGGGTCGTCGAGCTCGAGCACCGCCTCGATCTCGCCCGCGTGGGGCATGGTGACCAGCGCGGCGATGCTCGCGTCGTCGCCGGGCCGCAGCGCCCGCGGCAGGGCAGCGCGCACGTTCAACGGGGCGGTGGTCTCGATCTTCGCGGTCGCGATCCCGAAGCGCGCGGGGCCCGTCTGCGGTCGATCGTGCAGGGGCGCCGAGGCGATCACGACGACCTGGAACCGCGTGAGATCGTCGGGCAGCGGGAGCTCGAGGGTGTGCACGCCGTCGGGCCCGGTGCCGACGTCGCCGATGAACAGCGGCGCGGCGTCGAAGCGCCGCCGCGGCGTGACGTCCACGTTGCCCTTCACGCTCCCGCTCGCCATGCGGACGGACGGCGCGCGTGCTTGGCGTCGCCCGAATCCGAAGTCGGGCTCGAGCAGCGCGTCGTACGTGCGAGCGACGCCGCGCTCGCCGTGGCGAGACGGGCCGAAGAGCGCGCCGAGATCTGGGAGCATGGCCCGACGCAGCTCGTGCACCGCCTCGTCGACGACCCAGATCGCGAGGCGTGCGTCGACCGGGGCGTTCGCGGTGTCCAGCACCTCGACCCGAACGGTCGTCGCGCGGCCCGCAGGTACGCGCCTCGGCGCGCCGACGCGGACCTCGAGCCTGCGCGTATCGACGACGCCGGTGTCGGCGTGTGCGGTCAGCTCGCGGTCGGCCTCGGCGACGCGCGCGATCACTTCGACCGTCGACCCGAGGTCCGGCGTCACGGGGATTCGCACGCGCGCGCGCCCGTCGTGGAGCGTGAACGGGACGACCGCGCGCAGGCCGATCTGCTCGACGGCGAGGACGCCCGTCGCGTCGTCCCACGGGCCGGTCACCTCGGCGAACACCGGAGCGCCGGGGCGCACCGTCTCGGGGAGGCGGACCTCGAACGGGCGCGGCCGCTCGACTGGCGCGGCGATCGGGGGCGGCGGTTCGAACTGCGGTGCGGCGCGTCGTGGCGGCGGCTCGATGCGGAACGCCCGCGTCTGCTCGATGGGCGCGCCGTCGATCTCCGCGCGCGCGACCATGCGGTACGAACCTGCGCGCAGGCGCGGCGTCCGACACCGCGCGGGCTCACCCTCGGCGTCGACCTCGAGGACGCACCGAACGACCGGCGTGACGTCGTCGTCCTCGACGCGCAGGACGGCGACGTCGAGCCCCGCGAGCGGCACGCGATGGCCGGCGTGATCGACCGCGAGCAGCTCGACGACGCGACGCTGCCCCGCGGTGCCCGCCAGGTCCTTGCTCGCGAGATACACCCGGGCCGGGTGCACCACGACGTGCGCATCGACGCCGACCTCCTGCAGCGCCGCGTCGGACGCTGCGATCGCGACGGAGCAGCCGTAGGGCACGCGGTGGTCGAGGTCGTCCGTGGGCACCTCGAACCGCGCGGAGGCGCCGTCGAGGATCGCCGCGGGTGTGCGCGCCTCGGAGGTGGCGAGGACATCCGTCGTCGTGCTGAACCCGAGCGGGAGGTCGTCCGCCCACCACGTCGTCGGCGAGCACATGATGTCCGCGCGCGCGCCCGAGAGCGTCGCCGCCTCGCCGCTGAGATACCGCGCGCGGGCCGTGATCGCGATCGGTGTGCCGCGCAGGATCGTCCCCGCCGTCGCATGGGTGGCGAGCGTGAAGCTGGGCAGGCGCGGCTCGGCGACCACGAACGACGCCGAGCCCGGCTCGCCCAGGACGGTCGCCGAGATCGTGTAGTCGCCCAGCCGCGCGGCCTCGGCCAGGCGCATCGTCGTGACGAAGCGGCCGTGACGATCGATGCGCTGCCGCTCGCTCGCGACCAGCTCGCCGTCGCGGTGCAGCGCGATGCGCACGGCGGTGCCGGCCGGCACGCGCCGCGTCGCGGCGGTCCCGTACGGGGTCGAGATCGTGGCCCAGCCCGCGAGGTGGATCGCGTCGCCCGGCTGGTAGACCGCGCGCCCGGTGAAGATCGCGACGCGCGGGAGCTCGCCGGCGCGCAGCTCGGCGCGCCGGCTCGGACGCGTGCCCGGGCGCGGCGAGACGACCAGCGCTCCGCTGGCCCGCATGCGGCCGTGCCGGGTCGTCCGGGCATCGAGCCATGGTTGCGCGGCGCTGCGCAGGGCGACTGCGTCGTCGCCGTGCTCGACGAGCACGAGCGCGCGCCGGCCCTCGATGTCGCGGCTGTCGAGGGGCACGAGGCCATGGCGATCGGTGCGCGCGTCGGTCGGGAACTCCCCGAACCGGCGCACGCGGGCGCCGGCGATCGGATCTCCGCTCGCCGTGCTCGTCACCCGCACGAAGCCTTCGCGGGGTCCGCGGTGGATGACCACGCCGAGATCGGAGATGCGGAAGACGCCGCGGACGGTCGCGTGCTGCGGGGGCGTCGCGCTCGGCGCGAGGCTCTGCGCGGTGGCCTCGACCACCACGACGTCACCGGATCCGGCGTGCTCCCCGAGCTCGAGGAACACCCGGCCATGGCCGGGGCGGATCACGTGATCGACGACGACCTCGCGGTCGGTGACAGGCCACGGGAGCGTCGACGGATCGGCGGCGCCGACCAGCGCGAGGGCGGCCTCGTCCTCGGCGCGCAGCGTGGCGGTGCGGACGCGGAGCTCGGTGACGCCGTCCGTGACGACGCCGATCCGCGCGTCCTTCGGCGTCGCGAAGATCCCCGCGCCCGACGACAGCGCGAGGGTCGCCTCGTGGGGCGCTCGGGTGTCGCCGAACTCGACGGCCACGCGCCTGGGGCCCTGCAGGCGGCGGCCATGCACGTCGAACACGTCGCGGCCGAAGACGATCGCGTAGCGTTGGTTCGGCAGCCAGTCGGCGTCGATCCGCAGGGCCTCGGGGCCCGGCGGCGTGACGCCGTCGTCGTCGTCGTAATCCGGGGTGATCTCGAGCGACTCGGGCTCGGGGACGACGCGGATCTCGGCGTAGCTCGGATCGTCGAGCGCCGCGCCGATCGGGACCTCGATCGGGCCCAGCGGGCAGCGCGTGGACGTGACGCCGCCGCAGCGCGGCCGCCCGAGGGCGAAGCGCGGACGGATCGCGACGCGGGTGTGCCAGGCGCGGGCGATCGGTAGCGGACCGGCCTGCGCGGTGACGGCATCGTCGACGTCGACGCGCAGCGTCGCGCCGGCGGGCCACCGCCGCGAAGGCACGCGCAGCGTCGCGCCGGCGGGCCACCGCGACGAAGGCACGCGCAGCGTCGCGCCGGCGGGCCACCGTCGCGCGGGCACGATCGCCAGCGCATGCTCGGGCAAGCCGTGCTCGCGCAGCTCCGCGGGCGTCGCGGCGCGCACGCGGACCGCGAGCGGTGCACCCAGGCGCTCGCGTACACCGTCGGGATCGAGCACCGTCGCGATCCGCAGGTGCCGGCCGAGCACCGCGGGATCCATCGGCAGCGAGGGCACCAACCACAGCGGCGCGCCCTCGGCGAGGTCGTCGTCGATCGCCGCGACGAGATCGAAGCTCGGCCGGGCGGTCTCGAAGCGCCACGTCGTGCCCTCGACGACGACGCCGTCGTGCTCGAGCCGCCCCTCCAGCCGCACGACGTACGCGGTCGCGGCGGCCAGCTCGTCCTCGGGTACGAGCGTGAGGACGTCGCCCCTCGTCCACCGACTGCGCGCCGCCACCGGGTGTGCGTGGCCCTCGGCGTCGATGCGCTCGAGCGCGAGCGCCACGCCGACCGGCGGTGCGTCGACGTCGACGATCGCCCGGTTCAGCCGCAGGCGGATGCTCGCGTCGCCGTCGCCGGGCCCCTCGGGCTGGACGTCGCGCACCGCGAGCGTCCGCGCGGGTGGGCGACCCCCGTTCGCGGCCGTCGCGTCGACGTCGAACGTCGGGAGGATGACGGAGGCGACCGGCGGGGGGTCAGAGCGCCGCGTCGCGCTCGGGTGCGTCGCGGCGCACGCCCATCCGCACAGGCCGACGATCGCGAGGGCGATCCAGCGCAGGCCGACGGGTCGGGGGAACGCGGGCATGCGCGCGGAGCCGGGACAGCGCGGTGCCGACGAAGTTCCCAAGCGTCGCGGGGGGCCCCGCGGTCACGGCCGGCGGCGCCGTGCCGCGCGGTCGCCGAGCTCACGGCGCGGCGCCGAGGCGCGCGCGCATGCCGATCGCGTCCTCGATCGCGACGAACTCCCCGAGGTGCTCGAGGGTCAGCAGGCCGACCACCTCGCCGCGATCCACCACCGCGGCCGCGCGGCCCTCGGTGCGCTGCATCTGCTCGAGCACGCCGGTGAGCGCATCGTCCGGGCCCACGCTCGTGGCGCCCTCGCGCATCACCGCGGCGATGCGCTGGCCGTGCCCGTCGCTGGACAGGCCCGCGATCAGCTCGCGAAGGCCGAGCCAACCGACGACGCGTCGGCCGAGGCCGTCGTTCGCGACGACCGGGAACTCCGACTGGAAGCCGTGTGCCACCAGCTCGACGGCGGAGGCCAGCGTGTCGTCGGCGTCGACGACGATGACCGAGGTCGCCATCACGTCCCTGGCCCGCAGCCCGGCCAGGCTCGCGCGCAGGTGCACCGCCGAGGCCTCGCCGGCGGCGCCCGTCCACACGAACAGCGCGACGAACACCAGCATCGGGTTCGAGAACAGGCCGAGGAAGCCGAACAGCAGCGCGAGCCCCTGGCCGAGGCGCGCCGCCGTCGCGGTCGCGCGATCGGTGCCCATGCGCAGCGCCAGCAGGGCCCGCAGCACGCGACCACCGTCCATCGGGAACGCCGGGATCAGGTTGAACACGGCGAGCACGACGTTGGCCCAGAACAGCTGGCCGACCCAATCCGCGTGCTCGAGCACGCCCGCCGCCGCGAGCGGCCGGTCCAGGGCGAAGGCCAACGCGGCGAAGCCGAGCGCGAGCGCGACGTTGACCGCGGGCCCGGCGATCGCGACGACGAATTCCTGCCGCGGATCGTCGGGCAGGCGCTCCATCGAGGCGACCCCGCCGATCGGCAGCAGCATGATGTCGCGGGTGACGATGCCGTAGCGCCGCGCCGCGAGCACGTGGCCGAACTCGTGCATCACCACGATCGCGAACAGCGACAGCGTCATCACCACCGCTCGGATCGTCGCCGCGGTCCCCTCGCCCGACATCGTGTTGCTGGCGACGATCCACGCCAGCAGCAGGGTGAAGGTGGCGTGGATGCGGATGCGGACGCCGAACAGGGAGCCGATGGTCCACGACCAGCCGCCACGCTCCGAGCGCGCGCGCGGGGCCGGGCTCACGGCGACGTCCCGGGCTCGGCGGCCGCGAGCGAGTTGTGGGCGCCGGTGGACGCGCAGCGGAACCAGAGCCTGCCGCTCAGCGCCGCGTCGATGAGGTGCCCGGGGGCGCGCGCGGGCCGGGCCAGCAGGTCACGCAGCGACAGGCGGACGTTGTCCGTGCCCTCCGACCACACGACGCGGTTGGGTCGACCGACCACGGCCTCGATCAAGACGTAGACCCCGGGTCCGTCGGGCGCGCTCGCGACCGCGGCGAACGAGAGCTGCGCGTCGTTCGACCACACCAGGCCGGTGCGCGGATCGAAGTGGGGGAACGCGTCGGGGTGCGGCGTCGGGCGGCCGATGAGCCCGCGGACCACGTCGAGCGAGCCGAGCACACCGACGGCGACGCCGTCCGCGTCGATCACCACGAGGTGATGGTGCGAGGTCTCGGCCATGCGCTCGGCGGCCTCGCGGATCGTCGCGTGCTGCCCGATGAGCTCGGCGGGCGCGCCCATGCGACTCGCGACGCGGGCGCCCGGCGGGGCGGAGGTCAGATCGCGCAGCGACACGAAGCCGACGGGCCGGCCCGTGGCGTCGATCACCGGCGCACCCGTGATCCCGAGCGCGAGGATGTGCCTCTGCACATGATCCGCGAGATCGTCGGCGCCGACGCTGAACATCTCGTGATTCATGACCTCTTGCACCGCGACCGCCATGGGACACCTCCGACGCCAACGTAGCCCCGCGCTGGGGTTGCGGTGGCGGCAAAGCCTGCGGGCGCGATCGCCCACGGGCCGCTAACGCCGCGAGCAGGCCGTGGGGCGGCGGGGTTCGCCGAACCGGGGAGCCGACGATCTATCCTGGATCACTCTGCAGGCAGCACCCCCACGCATCGTGTCGCTGCTCGTGATCCTCGGTGGGATCGCGTGCACGCCGGCCCCATTCGCGTGCCTCGACGATCCCGATTGCAGCGGCGGTCGCTGCGAGCCGAGCGGCTGGTGCAGCTTCGAGGACGACGCGTGCGCGTCGGGTCGACGGTACGGGCGCTGGGTCGGGGATGGGCTCGCCGACGCGTGCGTCGAGCCCGAGGTCGCCGGCACCGGCACCGGCAGCGGCACCAGCACCGGCACGTCGACGGGCGTGTCGACCACGCTCACGCCCACCGATGGTGGCGAGTCCTCCACCACGTCCGGCTCGAGCGACGGCGGGACGAGCACGGGGACGCACGGGACGTCGACCGGCGGTGGGCCGGATCCGGTCGAGCTCGTCGCGTGGTATCCGTTCGACGAGCTCGCCCGTCCAGGGGTCGTCGTCGACGCGCTCGGCCTGCACCACGGTGTGTGCGCGCCGGGCGAGTGCCCAGCAGCGGTGAGCGGGATCGTCGGCGGGGCGGGCCGCTTCGACGGCGTCGACGACCTCGTGCGCGTGGTCCACGACGACGGCCTCGATCTCGGCGGCACGTGGACCGCCGCGGTGTGGATGTCGCCGATGGTGAGCGTCGGCAATGGCTTCCAGAACCTGCTCGGCAAGCCCGTCACGCTCGACGGCGTCGCGGACACGATCGAGCTCGCCGTCGCGAAGGGGACCTCGGCGGTCGTCGGCACCGCGGCGATCGACGACGGCGTGTCGGTGTCGGCCCCCTTCGCGCCGGGCCCCGACGCATGGACCCACGTCGCCGGGACCTTCGACGGCACGGCGCTGCGCCTGTACGTCGATGGTGTGATGGTCGGTGAGGCCGAGGCGCCGCCGCCGTACTTCTCCGCGATCGAGTGGACGATCGGCGCGGGGATCGACATGGGCGTCCCCGGCACCCACTTCGCCGGTGCGATCGACGAACTCCGGCTCTACCGCGGCGCGCTCACGCCCGAGGAGATCGCCGCCCTGGTCGCGTCACCGTGATCGTCGCGGGCCGGGGGCTTCGGTCCGCTCGCCGCGCCAGTGCGTGTGGGCCTCGCACGCCGGCGCGCCTTCGCTGACGCAGCCGACCCGCGTGCAGACGACGTCGCGGCAGCCCATCTCGCCGAAGATGTAGCGGGACGTCCGCATCGACAGATTGCACAGCGCGGGGTGGTGGCCGGCCCAGTCGCGGACCACGAACACGAGGCTGCTCGGCCCGGTCCAGTCGGCGTCGACGCGGCCGGTGTCGTGGTACATCGACCAGAGGCGGCTCACGAGCCGGACGTAGCGCTCGGGGCTCGCGAGCACGCGGAACACGGTGCGGTAGGCCCCGCGCAGCGTCGAGCGGATCACCACCTCGGCGCCGCGCTCGTACACAGTTTCGGGATCCGCGGCGCCACTGTGGGCCACCAGGGCGGCGATCATGTCACCGACCTCTGCGCTCGAGTACCACGTCGACGGCAGGATCCCGAGCAGGTCGTCGCTGCCGGGCACGAGGGCCCACGCCGCCTGGTCCGGGATCGCGCGGCGCAGCGCGTCGATCCCGTAGGTGTCGCGGTACCACACCAGGAATTCCCGGAAGGCGAGACCCTTCACCCGCGGCGCAGCGGTCGTCGTGGCGGGCACGGGGCACACAGTCCTTCTCATACGGTCGAAGCGTCGCCCGCCACCGGATCTTCCTTGCGGCTGCGCGCCCGACGGCGCGCAGATGTGGCGTCCCCGCGATGGGCTCGCCGACCTACACTGACAGGATGACACGATGTTGGGTTGCACTGCTCACGGCGCCGATGCTCGCGATGTTGCTGACGCCACGCCCGGCCGAGGCCTGCGGCGGTACGTTCTGCGATCTCGGGCCCCAGGCGATGCCGGTGGACCAGACGGGCGAGAACATCCTGTTCGTGCTCGGCGAGGGCTACACCGAGGCGCACATCCAGATCCAGTACGACCCCAACACGGCGGCCAAGTTCGCGTGGGTGGTGCCCATGCTGGCGCTGCCCGAGTTCTCGATCGGCTGCGATCGACTGTTCGACAACACGCTCGCGGCGACGGTGCCGACGTACGGGTTCAGCTATCAGTTCGACGATTGCGGTGGTAACGGCTCCAACTCGGGCACGGCCGGCGCCAGCGCCGGTGACACCTCGGCCGACGACGGCAGCACCGGGGGCGATCCCGGCCCCGAGGTCGTGCTGCAGCAGACGGTCGGTGCCTTCGACATCACCGTGCTGCAGGGCGGCACCGCGGCGGAGGTGATGCAGTGGCTCGCCGACAACGAGTACGAGCAAGACCCGGACGCCGAGCCGATCCTCGCCGAGTACCTCGCCGAGAACTACATGTTCGCGGCCTTCAAGCTGACCAACGGGGCCGACCTCGCCGAGATCCACCCGATCGTCCTGCGCTTCGAGAACGACGAGGCCTGCGTGCCGCTGCGCCTGACCCGGATCGCCGCGGTCGACGACATGGAGGTCCGCACGTTCTTCCTCGCCGAGTCGCGGGTCGTGCCGCAGAACTACAAGCACGTGCTGGTCAATCCGCTCCGGCTCGATTGGCCGGGGCTGGCCGCGAACTACAAGTCGATCATCACCCAGGCGGTCGACGCCTTCGGCGCGGACGGTAAGGCGTTCGTCACCGAGTACGCGGGTCCGTCGAGCGTGGTGAACACCTTCGGGATCTTCGGTGACCTCTGGAACGCGCAGGCGTTCTCCGGGCTGCCGGCGGTCGACGTGATCGACACGCTGTCGGCCCAGGGCCTGGTGAGCTGCTACGACGGCGGCTTCGAGACCACCGGCGGCAGCGGGACCGAGTGCGCCTTCGATCACCCGCTGCTGCGGGGCCTGCTGAACACGTACCTGCCGGTGCCCGATGGCCTCGACGAGATCGAGTTCTACGGGTGTCTCACCTGCTTCGAGGCGGAGATCGATCTCGACGCGTGGGGCGACGGCTCGGCCTTCGCCACCGCGATGCAGGAGCGCATCATCGATCCCGGCGCGCACGCGAGCGATCTGCTCGCGACGTTCCCGACGCTGACGCGCATGTACACGACGATCTCGCCGGCAGAGATGACCGCGGATCCGTTCTTCTGGGCCAACCCCGATCTGCCCGACGTCGATCTCACCAACGCGATCGCGACGCGCCGGGTGCTGTGCAACGGCGACGCGGTGTGGACGCTGCCCGACGGCCGCGAGGTGTACGTGCCCGGCGACGGCCCGTGGCCCGACTTCTCCGACGAGATGCCCTACGAGGAGGAGGTCGCCGAGACCCCGCGCATGGGCCCACCCATCGTGATGGTCGACAACCGCGAGATCATCGCGACCGAGCTGCGCACGCACAATTGCCAGTACGGCTGGCCGGGCGACGGGACGTGCGGCGCCGGCTCGGGCGGCAGCGACAGCTCGGGCTCCGACGGCTCGAGCGCTGGCGCCGACGAGGGGGGCAGCGGCTGTGGCTGCACCAGCGGCGGCAACGCGGGCTGGGGCGCGCTGGCGATGGTGGTCGGGGTCGGCCTCGCGCGACGCCGCCGACGGGGGTAGTCGGGGCCTGCTGGTCACACGCTGCCGGGTCGCGTCGCCGTCGGGGCGATCGTCGACCAGCGCTCGGCGGCGGCGACCGCAGGGTCGTCGCCGTGCAGCCACCGCTCGACGTGGCCGAGGGCGTCCTGCCCCCAGAAGTGCTCGCCGTCGACGTCGAAGGTGGGCACGCCGAAGGCGCCGCGGGCGATCGCGGCGTCGGTCGTCGCTCGCAGGCGCTGCTTGATGGCCGGCGTGCCGGCGGCGGCGACCAGCGCCGCGCCGTCGAGGCCGCGGGCGTCGAGCCACGCGGCGAGCTTCGTCGGATCCTCGGAGCCCGGGCCACCGCCCCACACCGCGGCGAACAGCGCGTCGATCACCGCGCGGATCTGCGGCGTCCCGAGGGCCGCCGTGGCCACGCGCAGCGCGAGCAAGGGATTGAACGGGTGCCCCGGCGGCGGCGCGATCGGGATCCCGTAGTCGTCCGCGAGTCGCACGACGTGCTTGAAGGTGTACAGGCGCTTGGGCGGGATCTCGGCCGGCCCGCGCTGCCCCCACGCGTCGAGCATCGCGGCGAACAGCACCGGCTGCGGATCGACGTCGCGATCGTGGCGCTCGGCGAGCTCGTGCACGCGGCACCAGGCCAGGTATGCGTAGGGCGAGATGACGTCGAACAGGAAGCCGATGGGTCGCGCGGTCACGCGAGGAGCATGGCACTACTGTGTGCGTCCGGTCGAGAGCGACAGTCGCAGCGTCGTACCGTCACGATCGAGCTGGAAGCCGCGGCCGCGGTAGAGATCGATCGTGCGGTTGTACTCGGCGAGGTGGCCCGTGGCGCTCGCGGCCGAGGCGGTGACCTCGATCGTCTCGGCGCCGTGCGTGCGGCACCAGCCGACGAGCGCATCGAGGAATCGCCCGACCACGCCGGCGCCGTGCAGCCGCGCCGGGACGCGGACGTCGTCGAGCGCCCACCGGGCGACGCGATCCGCGTGGGTCGTGACGCGCGCGGTGCCGACGACGATGCGCGGGCTGCCTGTGGTGAGCGACAGGCCGAGCTCGAGGTCGTGCACCTCGCTGGTGCCGTCGGCGGACGGGAACGCTCGCATCGCCCCCATGGCCCGCTCGAGCGCGAGGATCCGCGTGCCGCCGGCCTCGGTCGCCGCGATCACCTCGCCCTCGAGCCGCACGCGCAATCCGAAGCGGCGCTTGATGAACTCGCGGAAGCCAGGGCTGCACACCGGGCGCAGGAGCGGCCACAGCCGCTCGAAGGTCGGCATCGTCGCCCACCGCGAGATGTACGCGAACCAGCCCTCGTTCAGCGGGTGCTCGCCGTGGGTGTCGAGCTTGCACGTCAGCCACGCGTCCTCCAGCAGCTGCGAGACGGCGAGGAAGAACAGGAACTCCTTCGCGTCACCGTCCGCCGTGCGCCCGGGTTGCGCCGGGCTCGGCACCAGCTCGGGGCTGAACTCCGCGCGGAGCCACGGTGGCATGTCGTCGCGGAGCTCGGCCTCGATCTCGGCGCAGCGGGTCGACAGCGCGACCAAGTGGCCGTCGAAGTCGGCGGGCAGGGGGTGCCACTGCCGGCGCGCGTCGGTGAAGACGCGCTCGCCATGGACGCGCTGCTCGTCGGTGAGCTCCGCGACGTACGCGAACACGGTGCGCCCACAGTGCTCGCCGAGGCGCCGGTACGATTCCCACTGCGGCTCGTCGAAGAACTGGTCGCCGGTGCTCTCGTGGGGGAAGGCAGTGTTGCGCGCGCGGTACTGCGTGACGTCGGGTGGTTCGTCGCCGGTCAACGTCGGCTTGACCACGATGAGCGTGCCCTGATCGGAGGTCGGCCGGGGCCCGTAGAAGATCGTCCCGACCGCCACGTGCTGCTTGGACAACCCGGATGCGTCGGGCCGCAGCGGCGAGACATCGATCTCGATCTCGACGCCGAAGTCCTCGCGGACCCGACGGATGAGCTCGCTGAGATCGTCGAAGCGCACCTTGGGGTCCGCGCCGCAATCGGCGACGACGACGTATCGGCAGTGGCGTCGGATGAGCTCGTACGCGCCGGTGTTGTCGAAGTGCCCGCCGTCGGAGAGGTGGACCCACGTGGCGTCGGATTGAGTGGCGCCGAACATCTCGGTCACGAGCCGCCAGCCGCCCAGCGTCGCGAGCGACCCGCGATCGCGGGTGCGCAGCCAGAGGCCGAGCCGCAGGTTCAAGGCGGTCATCAGCATCGACACCGCCGCGCCCAGGCGCAGCGAGTTGCCGCCCATCTGCGAGTTGAACGCCGCCGCCGAGGCCGTGAGGGCGTCCGACAGGCGGATCGGCTGGGGCGACACGCGGTCACCGACGAGCAGGCCATGCCGCGACAGCACCGCGCTGCGAGCCCCGCGATACAGGGTCCGCACCGGATCGGCGGCGACGCCGTTCGCCGCGCAGCACACGAGGTGCACCGGTCGCGCCAGGGTCTCCTGCGTGGGCGCGAGGCAGTCGCCGCCGGTCGGGCAGTCCTCGGGCTCGAACTGCAGGAACGCGACGGCGATGCGTCGGCGGTAGAACTCGTGCAGGCCGGTGCTCCCGTGGTCGCTGCCGGCGAGCAGAAGCGCCACCGCCGGCGCCAGCGCGAACCACCACGACGACAGCCGTTGCTCGGACAGCGCCCCGTCGACGCTGCGGCACGCGATCGTCACCGCGGTCAGGTAGAGCAGGACCGCGATCACGGCGACGATCTGGGGCAGGGCCGGACGCAGCCGGGCGAGGAGTCCTGCGGCGTCGTCGGTGCGCGACGGCTGCAGCAGTCGCGAGAGCGAGCCGAACGCGGCGGACGCCACGGCCGAGAGGCCGCCGGTGATGCCGAACGTCTCCAGCACGCCCTCGGCGTCCGATGCCCGGCCCTCGGTGCCCATGAGGAGGCTCGACAGGTGCCAGATCACCGCGAACGCGGCGGCGACGAGGGCGAAGAACAGCAGCCGTGCGCTCGACCGCTCGAGCGCGCGCCCGAGGCTCGCGGGCGCATTGGTGAGGATCGGCCGCCGCTCGGCGATCACCCCGAGCCAGTCGAGCGACCACGACCCGAGCCACCGCACCGCCCACACGGCCGCGGAGCCGAGGGCGAGGCCCGCCGGCAGCAAGTAGCCGCGGATCTTCGCCAGGCCCCCGATCGGATAGGCGAGGGCGGCCTCCCAGGCCGCGCGCCATGGCTTGTTCGGCGCGATCGGATCGTCGGTCCACACCGGGCTCTCGGGCAGCACGGTGATCGCCACCGCGACGGCGAGCACCGTCGCGCTCACCACCGCCGAGCCGAGGACCACCGCCCCTGACCTGGCGCCCGGCATCGCGATGCGCATGCGCTGCCAGCGATGCTCCATCCCCGCGAACAGCCCGAACGCACCGACGAACACCAGCGCCGGCAGCCACCACGGGTGCATCGCCGTCCACACGACGCCGAGCACGACGAGCCGCCACGCGACGACGCCGGTGGCGAACAACGCCGTGGCGAACACGAGCGTCGGCACCATCCCCGCGACCAGGGCGAGCATCGCCTCCCACAGATCGACGTAGCCCAGCCCCATGCGCGGGGCGAGGAATCGGCTGTGCTCGCGGAGGTGTCGGATCGCCGGGTGCTCGTGGCGCAGCGGCGTGCGGTCGCGGGTGGGCGGCCACGGAGCGCCGGGGAAGTGCTCGCCCGGCCCGTGCGCGCGCGACCACGTGGTCCAGAAGCCGCCGGTGTAGCCGCCGCCCGAGACGGTCGCGAGGTAGTCGAACAGCGGCAGCACGCCGCGTTCGCTGAGGGACTGCAGCAGTCCGAGCGTGAACGCGCTGCTGCGGATGCCGCCGCCCGACAGCGCCAGGCCGGCGCGATCGGCCGGCGCGTAGGTGATCCACGGCTCGTCGGCGCGCGCGTGGACGCCGACCTCGACCGCCGCGTCCGAGCTGGTCGCGGGCAGTCGCATCTGCTCGCGGCCCGCGGTGATGTCCACGGACTCCCGACGCACCGTCGCTTCGAAGGCTGCCCCGACCTGGACCACCACCTCCCAGTGTGCGTCGATCGAAGGATTCGATCCATCCGCGCCGGATCGATCAGGAAGGATCGACCCGGAAGGATCGATCAGGGATGGATCGATCCTTCGGCCAGCGTCACCCGAACGTGCCGCCGAAGCGCAGCCCGAACAGCACCTGGTGCGTCGGCGCGACGTCGCGCACCGGCTTGGTGGTGCAGCTCGTGACGTTGTCGCGGCTCTGGCAGACCTTCTTCTGGGTGTTGAAGATGAAGTCGACCCCCGCGCCGAGGAAGAAGTTGTCGGTGATGAACACGTCGAGCGTCGGGCCGACGAGGAACGCGAAGCCCTGGGAGATGTCGCGGTCCTTGCCCTGCTCGAGCCGGAAGACCTGGCGCGAGTAGGCGGGCGAGAGGCTCAGCCCGAGGTCGAGCCGACCGAGCGGGAGGATCGGTCGCAAGAGCAGACCGACGGTGTGCTGGCCGGCCCAGCGGTAGTTGCCGCTGTCCTCGGTCGTGTAGACGGGGTGGAACATGCCCCAGCGGTAGATGCCGCCGATCATGAACCACTTCACGGGCCGGAAGCCGAGCGCGGCGCCGGTTCCGAACGATGGTCGCGTGTTGCCGTCGAAGACGGTCTCGCTGTGGCGACAGGGCGCGCGGCCGGGCATGCACGCCGCGCCGCCGATCATCCCCTCGAGCTGGAACCCGCGCTTGTTCGGCTTGGCCTCGGCGCTGGCCGTCCAGAGTGTGGGCACGAGCAGACCGAGGGCGAGCGCCCACGGGTGACGACGGCGACGGCGATGCAGTGATGACATGGCGGAGGTCTCCTGGGGCGCGGCGGTCCGAGGCGCGAGCGATCGTCAGCGACGCCTGATCAGGCCGAAGATCAGCGAGATCACGGCGCCGACGAGGAAGACGAAGAAGAGGATCTTCGCGATGCCCGCGGCACCGGCGGCCAGGCCTCCGAACCCGAAGACGGCGGCGACCAGGGCGATGACGAAGAGGGCGACGGCGGCTTGCAGCATGGTGGCGACTCCTGTGCCCGAGCATTTCAAGAGCCATACCAAGCGGCGCGGCGCCGCGATCGCAGCGTCGTCGCCATGGACGCCCGCCCGCGGCGGGCGCGTGCGCCCGCCCGCGACCAGGACGGCCGTGCGCTGACGCCCATGGGCGTGCTGAACCCTTTGGCGAGCGGCCGGCTCGTACGGACAACTGCAACCCGCGAGGTCCGCACCATGAAGATCGACGCCAGATTCCACGACGCCACCTCCACCCTCACGTACGTCGTCCACGACGAGGCGACCCGCGACGCGGTGGTGATCGATCCCGTCCTCGACTACGACCCCATCGCGTCGCAGACCTCGACGAGCTCTGCGCAGGCTTTGCTGGCGTGGATCCGCGAGCGCGGGTTGAAGGTGCACTTCATCCTCGAGACCCACGCCCACGCCGACCACCTCACCGCCGCGCAATTCCTCGCCCACGAGCTCGGGGCGAAGGTCGTCATCGGCGAGGACATCCGCGTGGTGCAGAAGACCTTCGTGCCGGTGTTCGGCCTCGGTCCCGACTTCCGCACCGACGGCAGCCAGTTCGACAAGCTCGTCGCCGATGGCGAGGTCGTGCGCGCGGGCAGCCTCGAGTTCCGCGCCATGCACACGCCCGGGCACACCCCGGCGTGCATGAGCTACGTCGTCGGCGACGCGGTGTTCACCGGGGACGCGCTGTTCATGCCCGACTCCGGCACCGGTCGCTGCGACTTCCCGCGCGGCAGCGCCGAGCAGCTCTACGCGTCGATCCAGCGGCTGTACGCGCTGCCCGATGCGACGCGGGTGTTCGTCGGCCACGACTACCAACCCAATGGTCGACCGCTGGCGTACGAGACGACCATCGGCGCGTCCAAGCGCGACAACAACCAGCTGACCGCCGAGACCACGCAGGCGGCGTTCGTGCGGCTCCGCAACGAGCGCGACGCGACACTCGCGGCGCCGCGGCTGCTGTTCCCCTCGGTGCAGGTCAACATCCAGGCCGGTCACCTCCCGCAGCCCAACGCCGCCGGGATCCGCAACCTGTCGCTGCCGCTGAACCTGTTCGCCCCGACCGACGACGCGGGCACGGTGCTGCCGGCGGCGGCCCGCGCCCGCGCGAGCTGAGCGGAACGCCGTCTGGCCCGGCAGAACCGCCGGCGCCACCTGCGCCCTGCCCGTCCCTCGCATCGCCCGTTCAGCGTGACTCCGTACTGAGTTACGCTGACCGGGTCCACGGGGAACCCATGAAGCACCTGTCGTCGGTCTGCGTGTCGTCGGTCTGGATGTTCGCGGTGGTGCTCGGGGGATGTTCGGCGGGCGACCTCGCCGAGCACGACAGCGGAGCGGCGAGCTCCGACGGCGGCGACGCCGACGGACCCGAGACGTCGCCGGGTGACGGTGCCTTCGTCGCGCACTACTTCAGCCCGTGGTCGTCGACGTACATGCACTTCGACGACGGCACCGGGTGGACAGCCGTGCCCGGCGCGCCGATGACCGCCGAAGACGGGCAGTGGGTCGTGCTCGAGCACCAAGGCGGCGATGGTTCGGTCGAGTTCGTGTTCAACGACGGCGCCGCCACCTGGGACAACAACGGCGAGCAGAACTACGTCACGGACCTGCCCGAGTTCTGGGTGAAGGGCGGCGTCGTCTACGACGCGCGACCTACCGACGTGCCCGAGGGCGAGTACTGCGACGACGTCGACTGCGGCGCGGGCACCTGCAACGAGGACGAGCAGCGCTGCGACTGCGACCCGGGCTACCTCTTCGATCCCGAGCTCGCCACCTGCGTCGAGGACCCGTGCTTCGGCGTCGAGTGTGGCTTCGGCGAGCTGTGCGATCCCGCCGGCGGGACCTGCCTCGAGGCCTGCGAGCCGGACACCACCTCGGGTGAGTTCAGCTTCTGCTTCCAGACCACCGGCTCGTCGATCTCGGTGGTCGCGCGCTACGACGGCGCCCTTGCCATCGATCTCGCGTCCAGCGTCGTGCGGCTGAACGACGTCGTGCTCGCCGGCGACGAGGTGCAGTACCAGGCCGAGACCCGCACGCTCGCGGTGGCGGCCAGCGGACTCGAGCCGTCGAAGTACAGCGTGCTGCTGCGGCTGCGCACCGACGGCGGCGCCGCCGTGCGCCCGCTGTTCGTGCCGCTGTGGATCGGCGACGGCATCCGCTACGCCGACTTCTCGTGGCGCGACGGGATCCTCTACCAGGTGATGACCGATCGCTTCCTCGACGGCGATCCGAGCAACAACCTCGACAACGAGATGGGCACGCTCGCCGAGGTCGACGACGTGCGCAGCCAGTGGCAGGGCGGCGACTTCCGCGGGATCATCGAGACGATCGAGTCCGGCTACTTCGACGATATGGGCATCAACACCCTGTGGATCAGCTCGCCGCTGCTCAACTCGCATGCGTCGCAGCCGGCCGTGGCGCTCGGCGACAACCGCCGCTTCTCGAGCTACCACTCGTACCACCCGGTGGTGACGGGCTTCACCGACACCGAGGACTACGACTACGCGACCCCGATCGAGACCGCGTTCGGCACGCCCGAGGAGCTCCAGGAGCTGGTGCGCAAGGCCCACCAGCGGGGCATCCGCGTGATCCCGGACTTCGTGGCGAACCACGTGCAGATCGAGGCGCAGATCTACGCGGATCACCCGGACTGGTTCCACCCCTACACGCCGTGTGACGGCCAGTGGGACGCGCACCGCATCGATTGCTGGTTCACCGCGACCACGCCCGACTTCGACTACGGCAACCCCGCGGCCACCGCCGCGGTGGTCGAGCACGCGGTGTGGCTGGTGCAGGAGTACAACTTCGACGGCTTCCGCGCCGACGCGCTCAAGCACATGGACGACGGCTTCGTCCGCGCGCTCAAGACCGCGATCGTGGAGCGCGTCGAGACCACCGTCGACGACAACACGATGTCGGAGGAGCCGACGGTGTTCTACATGGTCGGCGAGTCGCTCGGCGGCTGGGCCCGCTACCACGTGCGCGAGGACATGGTCCAGGGCCAGGTCGACGAGGAGTTCTACAACCGCACCACCGCGGCGCTGCTGAGCTTCGGGGCGAGCGTGCGCAACCTGGCCGACTTCGCGATTCCCAACGACACCGCGTACCTCAGCGCGCAGAACGTGTTCGGCGGACAGGGCGGCTACCCCGGTGCGGTGATGGGCAACTTCTTCGGCAACCACGATCAGTGGCGCGCGCTGACCGTCGCCGGGGGTGATCACTCCCGCCTGCGGCTGGCGCAGGCGTTCCTGTTCACGTCGCCGGGCAACATCCCGATGCTGTACCAGGGCGACGACATCGGCACGCTCGGCGAGGCCGACCCGGACAACCGCGCGATGCACCGCTTCGACGGCCTGTCCGCCGCCGAGTCCGCCTCGCTCGAGCACGCGCGCGCGCTCGGGCGGCTCCGCGAGGAGCACGAGGCCCTGCGCCGCGGCACCCGCGAGACCGAGGTGCTCGAGGACTACTTCTGGGTCTATCGCGTCGAGTCGGGCGACGACGTCGTGTACGTCGCGATCAACCGCGACGCCGACAAGCAGTGGACGCCGCCCGCGGGCTTCGAGGACGCGCTGGGGAACTGCAGCGGCGGCGAGGTGCCGTCGCTGACGGCGTGTGTCTTCGTGGCGGCGTGACCTCGCCACGTCGCGTTCAGTCCGGGTGCAGCAGCGCCGCCGCGTTGTCGTGGAAGACCTTGCGCTGCTCGTCGGCGTCGAGCCGCGGCGACGCGGTCGAGCTCCGCGAGCGAGGCCTCGCCGTCCGCCGGGTGCACCGACGCGATGGCGAAGAAGAACCCGCCGCTGTCGCGTGCCGCAGCGAGGACGGCGTCGTTGCGCCGGCGCGTGTCCTCGATCGCGCCGGCCCGCGCGATCACGATGAGTCCCGCGCGCGTCACCCCTGCGGCCTGCTCGAGCGCCCGCAGGGCCGCGGTGCCCTCTGGTTGGCTCGGCGCGAGGCCGTCGTCGGCGCCCGTCCGCAGGTGCGCGTGCACGTCGATGATCGGACCGTCGTAGCGCGCGACGATCGGCGTCCGCGATGCGGGCGAGCTCGCGGTCTGGCTCGCGCACGCGAGGAGGGACGCGAGGATCGGCGCGACAGCCGACCCGAGGATCGAGGGTACGGCGCCGCGGGGTCGCATCGGGCACAGACTACGCGGCGGCGGGATTTCGTCCCGACCGCCCGCGGGGCCATCGGCTATGCTCGCGGCCGTGCTCCGCCTCCTGCTCGCCTCCGTCGCGTTCTTCGCCGCCTGGTCCTGGTTGCGCGCCGGCTTCACGGCCGAAACCTCGGGCGGCACGAGGATGACGGGCAGGATGCTGCTGCTCCGCGGTGGCACCTTCGCGGCCGCGCTGGTGTGGTGGACGCTCGCGGTCACCGACATGGTCGGGTGGATCTTCGGGCTCGCGATCATCGGCGGGGTGACGTGGTTCCTCAACTCGCGTGCTCAGAAGGCCGACGCCGTTGCGGGTTCGTCGTCGTCTCCGCCGCCGGACGACGACGGCCAGGCCTGAGCCTCGCGCCGCGTCAGTCGGCGGCCGCCGCTGCGCCCCGCAGCGGGTCGAGCACGACGATCTCCTCCGAGCGGCCGAACGCGTCCTGCTCGAGCGCGCGGGCCCGCGTCGAGAGCTCGTCGGGGATGGCCGCGCACGACCAGTGCGCCGCATCGAAGAGGATCGCGAGCGCCTCGGCGTGGGCGGTCTGGTCGGCCTCGGCGACGAGGCACGCATCGAAGAACGCGATCTCCGGCGCCTCGGACCACGCGAGCTCCGCGAGGTAGGCCGCCAGCTCGGCGCGCACGACGGTGCTCGCCGAGGCCGGGCAGATCGCACACGGAAGATCATCGTCGTCGTCGAGATCGACGTCGTCGGCGACGTGTCGCAGCTCGTGGAGCGCGACCCCGCGGCCGCGCCAGGCGGCGAGCTCGGCGAGCGCCGACGGCAGGGCCGTGGCCACCTCGGGGGCACGGAGCGCGGCCGAGGCCCGCCGCAGCCCGGCGAGCTCCTCGGCGGTCAGCGACGGGCACGGACCGATCTCGACCCACCGCTCGAGTCGATCGAGCGCGTCCGGCTCGAAGCCGTTCCACGGCAGCGGACGCAGGATGAACTCGCTGCCGCAGTCATGGCGGGCCTGCACCGCCTCGGCGACCGCCACGCCCTCGGCCCGCGCCGCCGCGGTGTCACGTAGCACCGCCAACGCCGTCCCCGAGAGCCCCCGTTCGGCGGCGGCGACGAGCGACGGACCAAGCGCTCGCCAATGTCGCACCACCGCAGTGGTCGACGGTGTCGGCGCGAGCTCGTCGGCGAGCGCCGGCCATAGCCGGTCCTCGGCGAACTGCCGCGTGCGATCGGCGAGCACCAGCGCGCCCTCGACGGACGAGCTCGCGTAGCCCGTGTAGAGCTCGCGGAGGTTCAGCGTGTCGACGCGCTCGAGCAGGCGGACGCGATGCTCCTCCCCGTCGACCGTTCCGCGACCGTCCGCGCCCACGCGGTACGCCATGGCGACATAGCTCGGCCGCGCTGCCACCCGGACGTGAGCGTCGAGGAAGTACGGCTGGCCGTTGTCGTCGAGGTACTGGTTCCACGCTCGTGTGATCCACAGCGCGCGCTTGCGGTGCCGCGGGTCCGCGAGCCGCCTCGCCTCGGTGAGGGAGACGAGCTCGTCGAACAGCGCCGTGAGGTTCGCGTCCGCCGCGATCGCCGAGCGCAGCGCTGCCTGTGCGCCGGCGCGTGCCTCTGGGTCGTCGCGGCCCGCGGCGATGACCCAGTCGGTGAGCAGCGGTCCGTGCACCGCCGCGAGGTCGAGCCCGTCGAGCTGCGGCGGGTGCTCCGGTCGGTGGCGCGGCTCGGCGCCCACCACACCGCGCGCGAGATCCTCGAGGGCATGGCGCTGCCACGCGCCGAGGAGGAGGAGGCCGCCGAGGACCACGGCCCACCGCCGCCGCGTCTTCGGAGGTTCGGCCCACGGTGGCTCGTCGTCGTCGGTTTCCTCGCGCATCGCGATCCCCCCACGCGCGCACGCGTGGCAGAGCCAGACAGCGGGACGGCGCCTCGGTTCCCGTGGCCTCGGTCACAGGATCCTCCCGCGGTTCGGGAATGTCAGCTCCGCCGTCGCGATATCTCCCCCGTGAACCGGCCGTTGATGCGTTCGAGCGAGAACCGTGTTGTCTTCGGGGTGTGCGGCGGCCTGGCCGAGCGCTTCGGGATGGACCCCATCTGGATCCGCCTCGGGTTCGTCGGATTGGCGCTCTTGCTCGGCAAGGGCGTGCTGCTCTACCTGATCCTGACCGTGGTGATGCCGAAGGCGCCGGCGCCCGTGCTGGCGTAACTCGCGTCAGCCCCGTCGACGGCGCCACAGCAGCGGGAGCACGAGCAGCGCAGTCGCAGCCGGGCTTGCTCCCGCGACGTTGCAGCCCTTGTCGCCGTCCTCGTCGTCGTCGCCGGTGTCGCTGCTGTCACTGCCCGCTGCGGTGGGATCGGTGGTGACGTTGGTGTCGCTGTCCGGCGTCGTCTCGCTCGCCGCACCGGTGCCGCCGGTGCCCTCGTCGCCGCCGCCGGAGGTCTCGAGGAACGAGCAGTCGACGGGGAGGTTGTCGTTGCACACCTCGAGCAGCTCGGCTTCGGTGTAGTCGGCCCACGGGTTCTCGGAGCTGCCGGTGGTCGTGCCGGCCGGCGCGTCGTCGCACGTGCAGTCGACCGTCGCTGACGGATCGTTGTTCACCGTGCACGCGGCGCCCGCGTCGTTGGAGCACATCACCTGGATCGCGCGCGCGCTCGAGGGCACCAACGCGAGCCCCAATCCCATCACCATCATCCATGTCCATCGCATGGGCCCAGTATCGACCGGCGGGGCGCGCGTGTCCAGCGGGCGTCAGCCCTCGGGGCCGATGTCGTCGCAGGTCTGCGCGATGACCTGCGTCAGCGTGTCGGTGCGTCGTGTCATCGGGGTCCTCCACAGCTCGCCCGCACCTTCGCGGCGTGGGGGGAATCGTCGTCGCGGCGCAGGAAGTCGGCGGCGCGCCGCTTGGCCTCCTCGTCGCGGCCGAGCGCGCACAGGGCCGTGATCCACGAGACCTCGCGCTCGCGGGCGAGCTTGCCCGCGCCGAAGCGCTTGGCGTGGGTCGACAGGATCGCGATCGCCTGCTTCGCGTCGCCGGCCCCGAGCGCCGCGCGGGCGCTCGCGAGCAGCGCGACCTCCTCGGCGAACGTGTCGCTCGCAGGGGCGTCGGTGACCTCGGCCGATCGCGGGCGCTTGATCGGTCGGCGCGTCGGCTCGGTGCGCGCCGACGACTCGGGCGCGCTCGGGATCGCGACGAGGTCGTCGGTCGGCGGTGGGCTCGGCGGCGCGGGCACGGCGACCTCGACCGGCGTCGCGACCGGGGCCACGGACGCGACGCGCTCACCGAGTCGCGCGAGGCTCGGCGACGCGGCGTCGACGTCGTCGTGGGTCGCGAGCGCGGCGGCTCCGGCGATCGCCGCGACGCCGATCACCGCGCCGACGACGATCGACCACGGCGAAGCGGCCGCGGCCGGCGGCGGCGGATCGGGGGGGATCTCCGGGCCGAGCTCGCCGAGTCCGGCGCGCACCATCACCGCGTCCCACACCCGGGCCTTCGCGCCGGACTCCGGGGCATCGATCTGGCGCAGCGCGTCGAGATGGGCGCGCGCGCGCGTCGAGAGGTCCTTCATCGCACGGCCTCCTGCTCGGCGTGCACGGCGTCGATCGCCGCCTCGAATCGCGCCCTGGCCTTGCGCAGGCGCGTGTACACGGTGTTGCGGTTGGTCGACAGGGCGAACGAGATCTCGGTGCCCGACAGGCCCTCGAGCTCGGAGAGCACGAACACGAGGCGGTGATCCTCGTCGAGCGTCTCGAGGAATCGGCGCACGAACTCCGCGGCCTCACCGAGCTCGGCGTCGCGATCGGTGGCGATCGCGATCGGCCCACTCGGGAGCAGATCGAGCCGCCGTTGCGCGCGGCCCGTGCTGCGGCGCCACTCGCTGGCCACGCGCCGCGCGATGCCGAACAACCACGCCGGCGCCGAGCGGGTCACGTCGTAGTCGGCCAGGCGCCGGCGCACCACGAGGAACACGTCCTGCGCGACGTCGTCGACGCTGCCGCGCGGGATGCCCAGGCGCAGCAGCGATCGCCACACGAACTCGAAGTGATCCCGGTACAGCTGCTCGAGGGCCGGCGTCGGGCCGACGATGCGCTCGGGCGTGGGATCGGCGGCGGGCACGGCGGTCGATCATGCATTGGCCACCGACCGGCCGCATCGTTGCGCAGCGGGGGCCTCGATCGCGGATTTCTCCGCGAGCCTCGCCAACGTCACGGCAGGCGCAGCTCGACGGTCACCCATGCCCGGATGCCGGCCCGCGCGGCCCGGTACAGCGGGCCCAGATCGTCGATTCCGAAGCGTGGGCGCGTGGTGGCGACCCAGGCCTCGACGCCCGGGCCGAACGCGAACCGGCGCGACGCGGCCGCGGGTGCCCAGAGCACGCTGGCCGACAGCGGGATCGCGACCCACGGCGCGACGGGTCGCAGCGCGGTCTGCAGGCCGAAGCCGCGCGCGCGGATCTGGCCGGCGTCGAGGCCGGTGCACACGGGGAGCTCGACGGTGCGCACCTCCGGCACGACGCACCCACGCGGGCCGATCGTCCACGCGTCGACGCGCGCGCCGGCGTCCTCGCCCTCGGCGCGCGCGCGCTGGGGGAGCATGCCGGTCGCGACGAGCTCGGCGCGGAAGAGCCGTCCGCGGATCCCGGCAGCGGCGGTGAACCCGGCGCCGAAGCGCGGCAGCACGCCGGTGCCGCCGAGGGCGGCGACGCGCAGGATCGCCTGCAGCGACCGTCGTCGCTTGGGCGCGGCCGTCGGTGTGGTCACCGGTGTCGGAGTGACCGGCGCGGCGGTGGCGATCGGTGGTTCCACCGGAGGTGGCGATGGTTCGACGCGCTCGACCACGCCCGCCGGATCGAGCAGCACCGCGATCACCAGCGCCGTCGCCGACGCGAGCACCTCGCAGCGCTCGGCGACGCCCTCGGCGTCGAGCTCGAGGTCGAGCACGAAGCGCCCTGCGTCCTCGCGCACGAGGGCGTGCACGCGCAGCGGACGATCGCCGCGCTGTGCGTCGGCGCTGACGTAGCGCTGGAGCTCCCCGTGCAGCGCGGCGACATCGGGGCACGCCGCGGGCGCCTCCCACTGCAGCGCGACCGCGGAGCTGTCGTCGGGCGCGGTCGCCCCGGGCGACGCCAACGCGAACGCTGCCGCGGCGATCCACATCGCCTCGGATGGTAGGGTGTCGGCCGGCCCGGTGCCTAGGCGGCCCGAGCGTCGTCGGGGGCTGCACAATCGACGGCGTCGGTGGCCAAGATGGGTCGATGGCACGCCGAACCGCCCTCGCGATCACCTCGCTGCTGCTCGCGTGCGGCGATGCAGACCGATCGGTCGGTGTGTTCGGGACGGGCGACGCCGGGGCCGAGGGCGCGACGCCCGGGGAGTCGTCGCAGGGCAGCGCGGTCGCCGAGGGCACGGGCACCGGCACCGACGCGGGCTCGGACGACGCCGATGGCACCGCCGACGACGGCCCCGTGCTCGACGTCGGCGCGGGCGTCGACACCATCGGCGGATGTGCCGAGGGCGGTGGCGACTGCGGCTGCACGGCGGTCGACATCCTCTTCGTGATCGACAACTCGGGCTCGATGTGCCTGAAGCAGGAGGCGCTCGCGGCTGCGTTCCCGGGCTTCACCGAGGCGATCGGCGCAGCGCTGCCCCCCGGCACCGACCTGCACGTCGGCATCACGACGTCGGGCTTCGCCCTGGGCGGCAGCCACAGCGAGAACAACTGCGTGCCGGCCGAGCCGGTCGAGACGATCGACGAGTACTTCGTGCGCCCCGGCGAGGGCGTGGTCGCGGGCAACGGGTTGCAGGGACGCCTCTTCGAGCACGACGGTCGCGCGTACTTCGAGGTCGACACCTCGGACGCCGCGGGCATGGCCGAGCTCGATACGTGGTTCTCCGCGGCCGCGACCGCGGTCGGCTGCGGCGTGTCGTCGTTCGAGTTCAACGCCGCGGGCGCGGCGTGGGCGTTGCACCCCGACAACGCGGCGACCAACGCGGGCTTCGTCCGCGACGAGGGCGCGGCGCTGGTGTTGTTCGTGCTCTCGGACGAGGCCGATCAGTCCCTCGACGTCGAGTCGCTCGAGTTCCTGCACGACACGGTGGTGGCCGCGAAGAGCGGCTGTGGCGGCGACGCGTGCGTGGTGGGTGGCGGGCTGTTCTCGCAGTTCTGCACGCCGGACCTCAACGCGGCGTACACCTTCCTCGCGTCGTTCGGTGCGGACCCGACGTGGAGCGACATCGGGCTGGGTCTGCCGTTCGAGCCGCCGCCGGACTACGCCGGCGTGCTCGGCGACGCCCTCGCGCAGGTCGTGGCCCAGACCTGCGACGCGATCCCACCGGCGGGCTGAAGTCGACGCCGCGGCCGTGGCACCCTAGGCCCGCATGAGCGCGTGGCACGACGAGTCGATGGCGGCCCTGTTCCCCGAGCCGGGCGAGATCCCGGCGCACGTGCGCGTCGATCCCGATCGACACCCGCCGCGGTGGTTGATCGATGGGGAGATCCGCGTGCACGTCGGCGAGTCGCGGCCGGTGCACTCGCGGATCGCGACGCGCGACGCAGGCGGCTTCGCGACGACGCTGCTCGGCCACGAGGCGCGGCTCGGCGCCGCCGAGGCGGTCGCGGCGGTGGACGCCGCATCGGCGGCGTGGGGTGACGGCGAGGGGGCATGGCCGTCGGCGCCGGTCGAGGCGCGCATCGCCGCGGTGCTCGGGTTCGCGGCGGCGGTGGAGGCCAAGACCGACGAGATCGCGACGATGCTGATGTGGGAGATCGGCA
>LNFB01000141.1 GCA_001464385.1 Deltaproteobacteria bacterium Ga0077550 | reverse complement strand
CGCGACCACGCGACCCCGACCGATCGCCTCCGCGCGATCCGTCGCGGCGCCCACGCCCTGCGCGAGACATTGATGTCCGCGCCGCCGGTCCGGTTCTTCCGGTCCTTCGATCTCGTCCGCGTGCCATACCCGACCCGGTACGCGCTGCGCGAGGCGTGCAGCCTGCCGGTGCCGTATGTGCACATCCTGAATCGATTGTTCGTGGTGCAGTTCGATACGCCGGGCGGGGTGAAGACATTGCTCGGCGAGCCGCTCGATCGGCTCGGCAACGCCAAGACGCCGTTCTTCGAGCGGCTCGCGGCGCCGCTCGGCGGGGCCGAGGGGGCGATCGCGCGGCGGGTGTGGCCGCCGCTGGGCGACGTGGTCGAGATCCTCGCCGGCCTCGGCATCGCGCCGGCCGACGTCGATTACATCACCTACGATCACCTGCACACCCAGGACCTGCGGCGGTGGCTGGGCTCGCCCGAACGCGAGGCGTACTTCCCCAACGCGAAGCTCCTCGTGATGCGTCAGGAGTGGGCGTCGTGCCGCGGGCTGCTGCCGACGCAATCGGAGTGGTATTGCCCGGGCGGCACCGACGGCGTCCCCGACGATCGGGTGATCGCGCTGGGGGGCGACGTCGCGCTCGGCGACTCGGTCGCGCTCGTGCACACGCCCGGGCACACCGAGGGCAACCATTCGCTGGTGGTGCGGACGCCCGAGGGTCTGTTCGTCAGCAGCGAGAACGGCGTGGCGGCCGAGTGCTACGCGCCGCTGCACTCGCGGATCCCCGGCGTCGCGCGGTGGGCCCGACGCACCGGCAGCGAGGTCGTCCTCAACGGCAACACGCTCGAGGGATCGGTGGACCAATACCTCTCGATGGTCCTCGAGAAGGAGCTCGCCGGCCCGTCGCAGCGCAACCCGGACTTCCCCAACGTCGCGCCGTCGTCGGAGCTGTGCGCCCACTGGCTGTCGCCGGGGCTGGGGCCGACGTTCCACGTCGGGGCGCTCGCGTTCGGCGAGGTGTCGCGCTGACGACCCGCGGGGTCACGGCAGCACCAGCTCGGGGATCCCCGCCGCCTCCACCTGCTGGAACAGCAGCAGGTGGCCGACATCGTCGGGATGCACGTCGTCGTACGCGTTGATGTGGACGACGTTGCCCTGCTCGTCGATGAACGGCGACCAGAAGTCGATTGCGCGCCCGCCGAAGGCCTCGAATACCGCGTCGCGCAGCGCAGCGCGGGCGGCGAACTGGCCGGCGTCGATCACGAGGTTGGGTTGCGACGTGGTGATCCACACCTCGACGCCGGCGGCCTCGGCGGTGATCGAGATGAGGGTGTAGTTCGCGACCAGCTCCTCGATCGTCGCCCCATCGTCGAGCGCGCCCCCATCGGGGAAACTGACGACGATGGCATCCGGCGACGAGCTCAGCGCCATCGTCACGTTGTGGCCGGGATCGACGGCAGGGAACTCCGGGGGATTGATCGTGCCGTCCGGCAGCGCGTGGTAGCTCAGGTAGCCCGACACCGCGAGGTTGGTCACGGTCGACCCAGGCCGCATCTCTTCCAGGAACGCGGCGTAGCGGTTGACCCACGCGTCGTCGATGGAGTAGCCGCCCTCGACGAGGTTCTTACCCGCCGCCGTCGACGCGCCGAGGACCACGATGTGGACCGGAGCGTCGTTCGGGTCGCCGGTGCCACCGTCGGTGCCCGAGGATCCGTCGCTGGTGTCGGTCGTCGAGCTCGATTCCCCGGTCCCGTCGCTCGTCGCGGTGGTCGAGGGCGCGCTGGTGCTCGGCGCCGTCGTGCTCGCGGTGTTGCCCGACGAGTCGTCGGCGTCGACCGTCTCGCTCTCGAGGACGTCGGAGGAGGCGGCGTCGGACGTCCCGGATTCACCGTCGCCGTCCGCGACGGCGCATCCGAAGAGGAGGAGGTACGCGCATGCAAGTGGTCTCGGGCTCTGCATTCCACGACGCTACGCGCCGCTCGACCCGGCGACCGTCGTGAACTCGTTGCGTACCCGTTCGCGCCCGCGTGGCACCTTCGGCGCGGTCGGGCCACCCGCTGCCAACGCCGTTGCCGACGACTGCGCACGGGTTTCATGGCGCCCGGGGCCCGGGGAGTGCGCTCAGGCGGCCATCAAGCGCGCCAAGGCCCCCCGCATGCCGTCGATGGCGCCCAGCGGCGCACCCAGGGACGTCACCACGAGCTCCGTCGGGCCGATGCGCACCGATTGGGTGTGCACCTCGTCGGCGCGCAGGCCGAAGTTCGCGCAGTGCTCGGGCATCCCCGAGATGCCGGCGTTCAGCGCAGCACCCACGGCGGCGAGGACCTCGAGGTCGTCACCGCCCACGCCGCCGAGCAGGAGC
Source organism: Deltaproteobacteria bacterium Ga0077550 (assembly GCA_001464385.1). Lineage (GTDB taxonomy): Bacteria > Myxococcota_A > Polyangia > Nannocystales > Nannocystaceae > Xiheibacterium > Xiheibacterium aquaticum. The sequence goes on along the minus strand of LNFB01000141.1, from coordinate 23,608 downwards.
CCTTGATCGCACGAGACCACCGCGGCGCGCAGGCCGGGGTCGGTGGCGTTGCGGGCGAGGAACATGCGGATCGCCCCCGAAGGATCGGGGGTACGGAGGATGCGGCGCTCGGCGTGCATCGGGGAATCGTGCCCGAAGGTCGCGGGGGACCCCAAGAAACTGGGGCGTCCGCGGGCCCGCGGGGGATCGAGCGCCGCTGCGGGCTCACTGCGGCAGCACGATCTCCGACTCGAACCGCTCGCACTGCCCGTCGCACGCCTTCTCGCCCTGGTCCTGGTACGCCGGGGTCAGCGTGTTGCTCAGCACCAGCGCGCTCGCGTCGTCGCGGACGACGAGGTCGAACACCGTCGGGGCGAACTCCCAGCGCAGGACGATGCTGGTGGTCCCGCCGCCGCCGCCGCCGGTCGAGCCGTCCTCGGCGGTGGCGCCGTCGCTCATGCGGATCTCGGCGTCGCCCTGGCAGGCGACGACCTCGCCGATCGCGGTGGCGACGTCGATCTCGCAGCTCGCGACGCGCTCGTCGCCGTCGACGACGAACTCGTAGCGGGTGGACGCGAACATGCCGGTCGCGTTCGCCGACACGAACGAGAGCTCGACGTATTCGTTGCAGCTGTCGTCGCAGGGAGCGCACGCGGCCAGCAGCGCGACCGGCACGGCGAGGGATCGCGCGAGGGAGAGTCCGAGGAATCGCGCGAGGAGGGACACGGGGAGCGCGAGGGGCGATCGGGCGGTGCGGAGCATCGGGAATTCCACGGCAGGGAGTAGACGGTACCCGGCCCGGGGCGCAAGCGGGGGGCGCGGCGGCCGGTTCACGGGTGCGTGCGGGCGGCGTCCATGGCATCGTGATGCGGCCTCGATGCCGTCCACCGCGGAACCGAGCGCGCGCCGAGCCGCCCGCGCAGCGCATGCGTGCGGCGCGGTCCTGCTGCTGTCGGCCTGCCCCGCCCCGGAGCCCGAGCCCGTCGATCCCGAGCCGTTCGTGATCGCGACGATCGACGGTTGGGTCCGCGTCACCGATCCCGCCGCCGATGTCTTCGCCGCGATGCGCCCCGTCGACGCGCCGCCGTGCGACGAGACCGGCTACGGCCTCGAGCAGCTCGGGCTGTCGTTCGAGATCAAGACCGGCCTGTGCGACTACCTCACCGTGGCCCAGCCGATCGTCGAGCCCCTGACGGCCGGCGACGTCGTCACGATCCGCATGTGGCACGACGAGCTGCAGGCGCCGATGCCGACCGAGGGCTACGCGGGCGTGGCCCTGAACGGCGTCCTCGGCTGGGAGACGACCGTGCCGATCCCGTCGCCCTACGGCACCATGGGCGGCGAGTTCACCGTGGGCCACGACGTCGCCGCCGGCACCACGATGCAGTACCACGTGCACAACCACGGCATCAATTCGTGGAACCTCCTCGACGTCGAGGCGATGGCGTCGCCATGACGAGGACACACCTCGCGATCGCCGGCCTGATCGTCGCCGCGTGCGACCGATCGGCGCCGTGCCTCGACCGGCCCGGCGTGGTGTGTGCGATCGCGGGCACCGGCGAGCTCGGCTTCAACCGCGACGGGCTCGCGGCGACGCGCACCGATCTCTTCCTCGTCTCGGCGGCGCGGCCGGGGCCCGACGGTCGCACGTACCTGATGGACTTCAACAACCACCGGCTGCGCGTCATCGACGACGACGGCCGGATGCAGACGCTCATCGGTAACGGCTTCCACGCCATCGCCGACGTCGGCGTCCCCGCCCTCGAGTCACCGCTCGAGAACCCCATCGATTTCGACTTCCTCGCCGACGGCCGGGTGGTGTTCGTCTCGTACCACGACCCCCGCGTGCTGGTGCTCGACCACGACGGTCGCATCGCCGTGCTCGCCGGCAGCGGCGAGGTCGGCGTCACCGGCGACGAGGGCGACGGCGGCCCCGCGCAGGAGGCGATGTTCATCCAGCTCGACGGCATCGTCGTGGGCGCGGACGATGCCATCTATGTCTCCGACAGCCTCGCGAATCGCGTGCGTCTGGTCCAGGGCGGCGTGGTGACCACGGTCGCGGGCACCGGCGAGAAGGGCTATTCGGGCGACGGTGGCCCGGCGGTCGAGGCGATGCTGCAGTGGCCGACCGCGCTGGCGCTGGACGGGTATGGTCATTTGTTCGTCGCCGATACCTTCAATCACGTGGTGCGACGAATCGGCGGGAGCGGGACGATCACGACCCTGGCCGGTGACGGGCACGAGGGATATTCGGGGGACGGCGGGCCGGCGACGGCGGCTCGCCTCGCGCAGCCGTATGGGCTCGCGATCGGGGACGACGGGACGGCGTACATCGCGGACCGCGGCAACTTCCGTATCCGGCGGGTCGACCCCGATGGCGTCATCGACACGCTCGCGGGCGACGGCCGCGAGGGCGACGCGGGCGACGGCGGGCCGGCCGAGGCGGCTCGGTTCGCCTATGTCGCGCGCGTTGCGTTGGATGGGGACGGGCTGCTGGTCGCGGATCAGTCGAACTCGCGGGTGCGGCGGATCGATCTGCGGTAGGGCCCGCTAGCAGATCCACACGACGATTCCACCGCGGCGATCGGCGGCCTCGCGGATGAGCGTCCTCACCGGGTCGAGATAGCCCACCAGCTCGTCCCACAGATCGCCCGCGTCCTCGTCCCAGATGTTCGGGTACACGTCGGAATCGCCGAGCAGCTTCGGGTCGAAGCGTCCGCGCAGCGCCTCGTTGGGCAGCGCCGCGAGCAGCCGCGCGAACCCGGCGACCTGCGCGGGCCCGTGGTATCGCGCCGGCCCGTAGCCGCGATCCTCGACGCCGACGCGGCCGCCCATCCACAGCTCGCCGAGCTTGCCGTCGCTCTCCCAGACGCAGCCGTCGGAGAGCACGAAGTGCATCGCGTGCCACAGCTTCTCGACGCACACGCCGTCGGTGTCGGCGTCGTCGTAGGAGGGGACCGCGTCGTCGACCTCGCGGTGGCCGGAGTCGATCGCGTCGCACATCTCGGGGTCCACCGGGACCGCGTAGCCGATCATGCCCATGTGATCATTCCCCTGTGATCACTCCCGTCGGGGATCGAGGGTAGCCGAACCGTCGGTCGGCGGGGGCGCATCCCGCTCGAACAACGCCGCGGTGAAGTGCAGCCCCCAGCCGAGCTGGATCGCGACGATGTGATCGGCCTGGGCGCGCTCCCACGCCGCGCGGAGGTTTGCGCCGACGCTCACCGGCCCGGCGTTGCCGAGGGTCGCCATGCTCTCGAACATCTCCGGGATCCCGAGCTGCTCGCGCCAGCGCTCCGCGAGACCGACGATCGATTGCGTCGGCGCGAGCGCGACGTCCCCGGGCGCGAGGCCGAATCGATCGAGCAATCGCCGGGCGATCTCCGCCGGCAGCGTCGGCCCGATGTCGGCCAGGATCGCCCCGGCCGGGGGCCGCAGGACGATCTCGTCCTCGATCGCGCCGGTGCGGGGATCGACGTACGAGCCCAGGCCCAGCGCCCCGCCCTGGGCGCCCAACACCGTCGTCTCCATGCCGAGCAGACGCAGGCCCCGCCGCGGCCCGACGACGATCGCCGTGACCGCGTCGCCGACCAACAGCGACAGCGGGTGTCCGAAGCGGAGCGACCACTGCGACATGCGACAGCCGACGAGGACCAGCCGCGGGCGATCGTCGTAGGCGGGCCCCGTCGCGGTGGCGATCGCGATCGCGTCGAGGAGGTTGGTGAGCTCGCCGCGGGTGATCATCACGGGCGCCGCGGGATCGAGCCCGAGCTCCGCGTGGGCGCGATACAGCGGATCGGGCGAGGTCACCTCCGCCCCGAGGGCGCAGCCGACCAGCGCGCCGATCTCGGCGGGCTCACGCCCCGCGGCCCGCAGCGCCCGGAGCCCGGCCTCGAGCAGCGCCGCGCGGTACTCGGCCTCGTCGCGGAGGTACGGGCGCGGCTGCACGAGCGTCGCGACGTTCGCCGCCTGCTCGAGCGCGACGAGCAGCGCGCGCGCGTCGGGATCATTCGCCAGCCATGCGCGGTCCCGCGAGTGCGGGCCGGTGACGACCGCGATCGACTCGAGGTGATCGTTGCTCACGAGACCCCCTGCGGCGACGCGATCGACTCGAGGTGGTCGTTGCTCACGAGACCCCCTGGGGTGACGCAATCATCGCGCGCACGTGGCGAGCCCGCGCGGCGAGGGCCTCGGACACCGCCCCCGGCGTCACCGCCACCTCGATCAGCAGGGGGCCGTGGGTGGGTGACGTCAGCGCCTCGGCGAGCGCCGCGGGTGTGTCGACGCGCAGCGCCCTCACCCGGTAGCCGGTCGCGAGCGCGACGAAGTCGATCGGCCGCTCGAAGCGGACCGGCGACACGATGCCGCCGAGCAGCGTCTCGCCGTCCGCGATCATCCCGTGGCCGCCGTCGTTGGCCACGATGACCGTCGTGTCGAGCTGGTGCTCCGCGGCGACGTGGAGCTCGGCGCCGAACATCGCGAACGCGGCGTCGCCGACGACGGCAAACGTGCGCGACGAGACGCCCGCGGTGCGCAGGGCCATCGCCGCACCGGCCGCCGCCCCCACCGAGTGGCCCATGCACCCCGCGCCGAGGTTCGCGAAGAAGCGCCGCCCGTCGCGGACCTCGAAGTCGCAGAGCATGCAGCCGGTCATGTTGCCGACGTCGACGAACACCTGCGCGTCGGAGGGCGCGTGGGTCGAGAGCGCCCGGGCGATCGCGCTGCCGGTCATCGCAGGCTCGCGCGTCGGTGGATCCGCGTGCCGTCGGGCGCGCGCGGGGCCGGGCTCGGGCAGCAGCGCCAGCGCGACGTCGCAGAACGCGGCGACATCCGCGACGAGCCCCGCGTCCACCGCGAACGCGCGGCCGATCCGCGCCGGATCGACGTCGACGTGCACGAGCGTGCGACCGGCCCGCCACGCGGTGCTCCAGCCGTTCGTCTGTTGATCGCCGAGGCTCGAGCCGAGCACGAGGACCGCGGCGGTCCCGGGTGCGATGAGGCGCTCCCACGCCGCGGGCGATCCGCCGAACCCCACGACGCCCGCGAAGCGCGGGTGATCCTCGCGCACCGCCCCCTTGCCCTTGGGCGTCGTGAACACGCGCGCGTCGAGGCGCTCGGCGAGGGCGAGCACCTCCGGACCACACCCGCGCGCCGCGACGCCGTGCCCCGCGAGGATGACTGTCGCGCCGCGCGGCAGCCGATCGAGCACGCCTCGGACGTGCTCCGCGGCGGGCGGCGGCGGCGGCGGCAGCTCGAGGCAGCCCGTGAAGTCGTCGTCGAGCGATGCGCTCCCGATGTCCGAGGGGATCGCGAGGTGCACCGCGCCGCGACGACCCGTCGTGAGGCATGCGTGCGCCTTCATCAAGATCGGTCGCAACGCGCCCGCGGCGGGCACCCGCACCGAGAGCGCGGTGATCGGCCGCAGCACCTCGACGCCGTCGAGGGCGAACGGCCCGCTCTCCTGCAGCGCGCCGCGGCCCCAGTGGCGCGCGGGGACCTCGGCGCTCAGCAACAGCACCGGCACGCCGTCGGTCTGGGCGACGCCGATCCCCGTCGCGGCGTTGAGCACCCCGGGGCCGCTCGTCACGCAGCACACCGCGGGCCGGCCCGTGATCCGCGCGTGGCCATCGGCCATGAACACCGCGCCGGTCTCGTGGCGCGCGAGCACGGTGCGGACGCTGCGTCGCGCCAGCGCGGCGAACAGACCGGTCAGCGGCGCGCCGGGGATGCCGAACACGGTCGTCGCGCCGAGCGCGACGATGAAGTCGACGAGGTGTTCATGGACCGTGGAGAGTCGCCCCTGACGGAGCGTCATGCCGTGCACGGGGGTGTTGAGCCAGCGCGGCGATCTTCGTGACGAAGAAAAAGCATGGGCGAGTCGCGCACCACCGCGCGGACCACGGCCGTCGTGCGGTGCGCTCGATCGCGATCAGGGCAGGATCGCGCAGGTGCCCTGGTAGCCGTCCGGAGGCACGCCGCAGCCGGTGTGGCACGCGATGCACCGCGGCAGGTCTTCGTCGACGACCGCGCGATCGACGTCGACCGTCTGCCACGCCCAGTCCAACGTGTCCGGCGCGCTGCCCTCCGCGAGCCGCTTCATCACGGTCCACTGCCTGGTCTCGCCCGCACACGCCGTGTCGCCGAAGTCGTACTCCTGCTTGAGCACGACCGCGCCGACGGGGAACGGCGCAGTGCGCTCGAGGTAGGGATCCAGCGCCGCGTCGTCGACCAGGATCCGCACGTGGTTGAGATCGTGATCGCCGCTGGGCATGCACGGTCGGACCTCCGTGTAGCGGCTCGCGTAGTCGGCGGGGAAGAACGGCTCGACCTGCGGCTCGGGCTCGTCCCCGCCATCGCACGCGGCGACGACGACGACGAACCCGACGCTCCACACGATCGCGAGGCGGCTCGCAGATCGGATCACGGCAACAGCACCGAGCGGATCACGTTGTTGCCGGTGTCCGCGACGAGCAGGCGGCCGTCGACGTACTCGACGCCGAAGGCCAGGTTGAGCAGCGCCTCGTCGGCGGGGCCGCCGTCACCCTCGAAGCCGTGCTCACCGCACACGCCGACGACGGTCGAGATCGTGCCGTCGGGATCGATCGCCCGCACGCAGTGGTTGCGGACGTCGGTGAAGTACAGCGTGCCGTCGTCGCCGAGCGCGAGGTCGACGGGGAACGACAGCTTGGCCTCGAGCGCCGGGCCACCATCACCCGCGTAGCCGCTCTGACCCACGCCGTCGACCGGCGGCTGGCCCGCGACGCGGCGCACGATGCCGTCCGTGTCGATCATGCGGATCATGTGGTTGCCGGTGTCGGCGAAGTACAGGTTGCCCTTCGCGTCGTAGACGATGCGCCCCGCCGGCGACGCCGACTGCCCGAAGGGCTGGGACATGCGCAGCTCGGCCGCCGGGAGGTCGTCGCCGGCGTAGCCCGGCGTGCACGGCTTGGCGCAGAACATCATCGGATCGCCGCACACGGACTTGCCCGAGGGCCCGTTGTCGCCGTCGGCGCAGGCCATGGGCTCGACACCCTCGGCGCACTTGCCGGGGCCGCCCGGCGCCGGCGAGTCGACCACGCAGTGACCCGCGATCGTGCGGATGTTCCCCGCAGCGTCGACCGACCGCAGCACTTGGTTCGCCTGATCCATGATCGTCAGGTTGCCGTGGGGATCGAACGCGATCGCGGCGGGCAGATCGAGCGAGGCGGTCATCGCCGGGCCCTCGTCGCCGAAGTAGGCCCGCTTGCCGTCGCCGCAGGTGTCCGTCACCACGCCGGTCGCCCGGTCGATGCTGCGGATCTTGCTGTTGTGCCACGCGGCGACCAGGATGTTCGCCCCGGTCTCGTCGAAGATGATGTTGGTCGGGTGGTTGAAATCGCCGTTCGCCGGATCGTCGATGTCGCCGCCGAGCTCACCGCGTCCCGCGACCCAGCGCACCGTGTTGGCCTCGGGGTCGAACTCTCGCAGGCGGTGGTTGTTCCAGTCGAGGATGTACGTGGTGCCATCGGGCGCCGTCAGGGTGTCCTGCGGCAGGGCGAACTTGGCCTCGCGGGCGCCGAGCACCTCGTTGTCGGCGTTGCGGTCGTAGCCGTTCTCGCCGCTGCCGATGATCGTGCAGATCGCCCCGGCGCTCTGGGTGTCGCAGGTGTCGTCGTCGCCCGAGCACGCGGCGGTGGAGAGCGCGGTGACGCCCAGGAGGAGGGTGGTGAACTTCGTGGTCTTCACTTGGCCACCTTCACGATCCGCGAGTTGAGGCTGTCCATGACGTAGAGGTTGCCGTCGGGATCGAACGCGATGCCGAACGGGCGGCGCAGCTGGGTCTCGGTGGCCGCGAGGCCCTCCTCGTCGTCGAGGCCGAGCTTGCCGGTGCCGACGACGGTGCGGATGTCGAACGTGTCCAGATCGATCGCGCGGACCTTGCCGTTGTCGGTGTCGGCGAAGTAGAGGTCGCCGTCGGGGCCGATCTCGAGGTCGCGCGGCGCGCTGAGCTGGGCCTGGATCGCCGGCCCGCCGTCGCCGGCGTCGCCGGCCACGCCGTTGCCCGCGAAGCCGCTGATCAGGCCGGACCCGAGATCCATCACCCGGATCACGTGCTGCTCGGTGTCGGAGATGTACAGCTTGCCGTCGTGGTAGACGAGGCCGCCGCTGGGGTTGGGGTTGGAGCCGCGGGCCCACGAGAACTGGGCCTCGAGCGCGGGCCCGCCGTCGCCGGCATAGCCGAGCATCCCGTCGCCCGCGATGCTGCTGATCACCCCGTCGGGGCCGATCTGCCGCACGCGGCCGTTGCCCTGATCGATGAGGTAGATGTTACCGGACTCGTCCTGGGTCGCGTCGTTGATCTGCCGGAACAGCGAGCCCATCGCCGCCGGCCCGCCGTCGCCGGCGAACCCGGCCCCGCCGCCGCACATCACCTTCACGTAGCCGGTGTCGGCGTCGACATCGAGCAGCTTGTGGTTGTGCCACGCGACGAGCGTGACGTGGCCGTCGGCGCCCGGGATCAGGTTGGTCGGGTGGTTGAGCAGCCAGTCCTTGCCCTCGGCGCCCTCGGGCGGGATCCCGGTGAACGGGCCGTCGCCGGGGAACACGGGATCGACGGAGCCCACCATCGTCTCGACGGTGTCGTCCTCGAGCACGCGGCGGACGAGGAAGTTGTTGAAGTCGGTGAACCACGCGGTGCCGTCGGGGAGGAACAGCAGGTCCTGGGGCTGGTTGACGAACGTCGCGAGGCGATGCTCGCCGTCGCCGTTGTAGCCCTCTTCGCCCTTGCGTCCGAGCCACGTGCACGCCTCGCCCGAGGCGATCGACTTGCAGGCGTCCACGTAGTCCGCGTCGTCACCGCTGTCGCAGGCGGGGCCGAGGATGAGCGGCAGGAGCAAGGCGGCCCCGATCGCGTGTCGTTGTTTCGTCATGTCAATGCACTCCCTCGGGCACGGGCGTGCCCCGATGAATCATCACACCGTCGGTCAATGGTGGCGTGAGGGTTTGTCCGCCGACGGCCCAGAGGCCACCGTCGTCGTCGACCCACGCGCCGTGGAGGTTCTCGCGGACGAGCAGGCCGGGATCCTCGGGCGCCCAGCCGCCCGCGTCGCGGACATACACGCTGCCCGACATGCCGACCGCCAGCCCGAGGCCATCGTCGCCGAGGCTCACGCCGGCGAGGCCCATCGGCGGCGGCTCGGGCGTCACGTTGCGCCACGTCGTGCCGTCGCCCTCGACGATGATGCCCGTCGCGAGGCCGCCGACGGCCGCGTACAGGCCGTCCTTGGTGTAGACCGTGAACAGCGACGAGCCCACGCCGGTGTCGCCGGTCGAGAGCGCGGTGCCGTCCCAGTGCAGCGCCACGCCGTTGCTGCCGACGAGCCACACGTCGTTCGCAGCGGTGCCGAACGCCTTCCAGATCGCGGCGTTGGTGGGGACGTCCGCGGGCAGCGACGCCTCGGGGACCCACGCGTCGCCGACCAGGCGCCACGCGAAGCCGCCGCTCGCATCGGACTCGCCGCCGACGGCCCAGAGATCGTCGGGGCTCGCGCCCCAGATGCCGTAGATCGTGCCGGTCGACGGCGTGTCCATCACGGTGAAGGTGTCGCCGTCGCGCCGCACGATCACGCCGCCGTCGCCGCCCATGTAGATCGGGCCGTCGGCGAAGCCGAACACCCACCACAGATCGCCCTGGGTGAGGCCGGTGTCGTGGCGCGTCCATGCCTCGCCGTCGAAGTGCAGGACCTGGGGCCCAGCGCCATTGCGGGCGTCGGCGCCGACCGTCCACACATCCGTCGCAGAGGTGCCCCAGACCGAGAGCAGCGCGCCCGGGAGCTCGGCGTGCACGCGCTGCCACGCGTCGCCCGTCGTCTCTTCGCCACTGTCACAGCCCACGGCGAAGGCCACGAGCGCCGCACCCACCCACTTCGACACCCCACGAGCAATAGCACCGCGGCCGCGGGCGGACAAGCGATCGGCGCCACGCGGAAACGGTCGCGACGTCGGTGTCGTGACACGGGGCGAGCGGATGATGTTCGCGATGGATCCCCGGGTTCGAACGACGACAAAGGCGATGGGCGATCACGGCGGCGCGGGGCCGGCCTCGGCCTCGAGCGCCGCGGCCTCGGCCGGGCGGCCCTGCTGGCGGCGGAGCTTCGCGAGGTCGCGCAGCGCGTCCGCGACGTCGGTCGGCGCGGCATCGGGGGCGCGGCGCAGGATCTCGACCTGCTCGAGCAGCGTGGCCTCGGCGGCGTCGAGGCGCCCCGCGGCGGCCTCGGCCTTGCCGCGCCCCTCGAGTGCGAGGGCGCGCAGCCGCGCATCGGGGCCGTGGGCCGCCCGGACGATCGCCTCGGCGCGATCGAACAGGGCGATCGCGGCGTCGTACCGACCCTGGGTGATCCGCACCCGGCCGAGGCCGATGATCGCGACGACCTGCTCGGGGTGATCGGGTGGATAGAGCCGCCCGATCATCGCGAGGGCGCGCTCGAACTTCTGCTCGGCGGCGTCGTGGATCCCCCGCTCGAAGTAGTCGAGGCCCAGATTGCCGATTGCGGTCGCGGTGCCGAGCGAGTCGCCGCCGGCCTCGAGGCTCGCGAGCGCGCGCTCGGTCATCGCGAGCGCCTCGTCGTCGCGGCCGGCGTGATCCAGCGCCACCGCGAGGTTGATCCGCGCGTACGCGACCCGCGGTGCGTCGTCGCCCATCGCCAGGCGCAGGCCCTCGACCACCGCGGTGAACATCTCGACCGCGCGCTCGTACTCGCCGGCGGCGTCGAAGATCATCGCCAGCAGCCCGCGCATGCGCGACAGATGCGGGTGATCGTGGCCGAGGATCGGCTCGAGCCGCGCGATCGTGGGCTCGAGCTCGGCCCGCGCGCGCGCGACCTGACCGCGGTCTTGGTGGAGCTTGGCGATGCTGGCGTGGATCGTCCCCTCGACGACGACCAGGTTCGGATCGTCGCCGACGATCGCGAGCGCGCGGGCGTAGGCGTGCAGCGCGTCGTCGTAGCGCGCCGCGGTGTTCTGTGCCGCGCCGATGCCGTGCTCGAGCTGCACGAGATCGATCCGCGGCGCATCGGGGCGGCGGGCCAGCTCGGCGCGGGCGAGCTCGCCCCAGCGCAGGGCCTCGTCGATCGTCACCGCCTGGCGACCCGCGTTCCACAGCAGCGCGATGGCGGCCTCGCTCGCCGCCTCGTCGTGGCCGAGCTCGAGCGCGAGCCACACGGCCTCCTCGAGCAGGGCGCGCGCCTGCGGCTCCTCACCCACGCGCTGGTGCGCAGTGCCGGCGAACGTCAGGGCCTCGGCGATCAGCGGCGGGTGCTCGAGCGCGCGGGCCTCGACGACGAGGCCCTCGCCGAGCACGATCGCGTCCCGGTAGCGACCCGCGTCGATCATCGCGCGGCCGCGGGCGAGCTCGGCGCGGACGTCCTCGACGCGCGCGCGCACCTCCGGATCGTCCGGCAGCTCGATCGCGCTGGCGAGCGCGACCGGATCGCCGCACGGCGCGACGGGCCGGAGTTGGCCGAGCAGCTCGAAGGTGTGCTCGACGGTGCTCGCGGGCGCGCCGTCGAGCGCCTCGGTCACCGCGACGAGGCCGCGGCGTCGCGCCTGCAGGCACGCATGGCGGCGATCGAGCAGGGGATCGGCGGTGCGCCCGAGCTCGCACGTCTGGCGGTGCATCGCGAGCCACTGCCCGCTCCAATCGTCGAGCCGCGCGCTCGCGTGGGTCCACGCCTGCTGCGCCCACGGATGCGGGCTGCCGGCGAACGCGTCGGCCAGGGCTGCGCGGCGCGGACGATCCCACACGCCGTCGAGGGCCCGCTCGGCGTCGTCGCACGGGCCGGGCCGCGTCACCGCGAACACGAGCGCGCCGGCGCCGGCCAACGCGAGCATCGCCGCGCGTCGCCACCGTCGGCGCGCACGCTCGGGATCGCGGGCGAGCGCGTCGCACAGCGCGGCCATCGACGGGAACCTTGCCGCGGGATCGGGCGCGAGGCCGCGGGCGACGATGGGCCACAGGTGCGCGGGCACGCGGCGCGTCGTGCTCGGCGGTCGAGGCCCGGCGCGCTTGGCCGCGAGCATCCGCCGCGCTTCGACCCGATACGGCCGCTCGCCCCACAGCGCCTCCACCAGCGCCACGCAGAACGCGAACTGATCCGCGGCCGGCCCGGCCTCGCCCGCGGCGTGCTGCTCGGGGGCCATGTACGCCGGCGTGCCGACGACGTGGCCCTCGGCGGTCACGGCGGTGCGCGCCAGATCGTGGCCCTCGATCCCGTGGCCGTCGAGGAGCGGCGGCGCGAGCTCGACGCTGGCGCGGGCGATGCCGAAGTCCCCGATCCTCGCCCGACCGTCGGCGCCGACGAGGATGTTCGCCGGCTTCACGTCGCGGTGCACCAGCCCCGCGGCGTGCACACACTCGAGCCCGCGCCCGACCGCGAGGAACACCTCGAGGACCTCGCGCCACGGTCGGTCGCCCTCGCGCAGCCACCGCTGGAGATCGACGCCGCGCACGAACTCCATCGCCACGTACAGCAGCGCGCCGTGCAGGCCGACCTCGTAGACGCCGACGACGTTGGGGTGCGAGATGCGGGCGAGCGCGCGGGCCTCGGCGACCAGGCGCCCGCGTGCCAGCTCGAGCGCCTCTGCGCCGACGCTCGCGCGCGGACGCACCACCTTGATCGCCACCTCGCGATCGAGCGCCGAATCATAGGCGCGCAGCACCACGCCCATGGCACCCTCGCCGAGCGGCTCGAGCACCGTGTACTTGCCGATGCGATCGCCCGCGACGGGCACGCGCGCCGCGGCGTCCTGTTGGGCCTCCTCGGTGCGCTCGGAGTCGTGATCGCGCGAGGTCACGCGTCAGCCGGCCACCTGATCCCGCGGCGCGGCGAGGACGTCGTCGTAGGTGGCGACGCGGCGGGCGGGTTCGGACGGCATCGGCCGACCATGGTAGCGCGCCGGTGCGTCGCTGGCATCCCGCGCGCGCGCGCGGCCTACCCGTCGGCGTAGGGGGCGAACTTCTCGGTGCTCTTGCGGCCGCGGTTGAGCTGCGCGAGCTCGTCGGCGCCGTAGGCATCGGGGGTGCCCTTGGGCAGGTGCTTGCGGACGAAGTCGACGATCGTGGTGCGGGCCCGCGCGGCGGCGTCCAGACGCACGGTGTCGAGCTTGCTGGCCTCGACGTCCTCGAAGCCAGGCACCGTGACGCGCATGCGCTCGTCGCAATCGTCCCAGCGCTCGAAGAGGATCTTGCGGCGGGCGAGCGCGGGGCGATCGGGCGCGCCCCAGACGTCGAGCAGCTCGCGGTACATGGACTTGATCCGCGTCTCGATGTTGTGCTCGGCGAACTTCACCGCGATCGCGAGGCGCAGCTCGTAGGTGCGTCGCAGCAGCTCGGCCTTGTCGTGGGCCCACAGCTCGTTCTGCTTGCGGGCCTTGGTCACCACCGAGTAGAGATCGGGCATCTTGACCGCGGTGCCGGTGACCTTGCCGATGTGATCCTTGAACCGCACGCGGCCGTCGGGCAGCAGCTTGGCGGTGAAGTGGCCGGCGGGCTCGCGGTAGGCGTAGTTGCCCTTCTTGTCGCGGACGAAGCCGGCGTCCTCGAGCGTTCGGGGCGGCGTGTCGCGGCCACCACCGCCGCCGGGACCGGGGCGCGACGGGGCGGCCGGTCCGCTCGGCTTGGGCGCCGTGACGACGCCGTCGCCGAGCTCGCGGATCGCCGACGCGCCGAGCCGTGGGCTCGTGACGATGCCGGGCGCGGACACGTGGGGGACGCCCTGCAGCGCGATCGCACCGGGGGCCGGGCTCGGCGTCGGATCGGGTGCGACCGGTGGCGCGACGGGAGGCGTCGGCGTGCTCGCGGCAGGTGGCGGCGTAATCGGCTCGCTCGGTGCCGGACCGTCGCTGCGGGGCTTGGGGCGCGCGGGCGTCGGACTCGCGATCGGCTCCGGGGCCACGGTCGGCTCGGCCGGTGGGCCTGCGGCGTCGGTCGTGGTCGGCGTCGCGGGCGTCGCGATGTCGGTGGGACGCGGGGCGGCGGTGATCGCCGCGGGCTCCCACACGACGAACTCGATCGGTTCGTACGCGGACTCGTCCGGCGTCGCGGCGCGCTCGTTCGGCAGGGCCGAGAGCGTCGCGAACAGCCCGCCGTGCAGCGCGATCGATCCCACCGCGATCGCGGCGCGCCGGCGCGTCGAACCCCAGGGGCGCATCGCCGGAAAGGGTAACCTCAGCCCGCGCCGCGTGCTGCGGGTCAGGGATGGGCGCGGGCCGCGGTCATCGCAGGAGGATCCACGCCACGTCGCCGAGCAGCCCGAGGACCGTCAGGCCGCCCACGGCGAAGGCGATCGTGCGCCAGGGCTGGATCTCGCGCAGGTACACGAAGGAATGGAACAGGCGGCTGGCGACGAACACGCCGAACAGCACCTTCGCAGGGCCCGCCGATCCCCCGACCAGCACGTAGAGCAATCCGAGGATCGCGAAGGGCACGAACATCGCCATCGCGTTGGCGTGGGCTCGCAGGATCCGGGCGACCTCGGGCGGATCGGCGGTCACCACCGCCGCGCCCTTGGCCACCGTGCGCGTGTCCTCGGGATTCATCACGGTCTTCGAGCGCCCGCGCGCGGCCCCGCTGCGGGCCCAGAGGAACAGGAGGTTGCCGCTCAGCACCAGGCAGCTGATGGCGTAGGCGACGAAGGTGGGGTTCTCGGTCCAGTTCGGCATGTCGGGCTCCGTGCCCATGGGGCGAACGGGAGGCCGGCCATTCGACAGGAGGCCGAAAATTCTCTTCGCGGCCCAGGGACCGGGCGGATCAGCACGCTCCGCAGGAGAAGACGCCCTGCCCGCATTCGGTCGCGGGCAGGCTGGCGTCGTCGCCCACGCAGGTCACCTGGCAGGCCCCGACGCGGGCGCACACCACGGTGCCGCTGATCATCTCGACCTCGCAGGTCCCGGCGTCGCTGCACTCGACGTGGCAGTCCTCGCCGCACGCGACGTCGCATCGGCTGGCGCGCTGACAGTCGATCGCGCAGGCGTCGTCGCAGCCGAGCGAGCACTGCGAGACATCGGCGCACTCGAGCGTGCAGTCGTCCGGGCACGCGGCGTCGCAGACATCGAGGCGGTGGCACGCGCCGAAGCACCCGTCGACCCCGCACTCGAAGCCGCACGCGTCGGCGTCCTCGCACACGCAGGTGTCACCCCGGCACGGTCCGTCGTCGTGGCAGCCGTGACAGGCCGGCGCTGCGCCCCACCCGAGCAGCAGGCCGAGCGCGACGGCGCGGGCGAGGTGACGTGGGGCCGGGGATCGCTGCGCGTTCGGCGGGAGCACGCACCACCGTGGCCGCGGGCCGACGCGGATGGATGAAAATTCCCCGGCGGCCGCCCGCGAGTGAGGGGGCTCACCGCGATCGGGGCCCGCGGGCATGATCGATGGGACGCCGTCGCGCCTCCCCTTTGGCCACGATGCCCCACCCGATGAACGTGCCCACGCCGAACCCCTCGATCTCGAACCGCGCCCGCGGTGTGCTGCTCACCCTCGCCGTGCTCGCGTGCGCGTGCGACAGCGGCGGCGAAGCGGCCAAGCCCGCCGCCGAGGCCCCCGCACCGCCGCCGGCCGCCGCGTCGAACGGCGCGCCCGTCGTCTTCGAGGTGACCAAGTTCACCGCGGGCGCCAAGTTCGACGGCAAGGTCGCGGTCAAGGGCTACAACTTCACCGACAAGACCATCGCGGGCTACTCGCTCGCGGCGCGCTTCACCGACGCCAAGGGCACCGCGCTGAAGGTCGGCGTCGGCACGCCGTTCGAGGACGCCGTGGCGTGGACCTCGATGTCGGGCAAGAAGTTCGCGTGCAACCCGAAGAGCTGGTGCACCTTCGAGATCGGCGGCATCGAGGTGCCGGCAGACACCGCCAAGGCCGAGGTCGCGCTGACCTCCGCGCGCGCCCTCGCGGCCGATGGGCTCAACTTCGAGGAGCCGGACGTGTGGACGAGCAAGGACGGGATGGGCAAGTGGCCCTCTGATCTGAAGTGATCCCGCCGCCGCGCGTCGGCCCAGCGCGGTCGCTGCGGCGCGCATGCCTCGGGTCCGCACCGCTTGCGCGCCGCGTCCGGCCGGTTTTCACCGATGCATGGGCGGCGCGCATGAAGACGATCATCGAGCCGTTCCGCATCAAGTCGGTCGAACCCATCCGCATGACGACGCCCGACGAGCGCGCGCGCCTGCTGGCCGAGGCCCACCACAACCCGTTCGCGCTGCACTCCGAGGACGTGGTCATCGACCTGCTCACCGACTCGGGCACGGCGGCCATGAGCGCCAAGCAGTGGGCGGCGGTGATGCAGGGCGACGAGAGCTACGCCGGCTCGCCGTCGTTCGATCGGTTCGCCGCCGCGGTCCGACACCTCATGCCGTTCCGGCACGTGATCCCGACGCACCAGGGGCGCGCGGCCGAGGCGATCCTGTTCCACCTGCTCGGCGGGCCCGGCCGCATCGTGCCGTCGAACACGCACTTCGACACGACCCGCGGCAACATCGAGGCCACGGGCGCCGAGGCGGTCGACCTCGTCATCCCCGAGGGCCGCGACCCCGCGCTGGTGCACCCGTTCAAGGGCAACATGGATCTCGGGCGACTCGCCGCGCTGCTGGCCGAGCACGCCGACGCGATCCCGTGCGTGATGCTCACCGTCACGAACAACGCCGGCGGTGGCCAGCCGGTGAGCCTCGCCAACATCCGCGCGGTCGCCGAGCTGGCCCACCGGCACGGCAAGCCGCTGTACATCGACGCCTGTCGCTTCGCCGAGAACGCGTGGTTCATCAAGCAGCGCGAGGCGGGCCAGCACGATCGCGGCGTCGTCGACATCGTCCGCGACATGTTCGCGCTGGCCGACGGCATGACGATGAGCGCGAAGAAGGACGCGTTCGCCAACATCGGCGGCTGGCTGGCGCTGGACGACGACGAGCTGGCCGCGCGGGCGCGCACGCGGCTGATCCAGACCGAGGGCTTCCCGACGTACGGCGGGCTCGCTGGCCGCGACCTCGACGCGATCGCGCAGGGCCTGGTCGAGATCGTCGACGAGGACTACCTCGCCTATCGCATCCGCACCAACGAGTACATCGGCGAGCGGCTGATGGCGCTGGGCGTGCCGATCGTGCGGCCGACCGGCGGCCACGCGGTGTTCGTCGACGCGCGCGCGTGGCTGCCCCACATCCCGCCGCTCGCCTATCCGGGGCAGGCCCTCGTGTGCGCGCTCTACCAGCGCGGGGGGATCCGGGCCTGCGAGATCGGCACGGTCATGTTCGGGCGCCACCCCGACGGCACCGAGACGCCCGCGGCGATGGACCTCGTGCGCCTCGCGATGCCGCGTCGCGTGTACACGCAATCCCACGCCGACTACGTGGTCGAGACCTTCGCCGAGGTCGCGGCCGACAAGGATCGGCTGCCGCGCTACCGCATCGTCTGGGAGCCGCCGACGATGCGGCACTTCACCGCCCGGTTCGCGCCGGTGGATGCGTGAGCAGGCGCGGACCACGTCGAGAAAACCGTGGGTGGGAGTTTCGCTGGAAAAACGAGCCTCGGCAGGGATCTTTCCGGGTCGTCCGGCGACTACCCCCCAAGGAGGCCAGCCATGACGGGGTCGAGTGGTCGAGTGGGACGGCGCGCGGTGTTGTTGTGCAGCGCATGGATCGGCTGCAATTCGGGTGGCGAGCACGCCGATGGCGGTGGATCCCACGGCGGAACGGAGGAGAGCACATCGATCGCGGAGACGGGCGGCACGGGCTCGGACGACCCTTCGAGCGCCGACACCGGCGACGGCAGTTGTGCCACGCACGAGGCGTGCGGCCCGGGCACGTACTGCGAGGTGGGGGTGGGCTGCGTCGCAGCCTCGCCCGTCGAGATGTGCCAAGGCGCCGCACACCTCGCGCTCTACGACAACGTACTGCCGCAGATGTCGTCGCCGACCGTGCTCGAGACCGTCTTCGGCGACGGGATCGGGTCCGAAGATCTCGCGGGCGCGTTCGGCGACGTCCTCGCGGTCGTCGGAGGCAGTGGAATCTACGTCGCGCAGCTGAGCGGGCCTGTCGTCGCGATCACGTCCGCAAGGACCGGCGGTCGATTGGGCAGCGACGTCGTTGCCGTCACCGAGAACACGACCGGCTACGAGATCCATCGCTGGGACTGGAGCGCCATGCCACCCGCCGAACGCAGCGTACGCATGCTCGACGGCGCGGTGCCATGGTCGATCTCTCCCACTTCCTTCTTCGGTGTCGAAGATCTCGTGCTCGCGAGCAGTGACGGGCTCGTCGTGTTGCCCGACGATGGCAACGACGCGGTGACGATCACCGCGGAGCCCGTCGAGAGCGCGTTTGCAGCGGGACTGCTCGATGCGCTCGGCGACGAGGTCGTGGGGCACGTCGGTGGAGTCTCCACGTACTGGCGGTACGACGGCACGATGTTCCACGCGACGGCATTCGCAGACACGGCCCCCGCGGAGCGGCGCGCGTTGACGTGGGCGAACGGAGGAGACGACCGGCCGGTGATTGGCGTGACGCCGCAGAGTGGCGGCGCGCTCCTGTTCACCTGGGAGTCCGACGGGGTGTCCTTCGCTGCACCGCAGATCGAGGCACTGCCGCTGCCCGTGGATCGCATCGTCGCCGGCCACATCGACGGGGACGAGCTGCCCGACCTGGCTGTGTGGATGACCGGAGGCGACACCGTGCTCGTGCGGCTCAGCAGCGTCGGCTGCTACGAGAGCCATACCTTCGACGATGTCGTGACGTCCGTTGCGGCGCCGCCGGGTACCTCCGACCTCGGCAGCGCCCTGCTCGTCGGGCATGGGCCAGGCATCGAGCGCTTCCGGGCGATCGACTGACGGCGATCGCGGCGCGGGGCGTCAGCGTGGGCAGGCCAGGTCGAGCAGCTCCGACACGGGGACGACCTGCAGGCCCTTGCGATCGAGCCCGCCGAGGATGAGGGGCAGGGCGCGCAGCGTCGTCGGGTTGCGGTCGTGCAGCAGCACGATCGCGCCGGGCTCGGCGCCGCGCACCACCGCGTTGGCGATGTCCAGCGCGGGGCGCCCCGCGGAGCGCTCGGTGTCGCCGCCGTCGACCGACCACAGCACGAAGTCCTCGCCGAGCTCGACGCTCGAGTCGGGGAAGCGGACGAACGGCGGCCGCACGAGCCGTGGCCGCGCGCCGCCGCCCGCCGCGATCTGGTCGGCGGTGCGGTCGAGCTCGGCCTCGATCTGCGACGGGAAGAGCGAGCGGAAGCTGGTGTGCGACCAGCCGTGGTTGCCGAGCTCGTGGCCGGCGTCGACGATCGCCCGCAGGGTGTTGGGGTAGCGCTCGGCCGGCTCGCCGAGCACGAAGAACGTCGCGCGCACGCCGTGCTCGCGCAGGACCTCGAGCACGCCGGGCGTGACGGTGGGGCTGGGCCCGTCGTCGAAGGTGAGCGCGATGCGGGGGCGCGAGGAGGTCGCGCGGTAGAGCACCGCGCCGCCGCGACAACGATCGTCCGTCGTCGGCGTTGGCTTGGTCGCGGTCGCGGTCTCGGTCGCGGTCGCGGTGAGCGTCACCCCGTCGTGCATCCGTGGGAGCTCGGCGACCGGGCGCCACGCCGTGGCGAGCCCGGTCAACGTCGGGGTCGCGTGGGCCGCCTCGTCCGCGCCGCCGTGCGACACGGCGAGCAGCAGCACGGCGCCGATCGAGGCGGCAGCCCTTCGGCGCAGGCCCATGGCGGCAGTTGGGCGCATCTGCGCGGCGCCGGCAAGAAATCGGGCAAGCGCGGGGTCCGACGGCGACGGGCCCAGGGTCCAGGACACGATCTCGGCAGCAGGGGGCGACGCGCGGGTTTTGCCATGCTGCCCGCACCGAGAGTGGTCCACCTGCTCGGCGCCAGCGCGATCGTCGACGGCCCGGCGACGACGCGGTGGATCCGTCGTTGCCGGCGCAGCGGGTGTCGGGTCGCCCGTCGGCGGCGGCGCACGACGGCGGTGGTCAGTCGATCATCTGCGACATGCCCAACGCCGTCAGCAGGCCGCGCTGAATCTCCGCGGCCGCCGCGTTCAACGCCTGCGTCCCCGCACCTCCGCCGCTGGGATCGACGACGACACGAAGTGGACGAGTCCCCGCGGGCGCCTCCACGAGTGCAACGACTGCCCGTGCGACCTCCTCGGGATCCGATGCCCCGGGGCCGTCGTGCATCGCGTGGACGAGGTCGACCAGCCGCGATTGCGCGGCCTCCAGGCCGTAGCCGTCCGCACGCTTGGCATCGGCGCCGGTCACCGTCGAACCGATGATCCCGGTCTTGAAGACGCCGGGCTGGACGATCGATACCTCGACGCCGGTCGGCCCGAGCTCGTAGCGATAGCTCTCGGCCATGGCTTCGAGCGCCCACTTCGACCCGCAGTAGATCCCGTTGAACGGTGCGGTCAGGCGACCCATGGTGCTCGAGATATGGACGAGCAGACCCGCGCGGCGCCTGCGGAGCGCGGGCAAGGCTGCCCGGTTCACTCGATGCGCGCCAACCACGTTCGTGTCGAGCTGCGAGAGGACTTGCTCCGACGTCATGGTTTCGTTGAGTCCACCCACCGCGTAGCCCGCGTTGTTGACCACGACGTCGAGATGCCCGGCGGTGTGTTCGGCGGACTGCACCGCCGTCGACACCGAGTTGTCGTCGGTGACGTCGAGCTCGAGGACGTGGAGCGTGAGCCCCTCGGCCTGCGCGATGGCTCGGAGATCGGACGCGGCGCCCGCGTTCTTCGTGGTGGGCGACCGCATCGTTGCGAACACGGTGTGACCGCGTCGGGCGAGGCAGATGAGGCGGCCGAAGCCGCTGTTGCTACCGGTGACGAGGACGTTGCTCTTGGGCATGCCGGCAACCTGACGCCGATGCGGTCGTGCAACAATGGACGGCTCTGCACATCATCCGTGCATGCCCGCACGAATCAGACCCTCACGAAACACGCGATTGCCTCGCCGATCGATGCGTGTCGACGACGTCGAAGAGGTCGGTGTGCGTCGCCACGAACTCCTTCATGAGCGTGATGAACGCACGGGTCTTCGGGGTCTTCGCCCTCGCGCTGGGCGTCATGATCGAGAGGCTCACCGGAGGCGGCCGGTAGCCGCCGGGCTCGAGGACGACGAGCCCCTCCTTCGTCGCCACCGAACGGGGGAGGATCGAGATGCCGGCGCCCGCGATGACGCACTGCGTCGCCAACGACGATGAGTTGGTGACGACACGAGGGGTCACCTCGACCCGCTCGTGCTGACCAGTGCGACTCATGAGCGTCCACGTCGTTCGCTTCCTCTCGGAATGTCCGACCAAGGAATGGCTGGCGAGATCGTCCAGTCGATCGAGCCGTGGGGCCCGCTCGAGGTAGGCGCGCGACGCCGCGAGCACGGGTACGATGCTCGCGAGCGGAGCGATCCCCAGCGAGGCCGGGGACTTCGTTCCGATGCGGATGGTCGCGTCGAACCCATCCGTGACGAGATCCACGAGTGCATCCGTGGCGATGACCTCCGCGCGCATGTCCGGGTAGCGGCGGAGGAACTCGGAGAGCGCGATGCCGAGGAAGGTCTCGACGACGGGCGTCGGCACGCTGATCCGCAGCGTTCCGCGGGGTGCGTCGTGATGATCGGAGATCGCGTGCTCGGCCTGCAACGCCAGCGCGCGGATGGTCGCGCCGAGCCGACCGAGTTGCTCTCCGATCTCGGTCGGCCTCAGCGAACGAGTCGTCCGCTCGAACAGTCGTGCCCCGACGCGTCGTTCCAGGCCCGCAACACGACGAGATACCGTGGACGGAGGTAGACCGAGGTCGATCGCAGCACGGGCAAAGCTGCCTCGCTCGAGCACACGGGCGACGAGCAACAGGTCAGAGGGATCCGCAGCGAGGCTCATTCGTGCAGGCTTGCAGGAATGCTCGGCTCATTCAAGCGCAGGTGGGCTCTATCCGGTGCATGACGTCCGTTGCGGGAGCGATCGGCAGGCTCGGGGGCGATCGCGACGGGTGAGCGTGGTGTCGTCGCGCGCGATGGGTCACAGCCGGTGATCGATCACCGCGATCGCGCGATCGAACGCGCTCGGATCGATCGCGTCGCGCTCCGCCCGAAGCCCGCGCCGACGCGAACGACGTCGCGTCGCGCCCACGACCACGCCGCCCGGCAGCGCGACCAGCTCGAGCCCCAGATCCCCGACGCCCGCGCGCGCCAGCTCCAACGCGTCGAGCGATCCGAACGACCCCGGGGTCGCCGCGATGTACAGCCGCGCGGTGCGGCGCCCCGCGTCCGCCACGACGAGGCAGGGCCAACCCCGCGGCGACGCGAAGCTGAACACCGCGCGGCAGGACGCGAGGGCCAGCCACGACGCCGCGGGGTCGTTCGCCCAGAACTCCCGGAACCACCGCAGCGCCGTCAAGGCGCGGTGGCTCGTCCGCGCGCGGTGGCGATCGGCGAACGTGCACCACGCCGCCGCCCATGCGCGCGCCCGTCGATGCCGCAGATACGAGCAGACCGCCCCGAACACCGCCGTGCCCGCCCCGCCGATCGCGATCCACCGAACGTGGCCCGCGGGCCCGAGGACCGCCGCGATCCCACTGACGATCGCCACGACCGCGAGCGCCCCGATCGACGCGGCGCCACCACGGCCGCGCGCGTCGAACAGCGCGGCGGCCCTCGACGCACCGCCGTCCTCGAGCAGCGCGCGCGCCGACGGCCCGTGCAGCGCCCCCTCGAGCGCGCGCGCGGATCGTCCGTGGTGCAGCCCGCTCGACGCCACCCACCGGCGCAACGTCGCGAGCTCGCTCGCCGTCGCGCGGAATCCCGGGGCGCTCGGGTCGAGCTCCGCGTCCGGGTCCCAGCTCATGCGGCCTCCAGGATCGCGTCGCGACGCAGGTGGCGGACGACGGCGTAGCGAAACGTCGCGCGGTAGTGCAGCCGCACGATCCGCTCCTCGGCGAGGATGCCGACACCGTCCAGCGCCAGCGCCAGCGCGTGTCGCTGCGACCCCAGCACCACCGCGAGCCTCGCCGGCGGTGGCGGCACCGTGAAGCGCAGCGTCTCCCCACGCAGCACGCCGCGCAGCGACACCGCGACGCCCGGCGCCACCGCGGGGAACACCAGCCGCGGGTGGGCGACGGGGAACCAGTCGATCGCCGGCGGTCGGCCGACGCGCGCGGGCTGCAGCAACCCCGACATCGGGGCGAAGCCCGCGACCTCGGGTCGGCACCGCCACGTCCGCACGCGATCGTCCTCCCACTCGAGGTTCGGCAATCGCACGCGGGCACCCTCGTCGGCGACGACGAGCCCGCGGCCGTGCGGGTTGAGCGGGTGCGCGTGGCCGCCCCGCGAGCGCACGCCGCCCCCGAATGCGCGCTCGTACGTCAGCGGCATGGACTCGAAGGGGCGCGGCGCCGTCGCGGTGCCGTCGCGCCGCCACACCCGATCACCGACGACGACGAGCCGTCGAGCGCGGGGACCGACGGCGAGCTCGACGATCATCTCGGCGGTGGCGGCAGGCGGCCGCGCCACCCCGATCACCCAGAACGACGTGCCGCCACCCGCGGGCGTCGCGGGGACCGGCGCGTCGTCGAGCTCCGTGACCGCGGGCGCCGAGCCGACGGCGCAGCGGATGAGGCCCGCGGGCTGCAGCACGCCGTCCATCGCG
>LNFB01000140.1 GCA_001464385.1 Deltaproteobacteria bacterium Ga0077550 | reverse complement strand
TTCGACATCGGTCACGAGGCCGAGCGTCAGGGCCTGCTCTCCTACGGCAGCAACCTCATCTACACCAACTCGACCAACACCACGCCGATGTTCACGGTGCTGCTGCGCAAGGCCTCGGGCGCCGGGTACTACGCGATGGCGGGCATGCCCTACGATCCGGTGGTGCAGCTGTCGACGACGATCTCGCGGCTGTCGGTGATGGAGGGTCGCACGCTGGCGATCGCGACCTACAACACCAAGCTCGACGACGACTTCCAGATCACCACGACCGATCCCGACGAGCGGCGCAAGATCGAGGCCGGCATGCGCGCGGTCGAGGCCCGCATCGAGGGCGACATGGATCCGTGGGTCGCCGCACGGCAGATGGACACCGACGAGATCGTCGGCCTCGGCGAGCTGCGCGGGTACCTGGCGATGCTCGTCGAGGCGAGCTACCAGGCCACGGGCTACCGGCGGATCAAGAACAGCCGCATCTGGTCCATGCACGATCTCGCGATCCTGTCGGAGGGGCTGCGCTGACATGAGCACGCACGAACGCGATGGACGGACCACGCAGCCGCGGCGCACCGCCGGGCTCGGCCAGGCGGACGACGATCAGGTGCTGTTGTCCCCGGGTGTCGGGCTCGTCCGCGGGCTACCGGTGGCGGGGTCGTGGATCACCGAGGGCACCGTGCTCGGCGAGCTCGACGTGCTCGGCGTGCTGCACGTGGTCGTCGCGCCCGCGGGTGCCGCGGGCATCGTCGCGCCGGCCGATCGCGTGGGCGAGCGCGCGGTGGGCCACGGCGACGTGCTCGTGCGCCTGAAGTCCGCAGAGCTCGGCGGCCTCGGCGACGCGGCCGGACGCACCGGGACCACGGGCGCCGCGGCCGGCACGGCGGGCGCGCTGCTGTTCCGCTCGCCGCTGTCGGGCCGCTTCTACGCGCGCCCGAGCCCCGATCGCCCCGACTTCGTGAAGCCCGGCGACGAGATCACGACCGGCCAGACCGTCGCGCTGCTCGAGGTCATGAAGACCTTCAACCGCCTCGCCTACGGCGGCGCCGACCTGCCCGAGCGCGCCCGCGTGCGCGCCGTGCTGGTCCGCGACGAGGCCGACGTCGAGGCGGGGACGCCGATCCTCGAGCTCGAGGTGGTGTAGCGCCCGGCGCCGCCCCCCGGATCACCCCGCCGCCTGACGCAGGGCCGCGATCATCTCCGGCGTGGCGCCGTGGCGCTGCAGCTCGGCCGCATACAGCTCGCGCTCCTCGGCGAAGGCCCGCGCACACGACGGGCGCTGGCGCATGCGCTTCTGGAAGCTGGCCACCGCCGGCCACCGGCCGAGATCGACCCCGGTCACCGCGCACCAGTTGAGCACGGCGAACAGGTAGAGATCGGCGACGCTGAACCGCTCGAGCAGGAACTCGCGGCCCGCGAGCTGGTCGGCGATCCAGGCGATCGCGACCTCGACTCGGCCGCGGGCGTGCGCCTTTCGGTCGGCTCCCGCGGCGGGATCGAGGAGGGTCGCGAGGGGCTTGTGCAGCTCCGACCCGACGAAGCTGAGCCACTGCTGGAGTCGGGCGCGGTCCCAGCGATCGGTCGGCGCGAGCAGGGCCGCCGGGAACGCATCGGCGATGAACTGCAGGATCGCGGCGTTCTCGGCGAGCCGGCGCCCGTCGTCGAGCTCGAGCAGCGGCACCAGACCGAGGCCATGGATGTCCAGGTAGTCGGCACCCTCGGCGGTGCGCTTGGTCTTCGAATCGACCTCGACGAAGGTCACGTCAGCGCCGGCCTCGTAGACGGCGCAGCGGGTGGCGAGGGAGCACGCGAGCGGGGCGAAGTACAGCTTCATGGATGAGGTCCTTTCGAGACCGGCCCAGCGTGGGCGACACCAGCCTCGTGCGTCCAACGCATTGATCCGATAGCATCGATGCGTGACGCGCATACCCGCACGAAACAGCCCCCAGCCCCACGAGCGCCCCCAGCTCGAGACCCGCGATCTCGAGCTGGTGCTCGCGCTCGCCAGGGCCGGCACGACGTCGCGCGCCGCCGCACATCTGCACGTCACGCAGTCGGCGATCAGTCGCGCGCTCGCGAACACCGAGGACCGCCTCGGCGCGCCCCTCTTCGACCGCGGGGCGCGGGGTCTGACGCCGACGGCCGCCGGCGCGCGACTCATCGCCGGCGCGCCGGCGGTGCTCGAGCACCTCCGGGCCCTCGAGCGCGAGGTCGTGGCGCCCGAGGCCCCCGTCACGCGGCTGCGGCTGGTGTCCGAGTGCTACACCGCGTATCGCTGGGTTCCGTCGGCGATGGCCCACCTGCGCCGCTGGGCACCGGGCCTCGTCGTCGACGTCGTCGTCGAGCACACCCACGATCCCGTGGCCGCGTTGGTGCGAGGCGAGATCGACATCGCGCTGCTGACCACCGCGACGCTCCCACGGGTGACGAACGACGAGGTCCCCCTGCTCGAGCGCCCGCTGCTGACCGACGAGGTGGTGTTCATCGTCGCGGCCGATCACCCACTCGCGCGCGCGAAGGCCCTCGACGTCGCCCACCTGAGCGCGTACCCACTCATCACCTCGGCTGCCCCGCCCGAGGAGGCGCGATGGTTCGCAAGGAGCGTGTTCGGTCGCCGCCGACCGAAGCTCGAGTTCATTCGCCTGCCGCTCACCGAGGGCATCATGGATGCCGCGCGCGCGGGCATGGGCATCGCGGTCGTCTCGGAGTGGATGGCCAGCGGCTACGTCGGTGCCGGCGGCCTCGTGGTCAAGCGCCTCGCTGCGGGCCCGCTGCTCCGACCGTGGCGCATCGCGTACCACCGCGGCTGCGCGGCTGCGGCCGACCAGCTCCGCGAGGTGCTCGCGTCGGCGCGCCCCGGCCCGATCGGGCCCCCACCCCCTCGTCGCCGCGGCGATGGCTGACGGATTCTCCCGACCGCCCCCACTCACGCACGTGGGTCAGCGCCGGCTGTCACGACCACCGCGGGATGCCCTCGCGGCGTCGGGCGCTGGCGTGCCCGCAGCACGAACGGGAGCACGAACCATGAAGAAGCTGGCACTCACCCTCACGATGGCCATGGGCCTGACCGCCGGTCACGCCGAGACCGGGAACGAACCCCACATTGGGATCATCATCATGAACGGCGTCATCATCGGCAACGGACGCGCGCTCGCCGGTGATGCCCAGGTCGGGGACACCGGCGTGCAGCTCGCCGGTGCTCACGTCGAACACGGGCGACTGGTGCGTTAGGTGACGGAGACGGACGCGAGCCACGACGCGCAGCCGCGTGCGCCCGCACGGGCGACGTCGTGGCTCGCGTCCGCATGTGCGCTGATCCTGGGCTGCGGGCACGCCGACGAGCCGACTGCGCTCGGCGTCGGCGACGAGATCGACGGCGTCGACGAGCGGGGCCGGCCGATCCATCTGCGCATCGACGACGTCACGATCGATCCGCGCGACCCGGCGGGCGAGCTACCGCTGTACGTCTTCTCCGAGCGCTCGGCCGACGGCGGGTGGCGTCCGCACTGCAACGCCGACGGCGCGACCACGGTGCCAGCCATCGTGGTCCCCGGCAGCTGGGATCCGCGGGGCGCCTACGACGATGACCCCTCGCGCACGACGTTCGCGTGCACCAACGGCGCCGTCGCCAAGTGCGTGCGACTCGGGTACGCACCGTGGCGGTCGTTCGATGGCGCGTCGCTGCGCGAGGAGCTGCTCGCCTGCGTGCGGATGATCCGGGCCGACTACTGCGGTGACGGTGTGACACACACGCGCGAGGGCACGCCGATCGCGATCTGGGACGCGCGCGGCGTGATCCCCCGGGGCGATGCAGACCCGGACCACGAACGCTTCGAGGCCGCGTGGTCCGCCGACGGCGCCGTCTACCTCGCAGCTCCGCGGCTGGGCCAGTCGATCGCCTCCATCGTCGCGACCTGTCCGACGCGCCTGGCCGGGCGGACCTCGTCCGACCTCCCGCTCGACGAGGCGGGCGTGCGCGCCCGCTTCCCCGAGGCGAGGCTCTTCGACGCGCGCGTGCTGCCGTGAGGTCGCCGAGCAACGCGAACGGTCAAGGCATGTCGTTGCCGACGCAGGTGTCCGACCCGTTGTTGCAGTCGTCCGAGCAGCAGTCGTTGTCGTTGTCGCACGGGGCACCCGCGGGCAAGCAGCAGCGGTTGTGCTGGTTGTCGCACTCGAGGGTGCCGCAGCAGTTGCTGTCGTTGTCGTCGCACGCCGCGCCGAGCTCGGTCGTGCAGCACACGGCGGGGCCCGGCCCGCAGTCGAGGGCGCCACAACAGTCGTCGTGGTCGCCACACGCTCGGCCGAGCTCCGTGGAGCAGCACTGCTGGACACCCTCGTCGCACTCGAGCGTCACGCCGCAGCACTGCGCGTCGTCGTTGCACACACCGCCGAGGTCGTTGTGGCAGCACATGCCCAGATCGATCGTGCAGTCGGGCTGGCACGAGAGCGTTCCGGCGTCGTAGCCCTGACCCATGCAGCCGCCGCCCGGCAGCGCGACGCCGTCGCAGGCCTCGCCGTCCCCCGCGTCGATCACCCCGTTGCCACACGAGTCGCAGCCGGCGAAGTCGAGCTCGCAGCCGGCGGTGCAGAGCACGGTGCCCACGTCGGGCGCACAGGTCGCGCCGCCGATCGCCGCGCCGTCACACGCCTCGTCGCCGTCGATCATCGCGTTGCCGCAGGTACCGCAGCCGCTCACGACGTGGCTGCAGGTGTTGGAGCACGCCAGCGTGCCGCTGTCGAAGCCCAGGGTCTCGCAGGTCTCCTCGAGCGCCGCCATGTCGCAGCTCTCGGTGCCGCCGATCATGCCGTCGCCGCACAGTCCGCAGCCCGACGTCTCGAAGTGGCACGCCCGCGTGCACGACAGCTGACCGCTGTCGAACATCACGCCCAGATCGGTGCACAGGGCCGTCGTCGCGCCGTCGCACTCCTCGGTCACCGGGTTGACGATGCCGTCGCCACACACCGGCAACGTGCACGCCTGGCTGCATCCGTCGTCGTCGATCGCGTTGCCGTCGTCGCACTCCTCACCGGGATCCGTGTCACCGTCGCCGCACGTGTCCGGTCCGCAGAACATGCTGCAGCCGTCGTCGTCGACGAGGTTGCCGTCGTCGCACGATTCGCCCGGTCCGACGTAGCCGTCGCCGCACACGTTGAGCAGGCACTGCTCGCGGCACTGCCCCGTGCCGTTGGCGTCGCCGAAGTCGCACTCCTCGGCGCCTTGCTTGATGCCGTCGCCGCACACCGCGGCGGGGCCGCCGGTGGTGTCGTCCGCCGAGTCGCTCGCCATCGTGGGATCGCTGAGGCTGGACGACTCGCTCGGCGCGCTGGCCGCGGAGGTCTCCCCCGACTGCCCGTAGGTCGCCGCTTCGACGGGGTTGCCCGTGCATGCACCGAGCGACAGAACCCACCCGAACACGCCCACACCCACGACTGCATCGCGTCTCATCAAGTGAATCCCACCCAAACCTGCCCGAGTTTCGCGCCTGCGTCGATCCCGGCGCGGCCTCGTCGGCGGCGTGGACCCGGCGCCGCGCGGGTTCGGGGGCGACGGGCCACGCACGCGAGGTGGTCCGCATGTGGAACCCCGTTCGTGTGCCCCTCGCGTCCCGCTCGCTTCACGGACCGACGCCGACGTGACCATGGCCCCTCGTGGAGTCCGGCGCCGATGGTTCGTAATGTTCGCAGCGATCCGGGCAATGACTCCTTGGAGTCCGGTCGAACGGTGTTGGGAGACAAAATGGTCGGCTGGCTCGTGCGGATGGCAGTGCTCGTTCCCTTGATGGGGGGCCCATCGGTCGCGTGGGCGTCCGAGGGACACGCCGACACCGCCGCGGTGACGCCCGCGCCGGTGCAGCGCCCGCGCGCGATGGTCGCGGCGACACCGGCCGCCCCCACCGCCGCAGCGACGGTCGAGCCGCCGCAGCCCGCGGCACCGCCGGCGCCGAGTCGTCCCGTCGCCGAGATCGCCTCGCCACCGCCCGCACCTCGCATCGCCGCGTCGAGCCCGGCGGGTGCATCGCCCGAGGCGAGCGTCCACCGCAGCGCGGCCGCGCCGGCGAAGCCGAAGTTCGAGCACCACGGCTTCACCACCGACCTGCGCATCGGCACGCTCGGTTGCTTGCGCGGCCTGTGCAACGGCGGCCACAACGTGCGCCCCGGGTTCCGCGTCGATGGATTCCTCGGCGGCAACATCCGCGGCTGGGTCGACTTCGGCCTCGCGGGCGGCTGGGGATCGATGACGTCGAGCGTCACGCCGGGCACCAACGTGCTGTCGCTGTACGGGCTCGATCCGTTCCTGCTGCAGCAGGCCCTCGGCGTGCTCGGCGGTCAGGCCCTCGGCATCGATCTCACCGCGCTCACGGTGAACGACGCCAAGCTGCGCACCGCACAGGCCGGGCCGCTGCTGCGTGTGCACTTCATCCCGCGCGGCCGCTTCCTCGCGTACGTCGGCAGCGGCATCCAGTACAACCTCTTCCGCGCGCGCTACTCCACCGCGGCCGGCGACGCGAAGATCGACTTCCACGGCCTGGCGGTCCCGATCGAGGCGGCGTTCGGCGTGCAGGTCCACGAGCACGTCTCGGTCGGCGTGCAGTTCGACTACCTCTGGACGTGGTACGCGCTGGCGAACCTGAAGCAGGGGGGCCAGGCGCTGACGGTCCCGGTGCGGATCCTCGACGAGGCCGCGCGGATGCAGAACAGCTCCCTGCGGGGCCAGCTGCCGCAGTTCTGGACCTTCGGCCTGATGCTCCGCGCCCGGGTCTAGGACCCCGTTTTCCGGCCTCCCAGGGCCGGCCGTGTCGTCTCGGCCCGCCCGCGGCCGCCCCGCCTCGGGGTCGCGTCCCGCGTGCGTTGACGGCCCGCGGCCCGCCGGCCTATTGTCCGCCGGCGCCGGTCGACACCAACCGCGCGCCACCACAGGAGCGAAAGTTCATGTCGCGCTCGTTCGTCACTCTCGCCCTCGCGTCCGTCCTCGCGTCCGGCCTCGGGCTGCTGTCGTGTGACAAGGCCGGCGGCGGCTTCAAGATCCCGATGAACAAGGATCTCAAGGCCGGCGGCGTGTTCATCTCCTACAACCTCGGCTGCGAGAAGGGCTGCGATCAGGTGCAGAAGGGCGACCTCCTGCAGAAGATCGACGGCAAGCCGGTGAAGACCGGCGAGGACTTCGACGCCGCGAACGTCACCGACGGCAAGCCCCACAAGCTCGATCTGCTCGCGGCCGGCAGCATGGCCCCGAAGACGGTCGAGATCACCGCGACGCCGAAGACCAACCTCCCGCCCCTCGAAAACGCCCCGCCGTTCTGGACCGTCGGCGCCGAGAAGCTGAACGCCGCGCCGGACTGGGCGCGTCGCCGCATGTTCGGTCACGCCAGCCCGATGATCCAGATCGTCAGCATCAACGGCGGCATCCTCGACGGCCGCCAGCTGAAGGGCAAGAAGCGGCTGCTGGTCTACTGGGACTGGGGTGATCGCGTCGAGGAGGGCAACGCGGTGGCCTTCATGCAGGTGCTGCAGAAGGCCCAGACCGACCTCCAGGCGAAGGGCGTCGAGATCATGTTCGCGCACGTGCCGTTCCCGACCGCGCGCAAGCAGCCGATGAACGACAGCGATCTCCGCGCTTGGTCGGACAAGTGGGCGGTCAAGGACGCCGCCGGGCAGAAGATGCCGATGATCCCGTTCTACCGGCGCCCGAACAAGACCGAGTACAACGAGGCGCGCGAGCTCGGCATGGAGAACGCGTACACCGTGATGGAGAACCTCGGGCAGAGCCCGGCGATCCTCCTGCTCGACGAGCGTGGCATCGTCCGCTGGCACTCCGAGGGCCTCGCGACGCCGCCGGGCGACGCCGAGGTGCAGAAGCCCGAGCAGTACACGATCATCGAGGCGGTCAACTTCTCGCTGAACGAGCTCTGATCGCGCCCATCGGCGATCGGCCAAGAGGGCTCCCGGGTTCGGACCAGGGGGCCCTTTTCGCGTGGTTCAGCCAAGCGCGGGGCGACGCAGCGCGAGCCAGCGGTTGCGCGCGCCGACGTCGACGTCGGGGGCCTCGCCGACCGCCCAGCTCGCGACCCACGAGCGCACGCACGCGACCGCACGATCGACGTCGTTGCGCGCGCCGGTGAACACCACGCCGCGCGGCGGATCGTCGGGTGTGTCGCCGAGGACGACCAGCGGCACGCCCTGCACGAGGCTCTCGACGAAGGTGCGCGAGTACGGCAGGCCGGCGTCCTGGCCCGCCACCACGGCCGACGCGGCGCGACGACGCGCGGCTCGATCACGCGGCGGCACGTCGCACTCGTCGTAGACCTCGAGCCGCACCTCGGGGCGGCTGAGGGCCTCGAACTCGAGGCGCAGGTGGCCGCGCACTCCGTCCGACAGGGTCTCGGCGAGGCAGATCACCGCGAGGCGACCGCAGTCGTCGAGGACCAGCGGCAGCGGTCCGCAGGCGCGCGGCAGGAGATCGGGGGCGTGGACGTCGAGGAACAGGTGGCTCGGCGCGCCCGGTCCGGTGGACTCGACGGTCGCCGCGGCGTCCCGGTCCGCGCTCACGGGTCCCGGCCACGGCGTCGTCGACTCGCCCGCGTGCTCGCGCGGCGCCGGCACGCGTCCGTGCACGACCACGGAGATGCCCGCGAGCACGGCGTGCTTCACGTCGGGGAGGCACCGCAGCGCGACGCGGGGATGGATGCCGTGCAGGTGCAGCTCGGTCGCGTCGTGCAACACCGCGGCGATCTCCGGCACATCGCGCTCGGCGAGGCTGAGATCCACGGTGCTCGCCCCGGCGCGCGGCTCGAACAGCTCGATCACGCGCACCGTGATCGGCTGCTCGGACCAGGGCGTGTTGGCGAGATCGCGCGCGAGCGAGCTCGGCTCCGTCAACACGGGTCGCGGCACCAGGTGAACGACGGCGGGCACGCGGGCTTCTTAACGCGCCGCGGCGATTCGGCCAGGCGAGCGGACCCGCCGTGCCGAATCGGGACCGCAGCACCAGACACGCCGGTGCGCGCGCGCGACGACGCGGACGAACCGCTCAAGGGTTGCCCGGCGGCTTGTCCTTGCGCCGCAGCGGGTGCTGCAGCGTCGGCGGCTTCTCGTGCTCGCCGCGCTCGACGAGGAGCTCGAGGCCATCGACGAGGAGATCCGGCGTCGTCACCTGGGCGTCGACCGTCTGGCTCAGCGCGCCGTCGATCCCGACGTCGGCGCCGAAGCCACCGTACGCGCCCACGGCCACCCGCATCGGGACGGTGCGCGCTCGGTTGCCGACGGCGCGGATCCGTCGGAGCACGCGCATCGACGCCGGCGCGAGCAGTGCTCCGCGCACGAGCGTGCGCTTGCCACCCGGCTCGATGCGGAAGACGCGGGCGGGCAGCGGCAGGTTGAGGTTGCCGGTGCCGGCGTACGCCGCCGCGCTCTCGCGCGGCACCGGACCGAGCACCGCGCCGTCGCGCAGGCTCTCGATCACGTACGCGAACTCGTAGCCGTCCTCCTGTGCGCGCGACAGCAGCTCGCGCTCGAGCTGGGCGAGCGTGCTGCCCCTGCGCTTGCTGGTCAGCGTCAGGTTGCTGATCGTGGCGCCCGACTCGAGCGCGGGGCTCATGCGCGCGCGGCCGTTGCTGCCGGTGACCTTGGCGTTGGGCACCCGCGTCATCAGCAGCGCGTCGAGGCGACCGTCGTCGACGAGGACCAGGCGGCGGGCCGCGACGCCCTCGGCGTCGATCTGGTAGCTGCCGAACGCGCCCGCGAGCGTCGGATCGTCGACGAGGTCGATGTCGTTCGGCATCACCTGCTTGCCGAGCTTGGCCTGCCACGCCGGCTCGAGGTCGACCATGCGCCCGTTCTCGCCCAGCGGCGCCGGGGTCCCCACCGCCTCGGTGGCCACGGTCGCGCCGAGCAGCTGCGCTGCCGCATCGCCGGCGAACAGCAGCGGGCCGTCGTAGTCCTCCTCGATCATCGGCGCGGCGGCCATCTCTTCGAGCTCGCGCAGGGTCTGATCGACGAGCTTCTCGCCCGCCGCGAGCAGCTCGTCGTCGGCCGAGGGGATCCCGCGCAGCTGGATGGCGTACCCGTGATCGAGGTGCATGCCATCGGGGGCCTTGGTGTCGGCGACCACCGCGAGCACCGCCCGATCCCGGGCCCACTGCAGGACCATGCCGTCGGTGTTCACGACGGTCTCCTGGGTGCGGAGGATCTGCACGTGCACGTCACCGTTGTCGACGCCAGGGTGCTCCGAGAACCGCGCCGACAGCGACGCGACCATCGACGCCAAGCCATCGCGATCGATCGTGGCGGGCGCGAGCTCGGCGTGCATCTGCACGGGGGCCGCTGGCGGCGTGAAGTCGGGGGCCGGCTCGCCGGTGGCGAGCCGCTTGAGCACGACCTGCTTGATGGACCACGCCTTGGTCGCGCCGCGGAACGCGTTGTCGAGGGAGAGCCACAGCTTCTTCGCGGCGAAGCGCGGCGCCGGATCGAGGGCGACCTCGAGCTGGGCGATGCCGCTGTCGCCACCGAAGAAGTTCGTGTTGTCGCGCGCCGGCGAACCGACGCGGACCTCGACGGCACCCGCCGACTGTCGATCGAGCACGTTGACGATCACGCCGCCGTACGAGCCGTCGAGGCTGAGCAGCTGGGCGCGGACGGTGCGGACCTCGGCGCGGTACGGCGCCGGCGCGCCGGGGACCCGCAGGCCCGCGAGCCCGCGCGCGAGCTCGTCGCGCAGCGCCACCGTCTCGGCGTCGAGCTCGGGATCCGGCTTCGGCGTCGCGACGGGGGCGACGGCGGGAGCCACGACCGCCGGCGGAGCGCCGCTCGACGCGGTCGCCGGCGGCGCGAGCAGCAGCGCGGCGAACAGCCACGGCGACGACATCATCGCGACCTCCGCACCGCGCGGGGCGGCGCTGCGCCGGGAGGCGTCAGCAACGGCGGCTTCTCGCGCTCGTGGATGCCCCGCTCGATCTCGAGGTTGCGCAGCAGGAGCGACGGGCTCACCGCGCTGACCGGCACCCAGCCCGACTCCGCTCCGCACACGCCGTTGAAGATCCGGGGCGAGTCGTCGGTGGCGATGATCGTCTCGAACGCCTGCAGCGGCGTGCCGACGATCTCGACGCCGCGCACCAGCTCGTCCGGGCGACCGTCGGGATACACGCGGTACACCAGCAGGGGCTCGACCTTGAACGCCTGCGGCCCGCTGCGATCGGTGATCGTGTAGCCGCCCGAGATGTCCGTGAACCAGAGCCCGTAGGGCTTGTCCTGGCGCTCGATCTCGTCGAGCAGCGCCGCGCGCAGCTGCTTGCGCGACAGCGTGCGCCGCGAGCTGACGATGAGGTTGCCTTGGCGCGCGACCACCTGGTAGCCGGGCTCGCGGCGGCCGTGGCCGTTGCTCTTGAGGAACGGCTTCACGGGCGAGCGCCCGAGCAAGAACGTCTTGAGCTTGCCCTTCTCGACCAGCACCGTGCGCCGCGCGGTCACGCCTTCGTCGTCGACGAAGTAGTGGCCCGACAGCGGCTGGCCGTCGAACATCGCGATGGTCGGGTCGTCGGCGACGTCGAGGAACTTGGGCAGCACCGGCTTGCCGAGGCGATCGGTGAACGTCTGCCCCTCGGCGTCGTCCTTCTGCCGGTGGCCCTCGAGGCGGTGGCCGAAGATCTCGTGGAAGAAGACGCCAGCGGCGCGGCCCTCGAGCACGGCCGGCCCGGTGTACGGATCGGCGATGGGCGCGGCCTGCAGGGCGAGCAGGTTGTCGCGGAGCTTGTCGGCGGCGGCGAGCAGCACCTCACGCGGGGGCAGCTGCTCCAGCGTGTGCGCCTCGAAGGTCTCGGTGAGCCCGAGCCGCATGCCGTCCTCGGCCTGGGTGTGGGCCTCGATCAGCACGCGCAGGCGTGCGCGGCCGCTCTGCGCCCGCGTGCCCTCGGAGTTGACGAAGTAGTGGTTCTCGGTCGTCGCGGTCATCGACACGCTGCTGCCGAGCACGCGGGGATCGGACCCGAGCCGCACCGAGATCTCCGCCGCCAGCGGCCGCATGCGCGCCGCGATCGCGGTGAAGTCGAGGTCGGCCTCGGACTGCATGAGCCGAGTCGGCTTCTCGGTCGAGAAGTCCGGGTGCTGCTCGCCATCGCTGCGCAGCTGCTCGCTGCTCTCGACGTCGCGCAGGGCCGACACCGCGTTGTGGTACTGGGCCTCGGTCGCCAACCACAGGCCCTGCGCCAGGGAGAGATCCTCGTCGTTGAGGCTGACCGAGAGTCCCGAGCCCAGGCCGTTGCCCGGCCCATAGTCGCCGTCGCTGCTGTGGCTGTTGTCGAGCGTCGGGCTCCCGACGCGCACGTCGACGTCGAGCGAGCGATCGGTGTCGAACTCGTCGCGGACCAGCGCGCCGTCCTCGGCCGCGACCCACAGCTGCTGCTGCGCGACCAGGTCGTAGGCGAGGAAGTACGCGGCCTGCTCGACCCCGTCCCCGGACAGCTGCGAGAGGTTCTGCGTCAGCTCTCGCTCCAGGATGTCGAGCACGGGCGCCGGATCACCGGCCTCGAGCGCCGGCCGCACCAGCTTCGGCGCGCGCCCGGGCTTCGTCCCCCGCGCCGTCCCGTCGGGCGCGATGCGCCCCGTGGTCCGACAGGCCGCCGCCGGCGCCAACGCCACGGCGAGAACGAGAGCAATGGCGAGCCGCGTGGATGACACCGCGAAGAAGCCTACCACGGGCAAGAAAACCCACCGCCAAAGGCGCTGGGCGCAGCCCAGCCCCCGACCACGCACCGACCGATCCCCGATCACGCACCGACCGGTTGCCCGGTGACGCAGCGACCGGCTCCCCGGTCACGCACCGACCGCTTCCCCGATCATGCACCGACCGGTTCCCCGGTCACGCACCGATCAGCCCCCGACGACACCCTCCGACGCCGGAACACGCACCGAAGATGCCCCCCGCTTGCGGGGGGCAATCCGCGCGCAGCGCGTACCGTTTCGCCCGAGCTGTCGACGGGGGGAAGGATCAAAACCCGAACTTACCGAAGATCATGAACGCGATGACGAACGTGAAGATCACGAGCGACTCGATGAAGGCCAGGCCGAGGAGCATCGGCGTGAAGACCTTGTCGGCGCTGTTCGGGTTGCGGCAGATGCCCTCGAGCGCGGCGCCGGCGGCCTTGCCCTGACCCATGCCGCAGCCCAGCGCGGCGATGCCCATGCCCAGGCCCATGGCGATGGCGTAGATGCCGTCGTTCGGGCCGCTCTGCTGCGCAGCACCGGCAGCAGCCGGGGCGGCGGCCGCGATGGCGGGCGCGAGGAAGGCGGTGGCGAAGGCGGCGAGCTTGGCGATGCGGGCGTTGTTGTTCGTCATGGCGTGTTGTTCTCCGAGGGACAAGGGGGAAGCTTTTAGTGCTCTTCGGCGTGCTCGATGGCCATGCCGATGTAGATGATCGTGAGCAGCGTGAAGATGAGGGTCTGGACGATGGCGACCATGACCCCGAGCAGAAGGAACGGCACCGGCAGCAGCAGCGCGATGAGCGAGCTGATCGCGATGACCACCTTGTGGTCGGCGAGGATGTTGCCCATCAGTCGCAGCGCCAGCGAGACCGGCCGCGCGAAGTGGCTCGCGATCTCGACGACGAGGAACAGCGGCGCCAGCCAGGGGAAGCCGCCGATCTTGGGGCCCAGGAAGTGGGCCAGGTAGTGCATGCCGTTGCGGTAGACGCCCGCGACGTTGTAGATGACGAAGACCATCACCGACAGCGCGAGGTTGGTCTTCAGCGTGTCGGTCGCCGGCAGCAGCCCGGGGATCAGCCCCTGGATGTTGCAGCAGAAGATGAACAGCCCGAGGGTCCCCACCAGCGGCAGGTACTTCTTGGCGTCCTTGTCGCCCATCACGTCGACGGCGAGCTTGTAGACCGCGCCGACGAAGCCGTCGATCATCGCGGCGAGGGTGAAGCGCCGCGACGGCACCACGCCCTTCGTCTCGTCCTGGATGCTCGCGCGGTAGCGCAGCGCGGCCACGAGGATGAGCGCCGCGGCGATCAGCGCCGCCATGACGTGGATGAGCGTGAAGTTGGTGTCCTGGAACATCAACGCGCGCCAGTCGCGTCGAAGCCCCTCCTCGAACATGTGTTCGAAGTCGTGCCAACCGGGCAGGAGCGTGTACCAGGTGTCGTGATCGCCCATGGAAGCCTGTGGCTCAGGAAGGGGCGGATCCCGACGGTTTGGACCGCGAAAGTGCTGCGAGGGACGCTGCTGCCAGCGCGATCGCAACACCGAGGGCTACCCCTTCCGGACGCGCGGGCAAATACCAAAGGATGCCCCACAGCGCAAGCAGGATCAGGGGCCACTTCAGCAGCAAACCCGCCGGCAATGCCCATTTGCTGCCCGGGGCGGGGCGATGTTCGTGCGGTCGCTCGACGATCCCCCGCAGCGCGCGGGCGGCGAACCAGAGGTTGGCGTAGCCGAGGGCGGCGCCGACGGTGATGCCCAGCGCCATCTCCCAGCCGAGCCAGAGGCCCAGGGCCGCGGCCCAACCGAGGCCCAGCACCGCGGTCCAGCGGGCCATCCGTCGAAAGAGGCCGTCGATGTCGAGCGTCACCGCGCGAGGTCATGCCTCACGGGGGGCGCGGGCTCAAGCGCGGCGTCAGTGATGAACCTCCTGCGTCGCGGGCCCCGCGGGGATCTCCGCGTAGGCCCTGGGCAACCGCACCGCCGCGGGCCCGAGATCCCGCGGGTCGGTGCCCGTGCCAGCGCCGCCAATGCCCCGCGGCCAAGGGACCCCGCGACGCGCCGTTGCCGCGAGCCCCCCCACCCGCGCCGGGCGCCTATGCTGGCGCCATGCGAGATCGCGTCGTCGTCATCACCGGGGCGAGCGCCGGCATCGGGGCCGCCCTGGCCGAGCTCCTCGCGGCCGAGGGCGCGCGCCTGGTCCTCGTCGCGCGCCGCCACGACGCCCTCGAGGCGGTCGCGACCCGCTGCGGCCCGCACGCGATGACGGTGGTCGCCGACGTCACCGAGCGCGCCCAGGTCGAGGCGGTCCGCGACGCAGCGCTCACCCGCTTCGGCCACGTCGACGCCTGGGTGAACAACGCCGGCCGCGGCATCGATCGCCTGGCCTCGATGCTCACCGACGAGGACGTCGACGAGATGATGCGCGTCAACGTCAAGTCGGTGCTGTATGGGGTGCAGGCGATCCTCCCCCACTTCCGCGCCCGCGGTCGCGGTCACATCCTCGCGGTGTCGTCGATGCTCGCCCGGGTGCCGTTCGCACCGCAGCGCTCGGCCTACGCCGCGGCCAAGCACGCGCTGGTCGGACTCATGGCGAACCTGCGGGTCGAGCTCGCGGCCTCGGATCCGGAGATCGCGATCAGCTGTGTGCACCCGGGCCTCGTCGACACGGCCTTCGCCGCCAACGCGCTGCATGCCACGCCCGGCGCGACGACGTTCGGTCCGGCCCAGGGCGCCGACGAGGTCGCGCGGATCATCGCGGACACGCTCGCCCGTCCGCGCGCCGATGTGTACACGCGGCCCGAGATGCAACCGCTGGTGGTGGACTACTTCGGGGCGCCCGATCTGGGCGCGTTCGAGCGGGCGATGTTCGGGCCGGGCCACGGGCCGCGGCGCTGAGGTCGGGACCCGAGCTGCGGCGGTTGATCGCCTCGGTGCGAAGTGCCAGCATGGTGGCCGCCCGATTTCCTGGGCCAGGAGACACGCAGATGCCGACGTGGGCCGAAGTCCAACAGTACGCGCGCAACAAGTACCGCCTCGCCAAGGACGAGCCGGAACGCTTCGCCATCCTCTTCGGCATGGAGGGCGGCCGCACCCAGCAGATCTGGGTCCGCACCTTCAACGCCCACGGCGGCCAGCCGTTCATCGAGTACCGCTCGTACTTCTGCAAGGAGGGCGAGCTGCAGCCGATCGTCGCGCTGCGCAAGAACGCCGAGATGGCCACGGGCTTCATCGCCCTGCTCGGCGATCACTACGCGGTGATGTGGAACGTCGCGCTCAACCAGATGGATGCCGAGGAGTTCGAGCTCCCGCTGCAGGCCATCGCGTGGCAGGCCGAGCAGCTCGAGAAGCTGTACTCCGCCGGCAACGACGAGTTCTAGTCGTCAGGGGAAGCGGCCCGCTTCCCCCTCCAGTCGAGCAGAGCTCGCCTGGAGCCTCTCCCTTTCCATCGCTTCGCTCCTTTCGCGCCGTGCGATCGGAGCGGAGCGACCGCGTCCGAGAATCACGGATCGACGCGGACGATCTCGTTGCCGAAGCCATCCGCATAGTAGAGCTTGCCGTCGGGTCCGACCGTGATGCCCATGAGGCCGGTCGCGCCGGTCGCGAGGCGGCCGAGCTCGTTACCGTCGAGGTCGTAGGCGAGGATCTCCGCGGTGGCGTGGTCGGTCACGAACAGCCGATCGTCGACGAGCTCGATGCCCGCGGGCTGGCCGAGACCCTCGACGACGGCCTCGAACGTCGCGCCGTCCCAGCCGGTGTACTCGGTGGCGCCGTCCCAGTTGTTGGGCAAGTCCCCGTTGCTCGCGCCGCTGCCGGTGTCGAGCCGCATCACGCGGCCGGTGCCGGTGTCGGCGATGTAGAGCATGCCGCTGTCGTGGTCGAGCGCGAGGTGCCCGGGGATCTCCGCTTCGCGCGTGACGACGGCGTTCAGGTAGCGACGGATCACGCCGTCGACGTGGCTCGAGCCACCGGGACCGTGATCCGCCATGAAGTCGTAGCGCACGATGTGGCCGTTGCCGCCGTCGAAGACCCAGTAGACGTTGTCCACGTCGTGCGCGACGCCCATGCACAGCGGGCTCTGGTGGAGCATGTCGAGGTGGCTGCCCTCGAGGGGGTCCGGCGGGAACGCCTGGTTCATCGCCGCGAACACGTCGAGATCCGCCGACCAGAGCGTCGGGCCCATGAAGTCGTCGGGCGTCTGCGGGCCGACGTTCCACTCGTCGCGGGATTCCTGGCACGACGAGAACAGGTTGCCGGGCCCGAACGCCAACGACGAGACGTAGGCCATGAAGTGCTGCCCATACGCGTCGACGCGGGCCTCGGCGGTCTGCGCCTCGGTGCCGGGATCGAAGAAGATCACGACGCCGTGGCTGGCCCCGTTGACGGTCCACAGCTGGTCGGGGTGATCGGGCGCGAACTCGAGGTCGCGCGGTACGTTCAACCCGTCGGCCGCAGTGCCGATCACGGTGAGCATGCCGGCGCCGAACTCCGGCACGTCCGACGGCGTCGCGGTCGTCGTGTCGGCGGCGTCGTCGGAGCTGCCGGGCGCGTCGCTCGAGCTCCCCGGCGCGGACGTCGAGCCCGAGTCGGGGGCAGCCTCGGTGGTGTCGACGGCCGTCGTGCCCTCGCCGTCACCGCTCGGATCGGATCCACCACAGCCGAGCACGGACACGACGAGGAACAGGGCGGCGACGCGTTGCACGCCCGCACGCTACGTCAGGCCTGTGACGACGCGCAACCTCGGGCGCGGCCGGGATCGGCGCCGGGGTTGACCCCGAGGCGTGCGGCCCCAGCTTGTGCCCCCGTGACTTCCGCGTCCGCGAGCCCGATGGTCTACGAGCGCCTGGATTCCGTCGCCGACGCCGAGGCGATGGCCGAGCACCACCTCGCGCGCACCGACGAGGTGGCGAAGGTCGCCGGCGCCGTGCGCTGGCTCGACGATCTCGTGCGCATCCCGGGCACCAAGTTCGGAATCGGCCTCGACGCGATCGTCGGGGCCGCGGTGCCGGGCCTCGGCGACGCGATCACCGGCATGGTCGCCCTGACCCTGCTGCGCACCGCCGTGCGCCGCGGTGTGCCGCGCGTCGTCATCGCGCGGATGTTCCTCAACATCGCCGTCGACACGCTGCTCGGCATGGTGCCGGTCGCGGG
Organism: Deltaproteobacteria bacterium Ga0077550; assembly: GCA_001464385.1. Taxonomy (GTDB): domain Bacteria; phylum Myxococcota_A; class Polyangia; order Nannocystales; family Nannocystaceae; genus Xiheibacterium; species Xiheibacterium aquaticum. The sequence continues at coordinate 20,626 of LNFB01000140.1, read as the reverse complement.
CGATCTATTCGACCTGCTCTGGCGGTCGAACACCCGCAACCTCGCGCTGCTCGAGCGCCACCAAGGCGAGCTCGAGCCGCGGGCGCGCACCGGCGACTGGATGATCGTCGGGGCCGCGGCGACGCTGGTGGCGGCGAGCGTGGCGGCGCCGATCTTCCTGATCGGCTGGTTGCTCTCCGCCGCGTTCGGGTGACCAGCCGCGTCAGCGGAAGCCGCCTTCGGTCAAGCCGGCGTGCCCCTTGCCACCGGATGGATCGGCGCCACCGCCCGCGGCCGGCCTGCCGAGACCGACGAGCTGGATCTCGTCGAGTCCGTTGGCGCGCAGGGACAGCTCGGGGACGCCCGCGAACACCTGCTCGACCTCGGGTGCGATCGCGATCTCGAAGCCCTCGTGCTCGACCACCAGGGCCCATGCGCCCTTGCCGAGGCCTTCCCAGCGCAGCGAGACGCCGAGAGTCTCCGTCTTCTGCCGCTCCTCGGCGCCCTCGAAGTCGGGGATCGTGAACTCGTCGCTGCGACCGCGCAGGTCGTACACGACGAGTCCCTTGCGCTTCACGCGGATGCTGTAGGTCTTGGAGTCGGGGAAGCTCGGCGAGAGCTTCAGCGATCCGCGACCTTCGCCGGTCCCCGGGACGGCGGCCGCGTCGAACTCCAGCACCACGCGCCCCTCGCCGGTGCCGTGGCCCTCGCCGGTCCCCGGCACCGCCGCGATCGAGACGTCGAAGCGCTGCGATCCCGCGTCGACGTGCTGGATCCCGAACGACATGCGCTGCTTGTCGGTCGTGCGCGCCGCGATGCGCACGGCGATCGTCGCCCCGGCGACCCGAACCGTCGGCTCACAGGTCGCGGAGGCCCGCATCTCGACGTCGGTCTTGGGGTCGAGCGCCGCGAAGCCGAGCTCGGCGAACGAGACGGTTCCCCGGGCGGCGAGCGCGGTCGCGGGCGTGAGGGCGGTCCCGAGGACCAGGCTGAGGGTGCGTGCGCGGCGGGCGAAGCGTGTCATCGACGGCGCTAGTGGACGGCGGTATCCCCCGCGTTCCCGCCGATCGCGACCACCCCGAGCTTGCGGCGCTGGGGCCAGCGTGCGCGCCGCAGCCACGCGATCGTCAACACCAACAGCAGGATCATCGCCGCTCCTTCGCGTCGTCGCCGAGGGGGGCGTTGCCGGCGGCGAGCCACCACGACGAGTTCCCTGCGGCGAGGCACAGGGCGGCGAACACCAGGGCGCCCAGGGCCGCGGCGAGGGTGAAACGCGTCCGGCCTGCGGGGCCGGTGTTCGCGACCGGGCGGCCGACCGCGAGGTCGAGCAGGTCGGACACCATGAGTACGGCGGCAGGCATTCGCTCCTCGTTTCTCGGAAGGAGCAGACCACGGCGGCGTGGACGACCCGTCGCACGCAGGTCGCACGTCCGCGAAAGCTCGGTGAAAGCCGCGTGAACGCGGGGCCGCCCGCGCAGGGGTTTCGGTCGACAGGTGCGCCCGCGTGCCGCAGCCTCCACCGATGCACCTACGCCTCCACGTCGTCCTGCCGCTCCTGGTCCTCGCCCTCGGCGCGTGTGGCGACGATGCCTCCGATGGCGGCACCGGCACGACCGGCACCACCGCCACGACGGGCACCTCGGAGGGCAGCAGCGGCGGCTCGACCGGCGTGACGTCGTCCGAGACCTCGAGCTCGGGCGGCACCTCGGGCACCTCGGGCGCCGACACGACCACGGGCAGCACGGGCGTCGACACGACCGATGGCGGCTCGACCACCGGCGAGCTCGGCACGTTCGAGCGCTTCCGCCTCGATTCGGCGGCGGGGCCTTGCCCCCCCGAGGCCGACTGCGACGGCTTCATCGAGCTGCTCGCCGACGGCACGCTGCGGGTCGAGACCTTCGGCGACGTCGAGGACACCGTCGTCGAGGCCGCGATCTCCGACGGGGACCTCACCGAGGCCGCCGCGATCTTCTCGGACCCCGCGCTGCTGGCCCTCCTCGACGGCCCCGACCCGGCCTGCGATCCGCCATCAGACATCTTCGAGTCGATGACCGCCGTGGTCGACGGCGTCACCCACGACACGAGCACGACGTTCTGCGATCAGGCGCCGATCGCCGCGGCGCGACAGATGGCGACGGGGCTCGCGGAGACCTACGTGCCGTAGACGTCAGCGCGGGCGACCGATCAGCACCGTTCGCACCGGCGAGCCCGCGGCACCGCGCAGGCGCAGCGGCAGCACCACCGCGCAGCCCAGCGCCACGTCGTCGTCGGCGGCCGCGGTCAGATCGAGGTTCTGGATCTGGTGGATCCCGAACTCCACGAGGTTCGCCTGGTGCACCGGCAGCGGCGAGCCCGGGACGCTGGCATCCGGCGGCGCGCACTCACCGGTGAGCTCGCACGGCACGAACGCGTCGGTGAACGGGTTGTCGAGGCCGACGAGCACCGGGACATCCTCGGCGAGGCGCACCGCGGCGTCGTACGACAGGCCCGGACCGGCGAGGTAGTAGTCCGGCGACGGCTCGGGGTCGACCCACCGCTCGCCCCACCCGGTGCGCAGGTACACGGCGTCGCCGGGCTTGATGCCGCGGTGCTGCAGGCCAGCGGCGTCGAGCGCCTGGTCGATCATGTCGGCGTCGATGAGCTCGCCCGCCTCCATGCCGCGACCGAGGAGCTCCTTCATGTCGAGCAACACCGCTGAGGTCAGGATCGGCGGGGCGTTCTCGACGCCGAGGTGCGCCATGGGTCCGTTCGCCGCGGGCTTCACCTGCGCCTGGGTGAACCCGTTGTAGTAGGTCGCGCCCGCGGTCGGCACCGTCGCGTCCACGTATGGATTCCACGGCGCCGGCAGCACACCGAAGTGGCCGAGGGCGTCGAACTGCGTGCCCTGCGAGCCGAGGCCGCCGCTGTAGATCTCGCCGTTGGCGACCTGCGCGACGAAGGGCAGACCGAGGGTCGGCAACCACTCGAGGTCGACCGGCGCGTCGCCGAACAGCGCCTGCGGCATCGTCGACGAGAGCTCGTGCGAGGTCTCGTACAGCCGCGCCTTGCGGTGGCCCATGAGATCGGCGCAACGCTGCAGCGTCGCCGCGCCCATCGTGTTGCCATTGCCCCGCTCGTCGTCCGAGCCCCAGCCATCGGGGCCCGGCAGCGGCACGTTGGGGCCGTTGTTCCCACCGCCGTGTCCATGGCGGAACGTCGGGTCATGAACGGGATCGGGCTCGCCGTCGCAGGCCGCGAGCGCGAGCGGTGCGAGCAGGGCGAGGTGACGCAGGCGCGTCGGTCGAGTGGGCCCAGAGAATGTAGGTGAGGTGGTTGGAAGAGTTTCGGATCGCGGCGCAACGCGATCGAGGGAAACAGAGCTGCGCGTGGGGTACGTCATGGCGGTTCGATTGCTTCATGGGGCTCGGCCCCGATGCGTGCAACCGCTCGCCTACGGACTAACCCTTGGCCGACCGGCCGAATCCTCGGACCGGTCGACCCGCGGGAGGGACACTACTCGACGCGGTGCCAGGTCTGCGTGCGATAGAACGGCCCCGCGGATCCGCGGACCTTCAGATCGCCGTTGTCCTCGAGCCAGATCTTGCAGTTGTAGGTCTTGCCCTTCTTCGGATCGAAGATTCGGCCGTCGACCCATTCGTCGTCGTCCTGCTCGAGGCCCCACATGATCGTCATCCCGAGGATCGGCGTGTTGTAGTCCTCGCCCTCGCACTCGGTACAGAGCGCGTCGGGGTTCTTGTACAGCTTGATGATCTTGCCGCGGAGCTTGCCGTTGCTCTCGTAGATCTTGACCTGCGACTTGGCCTCGCCGGTTTCGTCGTCGATCGTCTTCCAGACGCCGACGGGCGTGTCATCGGCCTCGATCGTGGGCGCGGTGAAGAACACCAGCGCAGGCAAGGCGGCCAGCAGACCGAGGCGATGGAAGCGACCGGGGCGCGAGGTGGATTGCTGGGGCATCGTCGAGCGTCTCCGCTACCGATGTAGCACAGGTCGCGGACCCGTCGTGCAGCGGTCAGCACGGGCTCCTAGCGCAGGATTTTCCCCGCGCCCCCGCCCACGCTGCGTGGTACACGGACGGTTGCCCCAGGTGAATCCCATGCGCACGACGTCCCCGCTCCTCGCCACCCTCGCGCTGTCCCTGCTGCTCCCCGCCTGCGATCGGGGCGAGCCCGGGCCGGTCCCCGGCCCCAAGTCCGCCAAGGCCGACGCAAAGCCGCCGGCGAAATCCGACGCGAAGCCCGACGCGAAGCCCGACGCGAAGGCCAGCGCGAAGGCGGACGCAAAGGCCGACGCGAAGGCCGAGGCCGACGGTCGCGAGCCCCGCGGCAAGGCCGACGACCCCGCCGCCGAGAAGGCGATCGCGGCGTTCGCTGCGTCGCGCGACGCGACGCCGGTCGTCGTCGACGCGAAGCCCGGCACCCCCGAGTGGTTCGTGCAGGGGCTCGAGGCGTTCCGTGCCGGCAACATCGATCCCATCGTCGCCAACTTCGCCCCCGACATCACCTGGGACGCCGTCGGCTCGCCGCTCGAGAAGCCGTCGGTCGGCAAGGCCGCCGTGATGGCGCGCTGGGAGGATCTGCTCATCGCGATCCCCGACATGAAGCTGCACGCGCGTCGCATCTTCCACCACGGCGACCTCGTGGTGATGCAGGTCGTGCTCACCGGGACGCACCTCGGCAACTTCCGCGGCATCGCGGCGACCGAGAAGCCCGTGGGCACCGAGGTGCTCGCGTTCATCTGGCACGACGCGGCGACGGGCAAGGCCCAGCGCGTGCGCGTCGTGTACGACGAGGCGACGATCCTCGCCCAAATGGGAAAGATGGCGGGGAAACTCGAGGGCATGCCGACGCCGCCGATCCCGGACGTCCCGACCGGGGCGCCCGAGCTCATCGGGGGCGACGAGGACGCGGCCGCGGTGAAGCTGCTGACCGCGCTCAACGGCGCAGGCAAGAAGCGCTGGAAGCAGTGCAGCACCAAGCTGTGCACCGCGGGCTTCGTGCAGCACGACGCGCGCACGGCCACCGATCTCGGCACCCCCGAGGCGCACGCCGCGAGCCACGACGCGTTCTTCACCGCGTTCCCGAACATGTCGCACACCGTCGAGGACGTCACGTCGTTCGGGCCGGGGTGGGCGGTGGTCTTCTCCCGCGCCAAGGGCACGCAGAAGGGGCCGCTGGGGCCGCTGGTCGCCACGAAGAAGGCGGTCGACCTCGGCGTCGCCGAGCTCGTGCGGATCGAGGACGGCAAGGTCGCCGAGTCGTGGCGCTACGACAACGGCCTCGAGCTGCTCGCCGCCCTCGGCGTCTTCACGGCGCCGACGGTGCCGGCGGCGGAGCCCGCGGAGGCGGAGCCCGCGAAGGCAGAGCCCGCGAAGGCCGAGCCCGCGAAGGCCGAGCCCGCGAAGCCGGAGTAGTCCGCGCGCACGCGCTGCGTCACTCGTCGACGGGCTCGCCGTCGGCGAGCGCCCGCGATCGCGCGGCGTTCTCCCCGTAGGCGTCGCGCTGCTTGCCCGGCTTCTCGCGGGCCGCGGCGCGGTCCCACTCGTGCGCGGCCTCCCGATGGGCGCGCTCGCGGGTGGGATCATCGGACGCCTCCTCGGCGCGTTGCTGCGCGGCGAGGGCCCGCGCGACGTGGGGATTGCGACCGAAGCTCATCGTGTTTGGGGTGCCGAGGACACCGACAACATACGCCATGCTCGCCCCACGCACGAGTCGCCCGCTGGGATTGCGGCGCCCCGGCGGTCTCGGGGCGAGCCAATGGTGATAACCTGCGAGACCGTGGCGGCTCGTTTCCCGTTTCCGTCGTTCCCGCGCGGCTGGTACGTGGTCGCGTTCTCCACCGATCTCGCGCCGGGGGAGGTGCGGACCCTGCACTACTTCGATCGCGACCTCGTCGCGTATCGCAGCGAGACCGGCGTCGTCGCCGTGCTGGACAAGACCTGTCCGCACCTCGGCGCGCACCTCGGCGGCGGTACGGTCGACGGCGAGTGCCTGCGCTGTCCGTTCCACGCGTGGAAATTCGCCGGCGACGGCCACTGCGCCGAGGTGCCCTACGCGGCGAAGATCCCACCGCGCGCCCGCGTCCGCGCGTGGCCGGTCCTCGAGCAGAACGGCACCATCCTCGTGCACTACGACGCGACCGCGGACACCGACGCGGACGGCGAGCCGCGGACGCCCGAGCCCCTGCCCCCGCTCGAGGAGCGGGGCTGGACCGCCAATCGCACGGTCCGCTGGGAGATCCGCTCGCACCCGCAGGAGGTCGCCGAGAACACCGTCGACTGCGCGCACCTCGGCCCGATCCACCACGTCACCTCGACGACGGTCCGCTCGGTCGAACAGGACGGCGACCGGATGCGCGTCGTCCTCGACCTCGTGGCCAGCGGCCAGGCCGTCGGCATGCCCGACGAGACCAACGAGGTCGAGCTCGACGTCACGCTGCGCGGCCTGGGCGTCATCGTCTCGAACACCTACGTGATCACGGCGGGGCTCCGCACGCGCCAGCGGATCCACCCCACGCCGATCGATCGCGAGCGCATCGCGATCTTCGCCCTGGGCAACACCTTCGAGATGCCCGATCCCGAGTACACCCGCGAGATCGACCAGCTGTTCTGGGACGCGTTCCTCGCCGACTTCCCGCGCGACTTCCCGATCTGGGAGAACAAGGCGTACCTCGATCGCCCGCTGCTCGCGGCGGGCGACGGTCCCATCGGCGCGTATCGCAAGTGGGCGCGGCGGCTGTACACCACGCCCGCGGCCACGACCGACCCGCCGCGGCTGGTGCGGATCGAGCCGGCGCCGGCGATCGATCGCGTGCGCCGGGTGCTCGCGCGCTCACGGCTGGTGTTCGAGCAGATCCGCCGCGACCTGGTGCCCGTCGTCGTCGCCCGCCGCAGCCCCAACCCCGCGCCGGCCCCCGCGCCCGAGGACGACGCACCCCCCGCCGACGTGAAGGCCCCAGCCGCGGCGCCACCCAAGACCCAGGGCCCGCGCTTCGCGTCGGTCGACGTCTACTTCGACACGCTGGCGCGGCGCTTCGATCCCGAGGCGGCCGGCGATCTCGAGGCGGTGTTCCAGTGGCGCCTCGACGGCCCGAAGGTGCGCGAGCACTACGCCCGGGTGCGCCGCGGCACCATCGAGACGGCCACCGGCGTCCACGCATCGCCGACCGTCACGATCGAGATGTCGAGCGACGATTACCTGCAGATGATCAACGGCGAGTTGAACGGCGCGCTCGCGTTCTCCACCGGCCGTGGTCGCCTGCGCGGCCCGGTGCGCCTGGCGATGAAGATGCAGCGGCTGTTCCCGCTCGAGCGGACGCTGGCGCCATGATCGCGGCGGTGGACTGGGGCGCGTGGGCCGGCCTCGTGGTCGTCTCGGTGCTCGCGGGCATCGCGATCCTGTGGATCGTCGGCGGCTACTACCACGTGCGCTACTACGTGCTGCGACGCCACGACGCCGCGACGTGGAAGTGCCAGCCGCAGCGGTTCCTGCGCCCCGACCAGCAGCGTCAGGCGATGTTCCTCAGCACGATGAACCTCGCCATCGGCGGCACCATCTCGGGCACGTTCATCTACGCCCTGCTCCACGGCTTCGACACGCCGATCTACTTCGACGTCGAGGCGTACGGCTGGGCCTACACCCTGGGCAGCACCGTCCTGCTGTTCGTGCTGATCGATGGCCTGGCCTACTACGCCCACCGGGCGCTCCACGCCAAGCTGGTGTTCCGCCACGTCCACCGCTGGCACCACCGCTACGTCGCCACCACGCCGTTCGTGGTCACCGCGATGCACCCGGTCGAGTTCCTGATCTTCCAGGCGGTCACCTTCTTGCCGCTGTTCGTGATCCCGTTCCACTGGCTGTCGGTCGTGGTGGTGTTCGTCTACGTGCTGGTGTTCAACATCATCGACCACAGCGGCGTGCGGCTGCACTCGCGCTGGCCATGGCAAGGTCCGAGCACCTACCACGACGATCACCACGTCCACTTCCACTGCAACTTCGGCCAGCACCTGATGTTCTGGGATCGCCTGCACGGCACGCTGCGCCGCGAGGATCGCCGCTACGGCGACGCGGTGTTCGGCGGCAAGGGCGAGCCGGCGACCGGGGCCGCCTCGGGTCGACCGCGGTACGTCCGCTACTGACCCCGATGCCCGCATGACCACGATGCTCGCCACTTCGCCGTTCGACCTCGCCCCCGAGCTCCCGTGGCGACACTTCACCTCCCCCGCCGATCAGTGGGCGGTGCTGCCGTCGTTCCTCGTCGGGGAGTGGATGTTCATCGCGCTGGCGATCGTCGCGCTCGTCCACGCGCGCGCATGCGGACGCGACCACGTCCTCACCTGGATCGCGGCGCTCGTCGCCGGCACCGCGAACGACCTCTTCTTCATGGCGTTGCCGCTGGTGGACAACTTCTGGCAGGCCCAGGCGACGATCATGCTGACGCCGCGGCTGCCGCTGTACATCCCGTGCGTCTACGTGTGCTTCATGTACCTGCCGACGGTCGCGGTGCGGCGACTCGGGCTCGGCCGCTGGGCCGGCGCCGCAGCGACCGGTCTGCTCGCGATCGTGTTCTACGCGCCCTACGACATCGTCGGCGCCAAGTTCCTGTGGTGGACGTGGCACGACACCGACCTGCCCATCGCGCACCGCCTGCTCGGCGCGCCGATCGGCAGCTCGATGTGGGTCATCACCTTCGTCGCCGCGTTCGCGTGGCTGCTCGACTGGGGTCGGTCGCGGCCGACCACCGGCGCCCGTCGGTTCGCCGTGGCCCTGGCGATCGTCGCGGCCTGCAGCACGCCGGTGATGATGGTGCAGCTCACCGCGCTGCAGCAGCTCGACGGCGGCGTGCCCGGGATCCGCGGGCTGTTCACCGTGGTGGCGATCTACGGCGCGGTGCTCGTGCGCGGCTGGCCGCGCCGCGACGCCGACGCTGCTGCGCCGATCGCCGATCGCTGGCTGCGCGCCGCGGTGCCGGTGTACTTCGCGACGCTGATGACGATCGTGGTCGTGTTCGACCCGGCGACCCACGTCGCGACCGGCGTGCACCAGACCTACGGCCCGTGCAAGGTCCCGGCGAAGGACATCGCGGGCCTGGTCCGCTACGAGTACCTGTGCGCCGAGGATCTCGACGAGGACTTCACCTTCGACTGCGCAGCGCCGCCGGCCGAGCACGCGCAGTGGTACACCGTCTGCGGACGCGCCCACACCGACCGGCCCGCGTGGTTGCTCGGCGTGGGTGCGCTGGGCGGGCTCGGGATCGCGCTGTTCGGGTTCATGCTGCGCGCGCGGCCGCGACGACACGCCGGATGAGCGTGCGATACGATGGGCCGACGTGACGCCTGCGCTGACGCCCCTGACCTGTGCGCAGTGCGGCGGCTCGGTCCCGCTCGGCCCCGGTGAGCGCGTCGCGTGCCCGTACTGCGCGGCGGTGGTCGAGATCCCCGCGCCGTACCGCGAGCTCCGCGACACCGAGCGCGAGCTCGACGCGGGCCGCCGCGAGGGTCATGCGCTGGCCCTCGCACTCGCAAAGGTCCCGTCGGCGCCGATCCGCATGCTCGCGATGTTCGACAGCGCGTGGTTCCTCTGGTTCGGCCTCGCGCTGTGGATCACCGTCGGCGTGATCGTCGGCGTGCTGCTGCCCCCCGTCATCGGGCGTTGGTTCGACATCAGCACCGTCGACGTGCTCGACGAGCGCACCCAGGGCTGGATCTCGATGGTGCTGCCCATCGGCACCTTCGCGCTGGGCCTGCTCGGCGCGGGCTGGGCCCGCAAGCGCGCGATCGTCCGCGGCGGCCTGCAGGTCGCCCTCGCGGCGCGAGGCCCCGAGCGCCGAGGCGGCCCCGAGCGATGCCGGCAGTGCGGCGCCGCGCTGGCGATCGGCGCCCGCGACCACGCGGTCGCGTGCCCCTACTGCGGCACCGACAACCTCGTGAACATGCCGCCGGCGTGGATCGACCGCATGCGCCGCAACGCGAAGACCCTCGGCCGCGAGCTCGCGGCGGCGCGCGAGCAATGGGACGAACAGCGACGCGAGCTCCGCACGAGCCTGATCCTGCGGGCGATCTCCGGCGCGGTGATCGTCGCGATTCCCTCCACGTGCGTGCTGGGGGCCGGACCCGCGAGGGACACCACGCCCGTCGACTACGCCGCCGGAAAGCCTGGGACCTTGCCGAGCTGGTCGGCGCACCGCGAGCGCAGTGTGCCGGCACGCGGGTTCTGTACCCCTGGCAACGTCGCGTTCACCGGTTTCTCGACCCGCGCCGAGGACTGTGACGCCGACGGCTGTGCGTTCCACCGCCTCATCCCCCTCGAGCACGGCGAGATCGTGCGGGTGGTGAGCGCGGACGCGCCCGCGGGCACCGGTATCGCGCTGCAGATCCACGAGCGCACGTTCCTCGACGATCGCTGGGCGACGATCGCCGAGGCGAGGCTCGACGACGCGGCCCCGCCGCAGCTCGTTGCGGGGCCGTCGGCGTGGTATCGACTGGCGTTCTGGGTGCCCGGGGTCCGCGGCGGCACCGTGGTGCGCGCCTGCGTCGATCGGGCGCCGTGATAGGCTCGCCGGACGTCGTGGACGACACGCGCACGAGGTCCCCCGAGCTCGGCGCACGCCGGGCGGAGCCCATGGGCCCGGACGACGAGACGCTGATCTCCGCGCCCGATCACCGCCGGGTGCCGCAGCTCGGGGCCGACGCCGACGCGACGATCGTCGAGGAGCCCGGGGCCCCGCCGGACGACGACGGCGACGACGACAGTGCGCCGCAGATCGCCCGTGGCTCGCTCATCGGCCGCTGGGTCGTCCTCGATCGCCTCGGCGCCGGCGGCATGGGTGTGGTCTACGCCGCGTACGACCCCGAGCTCGATCGCAAGGTCGCGATCAAGTTGGTGCCGCGGGGCGTCGGCGGAGCCGACGGCGGACGCGACGGCGGTGGGGCCGACGGCAACGCGACGCGACTGCTGCGCGAGGCGCAGTCGATGGCGCGGCTGTCCCATCCCAACGTGGTGGCGGTCTACGACGTCGGGTCGATCGACGCGGGCGTGTACATCGCGATGGAGCACATCGACGGCGTCACGCTCACGCGGTGGCTCGCCGAGGCCCCGCGGACGCTGCGCGAGATCCTGCGCACCTTCGAGGACGCCGGTCGCGGCATCCAGGCCGCCCACGCCGCCGGGCTGGTGCACCGCGACTTCAAGCCCGACAACGTGATGATCGGCGGCGATGGCCGCGTGCGCGTGCTCGACTTCGGCCTCGCCCGGCCCTCGCCGCGCAGCCTCGACGGCGAGGCCGGCGCCCGCGTCGAGAGCTCGGGCGGTTGGTCGGCCGCGAGTCACCTCGAGCTCGACCTCACCGTCCCCGGCACGGTGATGGGCACGCCGCGGTACATGGCGCCCGAGCAGCACCTCGGCAGGGGCGCCGACGAGCGCAGCGACATCTACGCCTACTGCGTCGCGCTGTGGGAGGCGGTCTACCGCGCGCGCTCGTTCACCGCGGGATCGCTCGGCGAGCTCGCGAGCAAGATCATCGCCGGCGAGGTCGACGAGCCCCCGTCCCACCGCGGGGTGCCGCGGTGGCTGCGGGCGGTGCTGCGCCGCGGCATGGCGCCCAACCCCTCGCTGCGCTTCGCGTCGATGGCCGCGCTGCTCGTCGCGCTCACGCGCGGGCGCGAGGCCCGGGCCCGACACCTCGCGATCGGGGCCGGCCTCGTCGGGCTCGCCGCGGTCGGCGGGCTCGCGATGCGCTACGGCGCGCAGGCCGAGCCCTGCGGAGGGATCGAGGCGGTGCTCGACGGGGTCTGGGATGCCGCTCGCAAGCAGGAGGCAGCGGCGTCCTTCGAGCGCGAGGGCAAGACGTACACCGCGGCGAGCTGGCGCGCGGTCGAGCGCGAGCTCGACGCGTACGCCGACGGCCTGGTCGCGATGCGCCGCGAGGCGTGCGAGGCGACGCGGGTCGCCGGGACGCAGTCCGACGAGGCCCTCGGCCGGCGCATGGCGTGTCTCGATCGCCGCGGGCAGCGGTTGTCGACGCTCACCGGGGCGCTCGCCGAAGGTGGCACCGCGACGATCCTCCGCGCCGTCGAGGCGGCCCACGGCCTGCCCGACCTCGCGCCGTGTGCCGACGTCGAGCGGCTGCTCGGCGGCGTCGCGCTGGCCGAGGATCCGGCGGTGCGCGCTGCGGTCGAGGAGATCCGCATCGAGCTCGATCGCATCGAGGGGCTCGGCGTCGCTGGCAAGATCGAGGGCATGGAGGCGAGCGTGACCGCGGCCCTCGAGCGCGCCCGCGCCACCGGATACCGACCGCTCGTCGCGGAGGCGCTGCTGCTGCGCGGCCGGCTGTTGGCGAACCTCTCGCGCCCGGACGAGGCCAGCGTCGCCCTGCTCGAGGGCCTGGATCACGCCGAAGCCACCGGCCACGATCCGATCATCGTCGAGCTCGTGGCGGTGCTCGTCCGGATCGAGGGCGGTGCGCTGGGCCACTTCGATGTCGCCGACCTCTACCTCCGACGCGGACACGCGGTGCTCGAGCGACTCGGCGGCGACAAGCACCTCGAGCTCCGCCTCGTCGACGAGGAGGGCGGGCTCCGCACCTCGCAGGACCGCGACGACGACGCGGTCGCGTTGATGCGGCGGGCCGACGCGCTCGCCGTCGAGCTCGGCGCCGACGGGCCCCGACGACTCCCGGTGCTCAACGGACTGGCCAGCGCGCTCATGGGCGCCAGCCGCTACGACGAGGCCGGCGAGGTGATCCTCGAGGCGCAGACGATCGTCGACGGTGAGCTCGGGCCCGAACACCCCAACGCCGCGGCGCTGTACGCCATGCTCGGGCGCCTGCGCCACGAGCAGGGCCGCGATGCCGAGGCGCTCGAGCTGTTCGCCCGCGCCCGCAAGACGTTCGTCGCCGCGCTCGGGCCCAACCACGCCAACGTCGCCGCGGTCGCCAACGGCATGGGCCTGGTGCTGTCGTCGCAGGGCAAGCAGGACGAGGCCCACGCGGCGTACTCCGAGACGCTCGCGATCCTCGAGCACGGCCCGCAGAACCTCGGGGTCGCCACCGCGCTGCAGAACCTCGCGCACCTCGAGATCGCGCGGGGTGAGGGTCGGGTCGCGCTCGAGCGCATGCAGCGGGTGCTCGAGATCCGCACGCCGCGGCTCGGGCCCGGGCACCAGGGCATCGGCCTGGCCAAGGATCTGCTCGGCGACGCCTACGCCCTCGTCGGCGACGCCGAGGCGGCGCGCCGCACCTACCGCGAGGCGATCGCGGTGTTCGAGGCCCTCGACGATCGCCCGCACCAGGCCTACGGACACGCCGGGCTCGCGCGCCTGCTGCTCGGCGAGCGCCGCTGGGTCGAGGCGATCGCGGCGTGCGAGCGGGCAATCGCCCTGCAGGACGACACCACCGACGCGATCGACCGCGGGCGCGTGCGCGTCACGCTGGCGCGCGCGCTGCATGGCGCCGGCCGCGAGGCAACGCGCGTCTCCGCGACGCTCCAGGAGGCCAGGGCCGCGCTGCGAGCGACCGGCGTCAACGGCATCGCCGATCTCGCCGCGCTCGAGGCCTGGGCGGCGGAGCTCGCGGGCGCGCCGACGATGGCGGTGCGCTGAGGCGCTACGCCACGAGGCGCTCGCTGACGTCCCACAGCGTCTGCGCGAGGGCGTCGTCGCGGCCGTCCGCGCTGGCCTGCGCCACCGCGCAATCGGAGAGGTACGCGCCGGAGTGCGACCGCAGCTCGGGCGCGGTCGCGGCGAAGATCGTCGTCGCCGCGCCCTGGGCCACGCTCTTCATGAACGGTCGACCGACGAAGCGGAAGACCGCACCGAGCGGACCCATCCCGCGCGACAGCCCCGTGGCGATGACGCCGGGGTGGAGCGAGAACGTGGTGACGTTGGTCGGCAGTCGCTGGGCCAGCGCGCGGGCGAACAGGACGTTGGCGAGCTTGGCGTCGCCATAGGCGTCGAAGCGCACGTACTTGCGCCGCACGTAGCCGGGATCGTCGCGCAGGGTGTCGAGCATCCGCTCGCCGCGGCCGCGCACGTGCAGACCGCTCGCGAGCGTGACGACGCGGGCCTCCGGCGCAGCCTCGAGCATCGGCCGCAGCAGCGCGGTGAGCAGGAAGTGCCCGAGGTGGTTGGTGCCGATCTGCAGCTCGTGGCCCTGCACGGTCAGCCCGCGCGGCGTGGCCATGATGCCGGCGTTGTTGATCAACAGATCGAGCGGCGTACCTCGCCCGCGCATCGCCGCGGCGAAGCTGCGGACCGACAGCAGATCGGCGAGGTCGAGGGCGTGGACCTCGAGGCCGCCGGCGCCCTGCCCCAGCTCCTGTCGGAGGCCGGCGGCAGCGCGATTGCCCGCGGCGACGTCACGACACGCCAGGATCACGTCGGCGCCGGCCTTGGCCAGCACGCGGGTCGTCTCGACGCCGAGCCCCGAGCTCGCGCCGGTGACGATCGCCCGCAGTCCCCGCAGCGAGCGCCCGCGCAGGGCGGCCTCGGCGGTCGAGCGCCTCCCGAGCTCACCGGTGGTCATGCATCCCTCATCGTCGCGGCGACGTCGGGAGTTTCACACCGGCCCGGGCGAGGGGAAGCTCCGGCGCAGGAACCAGGCGCTGTTGGCCCACGTCCGTGTGCTGGTGCGGGCGGCGACGCCGGCCGGCTAGCGTCGGCGGGACTACGCGTCGGGATCCGTCGGGAGCGGGATGTCGGCGTCGTCGCGCACCAGCAGCAGCGTCGCCGTGCGGGTACTTCTGACGCAGCGCTGAGCTGTGCCCGCGCGCGGCCGTCGTGCCCGCGCGGGCCTGGCGTTCGACCGCGCCCCACCGGATCGCCCGCCGCCGTGGTACGCCGGGCCATGAGCAACGACGCCCACGCGACGCCGACGTCTGCCAGACTCGCGCCGCTGTACGACGAGTCGATCCCGACGCCGAGCCACGCCGAGCGGGCGCGCACCCTGGCGGCGCGGTGCAAGACCGGCACGCTTGCGACGATCGGCCTCGACCCCGCGGGGTATCCGTACGGATCGTTCGTCACGGTGGCGTTCGACGCGGGGCACCCGGTGTTCCTCATCAGCGAGCTGGCCGAGCACACCAAGAACCTCCACGCCGATCCGCGGGCGTCGCTGATGGTCGCCGAGGGCGGCGCCAGCGATCCGCTCGCGAACGGGCGCATCACGCTGCTCGGCCCGTGCACGCGCCTGGCCGATCGCGGCTCGGCGGCCGCGGCGTACCTCGAGCAGCACCCCAACGCGGCGTACTACGCCGACTTCCGCGACTTCGCGTACTGGCGGCTCGAGGTCACCGCGGTGCGCTACATCGGCGGCTACGGCCGCATGTCGTGGGTCGACGCCGCCGACTGGCTCGCCGCCGAGCCCGACCCGATCGGCCCCGCCGCCGCCGGGATCCTCGCCCACATGAACGCCGACCACGCGGAAGCGCTGCCGCTGTACTGCCGCGCGTTCTCCCGCGGCACCGCAGTCACCGAGGCGACGATGACCGGGATCGATCGCTACGGCTTCGAGATGTCGGCGACGACGTCCGAGGGGCCGAGACCGATCCGCGTCGCGTTCGCGGAGGCGATCCGCACGGCCACCGACGCGCGAAAGGTGTTGGTCGCGATGCTGCACGAGGCGCGTGCGAAGCTCGGGGTCGCGCCAGCGGGTCCCACCCACCCCGGATGATCCGGCAGGCGTCGGCGCGAGCCCCCTACGGCGGCGCGGCCGTCGGTTATGCTCGGGCGATGGCCGAGCGCGACGTCGAGCGAGACTGCGGCGACGACGAGGAGCTCGAGCTGCAGCTCCGCTGGTCGAGGTGATCGCGGACGACGCCGCGCCGCGCTACGCTCGTATCTCGCGCTCGAGGAGGTGAGCCCCATGGACGTCCGCATCTTGATCCTCGGCGTCTCGCCCGCGTCCACCACGAGCGATGGGGCGACGACGCCCGAGATCCCGCCGGCGCCCGCCGACGCCACCGCACCCGAGGTCCGACCCG
Source organism: Deltaproteobacteria bacterium Ga0077550 (assembly GCA_001464385.1). GTDB lineage: Bacteria > Myxococcota_A > Polyangia > Nannocystales > Nannocystaceae > Xiheibacterium > Xiheibacterium aquaticum. The sequence continues at coordinate 4,677 of LNFB01000140.1, read as the reverse complement.
CGGTGCCGTGGGCGGTGTTGAAGGATCGGCGGCTGCGGATCACCACCGACGACGGCACGACCACCGTCGGCGTCTTGCTCGGCCTCGACGGCGGCGCGGCGATCCTCGCGGGCCACGACGGCGCGCTCGTCTCCATCCCCATGGCCGCGGTCGCGAGCGTCCTCGTGATCCCTGAGCCGCCGCCGCCCGCGACGATCCAGGCGCCGCTCGGCGGCACCACGACGCTCGCCTTCCGCGAGGCCGAGGTCCAGGCCCGACGCAACCGGACCGAGCGCTTCGCCGCGGTCACGCGGGGCACCGCGATCGCCGGCGGCGTGGTCGCATCGCTCTCGACGGTCGCCTCGATCGTCGCCGAGGGGTTCAACATCCACCGCTGGTCGCTCTCGAAGCGCGTATGCGGCCAGGACTACTACGCCGACGGCGAGGTGTGCGGCTGGACCGATGGCAGCGACACGAAGGGCGGCGGCGCCTACTCGTACGCGTACTACGACAACATGTTGGGCGTCGCCACCTCGAGCAGCATCGCGATTCCGCTGCACTTCGTCGCGGGCCCGCTGACGCTCGTGCCCTCGACGCTGCTGCGACAGCGGCTCGGGGACGTCGTCGGTCGCCGGCGCCACATCGCCGCGTGGGCGCTGTGGGGCGCGGGCCTCGGGAGTCTGGCCGCGAACCAAGCGGTGTCGTGGACGCAGGTCGCCAACGCGCGCGAGGCCTGCGATCCAACCTCGGATCCGGGCGCGTCCGAGGGCATCGACTGTGTCTGGGTCGCGCCGACGCGCGGCGCCCCTCCGGGGCTCTACCTGCTCAGCGCCGGGCTCACGGTGTCGTCGACGATCCTCGCGATCCTCGACGCGAACGACGTCGCGCGACGGGCCGAGCAATCCGTCGCGGAGTCGACGGCCGCGCGCCGTCCCTCGGTGTCGCTGTTCCCGTTTCGCCTGCAGCGCGGCGGTGGCGTCGGCGTTGCCGGACGGTTCTAGCCGCGCCCCCGGTCCCAGGGACCAGCCTGCAGTCCGCCCCGCGCGGCCCTTGCGCGCCTCCGCGGCACCCGGTAGCGTGACTCTCCGATGAGTCACGCGCATCGATCCCTGGCTGCCCTCGCCCTGGTCGTGGCCGCGTGCTCCTCGTCGGGGGGTCACGGCGACGCGGACACCGACGACGCGACCGAGACGGACGGCGCGACGATCACGATCGGCGACGGCGACGGTGACAGCGGTGGCGACGACGGCGACGTGCCCGGGGCGTCGTGCGACGCGCCGATCCCCCGCGCGCTGCGGCTGCTCACGCGTCGCGAGTACGAGGCGACCGTGCTCGCCCTCGTGCCCTTGGACGACGCGGCGGATCCGGGGGACGCCGGCGACGCGTGCGAAGCGGACGCCGACTGCGATCTCTCGCGCGAGTCGTGCACCGCGGGCAGCTGCCAGGCCGATCCGTGCCCACTGCACACCTTCGTGCTCGACGACCCGGGCCACGCCCACGCGAGCGTCCACGTCGCGGGCAGCTTCAACGGCTGGCCCGCCTCGGTCGCCGACGGCGGCTGGGCGCTCGAGTACGTCGACGCCGCGGGCGCGTGGGTGACCAAGCGCGCGCTCGAGGACGGCACGCACACGTACAAGTTCGTCGTCGACGGCGCGTGGCAGCCCGACCCGGGCAACCCGATGTCCGAGCCCGACGGCTTCGGCGGCGTGAACTCGCTGCTGCCGGTGGACTGCGCCGGGGCCGAGCCACCGCCTGTGCCCGGCGATCCCGACGCGCACCCGGCCGCCGACTTCCCGGTCGAGAGCCGCGTCACCGGCTTCCCCTTCGACAACGGCGTCGCCTCGGGCCTCGTCACCTCCGTGCACGTCGAGCAGTACCTACGCGCCGCGGCGTCGATCGCCCTGCGCGTCACCGGCGATCTGCCGCGCCACGTCGGCTGCGATCCGGCCGCGCCCGGCTGCCTCTCGCAGTTCGTCACGACCTTCGGGCGCCGCGCCCTGCGTCGACCGCTGACCGACGACGAGATCGCCACTTACGTCGCCGTCGGCGAGGCCCAGGCCGACCCGACCACCGGTGTCGCCGCGATCGTGCGCGTGCTGTTGTCGTCGCCGTACTTCCTGTACCGCTTCGAGCTCGGCCAGCCGACCGAGGACGGCGCGTTCGCCCTCGACGCCTACGAGGTCGCGGGGATCCTGGCCTTCTCGCTGTGGGGCCAGGCGCCCGACGACGCGCTGCTCGAGGCGGCGGCGACGGGTGAGCTCGACGATGCGGCGGACATCGCCGCGCGGGCGAGCGCGATGCTCGACGATCCGAAGGCGACCGCGGTGCTCGGCGACTTCGCGGCGCAGTGGCTCGACGTCGAGCACACCGCCGCGCTGACGAAGAACGGCGCCGAGTTCGGGGCCTTCGACGCCGAGCTCGGCGCGGCGATGCTCGCCGAGACCCGCGCGCTGCTCGTCCGCCTGGTCACCGCGGACGCCGGCCGCTACGCCGACCTCCTGACCTCGCCGACGACCGAGGTGAGCCCCGCGCTCGCCGAGCTCTACGGCGTCGAGCTCGACGCGCCGGGATCGATCGCCGTGCCCGCCTCACGGCGCGCCGGAATCCTCGGCCACGCCAGCGTGCTCGCGCGCCAAGCCCACTCCGATCGCACCTCGCCCGTGCGCCGCGGCGTGTTCGTGCTCGAGCGCCTGCTGTGCCAGCCGCCGCCACCGCCGCCCGCCGACGTGCCGAGCATCCCCGACGTGCAGGGCGGCCAGACCGCGCGCGACGTGCTCGAGCAGCACACCGCCGATCCGGCGTGCGCGAGCTGCCACGGCCTCATCGATCCGATCGGCCTGGGGTTCGAGCACTTCGACGCGATCGGCCGCCGGCGCGACGACGACCACGGCGCGACGATCGACGCCCGCGGCGTCGTGCGCGAACTCGACGGCACCGACGTCGCCTTCGACGGCGTGCCCGAGCTCGCCGCGGTGCTCGCCGACAGCGAGGCCGCGCCGGCGTGCTTCGCCACCCAGGTGCTCCGCTTCGTCGCCGGGGCCCTCGAGGGCCCCGAGTCCGAGTGCCGCAACGACGCGCTCATCGAGGACTTCGCCGCGCACGACCACGATCTCCGCGCGCTGTTGGTCGCCACCGTCCAGAGCTACGCCACCGCACCGAGGCAGGCACCATGACCACGCTCACCCGCCGTCAGCTCCTGCGCCGCGTCGGCCCGGCCGCCGCGATGGCCCTGCCCTTCTTCGAGCAGCTCGCGCCACGCGGCGCCCATGCGGGCACGCCCGTCGCCGAGCGCGTCGTCTTCTTCTACTTCCCCGATGGCGTCGCCGGTCCGAGCCAGAACGGCGAGCCGAGCCTGTGGCACCCCACCGGCGGCGTCCACGACTTCACGCTGCCCGATCAGCTCGCGCCGCTGCAGCCGTGGGTCGACGACTGCGTGTTCTTCCGCGGCCTGTCGATGGGCCCGACCGACAGCGGCAGTCACCCGGGCGGCGCGAAGAAGCTGCTGACCGCGACCGACGGCGGCAACGGCGTCTCGATCGACCACGTGATCGCCAACGGCGTCGGCGCCGACGCGCCGTGGAAGCACCTCTACCTCGGCGCCGCGGCGACGATCGGCGGCGCCTCGGGCGACAAGCACATCAGCTACCCGAGCCCCGGCCAGAGCATCACGCCGCAGGACGATCCCCTCGCGGCGTTCGAGCTGCTCTTCGGCGCGCCCGCGCGCCCCGGCGCGCCCGGCCGGCCCGGCGCGCCCGACGTCGATCCGGTCGCGGTCAGCGTCATCGACGGCGTGCTCGCCGACATGAATCGCCTGCGCGGACAGCTCGGCGGCGTCGAGCAGGCCAAGCTCGATCTGCACCTCGAGGCGCTGCGCGAGGTCGAGATGCGCACCAAGAACGGCGGCGGCACGGGCGGCGCGAGCTGCCGCGATCCCTCGCTCGACACCGACGTCACCGCGAACGACCTGTGGGTCGCCAGCCGCTTCCCGGAGATCCTCCGCGCGCAGACCGATCTGATGGTGCAGGCGATGGCCTGCGGCCTCACGCGCGTCGGCGTGCTGCAGGCCTCGCACCACACCAGCGACCTCGTGATGAGCCAGTTCCCGGCGACGGCGATGTACGACCCGGCCTTCGACATGCGAAGTCACCAGGCGTCGCACTACGGGCCCGCGCACGATCCGACCCACGCCGAGTTCGTCGCGTACGTGCAGCAGCGCCAGTGGTTCGTCGCGCAGTTCGCCTACCTGCTCGAGTCCCTCGCGGCGCGGCCGGAGGGCGACGGGTCGATGCTGGATCACTCGATCGTCGTGCTGTGCACGGAGGTCTGCGATGGGAACACGCACCTGCACGACGACATGCCGCTCGTGATCGCGGGCGGAGCCGGTGGGCGGATCGAGACCGGCCGGTTGTTGCAGTACGACGGGGTCCGGCACGGCGGGCTGTGGGCGGCGCTCGGGCAGGCGATGGGCGCGGAGATCGGGGGGTTCGGGGACGCGGGGACAGGGGCGCTGGCGGGGTTGCTCTCGGGCTGAGGCTCGCCCGCGTGCGCCCGATCGTGGTGGAGGCGCGCCGTCCCTCGGTGTCGCCGTTCCCGTTCCGCCTGCAGCGCGGCGGTGGGCAGGGCGTCGCGGCGCGCTTCGAGCGGGGCGTGATCCGAAGGTCCGCTCGCCCGGCACTGACCCTCGGATGAGTCACCCCT
>LNFB01000139.1 GCA_001464385.1 Deltaproteobacteria bacterium Ga0077550 | reverse complement strand
CAGGACCATCCGCCATCGATCGGCGCGCCGCGTGGAGGCAACTGCACGTTCGAGTGCCGCGACGCGCCGCCGCAGCGCATCGTCGTCGAGGACTTCGGGGACGCTCGAGTGAGTCATGCACCCGTAGTGCGATCCGAACGCAGTTCGATCCCGCAGCGCCTTCACCCCCCCAACGCCGCCTCGATCACCGCCCCCGTCTCCCCGCCAATCCCCCCACACGGCACCTCCAGCAGCACCTCCGCGTGCTTCCCCTCCTCTGCCTCCGCCGGCAGATCCCCCGTCGCGAACATCACCCCCGTCGGCGTGTCGAACGGCGCGCCGCCAGCGTACGTGGCCTCGACCAACACCCGGTCCTTCGGCCGGCCCGGCTCGTGCCACGCCTGCGTCACGTCCAGGTGCGCGAAGCACTGCTCGCCCACCGGCAGCACCTGATCGTACGCGCCACTCCCCACGTCGATCGCGTGCGTCACCACCCGCGCGGGCGTGCTCAGCGTGATCGTGTGCTTGCCCTGCTCGACGTTGAAGCGCGCGTGCTTGCCGGGCTCGACGGTCCCGAGCGCGGCGCCGTCGGCCGCGACCGTGACCGCCGCGTCGCGGGGCGCGACCACGATGATCGCCCCGTTGCCCGCGAGCACCGCGACCGCAACCAGCGCCGCGATGATCACCCCGCCCACGATCGCGAGAATCCACTTGATGCGATCCAGCTTCGACATCACGCACTCACTCCCCTCTGCCCTGCCCACGCTCCGCCTTCAACAACACCAACCCACCCCCGACGATGATCGCCGCGCCGATCCACGTCGTCGCCCCCGGCACCACGTCCCACAGCGCGAGATCCAGCCCCAGGCTCCACGCCAGTGCGGTGTACTCGAACGGCGCGACGACGGACGGCTCGCCCCGCGAGAACGCCTGCGTGATCGCCCACTGCCCGATCGCGCCCGCCAGCCCGACGCCGGCGACCAGCGGCAGGTGCTCGCCCTGCACCGGGACCCAGCCCGGGGCCGCGAGCAGGCCCGCGCCCAGCGCGAGCGCGGTGACCATCCACAGCACCATCGCCTCGGTGCTGTCGGTGCGGCTGAGCACGCGCACGGTGATCGCCGACACCGCGTAGCACGTGGCCGACGCGAGCATCGCCAGGCCCGCCGCGCTGAACAGGCCGTCGCCGCTGGGGCGCAGCACCACCAGCACACCGACCAAGCCGATCGCGATCGCGACCCACGTGCGCGGGCCGACCTTGGTGTGCAACAACGGCACCGAGAGCGCCGCGACCAACAGCGGGCCCACGAAGAAGATCGCGTACGCGGTCGACAGCGGCATGGTGTCGAGCGCGAACACGAAGCTGCTCATCATCGTGATCGAGAGCGCCCCGCGCATCGCGTGCAGGCCCCACCTCACCCGCAGCAGCGCGGCCGTGCGCGCGCCGGGCAGCACCCACGCCAGCACGAACGGGATCGACGCGGCGCCGCGCAGCGCGGCGATCTGCATCGGCGGATAGTGGGGCACCAGCAGCTTCAGGCCCGCGTCCATCAACGAGAACGCACCGACGGCCACCAGCATGATCAGTATGGCCGGCAGGTTGCCGGCCGCAGGCGCGGGCGCCGAGGGCGTCACTCGAGCAATCCCAGCACCCGTCCACCGTGGCCCATCGCCGCCATCGCGTGCTGGACGTAGTCGATGCGGATGTGGGGCGAGCCCATGTTCTCCGAGAACCCGCCCGCCACCGGGTGCGGGCCCGAGGTCGCGAACGTATTGATCTCGTCCCACTGGTGATGCAGCAGGAAGCCGAGCGCGCGCCGCAGCGCGGCCTCGTGCTCGGGCATCGACTCGCCGCGGGCCGAGGCGAGCGAGAGCGCCGCCGACATCGCCTCGCCGAAGCCCGCGGAGCCGGTGTTGTGCGGCAGCAGCACGTTGCCGAAGCCGTAGCCGCCGACGAGGTCCGGCGCGACCTCGTCGCCCTCGTCGAGGATCAGCCGCGCCTTGTAGCGCACGTAGTCGAGGCAGAAGCGCTCGTAGCCGTCGTGGCGGTGGTGTCCCAGCGACGCGCGCGCGGCCAGACAGTGCCAGTTCTCCTCCATGAAGAAGAAGTCCTCGGCGAAGTTCGACCAGTAGTCGGTCGCGATGTACTGCATCGCCGACTCGACCGCAGCCCGCACCGTGTCGTGGGCGGCGAAGCGGTCGCTCGAGGCCCCGGGCGCGCCGACGACCGCCTCGAGCAGCGACAGGGCGAACACCGCCTGGCCCACCGCGTAGAGAGGATCGGGCCCGGGCTCGGGCGCGCCGGCCACGAGGTCGAAGCGCGGGTGGAAGCCGCCGTCCGGCCGCTGCATCGCCAGCAGGAACCGCGTCATCCGATCGATGTCCTCGTCGAAGCGATCGCCGACCAGATCGCGGCACGAGAGCAACGCGATCGTCGCCAGCGCCGTGTCGCCCAGGCCGATCTTCTTGACCGACTTCTCGGCGGGATAGAACAGCGCGGCGAGGTCACCGTGTCGCCGCTGGGTCGAGACCAGCATCTTCAGGGCTGCGATCGCGACCTTGCGCGCGCGCTTGCGGTCCTCCGCCAACTCGCACATCACCAGCGTGGTGCCGGCCTGCCGCGCGAGCGAGAAGCCCTCGTAGGTCACCTTGCCGACGAACGGATCGAGGCGGTACTCGAAGCGGCCGTCCTCGCCCTGCGCCGACATGATGTAGCGCTCGGCGGCGAGCTTGCCGGCGTGGAGATTGGCGGCGTCCAGTGGCGGGCCGTCCTCGCGGAGCCGGTGCAGCGCGTGCAGCTCGCCCTTGGCGTCCGCGACGAAGCTCGCGGTCTCGATGCGCACCAGGCCCTCGAGCTCGGGCGTCGTCGGCAATGCCATCGCGCGGCGCAGCTGCCGGGGGTCGAAGCCGAAGCGCAGCTCGGGCACGACCGGGATCGGCTTGCTCACCGCGAAGGCGTCGAGCGCGAGCAGCTGCCACGGCATGAGGCAGCGCCCGCCCTGGCACACGCCGTCGAGGCCGGGCCGCAGCAGCAGCCCGTCGACGACGGGCGCGACGTGCTCCAGCGGATCGGTGGAGAGGATCACATCGATCGCGATGGGTCCGGGCGCCGCGTTGCCGGCCAGCCGCTCGCGCAGGCGCGCAGCCGCGGCGTCCAGCGTCGGCCCCTGCAGGCAATCGTGCTCGACGGCCGCGTCACCGTCGACCGCGTGCACCCACGTCACCACGATCGACGCGGCGATCTGCTCGGGTGGCTTGTTGCAGTGCGCCGCCGCGGTGGTCATCAACGACAGGCGCTCGGGCGGCGCCTCGCCGCGGCGCGTCGGGATCGCGGACGACAGCGCCGCCTCGATCGCTGCGCGGTCGGCCACCTCGGCGCCGATCGGCGTCGCGCGGGCCTCGGCGCGGGCCTGCAGCACGCCCCACGCCAGCGCGCCCGCGGCGACGCTCGAGCCCGCGACCACGCGGCGGCGCGACGGCAGCCCACCGGTGCACGCGATGCCCCACGCCGACAGCGGCACCGTCACGAACGCGGCGATGCACCAGACGAGGCCCAGCGAGACGGCGACCCCGCGGCCCAGCCCGCCGTACAGCGCCGCGATCGTGCTCGCCGCCGTGACGAGGTTCCACGTCAGGTAGCCGAGGTAGACCAGCGCCGCCAGCGACTGCACCCGCCACGCGGCGGCGCGCGCGGGCCGACCGAACCACGCCAGCAGGGCGGTGACGCCGTGGGCCGCCGCGAACGCCGTCGTCACGATCGCGAACGTCGTCCACGATCGCCACGGCAGCACCGTCGCGGCCCAGCTGCCGAGGGCGGCGACGAAGGTGCACAGCGCGGCGAGCGTCCAGCGGGGAATCGAGGTCGGCGTCATCGTCAGGCGAGCGCACGCGTCATCTGCATGCGCCAGTCGACGCCGACGATCTCACCCACACCGAGGCCCGTCCAGACGTTTTCGCCCTGCAGCGGCTCGCTCGAGACCACCAGGTGCTTGACGTACCCGTCGGCGCTCGGGCTCTCGCACTCGGGGCCGAAGCTCGGGCAGGTGTCGCGATCGGGGCACCGGCGCTTGTACGTCGTGAAGTGCAGGCCCTTGCCACCCTGGTGCGCGACCATCGTCGTGCCGTTGGTGAGGACGAACGTGAGGAAGGTCGAGTCGGGCGGGCCGTCGTCGCGCTCGCAGATCGGGCCGGCGAGCGCGACGATCTCGGCGACGGTCTCGCGGATCGCCGCGATGACCTCGGCGATCGGATAGCCGGGCCGGGCGAGGTCGCAGCGCCGGGCCATGTTGCCGAGCAACAGGTAGAACAACACCTCGCTGTCCGTGTCACCGAGGATGTAGCGGCGCAGCACCGGAGGGATCCGGGCGATGAGCTCGTCGCGGATCTGGGCGAAGCGACCGACGTTGCCGTTGTGCACGAACACCCACGGGCCGTACTGGAACGGGTGCGTGTTGATGATCGACAGCCCGCCCTGCGTGGCCTTGCGCAGGTGGGCGAGCACGGTCTCGCTGGTCACGATGCCCGAGACCCGGCGAAACAAGTTGTCGTCCATCGCCGTCGCGACGCTCTTGATCACGTGCGGCGCGCCGGCGTTGTAGTAGGCGACGCCCCAGCCGTCGGGGTGTCGACCGCTCTGCTGCATCAGCGCGTTGTCGGCGCTCACCAAGGAGCGGTGGACCTGACTCTGGATGACCGAGCGAAACCCGAAGATGCGGCACATGGCGGGGCGCTCGAGGCGTGCCGCATACGCTAGCAGGCGGCCGGTCCTGCTCCAACTTTGCCGCGCGCGCGATCGTGCGGCACAGTACGCAGCAGCCCGGGCTCCGGGCGAGACCCATGCCGCGCGCACGATCGATCTCGACCACCTTCGCGACCGCGCTCGTGTTGTGCGGCTGCTATGTCGCGGGCGACGGCGACACTTCGGGCGCAGCGACCACCACCGCCACGTCCGCGACCAGCTCGGCCACCGGCGACGGCAGCACCACGGACGCCCCCGGCTGCCCGAGCCCCATCGCCGGCTGCCCCTGCGGCCCGGGCGACACCTGCGTCGACGGGGCCGTGTGTGCGGGCGGCACCTGCGTCGCCGACCCCGGCACCACCGGCCCGGGCACGAGCACCGACGGATCGGGCGACACGACCACGGGGCCCGCCGCGTGCGGCAACGGCGTGGCCGAGCCCGGCCTGCTGTGCCTCGGCGAGCCGACGATCTTGATGATGGGTGCGGCCCCGAGCGACCTCGCGCTCGGCAACGTCGACGGCGACCCAGCCCTCGACCTCGTCACCGTCAATCGCGACGACGCGCAGCTCGCCCTGCGCTTGGGCGACGGGGCCGGCGGCTTCGGCGTCCGCACCGCCTACGCCACCGGGCTCGCGCCCGTCGCCGTCACCCTCGGCGACTACGACGCCGACGGCCACACCGACGCCGTGACCGTGGGCTCGGGCGCGAACACGGTGAGCTGGCTGCGCGGCGCGAGCAACGGCAGCTTCACCGCGGGCGGCGACTTCGCCACCGGCATGGGCCCAGTCGCGGCCGCGAGCTCCGATTTCGCCAGCGACGGGCGCGACGACGTCGTGGTCGTCAACAGCACCGACAACACCGTCGGGGTGCTGCTCGCGATGAAGGTCCCGTTCGCCGCGATGGTCCCCTACGCGGTCGGAGCGACGCCCCGTGGCCTCGCCCTGGCCGACGTCACCGACGACGGCGACCTCGATCTGCTGGTCGCGAACGCGGGCGCGGACTCGATCGGCCTGCTGCTCGGCAACGGCCTCGGGCTCTTCGGCGCGGCGGTGTCGTTCCCGGTCGGCGACGAGCCCCGCGCGGTCGCGGGCGGTGACGTCAACGGCGACGGCCTCGGCGACGCGATCGCGGTCGAGGGCTCGGGCTCGATCACCCGGCTGCTCGGCAACGGCCTGGGCAGCCTCGGCGCCGCGCTGCCCTTCGCCACCGCCGTGGGCCCCACCGATCTGGCGCTGGTGGATCTCGACGTCGACGGCGATCTCGATCTCGTGGTCGTGAGCACCGGCGACGCGACGCTGCGACTGCTGACCAACGACGGCGGCGGCACCTTCGTCGAGGTCGCGCAGATCGTCACGGGCGTCACGCCGATCGCGATCGCGACGGGGGACCTCGACGGCGACGAGCTGCCGGATCTGGTGTGCGCCAATCAGGGCAGCAACACCGTGACGGTCGTCGTCTCGGACGCGTGAGCTACTCGTCGACGTCTCGGACGCTCGCCGGATCGACGTCGATGACGCGGCCGGGCGCGACGCCACGGGCCGCCGCGAAGCCGCCGAGACCAGCGCCCAACCCCGCCCCGAGGCCGGCGCCGCCGCGCAGCCGGGCCTCGAGCGCGTGCCGGACCCGCCCCGCGAGCGCGCGCCGCACGGGCGGCACGAGCAGCGCCAGGCCGACGACATCCGTGAGCACGCCGGGGATCATCAGCAGCGCGCCGGCCACGACCAGCATCGCGTTGCCGGCGAGCGCCTCGCCCGGCAGCGCGCCGGTGGTGCTCGCCTGCTGCCACGCCAGCAACGCGCGACGACCCGCGCCGCGGGCCACGGCGCCACCGACGACCGCCCCGCCGACGAGCACGCCGAACGTCGCCAGCCCGCCGATCGCATGGCCGAGCACGAACAGCAACCAGACCTCGACGGCGACCAGCGCCAACACGAGCAGGGGGAGCCGTCCTCGCACGATGCCGTGCAGTGTAGCGCGCCGGCGCCTAGAACCGACCGGCGAGGCTCACGCCGGTGCCGTTCCACCCCACCGCCACCGCGGAGTCCTTGCGGCGGCGGGCCAGCACACCGTAGCGCACCGCGCCGGCGACGACGAGGACGCCGCCCGTGACGAGGACCCCGATGCCCGCGCCGTTGAGCGTCTTGGCGTGGTCGCGCATGTCGAGGTACGTCGAGTTGTCGTTCGCGTCGGCGGTGGTCTTCGCCTGCTTGCCGGCGATGCCGAGCAGCACCGCGCCGGTGATGATCGCCGCGCCCCCGAGCCCGACCAGCACGCCGCCGGCGACGTCGCGACCGACGGGCTTCGCGGGCGCCGGATCCTCGTCGCGCACCGGATCCACGCGCGGCGGTGGCGGCTCGTCGTCCGTCTGCGGCGGCGGCTCGGGCACAGGCTCGGCCGCGCCGGCGGCGGCGAGCGACTCCTCGCACCGCGCGATGTTCTGGTTCGCGGTCTCGATCATCCGCTGGTTGGGGCCGCCGTCGATGAACTTCTGGTAGAGGTCGATCGCGCTCTCGCAGCGGCCGAGGTTGCGCTCCGCCTGCGCCCACGGATACAGCAGGTCGAGCTCGGGCTCGAGCATGTACGCGCGCTCGAGCTGCTTGCTCGCCTCGGCGTAGTCCTTGGCCGCGAACGCCTCCTGGGCCGCGTCGAAGGCGGCCCGCGCCTGCGGATCACGCAGCAGCGGCTCCGGGGCGAGCGCGAGGGTCAAGGCGAACAGGGCGAGGGCGCTCATGGATCGCTCGTTGGGTTCACTGCGGCAAGAAGGCGTCGAGGTCGGGCTTGGGCTCGCCGCTCGGCTTGGCGTCGCCGGACTTCTTCGGCGCCGTCGTCTTCTTGCGCGGACGCGGCGCGCCACCGTCGTCGACGACGACCACGGCCTCGTCGACGCTGGGCACGGCCTCGCTCGGTGCGGCGACACTCGGTGCGGCGACACTCGGTGCGGCGTCACTCGGTGCGGCGTCGGTCGGCACGGCGACGCTCGGTGCGGCGTCACTCGGCACGAGCGTCGGCGCGGCCGGGGTGCCCGCGACCGGAGCAGCGGTCGGCGCAGCGACCGGGGCCACCGCCGGCGCGGCCGGGGTCGTCACCGAGGTCCCGATGCCCGCGGGCGCCGTCGTGGCGGGCGCGGTGCCCTCGGGCGTCCGGGCCCCGAAGGCCCACATGCCCCCGAGCCCGAGCAGCGCGAGCGCAGCCACCCCGCCCAGGCCGATCGCGACCCCGCGCATCAGGCTGCTCGACTGCTGGACCGAGCCCACCACCTGCGAGCCCATCTGGGATCGCGAGCGGCCCGACGTCGTCATCGACGGGTGCGACGACGGCGTGACGTCCGGGGGCATGCGCACCGCCGGCACCGAGCTCGACGCTCGACCGCCGCTGTACTCCCCCGTGGACGACGACGACGACGCCAGCTGGTTCGGCGTGCCGAGCAGCGCCCCGAACGGGAACGGCCGCGGCTCGAACAGCGCGTGCATGAATTCGCCCAGGGCCGCCGCGCTGACCCGCAGCTTGCGCTCCCGGGCGAAGCGCTCGAGGTCGGCGACCAGCTCCGCGCCGCTGGCGTACCGCCGATCGCGATCGCTGGCGAGCGCCTTCATGATGATGCGCTCGAGATCCTTCGGGAAGTTCTGGCGCTTGGTCGACGGCAGCGGCACGTCGCCGTTGACGATGCGGTTCATGACGCCGAACTCGTTGTCGCCGTCGAAGAGCCGGCCCATGGTCGCGCACTCGTACAGCACGATGCCGAGGGCGTAGACGTCGCTGCGCCGATCGAGCGGCTGCGCGCGGCACTGCTCGGGCGACATGTACGGGACCTTGCCCTTGCGGATGCCGGCCCGGGTGACGTCGGTCCGCGAGGTGACCTTGGCGATGCCGAAGTCGGCCACCTTCACGCAGCCGTCGTACGTGACCATCACGTTGGTCGGCGAGACGTCGCGGTGGACGATCTGCAGCGGCATCCCGTCGAAGCCGACCCGATCGTGGGCGTAGTGGAGGCCGGTCGCGGCCCCGATGGCGATCGCGATCGCCAGCTCGAGCGGCAGCGCGTCGCCCTTGCGCCGGATCGCGCGGAGGATCGTCTGCAGGTTCTCGCCGTAGACGTACTCCATCGTGAAGAAGTAGTCGGCGCCCTCCTTGCCGATGTCGAACACCTGCACGACGTTCGAGTGGTCGAGGATCGCGGCCAGCCGCGCCTCGGCGAGGAACATCCGTACGAACTCCTGATCGGCCGAGAGGTGCGGCAGGATCCGCTTGAGCACGACCAGCTTCTGGAAGCCCTCGAGCCCGGCCGCGCGGGCGAGGTGCACCTCCGCCATGCCCCCCGAGCCGAGGCGGCGCAGGAGCTCGTAGCGGCCGAGCCGATCTGCCGGGCCCGAGACGAAGGCGGGTTCGACCATCTTCGCGACCATCCTAGCCCCGCGGCCACGGCCTCGGCAAACCAGGCGGGTGCGCGCGCCCCACGGACCCTCGACGTCGCCGCAGGTCTGCTACGATGCGCCGGCATGCGAGGCCCCCGACGACGCTGGGCGATCGCGACCGTGACGGCCGCGCTCCTGGGCGGTTGGGGTGGTTGTCTCGACTTCGCGAGCTTCGCCTGCGAGCAGGACACCCAGTGTGACGCGGGCGACGGCGGGGTGTGTGCCGCGGGCGGCCACTGCGCGTACCCCGACGCGGGCTGCCCGGACGGCCTGCGCTACGACGACCACGCCGACGGTGACGTCGCCGGGACCTGCGTCGATCTCGGCGGCAGCTCCACGACGCTGCCCGATCCCTCGACGTCACCGACGAGCCTCGACTCGACGATCACCGCGACGACCGACGACACCCTCGATCCCAGCACGTCGGGCTCGAGCTCGGACGGTGGCACCGACACGGGCGACGCGTGCGGGGCCGCCGGCCAGCCGTGCTGCGCGACGGGGCCGAGCTGTGGCGCCGACCTGCAGTGCCTCGGTACGGCGTGCGGCTGCGTCGCGCAGGTCGAGGCCGGCGAGCGCCACACCTGCGTCGTCCTGCACAGCGGCGGCGTGCTGTGCTGGGGCGCGAACGATCGCGGACAGCTCGGCGACTCGGCCAACCCCTTCGAGGCGTCGCCGGTGCCCGCGCTGGCGGTCGCGCCCGGCGATCCGATCCGCGAGATCCGGGCCGTCGATCACACCTGCGTCCGCTCCGAGCAGGGGAACATCCGCTGCTTCGGCGCCAACGACAGCAACCAGGTCGATCCCGCGCTGGCGCAGTCCAACGCGCCGACGACGGCGGCGTCGTGGGTGACCTCGGCCGATCACGTGGCCCTCGGCATCTCGCACACCTGCGCCGCCGACGGCGTGTCGATGTCGTGCTGGGGGGCCAACGGCAGCAGCCAGCTCACCGGCGTCGATCCCGGGCCCGGCCCCGTCGTGAGCGCGACCGGCCCGGTGTCGTCGCTCGAGCAGGGCGGCAACTTCGGCTGCATCGTGCAGAGCGGCGCGCTGTCGTGCTGGGGGCAGAACAACCGCGGCCAGATCGCCACCGATCCGATGGTCGCGCCGACGATGGCGGCGCCGACGGTGATGCCCGTCGCCGACGTCTCGGCGGTCGCGCTCGGGCGCACGCATGCGTGCGCGCTGACCAACTCCGGGGCCATCTCGTGCTGGGGTCGCGGCACCGAGGGGCAGCTCGGCGACGGTCTCGGCGTCGACTCCTTCGCCGTGGTCGCCGTCGCGTGGCCGCCCGAGGCCGGCGTGCCGATCGCGATCGAGTCCGGCGATCAGCACACGTGTGCGATCGACGACGGCGGCGCGCTGTGGTGCTGGGGCAGCAACGCCCAGGGCCAGCTCATGCTCGAGCCCGACGGGATGGGCTTCGACGGCTACACCCTCGTGCCCGTGCGCGTCGAGGTCGGCGTCGGCGTCGTGGCGGTGACCGGCGGCGTCACGCACACGTGCGTGCTCGGCGAGGACGGGCGGGTGCAGTGCTGGGGGACCAACACCTCCGGGCAGATCGGCGACGGCACCACCAACTACGCGTTCGAGCCCCAGGCCGCGGCCATCGACTGCGGTTGAACCGCCCCCGGGCGATGCAGGGGCGCGCGGCCGTGTAAGGGCCCGCGACGCGGGGGCGTTCGGGCGGCCGACGGAGGTGTCCCCATGCTACGCCCGACCTGCTCGCGTTCGACTTGGACGCGCTCGATCGCGACGCGCTCCATCGGCGCGCTCGCCCTCGCCCTCGTCGCCGCGGGCGGCTGCTCCTACAAGAAGGCGGCGCCCTCGGGCGGCTTCGGCGAGGCGACGCGTCCCTCGGGGAGCGAGCAGCTCGCGACCCGCGGAGACTTCGGTTCCCCGGCGAACACAGCCCCCCGCGACGCCGAGGTCACCGCGAACGCGCCCTCGCCCAGCCCCAGCCTCGACGACGGGGACGCGCTGCGTCGGCCGGAGCCCCGCGGCCTCGGGACCAGCTTCGGCGAGCAGCGCTTCAGCGCCGTCGTCGACGCGCCGTTCGTGCGAGCGAGCAACATCCCCGACGTCGAGCTCGCGGTCTTCTACAACGATCTGGACGGCGTGCGTTCGACCGCGGGGAGCATCGCCATCGACAGCCGCGGCGGCCTCGAGTCGCGCGTGACCAGCCCCGACGGGCTCGTGGCCCTCGCGCTGGTCGACGACGCCGGACGCAGCTTCCCCGCCGCGCAGCTCGATGGGCGGCGCTACGCGATCGGCCGCGACGGCGAGGCGTATCGGCTCGGCGTCGAGAACCACAGCAGCGCGCGGCTCGAGGTCGTCGCGTCGGTCGACGGCCTCGACGTGATCGATGGCGACGACGCGGGCTTCCACAAGCGCGGCTACATCGTCGACGCCTTCTCGAGCGTGGTCATCGACGGCTGGCGCACGTCGGGGCAGAGCGTCGCGGCCTTCCGCTTCTCGAGCATCGACGACAGCTACGCCGACCGCACCGGACGGCCGCGCAACATCGGGGTCGTCGGCGCCGCGTTCTTCCGCGAACGAGGTGCGTTCGACACCGGAGATCTCCGGCGCCGCCACGACGCCGATCCGTTCCCCGGCCGCTTCGCCCCGCCGCCGCCGCCGCGCCGATGGCGCTAGCGCTCCGACGGCAGCCCCGGGCGGCACGGCGCCGCGCGACGTGACCGCGGCGCGCACCCTTGCACCGCGTCGAGCGTCGACCCTACGATTCGCCGCGACGTGTCGACATCGGAAGCAACCACCCGAGGAGTCGAAGTGCGGGTCGAGTCGCGCTTCGTGCCCGAGCAATCCAACCCCGAGCGCGGCGGCTGGTTGTTCGCGTACACCGTGCGCATCTCCAACCAGAGCGGCACGACGGTGCAGCTCATCAGTCGGCACTGGGTGATCACCGACGCCAACGGCGAGACCGAGGAGGTCCGCGGTCCCGGCGTCGTGGGCGCCCAGCCGGTGCTGCGCCCCGGCGAGACCTTCGAGTACACGTCGGCCTGCCCGCTCGGCACCGCGTTCGGGACGATGCACGGCACCTACCAGATGGTGACCGACGCGGGTGAGCAGTTCGACGCCGAGATCGCTGCGTTCTCGCTCAGCACGCCCTACGGCCTGAACTGATCGGGCGACACCTGCTACGCTAGGCGCGCACCGCGGCGCCATGGGCGACAACATCATCCCGCTGCTGGTCCCGTTCTTCATCGTCGGGATCATCGTCGAAGCCCTCGTCGCCCGGCGGCGTCGCGCGCGGGTCTATCACCTGCCGACGATGGTGTCGGACCTCGGCACGGGGGTCGCCTCGCAGGTCGTCGAGGTCTTCCTCAAGGCGGTCGCGATCGTCGCCTACGCCTGGATCTACGACCACTGGCGGCTGGTCGAGTTCTCGAGCGGCAGCCCGTGGCCCTGGGTCATCGCGTTCTTCGGCATCGACTTCGCCTTCTACTGGTGGCATCGGCTCAGCCACGTCGTGAACGCCCTGTGGGCCGTGCACGTGGTGCACCACCACAGCGAGGACTTCAACCTCTCCGTGGCGCTGCGGCAGCCCGCGCTCGAGCTCACCACGGCGTTCTTCTTCTACGCCCCGCTCGCGCTGCTCGGCGTGCCCGCCCACGTGTGGGTCACGATGTACGCGCTCAACCTGTTCTACCAATTCTGGACGCACACCGAGCTGGTGCGATCGCTCGGTCCGTTCGAGCGCGTGTTCAACACGCCGTCGCACCACCGGGTGCACCACGGGGTGAACCCCGAGTACCTCGACAAGAACTACGGCGGCGTCTTCATCCTCTGGGACAAGTGGTTCGGCACCTACCAGCCGGAGGTCGCCCCCGTGGTGTTCGGCGTGACCACGCCGCTGCGCAGCCTCAACCCGCTGTGGGCCAACCTCGAGTACTACGTGCAGGTGCTGCGCACGGCGTCGAAGTTCCCGCGGCTGGGCGACCGCGTGCGCGTGTGGTGGTCGCACCCGGGCTGGCAGCCCGCCGCGCTCGGGCCGACGCCCGCGCCCAAGCCCGTCGACCGTGCGAGCTACACCAAGTACGATCCCGGCGCGCCGCGGAACCTCACCCGCTACGTGGTGGTGCACTTCTGGATCGCGTTCGTCCTCAGCGGGATCTACCTGTCGCTCGAGCCGGGCGTGCCCAAGCTCGAGATGATCCTCCCCGGCGTCGTCGTCCTGGCGACCTTGGCCGCGCTCGCCGGCCTGGTCGAGCGCCGCGACTGGGCGCCATCGCTCGACATGGCGCGGCAGACCGCGACGGTCGGGCTCGTGGCATGGTACGGACAGCAACTCGAACCATCGGCCTCGGGCCTCGGGGCTGCGGCCGGTCTCGCGGTCGCCTTCGCGGCGCTCCGCCTGCGCCTGCGCCCCACCTCGGCGTTCGCCCCCTGACTCGAACTTCGGCATGCACGATCTCATCGTCGTCAGCGATCTCCACATCGGCCGGGGCAAGAACCCCGAGTCCGGGCGGTACTACGAGCTCGAGGCGTTCTTCTACGACGACGACTTCCGCCGGTTCTGCGAGTGGATCATCACCGACGCGCGCGCCGCCGGCCGCGACTTCAAGCTGGTCCTCAACGGCGACACCTTCGATCTGCTGCGCCTCGACGCCGTGCCCCTGCCCGACGAGGTCGACGCCGGCGAGACCCAGTCCCGCAAGCGCACCCGGCTCGAGCGCTCGACCTTCGCCCCGGTGCTGACGCCGTCCCGCGCGGCCGCCGAGCTCGCCCGCATCCTCGAGGGGCACCCGCGGTTCTGCTCGGCGATCGCGAAGGTCCTCGCCGCCGGGTACGACGTGCTGGTGCTACCCGGCAACCACGACATCGAGATCCAGTGGGAGCCGGTGCAGCAGGCGATGCGCGAGGCGCTGGTCGCCGCCGGCGAGTTCGCCGACGCCGACGGCACGGCCGCGGCCCTGGCCCACCTGAAGTTCCTGCCGTGGTTCCACCACGAACCGGGCCGGGTCTGGATCGAGCACGGCTGCCAGTACGACCCCGAGAACGCGTTCCGCTTCCCGCTGCGCCGCGGCCTGGTGTCGCTGCCCGACGCGGTCCACGAGGCCGAGCTCGACAACCCGCTGGGCAACTTCTTCCAGCGGTACCTCTACAACGCGTTCGGGCACATCACGTTCATCGTGCCCAGCACCCGCGCCAACGCCCGCTACCTCAAGTGGCTGTCGGTCAACAACCCCGCGCTGCTGCTCGGCATCGTGCGCAGCCACTGGCGGTTCTGGTGGCAGGTGGTCAAGCGCGTGCTCAAGTATCCGTCCCGGGCGCGCACGCGGATCGCCGACAACCACGCCCGCGAGCTCGCCGAGCTCGCCGAGACCAGCGGCCTCGGCCAGACGCTGTTCACGATCGACAAGCTCAAGGACACACACACCGACCTGGTCCAGGCGATCCGCGGCTTCGGCTGGCAGGCGCTGAAGGCCACCGGCGCGGCGCTGCTCATCGGCACGCTCGTGCTCGGCACGTGGTTCGCGGGCTACCACGCGATCAACCAGGTGACGCTCGGCTTCGTCGGCAAGGCTGCGCTGTTCCTGATGTTCAGCTTCTTCTTCCTGGTGATGCTGTTCGGCGCGCTCGCCTACACGCTGCTGCGAGGCGGCGCCGCGGTGCCACCCGAGCCCATGCGCCGCGCCGCCGCCGAGCTCGCGCGCCTCGTGGACGTGCCGGTGGTGAGCTTCGGCCACAGCCACGACGAGGTTCTGTGGCGCAACGTCGGCGTCGGCGACCGGAGCTCGTGGTACTTCAACACCGGCACCTGGATCGCCGTGTTCACCCACGACGTGCTGCTGCCGCGCGAGCGGGTGCAGTTCACCTTCCTGCGCGTGCGCGACAGCACCGGCGAGCTGCTGCACTGGAGCCCGGGCCGCGGCGAGCCGCTGCCGGTGATCCTGCTCGACGAGGATCGGCCGCGCCGCGACGGCCCCCGCCCCGAGGCGCCGGCCTAGTCCCCTGGAAACCTAACAGGCGTCGTAGACGTAGTCCGCGTCGCCCGGCGTCGTCAGGTACAGATCGCGCAGCACGATGGAGTGCCCGGGGTAGTCGGCGCAGCCCTGGGCGAAGTCCGCCTCGCCGTACTCGATCATGAGCACCGCGTCGCCGTACACGTCGACGTAGTCGCCGCACTCGTCGTAGACGCTGCACTCCTCGGCGACGCAGAAGTCGGTGCCCATCTCGCCGGCACGACCGAGGATCTCGGTGGAGTTCTTCTGGGCGATCGCCACGCCGACGTCGTGGGCCGCGGCCGACAGCAGCGTCATGAACTCGACCGCGTTGTCCTCGGTGAGCAGACCGTCGGAGCGCGAGTACGTGTCGAGGTTGTCGATCTCGACCGCCTGGTAGCCAGCCTCGGCGCAGCCAGTGATCCAGCCGCCGACGATCGCTGCCAGGGCGGTGCGCTTCTCGGGCGTGCTGATGTCGAGCAGCATCTCGTCCCAGTCCGGATCGATGACCGGATCGCCGTTGCCGTCGCGGAGCACGAGGTCGGGGTGTTCCTCGAGCCAGAAGTCGTTCTCGTCGGGTTGGGCCTGGTAGCCGTTGACGTAGCAGATGTTGTAGAGGCCGGGCGCGGGCGCCTCGTTGCGATCGCGCGACACGATCTGCACACCGTCGGGTGGCGCATACGCACCGCCGAGCTGGTAGTCGAGGCCGCCATCTGGCGGGGGCAGCACGACCTCGCCACCGCCGGTCGTCGGCGCGCCGGTGTCGTCGGGATCGGTCGTCGGATCCGTCGGGTCGGTGGTGGGATCCGTCGGGCTCGTGGTCACCGTGGGATCGGTCCCGGACGCGTCGTCGGAGGTGACGCCCGTCTCTGGCGCCGCGGTGATCGAGCCCTCGCCATCCGTGTCGCCCTGTGTCCCCGCGGCGGTCACCGTCGACGGCGTGTCGCCGCTCTCCGAGTCCCCATCGCCGCAACCCAACGTCAAGAACACCGAGGAGAGGACGACGCGCCGCATGGCCGTATCGTCGCACGACTCCGGTGCCGCGGAAACGCTGGCCGCGACGGACGTCGCCAGAACGACGCGCGTGCCGCATCGGTGAGCACGGCCAACAACGCTTCGACATCTCGTCGTCGTCGGAAACGGCTTCGCGGCGGCGAAGGTCTCACCGTAGCACCGCGGCCGCGCCGCCCCCGTCCCGATCCAGACCTGGCCGCGCCCGCTGCCCGACCGCACACA
>LNFB01000138.1 GCA_001464385.1 Deltaproteobacteria bacterium Ga0077550 | reverse complement strand
TCGGAGCCGATGACGAGCTGCATGGCCTCGCCCAGGCCCGCCTCGGCCAGGATCGGCTGCAGCAGACCGTGGGTGGCGATCGCCGACAGCGGCGCCTTGAGGCTCGGCTTCCACACCACCGGGTCGCCGCAGACCAGGGCGATCGCGGCGTTCCACGACCACACCGCCACGGGGAAGTTGAACGCGCTGATGCACAGCACGGGGCCGAGCGGCAGCCACGACTCCATCATGCGGTGACCGGGGCGCTCGGACATCAGCGTGCGGCCGCCGATCGTGCGGGACAGGCCGGTCGCGAAGTCGCAGATGTCGATCATCTCCTGGACCTCGCCGCGGGCCTCTTCGATGCCCTTGCCGATCTCCGCGGTGACGAGGCGCGCGAGCGGCTCCTTGGCGGCGCGGAGGCGCTCGCCCATGCGACGGACCAGCTCGCCGCGGCGCGGGCCCGGGACCTCGCGCAGGCCGACGAACGCCTCGCACGCGCGGGCGACCATGGCGTCGGACTCGGCGCGGGTGCACAGCGGCAGCTCGGCGATGGTCTGTCCGTTCGACGGATCGACGACCGCGAGGTCCTTGCCGCCCTGGGGCAGTGGCAGACCGAGCTCGGAGAAGATGGCTTGGACTTCGGCGCTGAACATCGGCGGGGGCGGAGCGTAGTGCATCCCCGCGCGGCCGGCCAGGCCGGGGGCCGTGCGGCAGGTCAAGCGTCGGCGTCAATAGTGCGGCGGGCGCTCGTCGACGATCTCCGCCCCTTCGCCGGAGCCGTCCACGCGCTGGCGCAGCGCCTCGAGCTCCCGGGTGAGCGCGTCGAGGCGGGCGGCATAGGCCGTCACGACCTCGTCGAGTTCGCGCAGCGTCTTGTCCTGGAACGCGATCTTGATCTCGAGTTCGACGATGCGGTCTTCCATCGGTGCGACGACGCTAGCACGGCGGCGCGGCGCCGCGGATCACCGCAGCGTCTGCGCATCGGCGCCGCGAGCGACGGCCTCGAGCCAGCGCTGCAGCGTGGCGTCGTCGCGGGTCGCGAGGATGCGCGCGCGCTCCGCCTCGCTCGGCGGCACGCCGCGCGCGGCCAACACTGCGATGATGGCCTCGGCCTTTCCTTCGGCCTTTCCTTCGGCATGACGGGTCGCGAGCGCCCGTTGCACGACGGCGTTGCCCTTCGCAAGGAGCGCCCGCGCGACGGCATCGTCGGCGCTGCCCGCCGAGACCAGGTCCCGCACCGGTAGCGGCGCGACGAGGGCCGGGTCGTCGATCACGGAGTCCGCCCCGAGGATCTCCCAGCCATCGGTCGCGGTCGACCACTCGAGCCCGCGCTCGCGCTCGACATCGATCGCGAACACGCGTCTCACCCCGCGGCGGATCAGGCTCGCGGCCTTGCGGCCCGCATGCGCGAGCGACTCGCTGGACACGACCTCGAACGCGAGTTCCTCGAGCTGACGCCCGCCCGTGATCGGATCGCGGGCCATCGGGTAGACGCTGCCGTCGGGGGCGAAGTCCTCGCGCTGCCCCGTCCGGGTGAGCATGTCGCTCGCGGCGTTGTATGCCGCGCCAGCGTATGCCTCGAGCAGCGCCGACAACTTCGAGTGGCGACTCCCGTGCGGCTCGTGGGCCGGACTCACGGAGAAGACCTCTCCACCGACGATCTCGTAGCCGCATTCGGGCATGACCAAGCGCTCGTCGGGCGCGGGGAATCGGGAGGAGTCGGGACGCGTCGCCATGGCCATGGGGGTGCACCGGGGTCGCGTGCCGGCGCCGTCTCGTCGTCTAGCGTAGCAGCCCGCACACGCGGTCAGTGTGCGAGCGGCGTGCCGGGGCGGACTCGGTTGGAATTGCTCGGCGGGCGGGCTGGGGTGGCCCGCTGGTTGGCCACCCCCGGCTCGCGGGCGGGCCTGCGGTGGCCCGCTGGTTGGCCACGTCGGGCACGGGCACGGGCACGGGCACGGAGCGGGGTGTTCGGAAGAACGCTCTGCGTTCTTCCGCACCCCGCTAGAAATCGATGTTGTCCTCGTACGCCGGATCCACGTCGTTCCCCCACCGCGGCAGGTCGCCCTCGTAGAGCAGGCCGTACGTCGCGTGCACTTCCATCACGCGCTTCGTGTAGCGGTAGCTCTCGCCGAAGGCGATCTCTTCGATGAAGGTGTCCATGTCGAGCTTGGTCGGGCTCTGGGCCTTCGCGGCCAGCCACCGAGCCACGTTGCTCGGGCCGCCGTTGTAGCTCGCGTACGCCATCGGGGCCTGGCCGTGGAACTTCGCCAACAACTCCGCGACGTAGTACGCCGAGAGGTGCGCGTTCGTGTCGATGTCGAAGAGGCGGTCGGTGTCGAAGAAGTGGCCCTCGTCGGTCTCGCCGAGGCGCTCGGCGAGCTGGTGCGCGGTCGAGGGCATGATCTGCAGCGCGCCGCGGGCCCCGACGTGCGACACGACGTGCGGCCGGAACCGCGACTCGGTGTACATCAGCGCCCACAGGTGCTTCGGATCGATCTTCCGCAGCCGGGCCTCGCGCTCGACCGCGGGTCGGAACGCGCGCAACGTCCAGCGCGCCTTGAACGGAGCGTCCTTCGACGTGCTGAGCTTCACGTAGGCATGGGGCTCCTGCAGGGCGAACGCGACCTCGCGCAGGCCGACGCGCAGCGCCTCGACGGTCGCGCCGTCGCGCAGCATCTTGCGGCCCGCCTTGGTCGGGGCGACGCGCGGGTACTTCCAGTTGGGCTTCCAGCCGAGGCCGACGAGGATGTCCTCGCTGCGGGGGCCACCGGCCTTCTTCCCGCGGGTCTGGTAGGCCTGCACCGTGACGCGGAGCTCGCGGCGGGCCTCGTCGTTGTAGCCCGCGAGGTACAGCTGACGCGTGCGCTCGATCGACGGCCACGCGTCGCCGTACGCGGCCGCGAGCCGATCGAGCGTCGCCTGGGCCTCGGCGCGTGTCGGCGGATCGAGTTCCTCGGCGACCGGCGCGAGCTTGGTCACCGCCGGCGCCTCGAGGCCGGCGTCGAGCAGGCGCTGCCGTGCCTGCAGCCCGTAGTAGCCGAGCGCATCGCTGCTCGCGAGCTGTCGCAGCGCGAGCGCCCCCGCGTCGCGCGTGGCAGCGTCGGGCTGGCGCACCTGCAGCTTGCCGCGGAAGTAGCGGGCCTTCTTCGCGTCACCGCGGTACTTCTTCTCGTACGCCGCGAACCCGACGATGGCGGCCGCGTCCTCGCCCAGGCGCATCGCGAGCCACGGGTGCAGCCACGCGCGCTCCTGCCCGTGGGCCTTGCCGTCCTTCTCGTACTTCGCCAGCAACGCGCGGGCCCGCTCGTACTTGCCACCGCGCACCGCGAGGTCGAGGGCCTCCCAGTGCACGTGGGCGCGCTGGGCCTTCTTCTTCGCCTTCTTGCCGGCGAGGTCGGACAAGCGCAGCTCGATCGCCTCGTCGTAGAAGGCGCCCTTCTCGAGGCACTTGAGCAGATCGTCGCGGACCTCGAGGCTGCCCGTGCTCGCGTAGACCTTGCGCAGGTCGGCGGCGCACGTGCCGTAGTCGCGCTGCTTCGACGCGGTGAACGATCGCGAGCGCTCGGCCTGCGATCGGATCGACCCGGGCACCCCCGGATCGGCGATGAGCTGCTCCAGCAGATCGCGGGACACATCGGCCCGCTTGTTCCGACGGGCCGCGGTCGCGCTCGCCAGGCGCTCGGCGTAGCCGAGGGGCTCGGGGCTCTTGCCGCTGCGCGCCGCGATCGCCTCGAGGGTCTCCCACGCGGCGGCGCCCTCGGGCTCGCCCGCGCGCTCGATGGTGATGTTGCGGAGCTCGGCGATCGCGTCCTTGGACCTGCCCGCGCGATCGAGGGCGCGCGCGTGCTCGAGCCACATGCGCCCGCGCTCGGGATGGTGCGGGTACTGCCCGAGGACGTCCTCGAGCGCGGCCACGGCCTTGCGTGCCCCGCTGACGTCGCTCATCGCCGCGAGCATCTGCGCCGAGAGCACCTGCATGTGGGCGAAGTTGCGGATCGGCTCGAGCTTCGCGAGCTTGCGCAGGCGGGCCACCCCCGCCTGGAGCTTCGCGTCGGCTGCCTTGCGATCGACGCCGCTGCGGCGAGCGAACGCCAGCTCGGCCTCGGCCAGCTCGACGCCGAGGACGTCGGGCGGGAGGAACTTCGCCAGCTGCTTGCTCTCGACCCGCGGCTCGAGGGCCGCGATGGCCTCGGCAGGGCGACCCGCGATGAGGTGCGCGCGGCCGAGGATGGCGCCGGCGACGAACCAGGTCGGTGACCCCGGGGTGACCGACGGATCGGCGAGGAGCCCATCGGCCAGGGTGATGGCCCGGGCGGCATCGCGCGCGCCGAGGGCCGTCGCGGCGCCCTGCAGGCCGTGCAGCACCGCGGTCGAGTCGGGCGTGGGCGCGTCGACGGGCGGGGTGGGCGAGGCCGACGCCGCGAGCGCGGTGTCACCGAGCGCCACGATCGTCAGCGTGCCGGTCGTGGCCGCGCCGTCGAGCGGTGCCGTCGCGGCATCGGAGGGCTCGGGTCGAGCGACGACCAGCGCGACGAGTCCCGCCAGACCAAGGGTCGCTACCACTGCCCGTGCACGCGAACGCATCGAACGATCCCACTCCCAGCATTACACGCTAGCACGGCGTTCCCAAATTGCTTGTCGTCGGCGTGGCCCGCCGCACGCGAAGGGCCGAAGTGGACCGCGGCGGATCGCCCCACGCGGCGGCCGGCCGAACACGGGCCGCATCGCCGGCGACGCGCCCGGCGGACCGCACAGAACCGCGTCCCTGGGCCCCTCTCGCGGCGTGTTGCGGCGTGCGGCGTTCTGCGCGTCACCCCGCCCGGGCGACCTGCTAGCGTGCGCGCCGTGACGCTTCGACGACCGACCCACTCGCTGTTCGCGACCGTGCTCGGCGCTGGCACCATGGGGGCGCAGATTGCCGCCCACCTCGCGAACGCCGGCCTCCGCGTGCAACTGCTCGACATCGTCCCGCCCGGTACGCCGCCCGGCGCTCCGAGGTCGACGCGCAACGCCATCGCCGCCGGCGCGCTGAAGGCCATGCTGAAGGGCAAGCCCGCGCCGTTCATGGATCCCGGCGCCGCCGCCCGCGTCGGCGTCGGCAACCTCGAGGACGACCTCGAGACCGCGGTCGCGAAGAGCGACCTGGTGATCGAGGCGGTCATCGAGCGGCTCGACATCAAGCAGCCGCTGTTCGCCCGCATCGCCGCCGCCGCCCCGGCCCACGCGATCCTGGGCACCAACACGTCGGGCCTCGCGATCGGGTCGATCGCCGCCGCGCTGCCGGAGTCGGCGCGCCGCCGCGTGGTCGGCATGCACTTCTTCAACCCGCCGCGGTACATGCACCTGCTCGAGATCGTGCCCGGCCCCGACACCGATCCAGGCGTCGTCGCCGAGCTGTCGCGCTTCTGCGAGGACGTGCTCGGCAAGGGCGTCGTGCCGTGCCGCGACACCCCGAACTTCATCGCCAACCGCATCGGCGTGGCGTCGACGATCCTCACCTTCGGGGCGACGTTCGCGGGCAACTACACCGTCGAGGAGGTCGACCTGCTCAACGGCCCGCTCCTCGGCCGGCCGCGCACCGGCTCGTTCCGCCTCGGCGATCTGGTCGGCCTCGACGTCAGCGTCCTGGTCACCGAGAACCTGCGCAAGGTGACGTCGGGCGATCCCGCCGCGCCGAACTACGACGAGCTCCACGACCAGATGGGCACGGCCGACGTCGTGCAGAGGATGCTCGCCGCGGGCCTCAAGGGCGACAAGACCGGCGCCGGCTTCTACAAGAAGGTGAAGGGCCAAGGCGGCGCGTCCGAGGTGCAGTCGATCGACTTCGCCACGCTGACGTACCGCGCGCGGATCGAGCCGTCGTTCCCCGAGCTCGCCGACATCGCGAAGATCCCCGACCTCGGCAAGCGCGTCGCCGCGGCGATGCGCGCCGAGGGCCGCGCCGGCGACTTCCTGCGCAAGGCCTACCTGCCGCTGTTCAACTACGCGGCCAACCGTCTGGGCACGATCTGCGACGACCCGAGGCCGATCGACGACGCGATGTGCTGGGGCTACGGCTGGAAGGTCGGGCCCTTCGCGCTCTGGGACATGGTCGGCGTCGCGTGGTCGCTCGAGCAGATGAAGGCGATGGGCATCACGCCGGCGAAGGCCGCGGTCGCGCTCGTCGCGACCGGCGAGGGCGCGACGTGGTACGGCGGCACGCCCGCCGCACCGACGGTGTTCGATCCCCAGCGTGGTGCGCACCAGCCGATCGCCGCCAAGCCGGGCGTGCTCGTCCTCGGGGAGCGACGGGCCGCGGGCGCGGAGATCCACGCCACCAAGACCGCGAGCCTCCTCGACGTCGGCGACGGCATCGCGGTGCTCGAGTTCCGCTCGAAGATGAACACGCTCGACGAGGGCGTGCTGACGATGCTCCGCGAGGCGCCGGCCAAGCTGCTCGATCGGGGCTTCCGGGGCCTGGTCATCGGCAGCCAGGACGAGAACTTCTCGGCCGGCGCCGACGCGCGGCAGATCCTCGCGATGGCCACGGCCGGCAAGTGGGACGAGCTCGGCGCGGCGGTGAAGCTGTTCCAGGACACGCTCATGGATCTTCGCCACGGCGAGCTGCCGGTGGTCGCGGCGCCCTACGGCATGACGCTGGGCGGCGGGGCCGAGTGCACGCTGTCGTGCGACGCGGTCGTCGCCCACGCCGAGCTGTACATGGGCCTCGTCGAGGCCGGCATCGGCGTCGTGCCGGCCGGCGGCGGGCTCAAGGAGATCGTCCGCCGCGCCTCCGCATGGGCGAGCCAGGTCGAGGGCGGCGATCCGTACCCGATGGTCCGCCGCGGCTTCGAGAACGCCGCGCAGGGCAAGGTCAGCACCAGCGCGGCCGAGGCCCGCGCGATCGGGTTCCTGCGCGACACCGATCGCATCGTCTTTCATCGCATGCAGGTCATCGCCCAGGCCAAGCGCACGGTGCTCGCCCTGGCGGACGCGGGCTACACCCCACCCGATCGCGACGAGCCGATCACCGTCGTCGGTTCGGGCCGCGGCGCGAGCTTCCTGCTGGGCGCCGCGCTGTTCCACTGGGGCGGCTACGCGTCGGCCCACGACAAGCTCGTCGGCGAGAAGATCGGCCACGTGCTGTCGGGCGGCATGAAGCCGCCGGGCAGCGTCGTGACCGCCCAGGATCTGTTGGACCTCGAACGCGAGGCGTTCGTCAGCCTGTGCGGCGAGGAGAAGACCCGCGCCCGCATCGAGCACACCCTCAAGACCGGCAAGCCCCTCAGGAACTAGTCCTCCAGGAGGGCCCCCCCGGCCCTCCCTACTCGTCCTCCAGGAGGGCCGCGCCGGCCCTCCCCTCGCCGGGCAGAGCCCGTCGAGGACTCCCCTCCCTCGCGACTCATCTTTCGGGGCCTCCGGCCCTTGCACTGGAAGCCATGACGAACTCGAACCGTCCCCAAGCCGTCATCGTGGCCGCGCGGCGCAGCGCCGTCGGCCGAGCCCTGAAGGGTAGCCTCGTCGACACGCGTCCCGACGACTACGCCGCCGAGGTCATCCGCGGCACGCTCGCCGCCCTGCCCGCCCTGCCCGCGTCGCACATCGACGACGTCGTGCTCGGCTGTGCGATGCCCGAGGCCGAGCAGGGCCTCAACGTCGCCCGCCCGATCTCGCTGCACGCGGGGCTGCCCGACGCGGTCTCGGCGATGACCGTCAACCGCTTCTGCGCCTCGGGCCTGCAGGCGGTGGCGATCGTGGCCGAGCGGATCCTCTGCGGCGCGATCGACTGCGGACTCGCCGGCGGCGTGGAGTCGATGAGCATGGTGCCGATGGGCGGCAACAAGGCCGTGCTCAACCCGACGATCGTACGCACGCGACCCGAGGTCTACATCTCGATGGGCCTCACCGCCGAGAACGTCGCCCGGAGCTTCGAGGTCTCGCGCGCCGATCAGGACGCGTTCGCGCTGCAGTCCCACCAGCGCGCGGTCGCGGCCCAGGCCGCGGGTCGCTTCGTCGACGAGATCGTGCCGGTGACCACCGCCAGCGGCGCGCGGTTCGACGTCGACGAGTGCCCGCGCGGTGACACCACGCTCGAGGCCCTCGCGGCGCTGCGACCGGTGTTCCACGCCAAGGGCAGCGTCACCGCCGGCAACAGCTCGCCGATGAACGACGGCGCGGCCGCGGTCGTGCTGACCAGCGAGACGCTGGCCAAGGACCTCGGCCTGCGGCCGCGCGCGCGCTTCGTCGGCTTCGCCACCGCCGGCGTCGCCCCCGAGATCATGGGCATCGGGCCCATCGCCGCGATCCCGAAGCTGCTCGCGCGCACCGGCGTGAAGCTCGAGGACATCGACGTCATCGAGCTCAACGAGGCCTTCGCGGCGCAGGCCCTCGCGGTGGTCCGCAAGCTCGGCCTCGATCCGGCGAAGGTGAACCCCAACGGCGGCGCCATCGCCCTCGGACACCCGCTGGGTTGCACCGGCGCCAAGCTCGTCGCGTCGGCGCTCGCCGAGCTCGAGCGCATCGGCGGGCGCTACGCGCTGGTGTCGATGTGCATCGGCGGAGGTATGGGCGCAGCGGGGCTCTTCGAGCGCATGTAGGCGTGTTCGCGATCGCGACGCGATCATCGTCGCCGAAATTACTTCCGTAAAATACGAGCGCGCGGGGCATCCAAGCCCCACGATCGGGGTCTGGGGACAGACAGGTCGCGGGCCATGCAGCGCACCGAAACGCAGACGCAGGTCGATCCGATCGGCGCGGGCATCCCGATTCCCGTGCACGACGATCGATCGATGCGCTCGCGGCAACACGCGCGCGACACCGGGCCCGACGGCGCCCCGGACATCGGCTCGCGTGTCGGTCGCTACGTGCTCGAGCAGCGCATCGGCGAGGGCGGGATGGGCGTGGTCTACCGCGCCTTCGACCCGGACGTGGGTCGCACGGTCGCGCTGAAGTTCGCGCGGGCGCAGCACGGCACGATCGATGCGCGGGTGTGGTCCCGCCTGCGGCGCGAGGCCCAGGCGCTGGCCCGCGTCCACCACCCGAGCGTCGTCGGCCTCTACGAGATGGGTCACGATCCGCGCGGCGCCTACCTGGCGCTCGAGCTCGTCGAGGGCGTGCACCTGCGCCGATGGTTGCAGGCGCGTCCGCGACCGCTCGCGCAGATCGTCGCGGTCCTCGAGCGCGTCGCCGTCGCCCTCGACGCGGTGCACCGCTGCAACCTCCTGCACCGCGACATCAAGCCGACCAACATCCTGGTGACGCCCGAGGATCGGGTCGTGCTCGTCGACTTCGGCCTCGCGCTCGGGTTCTCCGAGCTCACGACCGCGCCCAACGGCGAGGTCGACAACACGTGTCGCACGCGGATGACCCGGATGAACACCGTCGTCGGCACGACGCACTACATGTCGCCCGAGCAGCTGATGGGTCGCGACCTCGACGTGCGCAGCGACGTGTTCTCCCTCGCGGTGACGGCGTACGAGGCCGTGTACGGCCAGCGCCCCTTCGCCGAGACCACGGCGTACGGACTCGCGGTGACGTACGACGCCGCAATCCCGCCGACGCCGCCCCGCGGCGACGCGCCGCGGTGGCTCCGCCGCGCGCTGCTCGACGCCCTCGCGATCGATCCGAAGGTGCGCACCGGATCGGCCGAGGCCTTCGCGGCGGCCCTCCGACCGCGGCGCTACGGGGGCCTCGCCCTGCTCGCGGCGGTGGCCGGGGGTGCCCTGCTCGGGGCCGGCGCGGCGAGCCTCGGCCTCGGCCCACCGAGTGAAACCGCCAAAACCGGCGCAGGACCGGCCGCCGAGACCCGCGAAGCTGGCATGGCCGTGGCGCCGTGAGGAGCCGCCCAGGGCGCCCGAAAAGACCCAGCACCGGCCGCACGGAACCCCGGCGCCCCCGCCATGGCCCCCCGATGACCGCCGCGACGGTCACCCCTGCCCATGCGCGACGAGATCCCCACCCTGACCGCGGACGAGCGGGCCCTGCTGCACCGCTTCCGCGTCGACGAGAGTCCCGAGCCCGCCGTGGCGGCGCGGGTGCTGCGTGGCCTGTCCGCCCAGCTCGGTGCGACGACACCCGCGATCGATCGCCCGTGGTGGCTGTGGCTGCGCGCCGGTGGCCTGAGCGTCGCGATCGCGGCGTGCGGGCTGCTCGTGCTCGGCGGCACCGCCCGCGTGCTCGCCCCGCGGCCGGGCCCGAGCGCGACCGAAGCGATGGACGTGGCCGCGCCCACGACGACGCCGCGATCGACCGAGCCCGCACCGACGACCGTCGCGCCCGCGATCGCGACGCCGCCGGCGATCGCGATCCCCGAGGCCGCGCTCCCGAGCGAGCCCGCACTGCCCACGCAGGTCGTCGAGGCGAGCAAGCCCAAGCTCCGCACGTCGCGACCCGCGGCGGGCCACACACCTGCTCCCGCGCCGGTCGACGCCGCCGCCGAGATCGCGCTGTTCGGCGCCATCAAGACCGAGCGGGACGCGGGCGCGCGCCTGGCCGCCATCGCGAGGTACCGCCGCGACTTCGCGAAGGGCTCGTTCACGCAGGAGGTCGCCGTGCTCGAGATCGAGGCGCTGTGCAAGCTCGGGCGCACGCGCGAGGCCACCGATCGCTCCACGGCCTTCGCCGATCGCTTCGGCGACTCCGCCTACGCCGCGATCGCGCGCCGCGGATGCGCGGAGGCCAAGCCGTGAGGCCCGCCGCGTTCGTCGGCCTCGTCACGGCGCTCGGCGCCTGCGGGCCGACGCACGCCGACTGCGACGAGGCGTCGGGCTGCTTCGGTGACGCGGGGCCGTGCCTCGGTGCGCCGCGGACCTTCGAGACCGAGCTCGCGCCGCGGCACCTCGTCGCTGGCGACTTCGACGGCGACGACGCGATCGATGTCCTCGCCGTCGGTGATGCGCCGACCGGGGCGATCGTCGCCGAGCTCCATCGCGGGCACGGCGATGGCACCTTCGCGGACCCTGCCCCGAGCGATCGGGCCGGCTGCAGCGCGTACCCGCTGGGCGACGACGTCGACGGCGACGGCACCGACGACCTGATCTACCCCGACTGCTCCGGCAACGCGCTGGTCTTCTGGGGTGGCGATGCGACGACGAGTTCGATCGCGCTGCCGCTCGTGCTCACCACCGCGGCGATCCTCGACGCCGACGGCGACGGGCGCCGCGATCTGCTGGCGTTCGGGATCGATCCGCAGCAGGCCCCCGCGATGGCAATCGTGCGCGGCCTCGGGGCCCGGGGCTTCGCGCCCGGCCCGGCGATTCCGCTGACCGACGGCGCGACGCCGACCGGCGTGCGCACCGGCGATCTCGACGGCGACGGACACGTCGACGCGATCACGTGGATCGCGGGCGTCGCCGACACGGTGGCGGTGCGACTCGGTGACGGCGCAGGCAGCTTCGGCCCGGCCACGCCGCTCGCCCCGGCGACCGCCGCCGGGCACATCGCCGTCGGCGACGTCGCGGCCGGCGGCTCCGACGAACTCGTGATCGCGGCACCCTCGCAGCAGCGCCTGGTGATCGGCACCGGCGACGCCGCGGACATGGCCAGCGTCTCGCCGTATCGACCCGCGCAGTCGACGATCGCGGCGCTGACGGAGACCTCGGGCGAGCGCTCGCAGGGCGCCCTCGTCGTCGACGGGTTCGAGCCCGAGGTCCGATACTATGTCGTCGACCGCGATGGCGCCCCCCAGGAACACGGACGGCTCGAGACGCCGCACGCCGCCCAGTGGGTGGCCGCGCCGGATCTCGATGGGGACGGATCGTCGGATCTCTTGGTCGGGCACCTCGCCCGTGGTGCGTTCTCGGTGTGGTTGTCGTCAGAGTCGTAGGCGCCGGACGGCGCAGCAGGTCTTGCAGTGGGTCGTGCGGCGGATCGCACGACGGTGGGAGCGCCGGACGGCGCGAGAAGGTTCTCGAGGTTCGAAGTGGACGAACGTGGACGTCGACCCCAGCGCAATGAGCTCCGCCCCCGGCACGCAGGCCGCGGGTCGGAGCCGTCGCAGCACGCCGCAGCGCTGCCGATGCACGATCGTCGCCCCTGGGTGTGCTTGCCCGGCGGAGGCGCGCCGGTGAGCGGGCTCGACCCCGAGTTCTCGGCGATCTACCGGGCGCAGTTCGCCTTCGTGTGGCGGATCCTGCGACGCCTCGGCGTGCCCCCCGAGGCCCTGGAGGACGCGGCCCAGGACGTGTTCCTGGTCGTGCACCGCCGGTGGACCGCCTACGACCCGCAGGTCCCGATCCGATCCTGGCTGTTCGGGATCACGCGACGCGTCGCCGCCGACACGCGCAAGCGCCTGCACCGCGCCTCGTCGCGGATCGGCGCCCACACCGACACCGAGCGCCTCGGCGATCCCAACGACCACGCCGCCAAGGCCGAGGCCACCGACTTCGTCGCGCGCTTCCTCGACACCCTCGACGAGGACAAGCGCGCGGTGTTCTTCCTCGCCGACATCGAGGGTCTCACGGCCCCGGAGATCGGCGCCGCGCTCGGCGTGAACCTCAACACGATCTACGCGCGCCTGCGGGCCGCACGGATCCGGTTCCAAGCCGCGCGCGCCGAGTGGTACGGCGAGGCGACCGACGTGGGCTGACGGCGCTGGTACGCTGCACTCGTGCGTCGCGGGGCGATGCGGTCCCTGCTCGGGCTCGCGATCGGGATCGGCTGTGGTCGAGACGCACCGCCGCGCGAGCCGCCGCCGACCGCGACGGCGGCACCGGACACGCGTGCCGACGCGGCCGCTTGCCTCGCGGCCGCGGGGCCACTCGCGGCACCGGACGCCGCGGTCGTGCGGGCCGCGTGCGCCGAGCAGCAGGCGCGTCGGATCCCCGGCGTCGTGGTCGCCGTCGCCGAGCACGGCCGCGTCGCCCTGCGGTTCGCCCACGGGGTGCGCTGCAGCGATCGACCCGGCGACGTCACGGGCGCGACCGCGTTCCGCATCGGCTCGCTCACCAAGGCGATCACCGCCGCGACCGCGTTCGCACTCGCCGAGGGCCCGAGCCCGGTGGTCGACCTCGACGCGCCACTCGGCGCCGCTGCCCTCGGCGCGCTCGGACTCGACGCATCGCTCGCCGACGCGACGCTGCGGGCGCTCCTCGATCACCGCGCCGGCCTCGCGGAGCGTCCCGCCCACGCGGGCCTGCGCGGACGCGATGCGCCCGAGGTCCTCGCGGCGTTGGTCGGGCCCGCGATCGAGCCCCCCGGCGCCGGCTTTCGCTACGCCAACGGCGGATACGTGCTCGCCGGCGCGTGGCTCGAGCGCCGCGGCGGCGCGCCATGGCCGACGCTGGTGCGCCGCGAGGTCCTCGCGCCGCTCCGCATGAACGGCACGCGCACCGATCCCGATCCGACCGGCGACGTCGCATGCGGCCACCTGACCATCGACGATGCGCAGGCGGCCTTCGACGTCCGCGCGGACTTCGAGCGCTTCGCGTTCGGACTCGAGGCCACCGCGCCCGCGGGTGGCCTCGTCGCGACCGCCGACGATCTCATCGCGTTCGCGCTCGCCCTCTCGGAGACGTCGATCGACGCGCCGCCGTGGGCCAGCCGCATGCGCGACGCTGTCCTCGCCGACGCGCGGCCGACCGGACGCCGCGCGGACGAGCGCTACGCCGCGGGGCTCGACGTCACGACCTCGGGCAACGAGCTCGTCCTGCGCCACGCGGGCAACACCGGCGACTTCTTCGCCGAGCTCGTGTGGGTGCCATCCCGCGGCGCGGTCGCGGTGGTCCTCGGCAACGCGGGCGTGCCCATGGCGGCGACCATGGCCGCCGCGCTGACCCGGATCGGCGTGGATCCGCGGCGCGAGCCGTCCACGTCCCCGTAGTCCGCCCCGCGACGGCCCAGGGTGGCCGCGCCGTCCGCGGGGTCGCATCGCGCTACCCTTCGCGCCGCCCATGACCCTGGCCCGGCTCTTCGACGCGGTCGCGCGCGCCCACCCCGGCGAGCTCGCGATCGTCTCGAGCCGCGGCAGCCTCACGTACGCGGGGCTTCGAGCGGCGGTCGAGCGGCTCGCGCGGCGCCTCGTTTCCCGCGGCGTCGCGCTCGAGGTGCCCGTCGGCATCGCGGTGCCGCGCTCGCCCGCGTCGATGATCGCCGCGGTCGCGGTGCTGCGCGCCGGCGGGGCCTACGTGCCCATCGATCCCGCGTACCCGGCCGAGCGTCAGCGGTGGATGGCCGACGACGCGGGGATCCGCGCGCTCATCGTCGACGCCACGCAGGGCTCGCCCCCGAGTTGGGCCGACCCGGCGATCCTCGTCGACGTCGGCGACGGCGACGGCGACGACGACGACGACGTCGCGCTCCCGGAGCCGCCCGACA
This sequence comes from Deltaproteobacteria bacterium Ga0077550, assembly GCA_001464385.1. GTDB lineage: Bacteria > Myxococcota_A > Polyangia > Nannocystales > Nannocystaceae > Xiheibacterium > Xiheibacterium aquaticum. The sequence continues at coordinate 51,304 of LNFB01000138.1, read as the reverse complement.
CGCCCGACGCGCTCCTCTACCTCCTCTACACCTCCGGCAGCACCGGTCGACCCAAGGGCGTCTGCGGCACCCATGCCGCGACGCTCAACCGCGTGCGCTGGGGCTGGGACGCCCTGCCCTTCGCGCCCGGCGAGGTCGTCGGCCACCGCAGCTCGCTCAACTTCGTCGACGCCGCGCCCGAGATGTTCTCCGGGCTGCTGCACGGGGTGCCGACCGCGGTGCTGCTGCCCGAGGAGCTCGCCGATCTCGGCCGCCTCGTCGACGCCCTGCGACGCCACCGCGTCACGCGGCTCACCGTGGTGCCGTCGATCCTCGCCGCGCTGCTGCGGGCCGCGCCCGATCTCGGCGAGGCGCTGGCCCCCCTGCGCACGTGGATCACCAGCGGCGAGGAGCTGCCGCTGCCGCTGCTGCACGCGTTCCGCACCGCCCACCCCACGGCGACGCTCGTGAACATCTACGGCACCACCGAGGTGACCGGCGACGTGACCTTCGCCGCCTTCGCCCCCGAGTCCCCGCTGCCCACCGATCGCGTGCCGATCGGCGCCGCGATGGCCGGCGCCGAGCTGTGGATCCTCGACCCCGCGGGCGCGCCGGTCGGCGACGGCGAGGCCGGCGAGCTCCACGTCGGCGGGCCCGTGCTCGCCCGCGGCTACCACCGCCGCCCCGCCGATCAGGCGGTGCGCTTCCCCGTGCACCCCACGCGCCCCGGCGATCGGGTGTTCCGCACCGGCGACCTCGTGCGTCGCGACGCCGCGGGCGCGCTGCACTACCTCGGGCGCGTCGACAACCTGGTGAAGGTCCGCGGCGTCCGCATCGAGCTCGAGGAGATCGAGCGGAACCTCCGGGGCGCCATCCCCGGGGTCGAAGACGTCGCGGTGGTGCTCGCCGAGGATCAGCTCGTCGCGTTCGTCACGCCGGCCGACGCCGACACCGGGGCCGTGCGCCGCGTCGCCCGCGAGCGGCTCCCCGCCGCGATGTTGCCCAGCCGCGTGCTCGCCCTGGCCGCGCTGCCCCTGTCCCCCAACGGCAAGTGCGACCGCAAGGCGCTCGTCGCCGCGGTGCGCAGCGCCACGCGAACGCTGACGCCCGAGCAGCGCCCGGCCACCGCGACCGAGCGCCGACTCGCGGACCTCTGGGCCCCGCTGCTGCGCCGCGACGACATCGGGCGCGACGATTCCTTCGCGGGCCTCGGCGGCGATTCCCTCGGCCTCGCCGAGCTGTCGCTCACGCTCGAGCGCGGCCCCGGCAAGATCGAGCTCGGCCTGCTGCGCGACGGCTCGCTGGCCAGGATCGCGGCGGTGCTCGACGGCGAGCAGGCCCCCGCGGCGACGATGCGCGACGACAGCGTCACGATCACCGCGCTCTCGGACGGCGCCGACGATCCCGAGGTGATCGCCATGCTGCTCGAGGCCTCGGCCGACGCCTCGCTCTGCGCCGCGACCGAGCTCCCCGGGCGCATGGACGCCGCGGCCGCCCGCGCCTACTGCCGCCGCAGCGAGGGCGTCGTGATCCGCCTGCGCGGCGAGCCGGTCGGTGCCGGCGTCGTGCAACGCGAGCCCAACCTCGGCGAGGGCGTCGTCGTCCCCGCGGGTGCCGTGCAGCTCGACGAGTGGCTGCTCCCGCGCTTCCGCTCGCAGGGCATCCTCGGCGAGGGCCGGGCGTGGCCGCTGCTCGCCGAGTGGCTCGCGGCGCGCTTCGACCACGAGGTCAGCGTCGTGTGGGAGGACCACCTGGCGATGCTCGCGATCCTCCGCGCCCGCGGCTACACCCGCGTCGGTCGCAGCTACTGGCGCAGCACACCCGAGGGCGACGGCACCGAGGGCTACTGCGAGGTGTGGCTGTACGACCTCCGCGCGCACCGCTGACGCGTCAGCGGCTGCCGGGCACGCCGTCGGCCCACGACGGCAGCGCGATCGATCGCCGCTCGCGGAGGGCCTGCACGATCCACGCCCCCGGGCCGTCGTGGCGCGCCGCGTCGAGGACCGGCTGCGCCACGGTCATCGCCCAGCGCATCGCCGCGGCCCCTTCCTCGTCCCAGCGCCGCCACACGCTCGGCGCATCCGTGGGCATGAGCCCGCCGCGGCACGCCGGCGCTCCGCAGGTGCACGCGAAGCCCTCGACCACGAAATCGAGGCCGTACTCGCACGTGAGCTCCTCGTCGACGTCGATGTCGCGCCGGGCGATCTCCATCAGCGTGCCGATGCTCGTCGTCGACGGGTCGCACGAGTGGTTCATGTAGCGGCCGTGATCCCAGCAGAGGATCCGCCGGCCGAGGCCGTCGACGTACGCGTAGCGGTCGACCTGTCGACGCAGCACCGGGGGCAGCGCGTCGAGTTGCTCGGGCGCGATCACCTGGTCGAGCGCGTCGTGCAGCCACACCACGGTGCCGCGCGGGATCGGCCGGCTGGCGAACACGCCGGAGCCGGTGTGCTCGTCGATCCGCCGCAGGTAGGTGTCGGGATGGATCACCCCTGCACGGCTACCCGCGGCCGAGGGGCCCCGTCAAGCCATCAGCGCGACCATCGCTACTTCAGCGCGGCCATCACTACCTCAGCGGGGCTGGGCCGAGCGGTACTGCGGCGGCCAGTACTGCGCGCCGAAGCCCTGCTCGGCGGCCGCGTGCAGCGTGAAGTACGGATCGGCGAGGTGCGGCCGCGCGAGCGCGACCAGATCCGCGCGCCCCGAGGACAGCAGCGTGTTGACCTGATCCCAGTCCTGCACGTTGCCGACGGTGATCGTGGGGATGCCCACCTCGTGGCGCACCAGATCGCTCCACGGCGCCTGGAACATCCGCCCGTACACCGGCTGCGCGTGGGCCACCGTCTGGCCGGTCGACACGTCGATGAGGTCGCAGCCGTGCTCGCGCAGCGCCCGGGCGATCGCGACGACGTCGGCGTCGGTGATCCCGCCCTCGGCCCAGTCGGTCGCCGAGATCCGCACGGAGATCGGGCGGTCGGCCGGCCACAGCTTGCGCACCGCGTCGAACACCTCGAGCGGGAACCGCAGCCGGCGCGCCACCGGCCCGCCGTAGTCGTCAGCGCGCAGGTTGGTCAGCGGCGACAGGAAGCTCGCCAGCAGGTAGCCGTGCGCCATGTGGATCTCGAGCAGATCGAAGTCGGCCTCGATCGCGCGGCGCGTGGCCTGCTCGAAGTCGGAGACCACGGCGTCCATGTCGGCGCGATTCATCGCCTTGGGCACCTGCGATCCGGAGCCGTACGGGATCGCCGACGCCGAGAGCAGCGGCCAGTTGCCCTGCGCCAGCGGCACGTCCATGCCCTCCCACATCAGCTTGGTCGAGCCCTTGCGGCCGGCGTGCCCGAGCTGCAGCCCGATCTTTCCGCGGCTGTGCTGGTGCACGAACCCGGTGATGCGCTTCCACCCCGCCACGTGCTCGTCGCGGTAGATGCCCGCGCACCCCGGCGTGATCCGGCCCTCGCGCGAGACGTCGGTCATCTCGGCCATCACCAGGCCCGCGCCGCCCACCGCCCGGCTGCCGAGGTGCACCAGGTGCCAGTCGTCGGGCGTGCCGTCGGTCGCCGAGTACTGGCACATCGACGAGACGACCACGCGGTTGGGCAGCTCGAGGCCGCGCAGCTTGAGCGGGGTGAACATCGGCGGCGGCACCGGCCCGGTCGTGTCGAGCCCGGCCGAGCCGGCGAACCACCGCTCGACGCCGTCGACGAAGGCCGCGTCGCGGACCCGCAGGTTGCCGTGCGTGACCCGCTTGCTGCGCGTCATCATGCTCATCACGAACGCCTCGGGCGGCACGTCGCGCAGCCGGCCGATGTTCTCGAACCACGCCTGGCTGGTCTCGGCGGTGCGCTGCAGCTTCGCGACATCGATCCACCGCGACTCCTGGTACGCGGCGAGGATCGCCGGGACGTTGCGGTGCGAGCGGACCGCCTCGACCAGGGCGATCGAGTCCTCCATCGCGAGCTTTGTGCCCGAGCCGATCGAGAAGTGCGCGGTGTGGGCCGCGTCCCCGATGAGCACGATGTTGCCGGCGTGCCAGGTGGCGTTGCGGACCCGGCGGAAATTGATCCAGTCGCTCTTGTTGACGAGCAGCCGCGCGCCCGCGAGTTCCTTGGCAAACAACGCCTCGCACCACGCGACCGAGTCGGCCACGCTCATCCGATCGATGCCGTGCGCGCGCCAGGTCGCCTCGTCGGTCTCGACGATGAAGGTGCTGTGCGTCCGATCGAACGGATAGGCGTGGACCTGCACGACGCCGTGCTCGGTCTTGGCGATGAAGAACTTGAAGGCGTCGAACGCCCGATCCGCGCCGAGCCAGATGAACTTCGCGCGGCCGGGCAGGATGTCGGGGCGGAAGACGTCGGCCCGCGTGTCGCGGGTGCGGCTGTTGATGCCGTCGGCCGCGACGATCAGATCGGCGTCGGGGAACGCCTCGGGCCCGGGGACCTCGTTCTCGAACCGGACCTCGACGCCGAGCTCGGCGCAGCGCTCGTGCAGGATGCCGAGCAAGCGGCGCCGCGCGATGCCCGAGAAGCCGTGCCCGCCCGAGGAGATCACGCGCCCGTCGAGGTGCGTGTCGATGCGATCCCAGTGGACGAAGTCCTTGGTGATCCGCTCGTGCGTCTCGACGTCGGCCTGCAGGAAATTGCCGAGGGTCTCGTCGGAGAACACCACGCCCCAGCCGAACGTGTCGTCGGGACGGTTGCGCTCGACCACGACGATCTCGTGGGCGGGCACCGCCTTGCGCATGAGCAGCGCGAAATACAGCCCGCCCGGACCACCACCGATCACTGCGATCTTCACGGCGCGGATCTTAGCGCGCCGCGCCACGACCTCGGTGAGGTCCAGGCGTGATCCAACTGCGGCCGTCGCCCGCGCGGGTGGAGACCAGTGAGAACCTTCACGGCTCGCGACGGGCGAAGGTGTATGCTGCGGGCGCCCGTGACGACCGCGCGCGATACCCCGCTGCTCGCGGCCTTGGTGTGCTCCGGGTTCGCCGCCCTCGGCTACGAGATCGTGTGGACGCGGCTGTGCACGCCGATGCTCGGCAGCGAGACGCTCGGCGTGCTCGCGACGCTCGCGGGCTTCTTCGGCGGCATGGCCCTGGGCGCCGCGCTGTGGCACCGCCGCGCGGCGACCGGGCCCGATCCGCTGGGGCTGTTCGTCCGCCTCGAGCTCTTCGCCGCGGGCTTCGCCGTGGTGAGCCCGTACCTGCTGCACGCCTTGGGTCGCGCGATCCCGGCGTGGCTCGGGCCGATGGCGGGGAGCAACGACACGCCGGGCGCGGTGGCCGGCGCGCTCGCGATCGCGGCGGCGCTGATGTTGCCGGGCACGTTGTGCATGGGCGCAACGCTCGCAGCGGTGACCGAGGCGCGGCGACGGGTCTGCGAGGGCGAGGACGACGCCCGCGGGATCGGCCGGCTCTACGCGGCGAACACCATCGGCGCGCTGCTCGGGGTGCTGGTGACGGTGCACGTCATCCTCCCCGCGGTCGGGCTCGCCCACGGCGCGGCGCTGCTCGCCGGGTTCGGCGGCCTCGCGGCCGTGCTCGCCCGACGCTGGGCGCGGGGCCAGACGATCCCGGCCACGCACCGCCCGCCCGACACCACACCGATCGACGCGTCGCGGGATCCGGATCCCGACGTGCACGAGCCGCTGCCGCTGCTCGTGCTGCTCGCAGGCACCGGCATCGTCGGCGTCGGCCTCGAGGTCGCCGGCGTCCTCGTGCTGTCGCAGGTGCTCGAGAACACCATCTACACCTTCGCGAACGTGCTCGCGGTCTACCTCGGCGGCACGGCCGTGGGCGCGTGGGTGTGGTCGAGTCACGGCGCGAAGTGGTCGCGCGGGCGGCCGGCCACCACCGCCGCGGCGCTGCTGCTCGTCCTCGCGGCCGCGACGGTCGTCGCCGCGCTCGCCCTCGCCGCGACGCCCGCGCTGGTCGAGTCGATCGCCCCCGAGGGCGCGTCGTTCGCCACGCACCTCGTCGCCGAGCTCGCCGCGGCGGCCTGCGTGTTCGCGGTGCCCACCGTGCTGATGGGCGCGTTGTTCAGCCACGCGATGGGCCTGGTCGCGGCCGGGGGCGTCGGCCGAGCCTACGCGCTGAACACCGCCGGCGGCGCGATCGCCCCGTTCGTGTTCGGCGTCTGGGCCCCCGCGGAGCTGGGCTACCGCGACGGATTCCTGCTGGTGGTCTACGGCTACCTGCTCGTGTTCGGCGCGTTCACGTGGTTCCGCCGCTTCAAGCCGGTCCACCAGATCGGGGCCATCGTCGCGGTGGTCGCCCTCACGGGGCTGGCGCCCAAGACCCTGGTGATCGCGGCGCCCGATCCCGGCTGGACGGTCCTCGACGAGCGGCAGAGCGCGATGGGCCTCGTCATCGTCAGCGAGAAGACCGACACGGCGAACAGCAAGCTGCCCCTGCGGCGGCTGCAGATCGGCCGCCACTTCCGCATGGGCGGCGCGATGTCCTTCGGCGAGCGGCGCATGGGCCACCTGCCGCTGCTGCTCGCGCCGGGGGCCGAGCGCGCGCTGTTCCTCGGCGTCGGCACCGGCGCGACGCTGGGCGCGGTGCGATCGTTCGACGCGCTCGCGCACATCGACGCGGTCGAGCTGGTGCCCGCCGTCCTCGACGAGCTGAAGCACTTCGCCGGGACCAACGCCGCGATCACCGAGGACCCCCGGGTCACCTTCCACGCCGCCGACGCGCGCCGCTTCGTCGCCGCGAGCCGCGAGCGCTACGACGTCATCGTCGCCGACCTCTTCCACCCCGGGCAGGACGGCGCCGGCAGCCTCTACGCGCGCGAGCACTTCGAGAACATCGCCGCGCACCTCACCGACGGCGGCCTGTTCGCGCAGTGGCTGCCGCTGTACCAGCTCGACGCCGAGACCCTCCCGATCGTCGCGTGCACCTTCGCGGCGGTGTTCCCCGAGGGCCACGCGTTCCTTGGCATCTACAACGTACAGACGCCCGCGGTGGCGCTGGTGGCCCGCACCGGCGGCGCCGCCCTCGACGTCGACGTGGCGGCCCTGCGCGCGCAGCTGCAGCGCCCCGTGTACCGCGAGCTGTTGATGGAGGACCCCCGCGATCTGCTCGGCGCCCACCTGCTCGACCCGGCGGGCCTCGCTGCGCTGTGCGACGACCACCCGCAGAACACCGACTTCCGACCGTACCTCACGCTCGAGGCGCCCCGCGTCGCCTACGAGGGGATGGTGGACCACGGCGCGCGCAACCTCGCAGCGATCCTCCGGCTGCGCCAGCCGTTGCCCGCGTCTGCGTTGCGCGCGTCGGACGATGCCGAGGCCACCGCGCTCGCGACCGACGTGACGCGATTCGGCGACGCCCTCGCCCTCTACCTCGATGGCGAAATCCAGCGGCAGGCGGCCGGCGCCGGCGCGGTGCCCCCGGGCGCCGTCTCGCGCTACCTCGAGGCCTTCACCACCGCGCCCGAGTTCACGCCGCCCCGCGGGATGCTCCTGACGACGGCGGCGCAGTCGGGCGAGCTCGCCGAGTCGATCCTCCCCCGCATGCTCGAGGCGTCCCCGGACGATCGCAAGGTGTGGATCGCGTGGCTGTCGTACCTGAAGCGCAGCGGCGACGCGGCGCGCTACGAGACCGCGCGCGCCGAGGCCGAGGCTCGGTTCGGCCAGGGACCCTCCGCCGACGGCTCGGCCACATCGCCGTGAGGGCGGTCGCCGTCAGCGGTCGCCGCGGATCACCCGGATCACGTCCTCGGGCGTCACCGGCTTGACCAGGTGCGCGTCGAAGCCGGCGTCCGCGACCTTGCGGCGGTCCTCGTCCGAGCCGTAACCGGTCAGCGCGACGAGGCGGACCGCAGCGCCGAGGGCCTCGCGGACGCGGCGGGCGACCTCGAAGCCGTCCAGATCGGGCAGGCCGATGTCGAGGATCGCGACGTCCGGTCGCTTCTCGAGGATGAGCGCCAGGCCGAGCGCGCCGTTGGGCGCCGCGTCGACCTCGTAGCCATCGTCGCGCAGGAGCTCGACCAGCGGCTCGCGGATGTCGCGTTGATCCTCGACCAACGCGAGGCGCGGCTGGGTCACGACCGGCGCCGCCGCGGGCAAGGCCGCGTCCCTCGCCGCCGTGTCGCGCAGCGCGGGCAGGACCACCCGGAACGCGCTGCCCCGCCCGCGTCCCTCGCTCATCGCCTCGATGCGTCCGCCGTGGAGCTCGACCAACCCCTTGGCCAGGGTGAGGCCGACGCCCAGGCCGCCCTCCTGGCGCGCGAGCGCCTGATCGCCCTGCACGAAGAGATCGAAGATGCGATCGAGCTGATCCGCGGGGATCCCCGCGCCGCGATCGGAGACGAGGATCGACGCCTCGTCACCGTCGACCCGGAGCTCGACCCGGATCGGCTGGTCCTCGGGCGAGAACTTCACCGCATTGGCGAGGAGGTTCGCGACCACCTGCAACATCCGCGTCGGATCGGCGTCGACGAGCACCGGGCTCGCCGGGGCGACGAACTCGATGGGGTGACGTCGCTCTGCCCGCGGGCGCAGGGTCTCGAGCGCCTCCTCGACCAGGAGGCGCAGGTCGAGGCGCTGCCGCTGGAGTTCGATCTTCCCCCGGGTGATGCGCGAGACGTCGAGCAGGTCGTCGAGCAGTCGCGCCATCTGCTTGGACTGCCGGCGGGCGGCCGCGAACGGCCGCGCCAGCCTGTCGTCGTCACCGATCCGCCGCTCGAGCAGCGCCAACGCATTGGTGACGCCCGCCAGCGGGTTGCGCAGCTCGTGGGACAACATCGCGAGGAACCGCTCGCGCTGCTCGATCTGGTCGAGCAGCGCCCGCTCCCACTCCTTGATCGTGGTGACGTCCGTCAGCGTCACGACGACGCCGCCGGTCCCCGCCCGCCCGACGTACGGCAGGATCCGCATCAGGTAGCACAGGCCCTTCTTGGTGCTGACCTCGGCCTCGAACCGCGCCTCACTCTCGAGCACGTCGGCCAGGCGCGCGGCGAGATCGGGCGTGTCGAGCTCGTGCACGAAGTGGTCGATGCGCCGCCCGATGTCGCGGACCTCGAGGTGGAACACCTGCCCCATCCGCGGCGTGAACTTCCGAATGCACAGGTTGTCGTCGAGGAACAGCGTGTGGATCTCGGTGCTCAGCAGCAGGTGATCGATGTCGTCGTTGAGCTGGACCAGCTCGTCGATCTTCTTCTGGTACTCGCTGTTGACGGTGTACAGCTCCTCGTTGACCGAGTGCAGCTCCTCGTTGGTGCTCTGGAGCTCCTCGTTCGCGGCGAGCAGCTCTTCGTTGGTCGCCTGGAGCTCTTCGTTCGCCGCCTCGAGCTCCTCGATCGTCGCCTGCAGGTTCTCCTTGGTGTGGCGGAGCTCGACCTCGAGGGCGTCGAGGCGGGCGAGCGACACCTCGTCGGAGCCGATCGTCTCTGGCGGCGGTCGCACCGGCTCGACGTGCCCCGACGGCCGCAGCGTCACCAGGAAGAACGGCTCGACCGCGCGCTCGAGGTGCAGCGGCGCGACCGTGAGGTCGACGCGCCCCGGGCCATCGGCGGTCAGTCCGGGGATCCCGTCGTAGGCGATCGCGGCCGACGACCGCGCCGCGCGGTGCAGCGCGCCGGCGACGGCCAGCTTGAGGTCGCCCTCGAGCTGATCCAGCAGCGCGAGCGACGGGCGGCCCCGCGGCATCTTCAGCACGCGCCCCACGTCGCCGAACGTGTGGACGATCTCGTGGCGATGGTTCACGAGGACGCCAGGCGGGAGGTGGATGTCGAGCAGGCGCGCGAACACCTCGGTGAGCACGGCGTCACCGGGGCCACGACCGGCCCCGGCGGCGGGCCGATCGTCCCGCAGCGCGGGCGCGATCGAGGCCCGCAGCGGCGCGAGCAGCCGCACGTCGCGGCGCTTCTTGAACATCTTCCAGTGGGCGTCGACGGTGTCGAACTCGTCGGCGACGTCGCCTGGGCTCTCGCTCGGCCCGAGCACGAGCACGCCGCCGATCTTCAGCGCGAAGTGGAACAGCGCCATCACCTTGCGCTGGATCGCCGGCTGGAAATAGATGAGGAGGTTGCGGCAGCTGACGAGGTCGAGCTTGGTGAACGGCGCGTCGCGGATGAGGTTGTGCGGCGCGAACACGATCATCTGCCGGAGATCGGCGCTGACCTTGAACCCGCCTTCCACGCGGGTGAAGAACCGCTCGAGGCGTCGCGGCCCGACCGTCACCGCGCGGTCCTCGGGGTACACCCCCGCGGCGGCGACCTCGAGCGACGCGGCGTGCACGTCGGTCGCGAAGATCTTGACGGTGAGGGGATCGCCTCGGCGGGCGATCGCCTCGGAGAAGAGCATCGCCAGGGAGTACGCCTCTTCGCCGGTCGCACACGCGGCGACCCACACCCGCAGCGTGCCGCCGGACGGCGCGTTGGTGACCAGCTCGGGGATGACGTCCGTCTCGAGCCGACGGAACGCGTCCTCGTCGCGGAAGAACCCCGTGACCCCGATGAGGAGGTCCTCGTAGAGCGCGTCGAGCTCGGCGCGGTCGGTCTGCAGCCGGGCGATGTAGTCGGCGAGGTTCGCCGCGCCGCCGAGCTGCAGCCGCCGCTCGGTGCGGCGCGTGATCGTCCCCGGCTTGTAGTGCGAGAAGTCGATACGGAAGCGGTCGCGCAGCAGGGCGAACACGGCCCGCATGCCGCCCTCGCGCACCGCCGCCGCGGCGTCTTGGCCCTCGTCGACGAGCAGCAACGCATCCGAGGCGCGGGCGATCACCGCGGAGGCCATGTCCTGGGGCCGCACGATGAGGTCGGCGACACCGGTGCTCACGGCGCTGCGAGGCATGCCGTCGAACTTCGCCGACTCCTCGGTCTGCACGATGACGAGCCCACCGACCTCGTGGATCTCCCGGATCCCGCGGGAGCCGTCCGAGCCCGTGCCGGAGAGGATGACCCCGATCGCACGACTGCCCCGCTCCGCAGCCAGCGAGCGCAGGAACAGATCGATCGGCAGGGGCAGCCCCTCGGCCCGCTGCTCGAGCAGCAAGCGACCACCCGAGATGATCATGTCGCGGTTCGGCGGCATGACGTAGACGGTATCGGCCTCGACCGGCATCTCGTGCTCGGCGATCCGGACCGGCATCCGCGTCCACCGGGACAGCAGCTCGGGCATCTGGGTCTTGAAGTCCGGCGACAGGTGCTGGACCACGACGAAGGCGACCCCGGTCTGCTCGGGCATGCGCCCGAACAGCTGCTCGAGGGCCTCGAGGCCCCCCGCAGACGCGCCGATGCCGACGACATGGGTGGGCTCGCGGCCCCGCCGTGGCCCGTCCTGCTCGTCGATCGCCGCCTCCATGTCCATCCGTCGGTACGCTCCCCGTGGCCGACCAGGTATACACAGGCCGCGGCCGACTCCGGCATCGAGACTCGTGCGCGTCGGGGCAGTCGACGACGCAACCGTTGCACCTCGCGAACCGCGGCGACTGTGGCACCCCGCGCGACGCCGCCGCGACTCACCCCACGGGCTTGGCCATCGTCACGAACTCTTCGGCCGCCGTGGGATGCACCGCGAGCGTCGCGTCGAACTGGGCCTTGGTCGCGCCGCAACGCACGGCGACGGCGAAGCCCTGGATGATCTCGCCAGCGTCGGGGCCGACCATGTGGACCCCGAGTACGCGATCGGTGTCGGCGTCGACGACGAGCTTCATCATCGTGGTGTCGGGCTTGCCCGCGAACGCGGACTTCATCGGGCGGAAGCGGGCGCGGAAGATCCTCACCGGTCCGCGCGCGCGCGCCTGGGCCTCGGTGAGGCCACAGGTGCCGCACGGCGGCTGCGAGAAGACGGCGGTCGCGACGTGCTCGTGGGCCGCCGTCCGAGGCGCGCCGCCGTACTCGGTGTCCGCGAAGGCGCGGCCGTCGGCGATCGCCATCGGCGTGAGCTGCGGTCGCGCGGTCACGTCACCGATCGCGTAGATCGACGGCACCGCGGTGCGCGACCACTCGTCGACGAGGATGTGGCCGCGATCGTCGAGCGCGACGCCGACCTCCGCGAGGCCGATGCCCTCGCTGTTCGGCACGCGGCCGGTGGCGAACAGGACCGCGTCGGTCCCCAGCGGCGCGCCCGAGCCCAGGCGGACCTGCAGGCCCCCGCCCGGATCCCCGTCCCGCACCACCGACTCGACATCGGCGTGCTCGCGGATGTCGATGCCGGCCCCGCGCATCTGCTCGGCGAGGTGCGTGCGGATGTCGTCGTCGAAGCCGCGCAGGACCCCGCGATCGCGGACCAGCATCGTGACCTCCGAGCCCGCCGCGCGGTAGATGCCCGCGAACTCGACGGCGATGTAGCCGGCGCCGACGATGGTGACGTGCCGGGGCAGCTCGTTGCGCTCGAGGGCCTCGTCGGAGCTCATGCACAGCTCGGCCCCGACGATCCCGGGCATCCACGGCCGACCGCCGGTCGCGCGCCGCGCGGTGATGCGGCGACCGTCGACCACGACCGTGTGCGGATCGACGAGGACGCCGCGGCCGTGGACGAACGCGACGCCGGCGTCGGCGAGCATCTTCGCGTAGACCTCGGAGAGCCGCGCGAGCTCGGCGCGCTTCGCCGCGACCAGGCGCGGCCAGTCGACGGCGCCCGACACGTCCCATCCATAGGCCGCCGCGGCGCGCAGATCGTCGGCGAACGACGACGCGTAGACGAAGAGCTTCTTCGGCACGCAGCCCCGCAGGACGCACGTGCCGCCCGGCGCCCGGTCCTCGCAGATGGCCACCTTGGCGCCGTGACTCGCCGCGCGGCGGCTCGCCGCGACGCCGCCCGAGCCCGCACCCAACGTGAACAGATCGTAGTCGTACTCGCTCATGCACCCCTCGCGTCTGCGTCGTCGCGCCCTGGATCGATCAACCGGTAGCCGAGGCGGGCCGCGACCTGCTCGCGCCACGTCGCCCACGGCGGTGTCCACGAGACGGTCGCCTCGGTGCGCCACGCCGGCACCGGGATCCTGCCCACCGCCGCGAGCGCGCGGTGGATCGCGAGCTCGGCCTCCGGTTCGCGGGAGAACGCGAACGGGTTGCGGACCACGGCCTCGGGCAGCGCCGGGTACTTCGCGTCACCGCCCGCGGCGATGAGCGCGAGCAGCTCGTGGCCGCGCGCCCGCATCGCCCGCAGGAACACCGCATCGAAGGGCCCGACGGCCGCGCGCGCCTGGGGATCACGGCCAACCCACTTGGCCCAGTCGTAGCCGTACAGGAAGTCGTGCGCGTAGCGAAAGTGCAGCGCCGTGGCCCGACCGAAGAGCCCCTGCAGCTCGGTCGCGATCCCGAGGAGCTCGCGCGCGGCGGCGACCGGATCGTCGGCGGCCTTGGCCGCGCGCCACCACGTCGACAGCGGCAGATCGAGATCCCACAGGAGGTTCTCGGGGAACGCGTCGGCCAGCGCGCGGACGAACGCGCACGTGCCCTCGACGAACACGTCGGCCAGCCCCGTCGGCGCGTCGGCGAGGGCCGGGCCGAGGATCTCGCCGAGGTCGTGGGCGCGCGGCCGATCCGGCGCGAGGCTGCGGCGACACGGATCCTTCGCCGCGAGCTCGGCGTCGAGCGCCGCCAGCGGGCTCACGCGAGGGCCCCGATCGCCCAGCGGGCCAGCAGCGTCAGCGCCAGCACGATCGTCCCCCACCAGACACCGCGGTGCAGCGCGAGCTTGTAGCGCGAGATGCCCGCGGGCTCGTCGGCGTCGGCCGCCCGACCGGCCGCCGTGAGCCCGCGATGCAACCAGCTCATCACCCCGACCGCCGGCACCGTCGTCCACCAGTCGGCGAGGTGCGGCGCGAGCTTGCCCATCGCCGCCCAGACGAGCATCGCGCCGACGAACATCCCCTCCACGGCCGTGCGGACCCGCTCGGGGCCGAACATCGTGGTGAACGTCCGCTTGCCGCCGAGTCGATCGCTGTGCTCGTCGGACAGGCCGCTGGCCAGCGCCGACGCCAGGGCGAGCAGCGCGAACCCGGGCAACCATCCCAGCACGTCGGGCGCCGCGCGACCCGACTGCAGGTACGCGTTGAACCACGGCAGCGCGAAGCCGACGCCGAGCATCTCGAGCAGCTCGCCGCCGCCGCGGTAGTTGAGGCGCAAGGGCGGCAGGGTGTAGGCGACGAACAACGCCATGCACGCCGCCGCGGCCGGCAGCGCGCCGGGCCGGGCGCCGAACAGCTCCGCGACGAGCCCCACCGACAGCGCCAGGGCCCCGGCCCCGAGGCCGAGCTGCAGCACCGAGCGCGGCTCGAGGATCCGATCGGGGATGGTCTTCGGCGAGCCCACCTCGGGGAACATCCGCCGCTTGAGCGCGTCCACCTCGCGGTCGCCGTAGTCGTTCAGCAGCACCACGAACGCGAGATCGAAGAGCGTGAAGGCGAAACCAAGGGCCGCCCCGAGCGGGTCGAAGCGTCCGGCCGCGATCACGCCCAGCACCTGACCGAACGCGGCGGCGACGAGCAGCTTGGGCCAGCTGGCGGGCTTCAAGGCCATGAGCACGCGCGACAGCGTGGGCGCGCTCGATCCCGCGGGCGCAGCAGCCCCGGGTGCATCGCGCGACGCGTCGTCGTCTCCGCCGGATTCCATGCGCGCGGGAGCATAGCAGCCCCTTGCGTGGGGCGAGGACGACGACGTACGGTGCGCTCATGCCAACCCGTGCACGCCCGATGCATCGGCGCGCGGCGGTCCTGCGTGTGGCGGTCCTCGCGGCCGCGTCGCTCGCCTGCGCCCCCGCCGCGCGCGACCGCATCGACCCCCGAGCCGACCGCGCCCGCCGAAGACGGCGCGCTGCTGCTGCTGCGCGGCGCCCGGGTCATGACCGCCGCCGGCGTGATCTACGAGCGCGGCGACGTGCTCCTGCGCGGCGATCGGATCGCCGACGTCGCCGCCTCGATCGACGCGCCCAAGGGCGCGCGCGTCGTCGACGTCGCCGGCAAGACCATCACCCCGGGCATCATCGACACGCACTCGCACATCGGGGTCTACGCGGCGCCGGGGTTCTCGGCGCACAGCGACGGGAACGAGATGACGTCGCCGACCACCGCGCATGTCCGGGCGCAGGACGCCTACTGGCCGCAGGATCCGCAGATCGACCACGCGCGGGCCGGCGGCGTCACGACGATGCAGATCCTCCCGGGCTCGGCCAACCTCATCGGCGGCCGCTCGGTGACGGTGAAGACGTACGTCGGCGCGCGTGGCATCGACGAGGCGCGGTTCGTCGGCGCGCCCGAGGGCCTCAAGATGGCGTGCGGCGAGAACCCCAAGCGCGCCTACGGCGACAAGGGCGGCCCGGGCACGCGCATGGGCAATGTCGCGGGGTTCCGCGGCGCGTTCATCAAGGCCCAGGAGTACCAGCGCAGCCTCGAGCGGTACCGCGAGAAGCTCGCGCGCCACGAAGCCAAGGGCGACAAGTCCAAGGGCGACAAGTCCGACGACGACGGCAAGTCCGACGGCCCGCCCGATCCGCCGGCGCGCGACCTCGCGATGGAGACGCTCGCGGCGGTGCTGCGCGGCGAGATCCTCGTGCACAACCACTGCTACCGCGCCGACGAGATGCTCGGCATGCTCGCGCTGGGTCGCGAGTTCGGGTTCGCGATCCGCTCGTTCCACCACGCGGTCGAGGCCTACAAGATCGCCCCCGAGCTGGCGAAGGCCGGCACCGCCGCGAGCGTGTGGGCCGACTGGTGGGGCTTCAAGGCCGAGGCCTTCGACGGCATCCGCGAGAACGCGGCGATGCTGTCGGTCGCCGGCGCGCGGGCGATCATCCACTCCGACAGCGGCATCGGCATCCAGCACCTCAACCAAGAGGCGAGCAAGGCGATGTGGGCCGGCCGTCGCGCGGGCCTCGAGGTCGCGGACGACGAGGCGCTGCGCTGGATCACCGCCAACCCGGCGTGGGCGCTCGGCGTCGACGATCGCGTGGGCACGCTCGAGGCCGGCAAGCAGGCCGACCTCGTGGTCTGGGACGGCGACCCCTTCAGCGTGTACAGCAAGGCCGCGCAGGTCTTCATCGAGGGCGAGCTGGTCTACGATCGCAGCGACGCGGCCCGCCGACCGCAGACGGATTTCGAGCTCGGCTACGACAACGGCCGCACGGGGGCACGATGAACACGCGCATGTGCTGGATCGCGGGCGCCGCCCTGGCGCTCGGACTGTCGGTGGGTCCGGTCGCGACCGCGGCACCGGCCGCCCCCGCGGCGAGCAAGCCCGCGAAGGCGCCCGCGCGCGCGGCCAAGCCCGCACGGGGCGCGACGCGGGCCGGACGACTCCCCTTCGACACCGAGGGCGCGCCGATCTACCTCGTCGGCGCCGAGGTCCGCACCGGCGACGGCCGACGGATCGCCGGCGCGGTGATCGAGCTCCGCGGCACCCGCATCGCCGCGGTCGGCACGCTGGCCGCGACGACGATCCCCGCGGGCGCGAAGACCATCGACCTCACGGGCAAGGTCATCACGCCGGGGATCGTCGCGGTCGACTCGGCGCTCGGCCTCGTCGAGATCGACGCCGAGGGCAGCACCAAGGACGACAGCGTCGCCATCGCCGATCCGATCCGCGCGGCGTACGACGCCTCGTCGGCGATCAACGCCGACAGCGCGCTGCTGCCGGTCAACGCGATCGAGGGCGTGACCTCGGCCGCGGTGACCCCCAAGGGCGGGCTCGTCAGCGGACAGGTCGCGTGGATCGATCTCGTCCACGGCGACACCCGCACGATCGTCGCCGACGACGAGGTCGCGATGCGGGTGAACCTCGGGCAGACGGTCGCGGGCTCGCGCGCCGCCACGTGGCTGCGCCTGCAGGAGCTGTTCGCCGACGCCGAGTTCTATCGCACGCACCGCGCCGCGTACGACCGGGCCCAGTCGCGCGATCTGAGCGCGCATCGCCTCGACCTCGAGGCGCTCGCGCCGTACGTCGCCGGCCAGGCGCCGCTCGTCATCGGGGCCGACCGCATCACCGATCTGCGCCTGCTCGTCGCGCTCGCGAAGGGCGGCGCGAAGGTCGTCGCCCTCGGCGGCACGCAGGCATGGCGGATCGCCGACGAGCTCGCCGCGGCGAAGATCCCGGTCGTGGTCCAGCCGTCGCAGAACCTGCCCGAGTCGATGGACGAGATGGGCGCGCGGCTCGACAACGCCGCGCTGCTCGCCGCCGCGGGCGTCGAGGTCGGCATCGCGGTGTTCGGCGACGCCCACAACCCGCGCAACGTCACGCAGGAGGCGGGCCTCGCCATCTCGTACGGCCTCGATCCCGAGCTCGCGTTGGCGGCGATCACCGCGGTGCCGGCCCGCGCCTACGGCATGGACGCGCACTACGGCACGATCGCGCCCGGCAAGGTCGCCAACCTGGTGGTGTGGGACGGCGATCCGTTCGAGCTGTCGCAGCGCCCGCGCGCGGTGTGGATCCGCGGCCGCGCCATCCCGATGCGCTCGCGACAGACCGAGCTGCGCGATCGCTACCTGCCGCGGATCCGGGGCGAGCGGTGAGCCTGCCCGAGGGCGCCGAGCTCGAGCCCGACCGCGCGACGCTCGAGGGCTGGCTCGGTCAGCTCGCCACCCTCGGCTTCGACGCCGTCGAGCAGACCGCGACGGCGCCGGCGGTCGGCACCCTCGGCGCGGCCGGCAACGCGATCGCGGCCACGCTCAGCCGTGCGATCGGCGAGGCGCCGATCGAGGGCGGTCTCGCCACGCTGGTGCCGATCCTGCGCCGCGCCGCCGAGGCGTCGCTCAACACGATCGGCCCGGGCTACCTCGCGTACGTGCCCGGCGGTGGCCTGCCCACCGCGGCGCTCGCCGAGTTCATCTCGACGCTGCTCAACCGCTACACCGGGCTCGCCGCCGCCGCGCCTGCGTTGTGTCGGCTCGAGGCCGACGTGCTGGCGTGGCTCGCCGCGGAGTTCGGCCTCCCCGAGACGGCCCGCGGGCTGCTCACCTCCGGCGGCTCGATGGCCAACCTGACGGCGATCGTGACGGCGCGCCACGATCGACTGGGCGAGGGCGGCGCGGTCCACCGCGCGATGATCTACACCTCGGATCAGGCGCATCACAGCATCGCCAAGGCGGTCCGCACCGCGGGCATCCCCCTGGCCAACGTGCGCCGCGTGGCCACCGACGCCCGCCTGCGGCTCGATCCCGGCGCGTTGCAGGCCGCGATCGAGGCCGATCGCGGGGCCGGGGCGCTGCCGATGCTGGTCGTCACCGCGGCGGGCACCACGAACACCGGCGCCGTCGATCCCCTCGACGCCATCGCGGACATCTGCGCCGAGACCGGGCTGTGGCACCACTGCGACGCGGCGTACGGCGGCGCGTTCGTCCTGTGTGACGAGGGCCGTCGGCGCCTGCGCGGCATCTCCCGCGCAGACTCGATCACGTTCGACCCGCACAAGGGCATGTTCCTGCCCTACGGCACCGGCTGCCTGCTGGTCCGCGACGGCGCGAGCCTGCGCGCGGCGTTCGACATCGAAGCGCCATACCTCCAGGACTTCGACGCCCTCGATCGCGCCGGCGAGCCGCCGAGCCCCACCGAGTACGGCCCCGAGCTGAGCCGCGATCCCCGGGGCCTTCGGCTCTGGCTCCCGCTGCAGCTGCACGGGGCCGGGGCGTTCCGCCGCGCCCTGACGGAGAAGCTCGCGCTCGCGTCGCGATTGCACCGCGGGCTGCTCGAGCTCGCGGAGGGCGGCGTGCCCCTCGAGATCGTCGATGTGCCGCAGCTGTCGGCAGTGGCGTGGCGGTTCACCCGCCTGCCCGGCGAGCCCCGCGAGGCCCACGATCGGCGCAACGCCGCGTGGCTGGCGAGGATCAACGCGCGGGCCCGGGTCCACCTGTCGAGCACGTCGCTGCCGCTCCAGCCCGGACCCGGCGGGGCCGCGGCCGGGGCCGCGTTCACCCTGCGCGCGTGCGTGTTGAGCTTCCGCACCCATGCCCCGCACATCGAGGCGTGCCTCGAGGACATCGCCGCCTCCGCGTCGACGTGACGACCGCTGGCAGGTAGGCTATATCCGAGACGAACCATGAAATCGCGACGCGATACTCGGGCGCTCGAGCACGGTCCGGTGTTCTCGTGGCACCGCACCCACGATGGCTGGATCCACACTTCGGGCCACGCGGCGGTCGACGTCGAGGACCTGTCGATCAAGACCGGTGATTTCGCCCACGAGGCGCGCATGACCCTCGAGAACCTGCGCCGCACGATCGAGCGCGCGGGCTCGAGCATGGCCAAGGTCGTGAAGGTCACGGCCTACTTCACGGACATGAACGACTTCGGCGTCTTCAATCAGATCTACGCCGAGTTCTTCCCCGGCGAGTCGCCGCCGGCGCGCACGTGCGTCGAGGTCCGCCGCCTGCCGTACAACTTCAAGCTCGAAGTCGAGGCCGTCGCGCACGTGTGAGCGCCGCGGCCTCCGCCCTCGGCGTTCGCGGTCCGACGGGCGTGCTCGTCGGCCTCCTGCTCGCGTGTCGCGCCGCGCCGACGCAGCCGCCCGAGGCGGCCGAGCCAGTCCGGGTGCCATTCGTCGAGGCCCGGCTCGCGCACCCCACGGTGCTGCGCACGGTGGCGCCGTCGCCCGAGCGCCTCGGGGCACCGCGGACCCCCGACGGCGCGCGCGCGGTCCACTACGGCGGCGCGACGGGTCCGCTGCTCGCATGGTTCGCGACGCCGCCCGGCCCCGGACCACACCCCCTGCTCGTGTACCTGCACGGCGGCTTCGCGCTCGCGCCGTCGGACTTCGAGGCGGTGCGCCCGGTGCTCGACGCCGGCTTCGCGGTGATGACCCCGTCGTGGCGCGGCGAGAACGGCAACCCCGGCGCGCTCGAGCTGTTGTTCGGCGAGCTCGACGACGCCGCGGCCGCGATCGCGTGGGCCCGCGGGCAGCCCGAGGTCGACGCGCGTCGCGTCCACGTCCTCGGCCACAGCGTGGGCGGTGGCCTCGCGGCGCTGCTGAGCCTGCGCCCCGACGTCGACGTCGTCGACACCGCGAGCATCGGCGGCATCTATGTGCCGGCGACGTTCGTGCGCTGGGCGAAGGGCGACGGCAACGCGAAGCT
The DNA here is from genome assembly GCA_001464385.1 of Deltaproteobacteria bacterium Ga0077550. GTDB lineage: Bacteria > Myxococcota_A > Polyangia > Nannocystales > Nannocystaceae > Xiheibacterium > Xiheibacterium aquaticum. Next base: position 31,314 of record LNFB01000138.1, on the reverse strand, counting down.
CGTGCGCTTCGACCCCGCGCTGCGCCACGAGCGTGAGCTACGGGTGCTCGGGCCCCACGTCGCCCACATGGTCCATCCCCACACCGCGTACCTCGGACGGGACGACGCGCCGTTCCTCCCCAACGCGGAGTCCGTGCGCGAGGCCGCGGCGCGGGTCGGCGCGCCCTTCGTCGTCGAGACCGTCGACGGCGACCACGAGGGCTCGCGGGCCACGGGCATCGCGGCGTGGTTGGCCGCCCACGGAGCGACGCGATGACGCGCCCACGAACGACGGCGATCGGCCTCGGCCTGCTGCTCGCAACGGCGTGCCACCGCACCGACTTCGCCGCGATGTCGACGCCCTACCCCACCGCGCCGCCGAGCCCGAGCACACGGGTGATGCTGGTCGCGGGCGGCAACGACGTCGCGAACTTCGCCGAGGAGGTCGTTCGGCAGCGCGGGCTGTGGCGCAGGGCCGGCGTCGCGGCCGACGACATCGCGTGCTACTGGGCCAAGCCCACCGCGCGGGCCTTCGCCGCCGATCGCCCCCAGTACGGCCGCCTGCACGACGAGATGGCCGACTGCGCCGAGGCCAGCGCGGCGCGGGTGCTGGGCGACATCGAGACGATCGCCCTGGCCCCGCCCGAGACGTTTTATCTGTACATCACCGCCCACGGCGTGCCGAGCCTCGGCGGCGACGCGCGCAGCTGGGTGCTCGCGCCCGAGGAGCGCGCCTTCCTGGCCCAGCCGGCGCTCGCCCTCGACGGCGATCCGAGCGTGCGCGTCGGGGCCCCCGCCGATCAGCTCGCGGCGCTGCGCAGCGGCACGCCGGCCGACCGCGTCGCGCTCACGCCCGCGAGCCTGCGCGCCGCGCTGTCGACCCTGCCCGACGCCACCGAGAAGATCGTCGTGCTGCAGGGCTGCTACTCCGGGGCGTTCCTCGCCGGACCCGACGCGCTGACCTCACTGCCCAACACCACCGTGCTCACCGCGGCGGCGAGCAACCGCCCGAGCTTCGGCTGCGGCGCGGGCACGCGCGAGACGTTCTGGGGCGGCGCACTGGGGCGGACGCTCGAGGATCACGTGCGCCGCGGCACCGCGCCGGAGCACGTGAAGTGGCACGACGTGCACCTCGACGTCGCGGCGCGCGTGCGTCGACTCGAGCGCGCGCTCGGCCAGCGACCGTCGCGACCGCAGTTCGGCACCAGCGCACGCTGAGTGCGGGGCAGTGCATCCCGCGGCGCCCGGTCCCTGCCCGCGCGGGAGTTCTCGGCGGAGGCGGCGGTCGTCGCTTGCCCCGTCGTCCGCCGTCGGCCACCATCCCAGGGTGTCGGGCGCAGCTCCCCAGCCGGCGACCATCGGAGAGTTCCTCCAGATCCCCGAGGACCGCCGCTTCCACGAGCTCGTCGGCGGCGAGATCGTCGAGAAGGCGACGCCCAGCGGCGAGCACGGCGATGCGCAGGCGGGCATCGTCGGTGCGATCCGCCCCGCCTACCAGCGGCGCTCGCGGGATGGCGGCCCGGGTGGATGGTGGATCGCCACCGAGGTCGAGGTGTTGCTCGAGTCGGCACTGCTCGGCTCGGCAGAAGTGGTGCGCCCGGACGTGCTGGGCTGGCGGCGAGAGCGAGTGCCGACCCGGCCGGTGGGATTCCCCGTCAGCATCCGTCCCGACTGGATCTGCGAGGTGGTGTCGCCCGCGAACGCGAACACCGACACGGTGAAGAAGCTCCGCGTGTATCACCGAGCGAACGTCGTCCACTACTGGTTGGTGGACCCGCGCGACGCGACGCTCACGGTGATGCGTTGGACGGACGCGGGCTACACGATGGTGCTGCGCGCCGAGCGGGGCGAGACCGTGCGGCCCGAGCCCTTCGACGGGATCGAGCTGGTGCTCGGCACGCTCTTCGGCGACGACCCACCGGAGTGACGGTCGGCGCGACGCGGAGGCCCGCGCCGCGCCGCCGGAGCTCAACCCCAGCTCGCGCGCTCGCCGAGGAACTTCGCGATGTCGGCCGACTCGTACAACACCGCGTCCGCGGTGACGAGCGCGGGCGCCTGGCCCTTGCCGCCGCGGCGCACGAGCTCCTCGAGCGCCGCCGGATCCCGCGAGACGTTCACCACCGGCAGCGACGCCTCGAGGTGGAGGTTCGTGCGGCCGTACAGCGCCCAGCGGCTGAACATGCAGCGGTCCTTCACGTAGAGCGCCGCGCCCTCGGGCAGGCCGACGGGCGGTGTCGCGTCGGGCAGGCCGGGTGACCACGCGGCGTCGATCGCCTCGCAGGCGGCGACGAGCGCCTCGATGTCGCGCTTGCCCCCGGGACCGACGCTCTCGGCGAAACGCACGGTGCCGCCGGCGTCGACGATCACGGTCGCGCGATCGGTGATGCCCTTGTCCACGAGGTAGACCCCGAAGGCCTCGGCGATCTCACCCTTGGGGTGGAAGTCCGCGACGAGCGGCAGCGAGACCCCGCCGAGTTGCTCGGCCCAGGCAGCATGACTGAAGTTGGAATCCACGGAGACGCCGCATGCCACGGTATGCGCGGCGCGGAGCCGATCATTCAGCGCTTCCAGCGCTGGCACTTCGGAGCTTCACGTGGGGGTGAAATCGAGGGGATAGAACAGCAGCAGCAGGTGACGTCGACCGCGGAGGGCGGTGGAGTCGAGGGGGCGACCGAGGTGATCGGTGCGCGAGAACGTGGGGGCGGTGGTACCGAGTGCGATCATCGACGGGAACCTAGCAACGATCCGGCACGGCGCTCGTGGCCGACGCCCTCGGCTAAGCAACGTGCAGCGGCGCCGGCAGCTCGCCGACGCGGGTCAGCGTGTACAGGCTGTTCTCGGTGCGCAGCACCAGGCGGTGCGCGGTGCGGAGGAAGCCGAGGACCCGGCTGGTGCGGACGACCAGCGTGCGGTCCACCGACACGAAGACCATCGCCTCGCCGACCTTGGGCTCGTCGACGACGCGCATCGGGGCGGTGGGGATCGGCCCGCGCAGGACGGTGGGGTCGGAGGGCTGGACGCGGAGGCTGTAGGCACCGTGCATGGTGGCCCAGCTCAATGCACGGGTGGATCCACCCGCGGCCGCGCCGCACGTGCGGGGGATTGCGTCGCGATCCAGCGACCCTACAGGATCCTCGATCCAACGATCGCAACGCGCTCTGGGCCCTCGATCGCGTCAAGGATCTGCCAGCGTCGAAACTCCAACGGCGGAATCCCGACGCTGGGGCGCAATGCCCGTGTCGGCGCTCACGGGCCGCCGGACTCGATCACGCGGCGGGTCACGTCGTGGCGGTACGCGAACATGCGTTCGAGCTTGCGGCGGATGAACCAGCCGCCGAACCACCGCCCCAGCGCGCCGAGCGGCGCCGCGTACTCGACCTCGTCGCGCAGGATGGTGCCGCCGGCGCCGTCGTCGAGGAAGCGGTGGGTGTGCACCCAGTGCGCGAACGGTCCCGACTCCTGCATGTCGACGAAGGAGCGCGGCGCATCGAGCTCGGTGTGCACGGCCACCCAGCGCATCGGGATCGGCCCGAGGCGCCCGCGGAGCACCACGCGGCTGCCCGGCGAGAGCGAGTGATCGGTCTCGGCGACGCGCATCGCCTCCCACGGCGGGATGAGCAGGGTCAGGGCCTCGGGGCGCTCGTGGAACGCGAACACCACCGCGGGCGGTGCGGCGATCCGCGTCTCCTTGACGAAGTGCTGGTGGGGCATGGGGGCGGCCTTACTCCGCCGTCTAGATTCGCAGGTGCGCCTCGAGATGCACGTGGTCATCGTGATCGCTCGGGTCGTTCGCCGGCGTCAGCGGCCCGCGGAAGCGCGGGGACGCGGCGAACACCGCCGCTGCCGCGGCGAGCACCGGCTCGGCCGCCCAGTCGCGCTCGACCTCGAGGATGCGACCATCGGTCAGCTCGACGCCGAACACGTCGATCGCCAGGCCCAACGCGTGGCGGCTCAGGATCTTGGTCGGCCGCCCGCGCTTGCGCACGAACCGGTGCTCGTGCAGCGTGCGGAAGCGCAGCGCCTTCACCCCGAGCTCCGCGAGGGCGGGCGCGACCTCGGCGAAGCCCGCGGCGAGCTGGCAGTCCATCGGATACGCGCCCTTGCCCTTCAACGGCGTGAGCACGAGCCCGCCGACGATGAACTCGGGCAGCACGACCGGCGTCGCGATCTTGTTCGTGGCCGGCCCCCGCCGGTACGTCACCTCGAGCCCGTCGAGCCGCTCGAGGCACGCGCTGCCGGCCTCGCGCATCGCGGCCGAGGGCGGCCACGTCCACCCGACCGGCATGTTCGGCCGCTTCGCCGGAGTCGAGGCGGCGAGCAGGGCCCACAGCAGCGTCGCCGTCGGAATCACGACGCCGACCGTACCAGGTCACTCGCGGGTCAGATACGGGTAGCCCTGGAGCAACCCCAGCGACCAAGACTCGCCCAGCGTGGTCTCGGTGTCGAGGTGCCGCTTGCGGATCTCGTGGACCATGCTCTCGACGTCGAAGCCCACCGACGCGAGCGTGTCCTCGTTGGTGGCGCCGATCTTGGCGTCGAGGAAGACGTCGCCGAACGCGATGCGCTCGACGCCGGGCGACGGCGGCGGATCGCCGGTGCCGCGCACGACGATCTCGTGCGTGCGCGAGAACAGGTTGTGATCGTTGGCCAGGCTGTCCTGGTACGCCCCGGTCATGAAGAAGCCGAGGAAGTAGCGCTCGTCCTTGCTCGAGCGCTCGTGCAGCGGCAAGAACCGCAGGTTCTCGTCGGGGTGGGCGAAGATGTTGACGCAGCCGTCGCTGTCGCAGGTGATGTCGACGATCTGCGTCTGCAGCGTCGGCCGCTCGCCGTGGCGCGACAGCGGCGCGGCCGGGAACACGTGATCGATGCTCCACGTGTCCGGCAAGGACTGGAAGATCGAGAAGTTCGCCAGGTACTTGTGCTGCGCGGCGTTGAGGTAGTCCGTGATCTCCTCGGACGGACGCGACAGCTGCTCGACGATGCGCACCGTCTTGGCCCGCACGCGCTGGAAAAGGCCCTCGGCGCTGGCGCGGTCCTCGATCGACAGGTACCCGGTGGAGAACAGCTCGAGCGCCTCGTCGCGGAAGTCGATGGCGTCGTGGAAGTACTCCTCGTAGTTCTTGGCGTTGATGTGCTCGAGCGTCTCGCGGAGCTGCTCGATGAGGCGGTGCTCCTCGTCGTGCGCGTCGTTGATCGGCAGGAGCTCGCCCTGGACCTCGCGGAGATCCGTGATGCACACCGCGTGGTTCGCGACCAGCGCGCGACCGCTCTCGGTGATGATCGTCGGCGGCCGCGCCTCGCACTCCTCGATGACGCCGGCGACCTCGTAGACCACCTGCGAGGCGTACTCCTCGATGGTGTAGTTCGCCGACGACGGGTACGAGGTGCGGCTGCCGTCGTAGTCGACGCCGAGACCGCCGCCGAGATCGAGGTAGCGCATCTGCGGCGCGTAGTGCTGCAGCGCCGAGTACAGCCGCGCGCCCTCGCGGACCGCCTGCTTGATCCGCTTGATGCGGGTGATCTGCGAGCCGATGTGGAAGTGCAGGAGCACCAGGTGGTGGACCAGCGACGCCTCCTCGAGGTGGCGGACCACCGCGAGGATCTCGTTGGTGGTCAGCCCGAACTTCGACGTCTCGCCGCCCGAGCCCTGCCAGCGGCCGCTGCCCTTGGTGTAGAGCTTGGCCCGCACGCCGAGGTCGGGGCGCTTGCGCCACGGGTGCTCCTTGCCGACCTCGATGAAACGGATGACCTCGCGGATCGACTCGATGATCACGATGACGTGATGCCCGAGCTCGGCCGCGTGGTAGGCCATGCGCATGAACTCGCGGTCCTTGAAGCCATTGATGAGCAGCGGCGAGCCCTCGTGGGGCTCGCGGGCCATCGCGAGCAGCAGCTCGGGCTTGCTGCCGGCCTCGAGGCCGTAGCCGTACTCGCGCGGCGCGCTGACGACCGCCTCGATGACCACGCGCTTCTGGTTGACCTTCACCGGGAACACGCCGGCGTAGTCGCCGACGAACGCGTTCTCCTTGATCGCGGTGTCGAAGGCGCGCTTGAGTCGCTCCATCTGCCCGTGGATCATCGTCGGGAAGCGGACGACGAACGGGGTCCGGATGCCGCGTTTCTCGAGGAACAGCGCCATCTCGTGCAGGTCGATCGCAGGCACGTTGGGCGCGCGAAACAGCAGGTGCCCGAGATCGTTGACGCCAACGATCTCGGCGCCCCAGCGATCGACGCCGTAGCGCTTGAGCGAGTTCTCCATCGCATAGGCGTTGGGTGAGGGCGTGTCCACGGTGGGCGTGGTACCCCCCCAAGGGGCCCCACGCAAGGGGCGATGCGACGTGGGCACGTGCGGGCCACGGCCGGGCCGCGGATGACACGCGAACGTGACCCGGGCCGGGACGCGCCCGAAGGCACGCGGCTTGCTCAACCGACCGCCATGTTCGCCTGCCTCGCCGCGCTGACGCTCACGCTCCTCGCTGCCCCGGTCGCGCCGATGCCGGGGCCGGACGCGCCGCTCGAGGACGACGCGACGCTCGACGCCGAGCCGACCGCGACGCTCGACGTGGCGCCGGGCAACCGGATCGCCCCGGTGGACCCCGCCCGCGCCCGCCCGCTGCGACTCCTGCGGCGGGGCAAGCTCCACGAGATCGCGCTGTTCGACCCCGACGGCCGCCTCCGCCACGACGCCCTCGCCGAGCTCCGCGCGCTCATGACCGACCCCAACAGCGGCGTCGATCACCCGACCCACTGGCGCCTGGCCACGCTGCTCGCGGCGGTCGCCCATCACTTTCCCGACGCCACCATCGAGGTCGTGTCGGGCTACCGACACGTCAGCCGTCACACCGACCGCAGCAACCACACCCGCGGGCGGGCGGTCGACATGCGGGTCGAAGGCGTGGGCAACCGGCGGCTGTTCGAGCTGCTGCGGGCCTCGTTCGCCGACATCGGCGTCGGCTACTACCCGAACGGGACCTTCGTGCACCTCGACGTCCGCGATCGGGCGACGATCTGGGTCGACTACTCGGGCGCGAACGAGACGCCGTGCTACAGCCGCACGGCGCACGCGGACCTCGCCTCCGGGGTCGCGGAGCGCACGAGCTACGCCGAAGCGATCGCGCGGGGGTGCCGGCGCGCGTGACCGTCCCCGCGCCGGGCGCCGCAGGCGGCGACACCGCTCTTGCCCGTCGGTCGCGTGACGGGCCCCCCGACCGCACGTATCATGCCGCCATGCAACTGCTCCGCGTGGCGTGCCTCGCTGCGATTGTCACTGCGTCCGCCTGCGGCGGCGAGTCCCCCGCGGCCGACGAGTCGTCGAGCTCGTCGACCGGCGCGCCCGAGCCCATCCCCTGCGCCGAGGACATGCCCTGCCCCGATCCCGACGGTCAGGTGTGCCTCGTCGGTCAGTGCCACGACGGCATCGCGCCCGTGCTCGAGATCGTGACCCCAGCGCAGTACGAGAGCGCGTCGTGGACCCCCGGCGGCGAGACCACCGATCTCTCGGTGACGATCCGCGTGAAGGGCTTCCAGATCGTCGACCCCGCGATCGACCCGACCAACGTCCGCGCGGCGGGCAACGTCGTGCTCGAGCTCGATGGCGTCGAGGTCGCGACGATCACCGAGGGCGACGCGGGCGATGGCGTCACGGTCCCGATCCCCGCGGCCGCGATCGCCGGCGGCCACCGGCTCGCCGCGCAGCTCCACCTCTCCGACGGCACGCCCTACGACCACCCCGAGGCGACGGTGCGGCGGTTCTTCTGGTTCGCCGACGGCCAGCCCCGCGTCGGCATCGTGAACCCCTGGTCGGGCGACACGTTCACGACGGGCGAGCAGTCGGTGGAGGTCACGGTCGCCGTCGTCGACTTCCAGCTCGTGCCCGCGAGCGCGGAGCAGTCCCCGGGCGCGACCGGGGTCGTGCACACGTTCAACGACGCCGACTTCCCGACCTGCGGCGAGGATCCGACGTGCGCCGCCGAGTACAACGACGTCATCGCGCCGGAGTCGACCAAGCCCACGGCGCTCGGCGCCGTGCTGCTGCCGCTGGCCCCCGTCGACACCACGACGACGCTCACGGCCCACCTCGCCCACAGCGACCACGAGCCGTACTGCGGCGAGGGGGCGGCCGCGTGCCCAGCGATCTTCGACGAGATCGAGCTGCCGAGGGTCGCCCCGGACGTCGGGGAGTAGGCCCGCGGAGTCCGAGCCCGCGCGGACCCGCCCCGGACGGCCCGCGGATTCGCCGAATCATCGCCCTTGGGCGCGCCGATCCCCTACGATCGGCCGACCGGTCACCGATGCGCTCCGCCCTCACGCTCGCCCTGCTCGTCCCACTCGCCCTCGCCGCCACCCCGGCGAGCGCCGCGACCACGGGGACCGGCTCCGACTCCTCCGGCTCCTCCGGCTCGTCGGAGTCCGGTTCCACCGGCTCTTCGGACGCCGGCACCACCACTGGGTCCTCGGACGCCGGCTCCACGGGCGCTTCGGAGTCCAGCACCTCCACGGGGAGCACCGGCACCGAGGGCTCGACGGGCGCCGCCGACACGGGCACGACCACGGCACCGAGCACCGACGACGGTGGCTGCGGGTGCGCGAGCGGTGACGACGCGATCGCCTTCGACGAGCCCGCCGACGGCGCGCACGTCGACGCACCGTTCGCCGTCGTCGTCGACATCGTGCCGCGCTGCCCGTGCTTCGACTGCAGCTGCGCGGCGGAGGACCTGCAGTACGTGCAGCTGTTCCTCGACGCCGTGGTCTGGGGCGCGCCGTGCTACGCGTCGCCGTGCACGTGGGAGGTGACCGGCACGCTCGGCGAGCATCTTCTCTACGTCAGCGCGGCCTACCCCAGCGGCGAGGCGTCGACCAGTCGCACGGTCGTCATCTCCAGCGTCGACGCGGGCACCACCGGCGCCGTCGATCCGCCCCCGACGACCGCGCCGTCCGCCGACGACACCGGGGACGGCGCGTCGGCGACCCCGAGCAGCGACGGGTGCGGATGCACCGCGACGCCGCAGCGCGCCGCGCCCCTGGGCCTGCTGCTGCTGTGGGCGCCGCGACGCCGGCGCGTCCGACCGGCCACAGCGCGCCGCATCCCGCCCGCCTAGCGCCCCTCGTCGCCGGCGCTCGCCCGCGGCGGGGACCCGACGCCCTAGTTTGCTATGCTCCCCGCCCCGACCCACGGGTCGGCAGCTCCGCCATGGCGTCGTACCAGTACATCTACACGATGAAAGACCTCGGCAAGGCCTACCCAGGCGGCAAAGAGGTCCTCAAGGGCATCTACCTGCAGTTCTTCCCCGGCGCGAAGATCGGCGTGCTCGGGGGCAACGGCGCCGGCAAGAGCACGTTGATGCGGATCATGGCCGGCACCGACAAGGAGTTCCGCGGCGAGGCGTGGGCGGCCGAGGGCGCGAGCGTGGGCTACCTCCAGCAGGAGCCGCAGCTCGACCCCGCCAAGGACGTCAAGGGCAACATCATGGAGGCCGTCGCGCCGATGGTCGCCACGCTCGCCCGCTTCGAGGAGGTGAGCATGAAGCTCGGCGAGGTCACCTCCGACGACCAGATGAACAAGCTGCTCGACGAGCAGGGCAAGCTGCAGGATGCGATCGATGCCGGCAACGGCTGGGATCTCGATCGCACCGTCGAGATCGCGATGGACGCCCTGCGCACGCCGCCGGGCGATTCCGACGTCACCAAGCTCTCGGGCGGCGAGCGCCGCCGCGTCGCGCTGTGCCGGCTGCTGCTCGCGCGCCCCGACATGCTGCTGCTCGACGAGCCCACCAACCACCTCGACGCCGAGAGCGTGGCGTGGCTCGAGCGCCATCTCCACGACTACCCCGGCACGATCGTGGCCATCACCCACGACCGTTACTTCCTCGACAACGTCGCCGAGTGGATCCTCGAGCTCGACCGCGGCAAGGGCATCCCGTGGAAGGGCAACTACTCGAGCTGGCTCGACCAGAAGAAGAAGCGCCTCGAGCAGGAGGAGAAATCCGCGGTCGCTCGGCAGAAGACCCTGGCCCGCGAGCTCGAGTGGATCAGCATGAGCCCCCGCGCGCGCCAGGCGAAGAGCAAGGCCCGCATCGCCGCGTACGACGACCTGCTGAAGGAGGAGTCGGAGCGCAAGGTCGACACCACCGACATCAAGATCCCGTTCTCGCGCCGGCTCGGCAACAAGGTCGTCGAGTTCAAGGGCCTGAAGAAGGCGTTCGGCGACAACCTGCTGTACGAGAACCTGTCCTTCACGCTGCCGCCGGGCGGCATCGTCGGCATCATCGGGCCCAACGGCGCCGGCAAGACCACGCTGTTCCGCATGCTCGTCGGCCAGGAGCAGCCGGACGCGGGCACGATCGTCATCGGTGACACCGTCGACATCGCCCACGTCGATCAGAGCCGCGACTCGCTCGACCCCAAGAAGACGATCTACGAGGAGATCAGCGAGGGTCAGGAGACCTTCCCGATGGGCGGCGTCGAGACCAACGCGCGCGCCTACGTCGGCAAGTTCAACTTCACCGGCGCCGACCAGCAGAAGCGCGTCGGCGAGCTGTCGGGCGGCGAGCGCAACCGCGTACACCTGGCCAAGCTCATCAAGAAGGGCGGCAACCTGCTGCTCCTCGACGAGCCGACCAACGATCTGGACATCGACACGCTGCGCCACTTGGAAGAGGCGTTGCTGTCGTTCCCCGGCTGCGCGGTGATCATCAGCCACGACCGCTGGTTCTTGGATCGCGTCGCGACGCACATCCTGGCGTTCGAGGGCGACAGCAACGTGACGTGGTTCGAGGGCAACTTCGCGGACTACGAGGCGGACCGCAAGGCGCGGTTCGGCGAGGACGCGCTCGTGCCCAAGCGGATCAAGTACCGCAAGCTGACCCGGTGACGCGTGGCGACGGCGCGCCTCATCCGCAGGGGGCGAGGCTGCCGTCGCAGAACCAGGCCTCCTCGAAGGCGCCGGTCACCCAGCCGGTGTGATCGGCGCCCGCGTAGAGGAACCCGTACTGGCCGCGGTTCGGGCCGTTGGTCTGCAGCGCTGCATCGAACGTGACGGAGCCGCCGATGACCTCGGCCGCCTCGTCTCCGTCGGGCTGGTAGATCGATCCGCTCGCCTCCGGATCGAGGTCGTAGATCGCCCCCTCGCGATGGACCAGTTGCAGCGAGATCGACTCGGGTCCGTCGGGCTCGCACGCGCCCGTCGCCGCGGGCGCCGACCAGACCCAGAGGCCCGAGCAGCCCCGACGACCGCCGAACACCCCCTGTGGCGGCGCCTCGGGCTCCGGATAGAGCTCCGCCGGGATGCAGTGCCCACCGCCGCAGTCGTCGGCGGCGGTACAGATACACCCCTGCGCAGCGTCCTCACACGCCAGACCGCTGGGCTGCCTCCGGGCCGCATCCGACGAACATCCACACGCACACCAGGGGGACGGCGCATCGCATGCCTCCCATGGTCGTCGATCCGGTCCGGGATGACGAGGGTCGCCCACGCGATTCCTGCCTCGCTACAGCAGCTCGAGGAACGCGACCAGATCCGCCTTGTCCTGCTCCGTCAGCAGGATCGGCGGCGCATCCGGAAACACCAGCGGCGAGGCGATCGCGAAGAACGTCGCGTAGTGCTCGACGACCTCCTCGAGGGTCTTCGCCCCGCCGTTGTGGAAGTACGGCGACGTGTGGCGCACGTTCCACAGGCTCGGGATCTTGAACTCGCCGAGGTCGCCCAGCGGGAAGCCGCGGAAGTCTCCGCTCGTGAGGGCGAAGCCGGGATCGGGGTGGAAGACGCTGAGCACGGTGCCGTCCGGCTGATCGACGAGGTACTCCTGGAACGGATCGCCGTTGGGCAGCAGCTCGGCGCTGAGGATCGACTGGAAGCGCGTGCCGGCCGGCACGAAGAACGGCGGCACCGGGATCGGGTTGCGACCGCTGCTGTCGTTCAGCATCGGACCGCTGTGGCAGATGGCGCAGATGCCCTGCGTCGACGGGGGCGCGAGGTCCACGTCGTCGAAGAACCGCCGCCCGCGTTGCTGCGCCGCGGTGTGGGCCCGCCGTCGGCGAAGCGCGCCAGCGCCTTCGAGGTGAAGAACGTCCGCGTCTGCTGGAACGCGGCGATCTGTGCGAGCTCCTCCTCGGTCGGCTCCTCGGTCGGCGCCGCGTGATCCGTGATCGCCCCGCGGGCCTGCTCGATCAGATCGGGCGCGCGGCCGTCGTACATCAGCACCGGGTCCAGCGCCGGCGTGTTCATCGTCGACGGGATCCCGCGCCGCAGCGTGACGTGGGTCGCCGCGGGGTCCGCCGCCAGGTGCACGCCGTCGGGCAGCGGCACCTTCACCAAGATGGTGCCGTCGGTGCGGATCCGCGTCGTGCCGTTGCCTTCGCCGTCGTCGGTGCCGTCGGCGCGGAACAGGGGTCCGTCGGGATCGTCGTCGAACCGCTCGGCGATCTGGTCGAGCGTCAGCGTCCCGTTCGAGCGGCTGTGGCACGTCCGACACGTGCGACCGTTGCCGCCGAAGGTCTCGTGATCGAAGAGCCGTCGCCCCTCGTGCGCTGCGCCCCCGTATCCGGAGCGTAGCGAGTCGGCCTGCGCAGGATCGCAGGCGGTGATCGTGCTCACCGCCCCCAGCGAGAGGGAGATGAGCGTGAACGGGACGGCGCCTCGGATCATGCGCAGCGACATCGCAAGGGGCTCGCCAGCCGCCACGCCGCGTGAATCCGAGTCATCTCGGACCCTTGTGCCGGGGCCCTGGGGGGCCTCGCGGCGCGACGCGCTGGCACGTGCCCGGCACAGGGCTGGCCGCGTTCATCCGCGACTCAGCCCGACCGCGCGCCGACGCGGGTCCCCGGCTCGAAGCACGCTCGGCCCGCCTCGCACAGCTCGGGCGCCGCGAGGTCGTCGTCGGGGCCACAGGTCGAGCACGTCCGCAGCCGGTGAGACCGCGCGCGCGCAGGGCCTCGAGGGAGAGCGTCTCGCCGTCGACCTCCAGCTCGACCGCCGCGCCGTTGATCGTCCTCGCCACCCGCACACGGGCCTGTGTCACGGCCGGGGCGTCGCCGTCGGCCGCGAGCTCGGCGGGCCCCTGCGGGGGACGGCACGCGGCCGCGGCCAGGGTCGCCCCGACACCACCGCGCAGGAATCCGCGTCGAGTGGCCGCGCGCCTCGATCGGTGTCGTGCGCAGCTCCTCGACCCCGCGCACGCCCACCGCTCGATCTCGGAGATCGCGTTCGCCCTGGGCTTCACGAGCGCGGCGCACTTCAGCCGCGCGTTCCGGGCCCGGTTCGGGCGGTCGCCCCGGACGCTGCGCGCAGCGCCGAGCGGCGCAGCCGCGGATCACTCGATCGTGACCGGCACCTCGACCACGTTGTTGCCGTAGTCGCGCTCGACGAGCAGCGGCGTGGTCGCGCCCGGCTGCACCGGGTTGATCTCCGCGCGCAGCGTGTAGTCGCCCGGCGGCACGTCGGTGACGTCGATCCACTGACACGGCAGATCGGACTCGTAGATGTCCTCGAAGCCGCGGCTGATGCCCTGGTTGGCGCAGTCGAACTTCCCCCAGGCGTTGGGCCACGCCCAGCTCGACGAGTCCAGCAGGCAGAAGGCCTGCTTGTGCCCCGCCGCGATCACGGTGTCGCCGTCGAGGAGCTCGTACGTCGCGAAGTTGTCGAAGTGATAGTGATCGTGGCAGCCGCTGTAGTGGAAGACGTCGGGGTTGTTGGCCGCCACCCCGAGCACCAGGTCCTTCGAGCCGGTGTTCTGCGCCGCCAGCGAGAAGCGCAGGATCGTCCGGATGCCGAGGCCGTCGACGCACCCCTCGAGCAGCTCGCAGGTGTCGTCGAAGATCATGATGTCGCTGAACAGCGGCTCGATCCAGCTCGGGTCGATGATCAGATCGGGCGCGTCGCAGCCGAGCGGGCCGTCGTTGGGCGCGTCGGGATCCGGCGTCGGATTGCTGGGGTCGAGGCCGGCCACCGGCTCCGCGCAGCGGAAGACGCCGGCCTGGACCGAGCCCCGCGGGCAGCACAGCATCGCGTCGGGGCACGCCGCGGGGCCGACCGTCGGATCGCACTGACCGCCCTCCCCCGTGCCGCACAACGCCGCGGTGTCGTGGGTCCGCACGCGCACGGTGTCGATCGCCGCCTCGAGGATGCCGTCGCCGGGATCGGTCGCGGTGATGCGGAGCTGCGAGCCGTCGACCATCGGGATGCCGCACGCCGCGTATTCCCGCGGCGTCCACAGGTTCTGCGGATCGTCGGCCGTCGGCGCGTCGAGCAGCTCGAGCAGGTGCACGGCGATGCCCCCGGGTGCCTCGGCGTCGGGCACGAGCAGCTCGACCCGCAGCTCGGGCCCGGGCTGCGTGTCCGAGCGATAGAAGGACCGACGCAGCTCGATCGTCGCCGCCGCGGCGCCGCCGAGCGACAGCCCCGGCGACGTCAGCGTCGTGCTGCCCCCATCGACGTCGTCGACGTCCACGACCCCGCCGGGGTTGTCCCCCGTGTAGAAGCAGCTGTCCCCGCCGGCGCAGCGGCCCGGCTGCGCGCGCACGCCAGCGTCCTGCGTCCCCATCGGGTTACCGCGGACCCACGCGCCCGCGGTCGCGTCGCCACCGACGACCCAGCCCAGGTCGTCATCGAAGCGATCGAGGAACACGACGTGGGCCCCGGCCTCGCCCTCGGCGGTGAACGTCCACGGGGCGCTGCGCTCCGAGGTGCGCGACGGATCCTCGATCTCGAAGGCCTCGACCTGCCAGGCGTAGGTGCGGTCGTACTCGAAGTCGAGCGGACCGACGCAGGGCCCGTCGTAGCCCTCCTGCTCGCCCTGCAGCCCCTCGGTGAGCTCGTACTCGTCGACGAACACGCGGTAGCGCACCGCGTCGCCGTCGGGGTCGACGACCGGGGTCCAGCACAGCTCGAGGTGGATCGGCTCGTCGAGGGATCCGTCGACGGGCGTGAGCAGCTCGGGCACCGGTGGCAGCGAATCGGTGCCGGTCGTGGTGCCGTCGGCCGTCGACGTGGAGGGGCCCGACTCGCCGCTCGACGTCGTCGTCACCGCGCTCGACGTGTCGCTCGACGTCGACGTGGTCGTGCCGGAGCTCGCGCTCGTCGAGCCCGTGCCGGAGGTCGCGTCGGCGTGGGACGGTCCGCCTTGGCAGGCGGCCGCCGCGAGGACGGCGCCGAGGAGACGACGGGACATCGTCGCGATCATAGCCGCGTTGGGCCACGTCGGGGCCACATTGGGGCCCGCGTCGGGCGACGTGCGGGTGTCAGCGCGCGGGATCCGGCGCGGCCTCGCCGACCGGCATGGAGATGACGAACGCGGCCCGACCGCCCGTGGGCGGTGGCGGCAGCGCCATCGACAGCGAGCTCTCGCGCATGCACTCCTGCAGCTCGTCCTGGCGCACCGCGTTGTCGGCGGGGAACTCGACCCGGTCCACCACCGCGCCGACCTCCTCGTCGCCGATGGCGTCGATCTGGATCGCCAGCATCCCTCGCAGACCGGGCTCGCGCTCGAGCGCCGCGTCGATGCACTCCTGCGCCAGCGGCAGCAGCTCGCGGTTCACCGCGGCGACCAGCGCCTCGGACCCGGGGCCCATGCGGTTGGTCAGCCCGCCGGTCCCGTCCGCCGGCGCGGCCTCGTCGTCCGCGCCACCGCCAGGCGCCGCGCCGCCGCCCTGCGACGGCCGCGTCGCGAGGCGCTCGCGGATGCGCTCGCGCATCGCGTCGCCGCGGGCCCGGTCGCGCAGCTGCGCCTCACTGCGGGCGCGCGGCCCCGTGGTGGCGGCGGGGTCGCGGCGCGCGACGGGAGCATCGCGGGTCGCGGAGGTGCCGTCGGCACCGGGGCTCGAGGACCGCGAGCGCACGGCGGAGGCCGCGGACGCGGGCTCCGCCGTGCGTGGGGTCGGACGACGCGCGACGTACCAGCCGAGGCCGAGCAGGAGCAGCAGCAGGATCGCCGAGAGCCATGCGCGTCGCGACACGGCCGGACGATGCCACGGCGCGCGCGGGATCTGACCGCGTCACGCGACGTCGCGCTGACACACCGGGCACAGGTACGTCCCGCGGCGATCCACGCCGAGCGCCACCCGGACGATCGCGGCGCCGCACCGTCGGCACGGCAGGCGCGACCGGTCGTACACCCACAGCTGATCGCCCGGCGCCCGCAGCCGTCCCGGATCCACCACGTGCACCGTGTCGCGGTGGCCGTCCCGCACCCCCTGCTGCAGCATCGCGCGGGCGAGGGCATACGCGTCACGGAGCTGCGTTGGGTCGACGCTCGCGAGGGCGCGGGTCGGCGCGAGACCGCAGGCGAAGAGCACCTCGCTCTTGAACACGTTGCCGATGCCCGCGGCGATCGACTGGTCCAGCAACACGTCGACGAGGGGACGCGCGCCGTCGCTGCTCGCGTGGGCCCGGCGCACGACGTCGCCGAGATCGACCTCGGGCGCGAGGAGGTCGGGGCCGACGCGCTGCAGGGCCCGCACGAACGCCGGGTCATCGCGTCGACACAGGACCGCCGTCCTCGCGCTGCGCCACACCACGGCGCCCTCGGGCGTCGCGACGATCGCCGAGGTGTCCCACGTGGGGAACGCCGCGCCGCCCGTGCGACGCACCCGGCCGGGCATCCCGAGGTGCGTGTGCAGGACGTGCGCGTCGCCGATGCCGACGAGCAGGTGCTTGCCCACCGCCTCGACCGCGATCACGGTGGCGCCGCAGAGCGCCGGCACCTCGCCGCGATCGCGGACCCACAGCCGCGCGATCGGGCGACCCACCAACGCCGGGACCAGCCGACGGGCCAGGCGGTGGATCGTATCGCCCTCGGGCACGCGAAGCTCAGCCCTCGGGCGGCGGCGGCGGCGGCATCGCGTCGCCGGGGATCGGGATCTCGCAATCGCCGAGATCGGTCTTGTACTGCTGGGCGGTGTCGCCGTCGTGGTCGATGAGCGTGCTGTTGGTGATGTCGCCGCCGCCGTAGGGCGTGCCCTGGACACCGTAGACCACCGCCGGCGTGTAGAAGTCGAGGGCGTCGCCCGTCATCCACACGTAGCCGTCGGCGGCGAAGTCGTGATCGACCCCGCCCGCGCTCGAGTTCGGCAGCTCGCCCACGACGTACGTCGTGCCGACCACCTGCCACACGCCGCCCATCTGCTGCAGCTCGTAGGTCGTCGACTGATGCGCGCTCGTGCCGGTGTCGGTGTACATCGTGCGCTCGGCGGCGAGGATCCAGCCGGTCGACGCGAAGCTCAGATCGGACACCGGGTTGGAGTAGTTGGCCCCGTTGAGGCCCGGGATCGTCGCGGCCAGCTCGGCGGTCGTCGGATCCGGGATCCCGCTCTCGCCGACGTACTCGACCGACCAGATCTCGTTCTCCTGCGCCGCGTTCGGGCGCCCGCCGTCCTCCCACCACACCGAGTAGTAGAGCTTGCCGTAGTGCGACTGCACCGCCCACAGCCGCTCGCCCAGGGGACAGAACAGCCCGTCGGGCTCGCTGCCGCCGACCGGCGCGCCCATGGTGACGTCGCCGCTGCCGTGGTGATACGTGCTCACCACGTTGCCGCCCATGTCGATCTGCCAGATGCGGCAGTCCTCGTGGCTCGTGGCGTAGATCGTCTCGCTGACGCAGTCGTAGTTGATGTTGCCGAACGCCGGACCGTTGTTCGGGATCGTCGCGAACACCGAGACCTCGGCGGTGTCCTTGTCGACCTTGTAGATCGTGCCGGGCGTGGTGCTCCCGCTCCACAGCGACGACGCGGCGACGTAGATGTTGCCGTACGAGTCCAGGGTGAGGCCGAAGATGCCCCCGCCGAAGGTCGCGGCCGTCCACGAGGGGTGGATGTACATCGGCGCGGCGTAGTTCAGGTTCGGCGGCGGCGGATCGCCGGAGATGTCGATGACGCGCAGCTCGGGATCATTGGGCCCGAGGCGGTTGTGGCTCGTCATCACCAACACCGTCGAGTCGAACTCGGCGTACGCCGGGTCGTCGAACGACGGGTAGCCGCCCGCCGCACCGTAGATCTCGGAGGCGCGGCACGAGCCCGGACCGCCCGCGCCGGTCTCGTTGCCGGTGCCGCCGGACGACTCGCCGATGCCGACATCGAAGATGGCCCCCTCACCGTTGGCGGTCGTCGACATGTTGCCCGACGAGCTCTCGCCCGCGGTCACCGTGACCGACGCGGCCGAGCCACCGTCCGCCCCCGTGGCCCCCGACGACTCGCCGGACGTCGGCGTGTCGGTCAGCGAGCCCTGCTCGTCGCCCGAGGCGCTGCTGGTGGTGGCCCCCGAATCCGAGCCGCACGCCGCCATCGATGCGGCGACGGCGATCGCGGTGAGACCGCGACCCTCGTGGGAGAACCTGCGCGTGAACTTGCCCCTCGACGTCATGATCAGCATCGAACCCAACCCCCGATGCCCGGCAAGATATCACGCGTCGCACGGGGACCCGCGGCGAAAGTTTTTGCGTCGACGCGCCGCAGGCCGCAGCCCCCAGGCGATCGCACCTTCGAACGCGCCGTCGATCGCGACGCATCGACGCCGACGGAGTTCCACCGCGATCGATCGCGCGATTCCACCTCGATGCACGCGGGCGAACCCCGGGCGCACGCGGCGATCCGGGCGCTGGACGCCGCCGACCACGGGCGGCCACGAGGAATGGGAGTTCAGCGCCGCGGTGACGCGCGCGTCGATCTGACACAACGCGACGATCGGCCGAGGGCGTCGCCTCGGAATCGCGCGCCGCTACCGAGGTCGCCCGCAGCGCGTCGTCCGGACGCGATGCACGTACATCGCCGCCTCGGGGCTCGACTCGGGGATGAAGACGAACGCGGCGCAGCCCTCCCCGGCGGCCATCAGCGGCTCGAGGGCGACGAGCGCGGCGCCGCGATCCGTCCACGACAGGGTGGCGACACACCGCGTCGCGCGACACTCGACGGCGACGTTGCGCAGCCCCTCGAGGCCGGTGACGACGCCCTGCACCGCGCCGGCGATGCGGCGCTCCTCGATCGGCGCCCACGCGGCATCGACGGGCTCGCCCTCGAACGCGCGGAGGAACTCCGCCTCGGCAGCCGCGGCTGCCGCGATCTTCTCCGCAGGGCTCCGGGGCCGATCCTCGGGCGGCGCGACCAGGTCGGGCGCCTCGACGATCGGCCCCCCCATTTCGCCGGACGCGGCGTGACGGACCGCGATCGCGGCCCCGGGTGACAGGACGATCGCCAGGACGGCGATGCGTTGGGTTCGGGTCATCGGGTGCCTATCCTTCCACCGGGTCCATCGGTCCGTCGCTCCATCGGTTCATCGAGCCATCAGTCGTGGACGACGTAGCCGATGAGCCGCTGCGCGGCGTTGCCCTGGTTGCTCTGCAGGCTGACGTGCAGCGACGCGAAGTAGTCGGCGCGCGCGTTGGCCTGCACCCACGCCATCTCGTTGGGCGAGTCGAGGACCAGGGTCTTGTAGCCCGAGCCGTTCGACGACACCGCGTCGAGGCAGCCCGAGTCCGCCGCGTCGCGATCGACCGCGCACAGCGACACCGAGCTGTAGTTGTTGCCGATCGCCGAGCCGTCCCAGACGTAGACCTCGATCGCGTCGATGTTCTCCTTGTGCAGATCGGACTGATCCATGACGGGGCACTCGAAGTTGCGGATGCCGCCCACGACGTGCGCGCCCTGCATGTTGGTGCCGCCGCTGCCGCCCGACGGCGAGAACGGGGCGGCGCAGGAGGCCGCGTGCATGCGATAGAACTGGGCCGAGGCGGTCGCGGGCGTGATCGCGAGGCCCGTGACGCCGACGCAGAGTGACAGCGCGCCGGTGCAGAGGAGGAGCTTCTTGCGGGTGGTCTTCGTGCGGGGTTCCATGGTTCGTCCGTGCTGATGTGTGGGGTCGCGTCCGCGACGGCGGGCGCTCCCCCATGGAAACGCCGGGTCCCCGCCGACGGATCACGGCGGTTGAGTCGGGCGCGAGCGGATGCGAGGATCGACGACCGATGGATCCCGGGACGACGACCGAGTTCGAGCTGCTCACGCAGTGGTGCGAGGGGTCGGATCGCGCTGGCGACCTGCTCCTGCGGCGCTGCTTCCCGCTGCTCTACCGCTTCTTCATCAACAAGGTCGGCGATGCGACGGACGATCTCGTGCAGCAGACGCTCATCGCCTGCGTGCGGCACCGCGACAAGATGCTCGACAGTGGGGCCTTCCGCATGTACCTCCTGAAGATCGCGCGCAGCCGGCTGTACGATCACCTGCGCGCGCTACGTCGCCGCGAAGGTCACGTCGACGACGACTTCGAGCAGGTCTCGGTCGCAGCGGCCGGCACCTCGAACACGAGCCGCTACGGCCGGGCCCAAGCCGCGGTGCAGGTCCGCGACGCGCTGCGCCGGCTACCGGTGGATCTCCAGCTCGTGGTCGAGCTCCACTACTGGGAGGACCACTCGACCGCCGAGATCGCGGCGCTCCTCGAGCTCGCCCAGGGCACGGTGAAGAGTCGGTTGCGGCGCGCCCGCGAGGCCCTCGAGGCCGATCTCCACACCGACGCGACCGCCGTCTCGGCCCTGCTCGGCCGCGCCAAGCCGGACGTGGGCACGGAGGCGCCCGACGGATCGTCCGCCGCACCGCCGTGATCCGGCGGGCCTGCCCCGTCGTTCCCCTGGTCGTCCCGCATGTCCGGCCATCCACCATCGCCCGCGTCCACCGGCCCCAGCGCCGACGCGCTCGACGCCTCGGTCCGCCTGGCCCGGCTGCGCCAGCAGATGTTCGCCCGGGTCGAGCCGCCCCGGATCGCGCAGTACCACGTGCTGCGCCAGATCGGCGGCGGCGGCATGGGCTTGGTGTTCGCCGCGTGGGATCCGTCGCTCGATCGCGTGGTGGCGATCAAGGTGCTGCGCGATCCGTGGGCGCCGGCGTCGGGGGAGGCGCTGCGCCGCGAGGCCCTGGCGCTGGCCCGCCTGCGCCACCCCAACGTCGTGTCGGTGTTCGAGGTCGGCGAGCACGACGGCCAGGTCTACCTCGCGATGGAGTACGTCGAGGGGCAGACGCTGCGCGCGTGGCTGCAGGCATGGGCCGCCGCGCCCAAGCGCGACGTACGGCGGCTGCTGGCCGTGTTCGTCGAGGCGGCGCGTGGGCTCGCGGCCGCCCACGCCGCGGGGCTCGTGCACCGCGACGTGAAGCCCGAGAACGTGATGATCGACGCCGACGGGCGGGTGCGGCTCATGGACTTCGGCCTCGCGCGCGCCGACGGCCGCGCCGCGCCGACGCCCGTCGCGACGGCGCGCGACGGCGACTCCGACGATGTGCCCGTCACCACGTCCGCGGACAGCCGCGGCCTGGTCGGGACGCCCGCCTACATGGCCCCCGAGCAGTTCGACGGCGTCGCCCCGACGGCGGCGACCGATCAGTTCGCCCTGTGTGCGTGCATGTTCGAGGCGCTCTACGGCCGGCGCGCGCGACCCGGTCGCATGGAGGCCGCGGCCGTCCTCGCGACGACGCCGGTGGCCTTCCCCACCGACCGCAGGGTGCCGCGACGGCTGCAGGCGATCGTCGCCCGCGGCCTGTCGATCGCGCCCGACCAGCGCTGGCCCTCGATGGCCGCGCTCGCCGAGGTGCTGGGCCGCCTGCAGCGCCCGCGCTGGGATCGCTGGGCCGGCGCGACCGGCCTCGGGGTCGCGATCGCGGGCGTGCTCGCGGGGGTGGTCGTCGCGCGCCGCGACGATCCCGTGTGCACCGGCGCCGAGGCGCAGCTCCAGGGCGTGTGGGATTCCGATCGCGCCGCCGCCCTGGCCTCTCGCCCCCTCGCCGCCGAGGCGAGCTTCGCCGCCGAGGCGTGGCGTCGCCTCGTGCCCGAGCTCGACGCGTACCGCGGCGCGTGGCTCGACGCGCACCGCGAGGCCTGCGAGGCCGCGCAGCTCCGCCGCGAGATCTCGAGCGAGCTGATGGACCTGCGCATGGCCTGCCTCGCCGATCGCCGCCGCCACCTCGGGGCGCTCGTCGACGTCGTCACCGAGGGCGGCGCCGAGGCGCTGGCCCGGGCCGAGCAGGCCACCGCTGCGCTCCCGTCGATCGACGCGTGCGCCGACGCCCGCTACGTCGCGCGCCAGGGCTATCGCAGCGCGCAACCCGAGGCTGGTGGCGCGCTCGACGATCGCCTCGCCCACGCGACCGCGCTGCTCGCCGCGGGCGATCCCCAGGCCGCCCGGGAGGCGGCAGGGCAAGCGGTCCGAGAGGCGACCGCGATCGACGATCCGGCCGGCCTCGCCCGGGCCGAGCTCGCCCTCGGCAAGGCGCAGGAGAGCTTGCTCGAGTCGACGCTGGCCCACGACACGCTCGTCCGCGCCTACACCGGCGCGCGCACGCACCACCTCTCCGATGTCGCGGCCGAGGCCGCCGTCGCGTTGGTGCGGCTGTGCGGGGTCGACCTGTCGCGGTTCGACGAGGGCGCGTGGTGGCTCCGCCTCGCGGAGCTCGATGGCGCCGAGCTCGACGACGCGCAGCACACCGTGCGCCGCGAGCTCGCCGCCGCGGCGCTACTCGACGCCTCGGGCCACAGTCGCGACGCGCTCGTCCGCGCCGGGATCGCCCGCGATCGTCTGGCCGAGACGGTCGGCCCCGACGATCGAGCGTTCGCGTCGGCGACCCTCGATCTCGGGCAGCTCCACCTCCTGACCGGCGAGCTCGACCGCGGCGCCGCGCTGATCGTCGAGGGCGCCGCGACCCTCGAGCAGGCCCTCGGGGCCGAGCACCCCGCCAACGCCCGCGGCCAGCGCGTGCTCGCCCACGCCGCTCGCCTGCGCGGCGAGGTCCCGATGGCGATCGACCACGCCCGCCGGGCCCTGGCGCTGGCCGAGAGCGCGGTGGGCCGCGACCACATCTCGCTGGCACCCTACCTCGAGTCGCTCGCCAACGGCCTCAGCCAGGCGGGCCGCGGCGAGGAGGCGATCGCCGTCCTCGATCGCGGGGTCGCCCTCGCGACCCCGCGGCCGCTGCACGACGTCGCGCTGGCCCGGCTGCACGCCCGACGCGGCGAGGTCTACTCCTTCTTCGATCCGACGCGAGCGTTGGCGGCCCACGAGCAGGCCTACGCCCTCGCCCGTTCCGCGCTGGGCGAGCAGCACCGACTCACCGTGCGCTCGATGGTCGCCATGGGCTCGCTGCTCGGCGAGCTCGGCCGCGACGCGGAGGCGTCCGAGACCCTCGGCGTCGCCCTCTTGATTGGGAAGACCGTGCTGGGCGCCGAGCACCCCGACGTCGCGACGATGCACAACGCGCTGGCGATCCAGTACGAGCGGGTGGGTGACCTCGAGCGGGCGCTCGAGCACCACCTCGCGATGCTCCAGGTGTTGACCCGCCTGCACGGCCCCGACGCGTACCCCCTGGCGGGCGGCCACGGCAACGTGTGCACGATGATGTTCCGCCTCGAGCGGGCGGTCGAGGCGGTCCCCCACTGCCGGCGCGCGGTGGAGCTCGCGACGGCCGCGACGGGGGCGTCTCCGATCATCGCGGCCGAGTTCCACAACAGCCTCGGCGGGGCGCTGCTCGCCGTCGGCAATCCGACCGAGGCCCGCGCGGAGATCGAGGCCGCCCGCGCGCTGTGGCGCAGGGGCCTCGGGCCCGGCAGCGTCGAGGAGACGACCGCCACGAACAACCTCGGCACCATCGCCGAGCGGGCCGGCGACTTCCCGACCGCCCTCGCCTACTTCCACGAGGTCATCGCGATCCGCACCGCGGCGCTCGGCGACGACCACCCGTCGTTGGAGGGCCCGCGCGCGAGCATCGAGCGGTGCGAGCTGGGCCTCCGCGCCGCCGCGCAGCGCGGTCGGTAGGCGTGTGCGTCGTCCATTGGCCAACGCATTGGCCGACAAGACTGTTACGATGGCCAGCGTCATCGCATTGGCTGCGCTGGAACTGCGCGGCCACACGGCCAGAACGCGCGCACGATCCGATTCATCCGAATTCGAGGCCGCAACACGGCGCTGATCCGCGAATTCGATCATTTCACCGTCCGCGCGATGGGACACTGCGTGCGATGGGAAACACAATTTCTACGTCGTGTAATGCTTGCCTCCGCGCGCAGGCTCCGCTATGCTGCAATTCAACTCGCCCCTTGGTTGGCTGGACGCGGCGCAACGCCCGTCTTGGTCCCCCACCCGCGATCCTGCGATCGACGGCGTGCGGCGATGGTCAGTGATCGCGCGACCGAAGGGCCGCGCGATCGAATGGACGTACGGCCGAAAGGTCGTGCGGCCACGCCCCCGTCCCTGGTTCGTCTCTCCCTCCTGCGAGGCCTTTCGATCGATGCGTTACCCATCCACAACAAGGCGCGCCCTGCTTCGACTCGCGTCCGCGGCCGCGTTGACGAGCTCCCCGTGGCTGTCCGTCGCGTGTGAGGACCCCGGCGAGGACAACAGCCCTGCACAGGACACCGGCACCAGCGGGGCCGGCGAGTCGTCGAGCACCGGCGACGGCGGACCGCGATCCTTCTTCGACGACGACGAGGTCACGACGATCCTCGCCTGGCTCGGGCCCCTGCCCGACGCGCCGCGGCCCGATCCCACCAACGCGTGGGCCGACGATCCGGCGGCCGCGCTGCTCGGCCAGCGCCTGTTCTTCGATCCTCGTTACAGCGCCAACGGCGAGGTCTCGTGCGTGACCTGCCACGAGCCGGCGGATGGTTTCGGCGATTCGCGGGCCAACCTGTCCACCGGCATCGCGATCACGGGGCGCTCCTCGCCGGGGCTGCTCAACGGGGCCTTCGGATCGGCGACCGAGGACGGACCCGTCTGGCAGTTCTGGGACGGCCGCGCGGACAGCCAGTGGGCGCAGGCGCTCGCCGTGCCCGAGAGCGCAGCCTCCATGGCCTCGACCCGCAGCAAGGTGGCCCTGCACCTGTACGACGAATATCGCGACGAATACGAATCGGTGTTCGGCGCGATGCCGGAGCTGCGCGACGGGGCCGGCCTGCCGCTGGTCGACCCGACCTACAAACCCGGGATGCCCGAGTGGGACGCGCTGCCCCAGGAGTCGCGCGACGCCGTCGAGGGCGTGTACGCCAACTTCGGCAAGGCCGTCGCCGCCTACGAACGATTGTTGGTCAGCCGGAATTCGCGCTTCGATCAGCTCTGGAACGACCTCGCCGCGGGCGCGCCCGACAGCCCGTCGCTCACCGACGAAGAGAAAGCCGGCCTGCGGGTGTTCATCGGCGAGGGTCGCTGCCTGGGCTGCCACAACGGCCCGAATTTCACCGACGGAGAGTTCCACAACATCGCGATCCCCCAGAGCGGCGAGAACGTCCCCGAGATGGATCAGGGCCGCGCCGCGGGCGTGATGAAGCTGGTCGCCGACAAGTTCAATTGTGCGGGTGCCTATAGCGACCACCCCGAGAAGGAGAGCTGCCCCGTGAATTTCGTGGTCCCCGAGGGCGCCGAGGTCGGCGCGTTCAAGACCCCCTCGCTGCGCAGCGTGGGTCAATCGCCGCCCTATATGCACACCGGGAATTTCGCCACCCTCGAGGACGTCGTGCGGCACTACGATCTCGGCGGCGCGGCGTATGGCAGCTTCGAGGGCGCCAAAGACGAGCTGCTGCGGCCGCTGTCCCTCGGCGCCCAGCAGATCGCCGACCTCACCGCGTTCCTGCGGGCGCTCGACGGCGAGCCCCTGCCGGTCGAGCTCACGGAGGCGCCATGAACCGCCCGCACCGCAACGCGACAGCGCGCCCGGACGCCCCCCCGCGCCGCGACGCACGGCGGATCTTCGCGGGACCGATGGCGGCGGCGACCGCCCTCGCCCTCGCCCTCGCACCGGCGCCCGCCCGCGCAGGCGAACCCGACGCCGCGTCGAGCTCGGCGGAGGACGCTCCGGCGCCCGAGCGCGCCGCGGCGCTGCGCAAGCAGGCCGAGCAGAAGTACTTCGACGACGACTTCGAGGGTGCGCTCGAGGATTTCGCCCGGGCCTGGGAGCTGTCGCCCCACCCCACCGATCTCTTCAACATGGGCCGCATCCACGAGGAGAAGGGCGAGCTCGTCGAGGCGGTACGGCGCTACGAACAGTTCGTCGAGCAGCCGCGGATCCCCCTCGAGGAGCGGGCATTGGTCGCCGAGCGGCTCGAGGTCCTGCGGGTGCTGGTCGCCGAGCAGACCGCCCCGTCACCGCCGCCCCCGCGACCGACCAACACCGAGCAGAGTGGGCGCACCACGATGACCGACGATCCGCGGGCGAAGTCGGTGCGGCCGCTCGTCATCTCCGGCAGCACGCTGGCCGGGGTCGGTGCTGCAATCGCGCTCGCCGGCGGACTCGGCTTCGGGCTGGCCGCGCGCCGCCACAGCCGGCGCATCGATCGGCTCGGCGACGGCAGCAACCCGGAGCGCCTCGGGCTCGCCGAGGCCGAGGATCTCGACGCACGCGGGCGCGATCTCGAGAGCCTGCAGATCGCGTCCGTCGCGGCCGGCGCGGCGCTGGTGGTGCTCGGCGCCGCCCTGCTGACCACCGGCCTCGTCCGCCGCCGCGCCGCGGCGCGCAACGACAACGTCACCGCGCACGTGCTGGGCCTGCGCAGCCCCTGGAGGTTCTAGGATGTCGAGACGGAAACCACTCATCGTGCTCGCGTGGCTGTCGATCGCCGGCTGCTATGCCGCAGAGTTCGACACCGACGCGTCGGCCGTCTTCGTCTGTTCGCAGGACGACGAGTGCCCGCTCGGTCAAGCGTGCAGCGAGGGCCTGTGTCAGGCGACCGCCGATCTGCGCGGCCCAGCGCTCGCGATCACCTCGCCTGCCCCGCTGAAGGTGTTCACCCCCGGCGACGGCAACCTGCCGCTGGCATTCGAGGGCCAGGATCTGCTGCTCGCGGCCGACGAGTCGGACGAGGCCCGCGCCGGCTACGTCGAGGTCTACCTCGATGGCGCCCTGGTCGACGCCGTGACCGCGGGCGACCTCGAGGCCGGGCTCGAGGTCGCCTCGATCCCGATCCCGACCACCGGCGGGCTGCACCACGTCGTGTTGAGCGCGCGCCACCAGGACGGCGAGCGCTTCGACAACCCCGAGGCCGACGCCCACGTCGCCTTCTGGGTCGACGACGGCCGCGAGCACGTCGCCATCGTCGAGCCGCCCCCAGGGGCGCGCTTCGAGTCCGACGGCGCGCGGGTGCAGGTCGAGATCGCCTCGCTCAACTTCACCCTGGTGAACCCCGGATTCGTCGCCCCCGGCGAGCCCCCCGCGGCGCCCGAGGGATATGTGCACATCTACGTCGACGCCGACGTGCCCTCGTGCCTCCCGGCGTGCAACTTCGACTACCAGAGCTCGATCATCCCGCCGGGCCTGGCGCGCGTGAACCAGATGACGGCCGATCAATACCTCGTCCTCCCCGATGGCGTGGGGACCGTGCGCGTCCAGATCGTCGCGCAGGCCCTCGACAACGAGCCGTACTACCGTTCAGATGACCTCCAGGAGCTCGTCTACGACGAGGTGCCGGTGCAATCGGTCGTCGGGGAGCAACCATGACGCGCGCCACGATCCTCCACTCCACCTTCGGGGCCGCGCTCGTGGGGCTGCTCGCCTGCAGCGATCCCGAGCGGGTGCCGCGGGCCACCGGTACCGACGTGGACGACGACGGCGCCTCCGACTCCAGCGAGTCGGGCGCCCCCGTCGAGGTCGACCTCGCGATGGTCCGCGCGGCCGCCGAGGCCTACGCCGACCTCGCGCCGTTGACCGACGTCCACGAGCTCGCGGAGACCCACGCCGACGCCGCTGCGGTGCGCGTCTGGGGCACCCCCGACGCCCAGGACCCATTCGAGGCGATCGACCCGGACGATCCGACCGTGGTCGCGACGTTCCCGGTCGACACGATCCTGGTCAAGGAGCACTTCGACTCCGACGGCGGCATGTTCGGCCTCAACGTCATGTACAAGGCCCCGGAGGGCTACAACCCCGCGGGGAACGACTGGTACTGGCTCGAGATCCGCGGCGATGAAATCACGCACTCGGGCCGTGTGGGATTCTGCATGGATTGCCATGAGGCGGCGATCAACAGCGACTTCGTGGTCGGATTCGGGAAGAGCCAATGATGGTCGAGCGATTCCTCAGTGGAGCCCCCAAACCGCGGCGCCCCCCGCCGCTGCCGGATGATCTCGCGAGCGGTCGGGTGATCGCGGGAATCTACACCCTGCGACGGCTGATCGGCCGCGGCGGGGTCGGCGACGTCTACCTCGCGACCGAGTCCGCGCACGGCGGACAGCCCGAGCGCGACGTGGTCGTCAAGCTCCTCGCCGGGCGGTGGATGGGTGACGTCGACGCGGTCGCGAGGTTCGAGCGCGAGACCAAGCGCCTGCGGTCCCTCGAGCACCCGAACATCGTGTCGATGTTCGACGCCGGCGTCGATCACGGCCGGCCCTACCTCGTGACCGAGTGGGTCGACGGCGAGCTGCTCGGCGACTACGCCAATCGGCTCGGCCGGCTCGGCATGAAGGAATTCGTCCCGATCGCGGCGCAGATCCTGAAGGGTGTCGGCCACGCCCATTCGCGCGAGATGATGATCCGCGACATCAAGCCGTCGAACATCATGCTCTGCGAGCGCAAGGGCCGGGCGAACTTCGTCAAGGTCCTGGACTTCGGCCTGGCCAAGTTCATGCGCAACGAGGCGCCGCTCACCGAGGGCTACGTGCTCGGCACCGCGGGGTACCTCGCGCCCGAGGCCATCCTCGGCGGCGCGCTCGACCTCCGCGTCGACGTCTACGCGCTGGGGGTGTTGTTCTATCGCCTGCTCGCCGGGGTCACGCCATTCGACGGCTGCGAGGACGCGACGATCTTCTACAAGACCATCAACGATCGTCCCCGCGACCTCCACGATCTGCTGCCCGACGGGCACGACGTGCCGGATGCGCTCATCGGGCTCATCCACGACTGCTTGGCCAAGGACGTCGCGGATCGGCCCGCCGACGCGAACATCGTCGTCGAGCGGTTGATCGACGCCGTGCCGGCGAACTACTTCCGCCTGCCCTCGTTGACGCCGACCGGCCAGACGGCCGTCGCGGCGGTGCCGCGCAGCGTCGTCGGGAACACCGGGCTCATCCAATTGCTGGATCGTTCGGCCCCTCGCCCTGCGGCCAACGTCGCGCCGACGCCGATGGCGATCCCCACGCCGGCGCGTACGCGTGCGCGCGTCGCCGGCTGGGCGGGCGTCGTCGCGGTGGCGTGTCTGGTCTCGGCCGCGACCGCCTGGGGCCTCGGGGCCGGGCGCGACCCGGCGCCCGGCGAGGCCTCGGTCGATCGCGCGGTCACGCAGGCGGGCCTCGCCCCGGCGCCCACCGGCGCGCCGACGTCCCCACCGGTCGCGCCCCCGAGCCTCGATGCGGCCGCGCCCGCGCCCACGCCCGTGGCCATCGCCACGCCGGCGTCCCCGCCGATCCCCGCGCCCGTCGCCGCCGCGGTGCCGGTGGCGATCGACGAACCCGCGTCGAGCGGCCGCTCGCGTCGGAGCGCCGCGCGTCCCCGTCCGCCCGCGCCGGCCCCCGCGGCTGCGGCACCTGCGAGCCCGCCGCCCGTCGCCGCACCACCGCCGCCCCCGAGCGAACCTGCGCCGGCACCCGAGCGGAAGTCGGTGTTCCTGTCGGCCGATCGCCCGGTCGCCGGCGATCGATCGCTGCTCCCCGCCGCCCCGCGCACCCCTTGACGCTCCACCATGCGCCCGCCCTCGTCAGCCGCACGCCGCGAGCACGTCGATCTCGACGCGGTGCGGTGGCGCGTAGGTGAAGGGCCGTCGATCGGGCTCCTCGAAGCAGAATCGCTTCGGCTGGAGATCGACCGACCAATTCGGCTGCGCGCCGACGAAGGGCACGATCAGCTCGTACTGGCCGGGGCGCTCGGGATCCGGGGCGACGTCGCGCAGCACGTCCACGCCGGGCCCGTCCTCCTCCATCGCCACGCCCTCGAGCGACGAGTTCGCGGCGACACCACGGCCGCCCTCGCCGTTCGCGGCGATGTCGAGCGCGACGTCGAATCGCACGTCGTCGCGGCCGGGCACGTCACCATAGTCATTGTCGTAGGTCCATCGAATCGTCACATAACCGCCCTCGCCCTCGTCGCATTCGATCTCGACCTCGGGATCGACGTCGACCTGCTTTGGAATCGGACATTCAGTGATCGCGGGGATGCTCGGCCCCTCGGCGCGCTCGAACAGATCAATCCACGGTTCGATGGGGCCGACCACGGGCGGCATCCATGTGAACCCTGGCATGTCGTTGGCGCTCATCATCTCGGTGAGGTAAGGGACTGCATACTTGCTGCCAAGGCTGTCGTGGGCCATTCCCGTGAAATTCTCGTTGGCCATCGCGTGGCAGCCGCTCGAGCAGCTCGTCGCCATGGGCTCGAGCAGCAGACGCTCGCGGAAATTGACGCTCCAGCTGTCGGGTTTGCTGCCGGTGCGGGGTTTGACGCCGCCGGCGGCCTCGTTGGCGACGTAGCTCGAGCCGACCGCGCGGTACTGCCGGAGCTTCACGGCGCCGTCGACGAGGATCTCCTCCTCCGTCCACGCGGTGCGGTCCTCGGGCAGAGGCGTCGGCAGCATCGTCTTCAGGCCGGGCGGTGTCTGGCGGATGTGGCGCGCCGCCAACAGGTCGTCGATCTCCACGCCGCTCGGGAGCGCCAGCGGATACGCCGGATCGAGCAGCATCTGGCGCATGTATTCGGGCTGCAGCCACGGCGTCATGATCCATGGATCGTTGTTCGGGTGACACGACAGGCACGAGCCCGGCATGTCGCGCGGCGGCAGCCACGGCGCGAGGGACCCGCCGTCCGGGACGTCGCTGGTGAGCCGCGGGAGCTCGTAGTCCGCCGTGGGGTCCGGGTTCCCGCCGAAGAAGAAACACATCTCCCCGGTCTTCTCGTTGGCGCCGATGAGCCCGTTGCCGATGAAGCGGTCGTAGCCCACGACGTCCTCGTCCACGCCGCGGCAGAGGCCGACCCACTGGACGTTGGGGTTCTCCGGGTCGGAGTACTGCACGAGCGTCGACCCGACCGTGCAGGGGAAATCGCCCCCGATGCTGGGGAAGTCGCACGAGCGATCGCCGCTCTCGCGCCGCTGGGCGAGGATGGCGTCGCTCTCGCGCGAGTCTCCGAAGCCCAGGGGGATTCCCTCGTACAGCACCGGGATGCGGGTGACCTTGGTGTTCGGCGCCGGGTTCTCGGGGTCGCAGCTGATCTCTGGGATGGGACCGAGCACCGCCTGGCATTGTGCGACGTAGAGCGCCAGGTCGTTCGCGTCGTCGATCGGCGCGGGCTGATTGTGCAGGTATCGCGGCTGCCCCACGGGACCGGGCAGCGGTGCGGGATCACACGCGAGCAGAGCTGCGGTCATCGGCGTCGAGAGGGAGAATGCGCGGCCGAGGCCGCGCGACAGGG
>LNFB01000137.1 GCA_001464385.1 Deltaproteobacteria bacterium Ga0077550 | reverse complement strand
ACTCGCTGACTCATCTTTCGAACTCCTCCGCCCCCGAGAATCGAATGGGGACGGGACCCTCTATGGCTGCCGCCGAACGAACCGCCCAGTCCGTGTCCGGACACCGGGGCGGACCACGTGGCCAGATCGAGACCAACTCGACCCCACGCGTCCCGTCGTGGGCCCGACGCATTCGCTCGCATCGGCCCGTGAGCCCGGCGTAGCGCTTCGCAGAGCGGCGAATCAGCCACTCGCGCGTCGCCGACGGAATTCGTCCTCAATTCGAGCAACTTCGCAGGACAATTGATCATTTGATCGATTCGTCATCGTCAAGAATCGACCGCAAATGCGCATTCGAGCGTCAATGGCACATCGATCGCGATCGGCCTTTCGATCGCAGTGTCGCGCGATTGACGGGGCATCAGCGGCCGGAATACCGCCAGTGGGCCGAACGATCGAAGAGCGGCCTCACGGCCCCGCGGGCCGTTCGGCCTGCGCCCGTGCGGCGACCGACTCGAGGAACTCCGCGACGCCCTCGACCACGGGCAGCGAACGCGGGGACACGAACACATCGAAGGAGTGCTGCGCCCCGTGCAGCTCGGCGTAGAGCACCGGCTGCGTCGAGACGGCGCGCAGGGCCGCGACGAATTCGCGGGCGTCGGCGAGCGGCGCCATCGAGTCGCGATCGCCGTGGATGACGAAGAACGGCGGGGCATCGGCGCGCACGTGATGGATCGGCGAGGCGTCGGCAAACGCCTCGGGGGCCTCCGCGCGGAAGGCCTTCAGCACCATCGGCTCGAGCAGCGTCTCGGCGAAGCCGGGCGCGTGGCGGTGGTGGGCGTCGACGAGGTCGTAGATCGCGTAGAACGGCACGGCCGCCTGCACGGTGGCGTCGGCGTCCTCGAAACCGGGCTGGAAGCGGGCCTCGCCGTTGGTGAGGGCTGCCATTGCCGCGAGGTGCCCGCCCGCGGATCCGCCGGTGACGGCGATGAACCCGGGATCGATCCCGTACTCGTCCGCGTGGGCTCGGATCCAGGCGATCGCGCGCTTGATGTCGACCAGGTGATCGGGATACGTGGCCGACGGGCTCAGCCGATAGTTGACGTTGAAGCCGACGAAGCCGCGATCGGACAGGTGGGTCAGCAGCGGGACGCCCTGCTCGCGCTTGTCCCCGACGACCCACGCCCCGCCGTGGATCTGCACGACCGCGGGCCGGCGCGCCGCGTCCGAGCCTTCGCTCGGCACCGCAGCCACCGATGGGAGGTAGACGTCGAGCCGCAACCGCTGGCCCGACACCGACGCGTACACGACGTTGCGCAGGACCCGGGCCCGATCGAGCCGCAGCGGGAACGGGATCAGCAGCTTGCGCCACGGCACCGGCTGCGGGCGTACGCCGTCCAGGGCCGCGAGCGCGGCGGCGACCGGCACCGCGGCGCGCCGCCCCTCGAGCACGAGCACCACGAGGCCGATCCAGCCCGCGGCGGCGCACGCCAGGCCGATCCACCCGACCCAGCTGCCGAGCCCGCCGAGGGCGACGAGGCCCACGACCGCCACCGCCTGCCAGAGGAGGTGATAGCCGGCGAGCTCGGCGACGAACATCGACGCGAGCGTGCTCGGCACGACCAGCCACTTCGAGCGTCGGATCGGCACGAACGCGTTGACGGTGAACGCCAGGCCGGCGCCGGCCCCGAGCAGCAGCGCCCATGGGGCGAGCACGGAGACGAGGGAGCCGAGCGTGTCGGGTGCGGGGGGCATGGATGGGTGACGGGCCGGGCTCCGATCCTGCACGCGCCGCGCGGCGCGGCCCGCCGAAAACGGTGCGGCCGCCCGCGGCGAGGGTCGCATGCGCTGCGACGCTGCGGCGAGCGACGCCGACGGCGCTTCCCGGCGCGGTCGACCTCGGCGATCCTCGGCCGATGACCACGTGCCCCTGCGGCTCGGGCAGGCCCGACGCGGGCTGCTGCGCGCCGTACCTCGCCGGCGCCGAGCCCCCGGACGCCGCAACGCTGATGCGCTCGCGCTTCACCGCCTATGCCCGCGGCGACTGGGCCTACCTGTGGAGGACGCTCCACCACGATCACGTCGATCGCACCCAGAGCTTCGCCGGCTGGTCGGCCGCGATCGCCGAGCACGGCGCCGGCCTGCAGTTCCGCAAGCTGATGGTGATCGCGACCGCGGGCCCCGACGCCCAGGGCCTCGCCCACGTGCTGTTCCACGCCGACGTCCGCGCCGGCCGCAGCAACCGGTCCTTCGCCGAGCACAGCCGCTTTCGCCACGACGGCGTCGGCTGGCGCTACCTCGACGGCGTGACGCTGGACGATCGCGAGGTGCCGCGACCGCTCGCGGCGCTGACGTTCGACACCTTCGGGCACGCGGCGTGGCGGTGAGGCGAGCGGTCCGCGTCAGCGCGCCTCGAGCACCAGCCCGCGCACGTCCGACTTGAAGTCCACGGCCCGCAGCGCCGCCGCGAACCTGGACTCGCGCACCGGCTCGCCGTCGATCGTCTCGACCCGCAGGCTGTGCCCGCGACGCCCGCGGGCCACCTGCGCGAGGGCGCCGGCGGCCACCTCGAACACCGGCGGATCGTCCGCGGCCGGGAACGTGGTCAGGCGCCGACCGCCGCGCTCGATGAAGATCACCGGCGCGCCGTCGACCAGCACCACCGTCGCGCCCGCGACCCGACGCGCGGCCTGGCGCGCCCCCTCGGGGGCCGACGTGCGCTGCGGCCACGCCAGCACCGCGCCGTAGGGCTGCGCCGGATCCGTCGCCGCGAGCACGCACGCCACCGAGCGATCGGGCGCCCGCGCGAGGCGCAGCCGATCGACCGCCCCGGGCGCGGCGAACTGCGCCCCGCCGGTGCCCTCCACGAAGTAGCCGCGGCGGACCTTGCCCGCCTCCTCCATCTCGCGGAGCACGCGGCCCACCGGGCCGAAGCCACCGCCGCCCGCCTCGTTGCCGAGCACGTCGCGGCTCACGATCCCCCAGCGCGCGACGAGCATCGTGGCGCGGCCCCACGCGCGCTCGGTGGGCGAGCGCTCGGGGCCGAGCAGATCGGCGACCAGCGACCACCGACCGCCGGCGCTGCGCTGGCCCGCCCGCGCCCGCGCGCCCTCCGACTGGGCGCGCAGCGGCAAGAACGTGTCGTTGGTGACGAGGCCCGCCCACGCGAGATCCCACAGCGCGGCCTCGAACTCGGACAGCCGCGCGTCCCCGGCGGCGCGCTGCAGCTCGACGGCGAACGACGCCCCGCGCGCACGCAGGTGCTCGAGGATCCCACGGCGCACCGGATCGAGATCCTCGGGCACCGGCCGCGGCTCGAGCAGCAGCCCCACGCGATCGCGGCGGTACAGCGCCACGCGGCCGTCGTCAGGACCGGTCGCGCCGTGGCCGACCCAGCACAGCTCGCCCATCGCCCCGAGCTCGTCGAGCATGCGCGGCGTGAAGCCGGCGATGCGCGCCGGCAGCACCTGCCGCTCGAGCTCGCTGTACGGCATCGGCAGGCCCTCGAGCATCGCGAGGACCTCGCGCACGCGGCCCGGCGCGCGCGAGGGATCGCCGATGCCGTGCCACTGCGGCAGGAACTTCGCGTAGGTCTGGGCGTCGACCGCGGCGATCTCGTTGCGCAGCCGGGCCAACGACCGCCGCTTGATCCGGCGCAGCACGTCTGCGTCGCACCAGCACTCGGCGTCCTCGCCGGGGCGCAGGCGGCCGAACACCACGGTCCCGGCGCGGACCATGCCCGCGAGCACGGCGATGATGGTGCCGCTCGGCACGGCCCAGCGCCGCGCGAGCTCGTCGGCGCCGAAGGGCCCGTGCGTGCGGGCCCACCGGGCGACGAGCTGCGGCAGCGCGTCGCCGACCGACTCGAGCAGCGCCGCCGGCACGCCGCCGGGCGGCATGCAGCCGAGCGCATCGCGGTAGCTCGCCACGTCCTCGATCGCCACGACGCAGGGGCGCTGGCCGACGCGCATGCGGACGACCTGACGGCCGTGATCGAGCGCGGCGATCCACGACCGCACGAGCGCGGACACGTCGGCGTCCGGGTCGGCCTCGACGCGGGCCGCGAGCTCGTCCTCGTCGAGCTCGCCCGTCCGCCGCAGCACGTCGTGGAGCTCGTCCGGTCCGCGGGCACGGTAGCCGTCGGCGGTGCACTGCAGCTCGGCCTCGAGCTCCGCGGTCGCGCCCGGGTCGAGCAGCGCCGCGAGGTCCTCGTGGCCGACGAGCTCGCGCAGCAGCGCGCGATCCAGGGTGAGCGCCGCGGCCCGCCGCTCGGCCAGCGGCATGTCGCCCTCGTACATGTACGCGGCCACGTACGCGAACATCAGCGAGCGGGCGAACGGCGACGCCGAGTTGGTCTCGACGTGGTCGAGCCGGATCGTGCGCGAGTGGATCCCGCGGAGGATCTCGACCAGCGCCGGCACGTCGAACATGTCCTGCATGCACGTCCGGTAGGTCTCGAGGACGATCGGGAACGCCGGGTACTCCCGGGCCACCGCGAGCAGCTGCTGCGACTTGAGCCGCTGGGCCCACAGCGGCGTGCGC
This sequence comes from Deltaproteobacteria bacterium Ga0077550, assembly GCA_001464385.1. GTDB lineage: Bacteria > Myxococcota_A > Polyangia > Nannocystales > Nannocystaceae > Xiheibacterium > Xiheibacterium aquaticum. The sequence goes on along the minus strand of LNFB01000137.1, from coordinate 24,696 downwards.
ACGCCGGCGCGCTGGCGCGGCAGCAAGAGCGCACGGCCGGCGTTCTCGCGGAAGACCCCGGCGAACATCGCCGAGTGGGCGAGCTGCTCGACGATCCGATCGTGCACCGCGTCGGCGTCGGGGATCAGCACCTCGAGGTCGGGCAGCTCCTCGGTGTCGACCAGGCGCAGCACGATGCCGTCGTCGTTCCACATCGCCTGGACGTCGAACTCGTGGCGCGCCGCGAGCTCGGCCTGGATCGCCAGGGCCCACGGCGCGTGGATCCGGGCCCCGAACGGCGACAGCAGGCACACCCGCCAGTCACCGACCTCGTCGCGGAAGCGCTCGATGGTGATCGCGCGATCCGTCGGCAGCACGCCGGTCACCGCCCGCTGCTCCTCGACGTAGGCCAGCAGGTTGTCGGCCGCCCAGGCGTCGAGTCGATAGGATCCGCGCAACCACGCCAACGCGTCGTCGTGCTCGCGGCCCCCGAGCTCGCGCACGAAGGCCCCGAGCGCGCGCCCGAGCTCGAGCGGACGACCGGGCCCCTCGCCCTTCCAGAACGGCAGGCGGCCGCCCTCGCCGGGGGCCGGGACGACCAGCACGCGATCGCGGGTGATCCGCTCGATGCGCCACGCGCTCGCACCCAGCGTGATCACCTGGCCCGGCGCCGACTCGTGGACCATCTCTTCGTCGAGCTCGCCGACCCGCGGCCCGCCCTCACCGAGGTGCACCGGGTAGAGGCCGCGATCGGGGATCGTGCCGGCGTTCTGGATCGCGACCTTCAGCGCACCGGCGCGCGGCGAGAGCTGATCGGTCGCGCGATCCCACACCAGGCGCGGCCGCAGATCGGCAAACGCCTGCGACGGGTAGCGGCCCGCGAGCATGTCGAGCACGCCGCGCAGCGCCTCGGCCGGCAGCTTGCGGTAGTTGGCGACGCGCCGGACGATGCCCTCGACCCGTGCCACCGTCGTGTCGCCGAGCCCGACCATCGCGACGATCTGCTGGGCGAGGACGTCGAGCGGGTTGCTCGGCACGGTCAGCGCCTCGATCTCGCCCTCGGCCATGCGCTGGACCACCACTGCGGCCTCGAGCAGGTCGCCGCGGTGCTTGGGGAACAGCCGGCCGACGCTGCGCTCGCCGACGCCGTGGCCGGCGCGACCGACCCGCTGCAGCCCCCGCGACACCGCGCCGGGCGACTCGACCAGCACCACGAGATCGACCGCGCCCATGTCGATGCCGAGCTCGAGGGAGCTGGTCGCGACGATCGCCCGGATCTCGCCGCGCTTGAGCGCCTCCTCGATCTCGGTGCGCTGCGCGTGGGCGATCGATCCGTGGTGCGCCCGCACCAGCGGCTCGCCGGCGACCTCGTTGAGCCGCTGGGCCAGCCGCTCGCACAGGCCGCGCGCGTTGACGAAGACGATCGTCGTCCGCGCGCCGCGGATGAGCGACACCAACCGCGGATACACGGCCGGCCAGATGCTGTTGTCGACCGGCTCGCCCAGGCCCGCGGGCGCGCGCGGCGGCGCCGGGGCCGGGGCGAGCGTCGAGCCCGACCGCGGCCCGGGCGGCTCGGCCGGTGCGGGCGCCGAGCCGGGGCGCGTCATGTCCGGCACCGGCACGATGATCTCGACGTCGATGTCGGGGCGCGCGCTGCAATCGACGATCTCGACCGGTCGATCGCCGCCGAGGAATCGCGCGACCTCGTCGAGCGGGTGGGCGGTCGCCGACAGGCCGATACGCACCGGATCGATCGCGCAGTCGGCCGCGAGCCGCTCGAGCGAGAGCATGAGGTGGGCGCCGCGCTTGCTCGGGGCGATCGCGTGGACCTCGTCGACGATGATCGTCTCGACCGTCGTCAGGCTCGATCGCACGGCCGAGCCGAGCATGAGGAACAGCGACTCCGGCGTCGTCACCAGGATCGACGGTGGATCGCGCTGCATCGCGGCGCGCTCGGACTGCTTGGTGTCACCGGTGCGAACGCCGACGCGCGGCAGGCTCACCGGCGCGCCGAGCTCCGCGGCCGCGTGCGCGACCCCGACCAGCGGCGCCCGCAGGTTGCGCTCGACGTCGTAGACCAGCGCCTTCAGCGGTGACACGTACAGCACCCGCACGCCGGGGTGCACCGGCGGGCGGTGGATCAGCCGATCGATGCACCACAGGAACGCCGCCAGCGTCTTGCCGCTGCCGGTCGGCGCGACGAGCAGCGCGTGCTTGCCCGAGGAGATCGCCGCCCACCCCTGGGTCTGCACCGGCGTCGGCGAGGCGAACGCGTTGCGGAACCAAGTCGCGGTGGCAGGGCCGAATCCTTCCATCACCATGGGCGTGGGCCCTCCTCGCGCTCACCCGCCGGCCTGCGCCTGTCGATACCCGCGCACCGCGGCCGCGAGGCTGGTCCCGGGCACGACGAAGCGCGCGAGCAATGCCAGGTCGAGGGTCGGGAACAACACGCTGTCGATCTGCGGCCGGTAACCATCGTCGTGGAGCCGCTGCACCGTGATGCGACCATCGCGGAACACCCACACCTCGGGGACCCCGAGGCCGCGATAGACCTCGAGCTTCTCGACGCGCCACGCACTGAGGACGACCTCGATCGCCAGGTCGGGGAGCGGCGCGTGTCGGCCGACGCAGTAGCTCTCGTCCGCCTCGAGACCCCGCGCCACTCGCTCGTCGCGGAGCGTGGTCGAGCCGAGGGCGAAGAGATCGATCCCCGCATCGGCACACCACGCCTCGAGCAGGCGTCCGAGGAGCGCCTTGGCCTGCTCGTGGTCGGACGACGGGCTCATGAGCTCGAGATCTCCTTCGAGGTAGGTCAGGCGCAGGTGCGAGCCGGCCTCGTCGAGCGAGTCGCGCAGGCCGACGTAGACGTGCCAGCGGGCGCCGTGCACGACGAAGCGCTCCTCGGGATCGACGCTCGGCGATCCGTGCTCGCCCACCGTCCCCGCCGGGTGAACGAGATCCGTGCTCGCCAGGGCGCCCATCGGGCTCAACGTAGCACGGTCGGGCCCCCGGATCCCGAGGCCCGAGCCCCTGGGCGGCGCGGCGGCGGGCGCGTAGGCTTGCGGCCCCCCATGCGGATCCTTCAGGTCGCGTCCGAGGCGGTGCCGCTGTGCAAGACCGGCGGGCTCGCCGACGTGGTGACGGCGCTGTCCGAGGCGCTGGTCGAGCGCGGCGACGAGGTCACCGTGTTGATGCCGGCGTATCGCGGGACGATCGCGAGGGCCGGGGCCACACCGGCGTTCGAGCTCGGCGATCCGCTCGGCCTCGGCCACGCGGCGCGGGTGCTCGCCGCACCGCTCGACGACTCGGGCGCGACGGTGCACCTGCTGCAGTGCGATGCGCTGTTCGATCGCCCCGGCGGACCCTACGGCGACGAGGCCGGCCACGACTGGCCCGACAACCACTTGCGCTTCGCGTTGCTCGCCCGCGCCGCCGCCCAGATCGCGCTCGCCTCGGCCGCGCTCGGCGGATCGATCGACGTCGTGCACGCGCACGACTGGCAGGCCGCGCTCGCCACCGCGTACCTGGCGTGGTGGGGCGTGGGCCGGCCGGCGACGGTGTTCACGGTGCACAACCTCCACTTCACCGGACGCTTCCCCCAGGCGATCCTGCCCGCGATCGGAGCGCCGAGCTCGGCGTGGTCGCCCGCCGATCTCGAGTTCTACGGCGAGGCCTCGTACCTGAAGGCCGGGCTCGTGCACGCCGACCGCGTCACGACCGTGAGCCCGACCTACGCCGACGAGATCCGCACGCCCGAGGGCGGCATCGGCTTCGACGGCCTGCTGCGCTGGCGCGGCGACGCCGTGCGCGGCGTCCTCAACGGCATCGACACCCGCACGTGGGATCCCGCCAGCGACCCGGCGCTGTCCATCCCCTACGACGCGGCGCACCCGGCGGGCAAGCGGGACGCCCGCGCGGCGCTGCAGCGCGAGCTCGGCCTCGACCCGCAGACCAGCGCGCCGATCTTCGGCGTGGTCAGTCGACTGACCTGGCAAAAGGGCATCGACCTGTGGCTCGGCGGCGCGCCGGCGGTGCTCGCCGAGGGCGCGCAGCTGGTCGTGCTCGGCAGCGGCGAGCCGGGGCTCGAGCAGGCGTGCCTGTCGCTCGCGGCGGCGTATCCCGGCCGCGTCGCGGTGCGCCGCGGCTACGACGAGGCGCTGTCGCACCGCATCTTCGCGGGCACCGATCTCTTCGGCGTCCCGTCGCGCTTCGAGCCGTGCGGGCTCACGCAGATGTATGCGATGCGCTACGGCACGCCGCCCATCGTGCGAAGAACGGGCGGCCTGGCCGACACCGTGCTCGACGACGACGCGACGTACGGCGCGGGCACCGGCTTCGTGTTCGAGCTGCCGACCGTCGAGGCCTGCACCGACGCGATGCTCCGCGCGATCGGGGCCTTTCGCGATCCCGGCCGCTACGCCGCGCTGCAGCGCCGCGCGATGGGTCGCCGACACGACTGGACCGCGAGCGCGGGGATCTACCGCGACCTCTACCTCGAGGCGGCCGCCGATCGCCGGCGGGTGCCGTGAGCGCCGCGGTCGCGCCGCCCGAGGCCGCGATCCCCGAGGCCGCCCTGCTCGCCCGTCGACGCGCGCGCGCGCGGCTGCTGCTGCTGTTCGCGGCGCTGATGTTCTCGACCGGCGGCGCGGCGATCAAGGCCGCCGCCCTCACCAGCCCGCAGATCGCCGGGCTGCGCGCCGCCGTCGGGGCGATCGCCGTGCTGCTGCTCGCCCGCGGCGCGCGGCGCCTCGCCTCGCCCCGCGCGTGGGCGGTCGGGGTCGCCTACGCGGGCACCGTCGTGCTGTTCGTCCTCGCCAACAAGCTGACCACCGCCGCCAACACGATCTTCTTGCAGTCGACCGCGCCGGTGTACGTCATCCTCGCCGCGCCGCTGCTGCTGCACGAGCGCATCGGCCGGCGGGACCTGATGTTCGTGGCCGCGTGCGCCGTGGGCCTCTCGCTGTTCGTCCTCGGCGTCGAGCCACCGACCACCACGGCGCCCGATCCGGCGACCGGCAACCTGCTCGCGATCGCGTCGGGCGTCACGTGGGCGGCGACGATCCTCGGCCTAAGGTGGATGGGGACCGGGCCGTCCGCATCGGCGCCGGTGGTCGCGGTGGTCTGCGGCAACCTCATCGCCTTCGCGGTGTGCCTGCCGTGGATCTTCCCGCTGGACCTGCACGGCGTCGACGTCCTGGTGCTGCTGTACCTCGGCGTGTTCCAGATCGCCCTGCCCTACCTCGCGGTGAGCCGCGCGATCGGCCAGCTCTCGGCGCTCGACGCCTCGCTGCTGCTGCTGGTCGAGCCGGTGTTGAGCCCGATCTGGGCGTTCGCGCTCCACGGCGAGACGCCCGGTCCGCTGGCGATCGGCGGCGGTGCAATCCTGCTGGCCGCGACTGCGGCGAAGTCGGCCATCGACGCCCGCGCCGGATAGTGCGCGTGCTACCGTCCGCCGCGATGGCGAACGTCCTCGTGGAGCTGCTCGATCTCCTCGGCCTCGAGCGCATCGAAACCGATCTGTTCCGCGGGCAGAGCCAGGACCTCGGCTGGGGCAACGTGTTCGGCGGCCAGGTCGTCGGGCAGGCGCTGTCCGCCGCGCAACAGACCGTCCCTGCCGATCGCTTCGCCCACTCGATGCACGGCTACTTCCTGCGCATCGGCGACGCGAAGAAGCCGATCGTCTACGAGGTCGATCGCATCCGCGACGGCAAGAGCTTCACGACCCGCCGCATCGTCGCGATCCAGGACGGCGAGGCCATCTTCACCATGGCCGCGTCGTTCCAGGTGCACGAGCCGGGGCTCGAGCACCAGGCGCCGATGCCCGAGTGCCCCGGGCCCGAGGGCCTACCGTCCGAGCTCGAGCTGGCCCGCCGCGCGATCGATCGGATCCCGGCGCCGCTGCGGGGCATGGCCACGTGCGAGCGGCCGATCGAGATCCGCCCGGTGGATCCCTACGACCCGCTGCACCCCGACAAGCGGCCGCCGACGCGGCGGGTGTGGTACCGCGCGATCGATCGCCTGCCCGATGCCAGCCTCGTCCACCAGTACCTGCTCGCGTACGCCTCGGACTTCAACCTGCTCGGCGCGGCGATGCAGCCCCACGGCGTGTCGTGGATGATCCCGGGGATGCAGGTCGCGAGCCTCGACCACGCGATCTGGTTCCACCGCCCCTTTCGGATGGACGAGTGGCTGCTCTACGTGATCGACAGCCCCTCGGCCGGCGGCGCCCGCGGCCTGTCGCGCGGGCAGTTCTTCACGCAAGATGGCGTCCTGGTGGCGTCGACGGCCCAGGAGGGCCTGATGCGCCAACGCCCGCCGCGGTAGCCCGAGCTCGGGCAACATTTTTCCTGGGACGTTTCGGCGTCGTCGGCAAGGGACGGACGTGACGACCTCGGGCAGCACGACGGCGTGGGATCCACAGGTGGATCTGGCGTGGTTGGTCGCGCTGGCCCGCAGGCTCGCCCAGCCCGGAGAAGACGCCGATGACCTCGCCCAAGAGACCTGGCTCGCCGCCATGCAGGCCGCCGATCGACCCTCGGGGTCGCCGCGCGCCTGGCTCGCCGGCGTCCTGCGCAACCTCCGACGCATGCGCGCGCGGACCCATCGCCGACGGCTCGAGCGCGAGCGCGACGTCGTGCCGCCCGAGTCGACGACACCCGAAGAGGCGATGGCCCAGCTCGAGACCCTCGACGCGCTGCACCACGCGCTGGCGGCCCTCGACCCCGTGGATCGCAGGCTGGTGCTCGGCCGCTACGCCACCGGGCAGAGCGCCGTGCAGCTCGGCGAGCAGTTCGAGCTCCCCGCGTCGACCGTGCGGACTCGACTCATGCGTGCCCGCGAGCGACTGCGACACGACGTGCAGTCGGCCCGCGGGCTCGCCTGCTTCGCGCCGTGGGCCCTGCGCCCGCCGACCGCCGCGATCGGTGCGTCCGCAGCCGTCACGGGGGGGATCGCGATGAGCACCGCGACCCAGATCGTCGTCGGCGTCGTCGGCGTCGGTGCGGCGGCGCTGCTCGCCGTCGCTGCGGGGCGACTCGTCGCCGCGCCGCAAGATCCACCGCGCGCAGCCACCGACACCGCGACAGCATCGACGCCAGCGCCGCGCCACCACGTCGCGTCCGAGCGCGCCGAGGCCCAACGGGTGAAGCGCGCCCGCGTGCAGGCCCGCCGCGCCGAGCGGCTGGCGGCCCTCGCGATCCCGCGGCCCGACGGCGCCGCGACGCCGCCCGTCAGCGAGAGCTGCGAGGACGGCTGCATGGGGACCCTCGGGCTGCAGACCGCCCTGGCGCGGTCGATCGCGGGCTGCCGCGACCTGCTGGCGCCCGAGGCCCGGGGCAAGGTGAAGTTCCGCGCCCACGTGATCGCGGAGCCCGAGGTCGGCGCGGTGATCGACGCGGTCGAGCTGCTCGACGACACCGTCGACGACGATGGCTTCACCGAGTGCATCGTCGCGACCGCCGGCCTGGCCGAGCTCAGCGATCCGCAGTACGCCGTCGCCGAGAGCTTCGTGTTCCGCTACACGGTCGGCACGCCCGCGGACCCGGCCCGCGAATTCCTCACGGCGTTCCCCGATCTCCTCGAGCAGCACCCCGAGTTCGCCGCGATCGTCGGCGATGGCCCGCGCACCGATGCGGACGCGACCGCGTTCGCGCGGTGGGTCGATCAGGATCCGGAGGCGCAGGTGGCGTTCGGGCAGTGGGCCGTGGACGAGGGGATCGATCTCGCCCGCGTGCGGGTGGACTGACGCGTCGACCGCATCACGCCGCCGCGATCGCGGGCTGCTCGGTCGCCGACCTGGGCGACCACTCGGACGACCACTCCGGCAGGAGGTCGCGCAGCTGGGCCTTCGCGCGGCGCAGGTGGGTCTTCACGGTGCCGAGCGGCATCTCGAGCGCGTGGGCGATCTCGAGGTACCCGAGCTCGCCCGCGTAGTGCAGCTCCACCACGCTGCGATACGCCGGGGACAGCCGAGCGATCGCGGCCGACAGATCGCGGCGCAGCGCCGCGCGGCCCGGGCTGTGGGCGTCCTGTGGCGCCACGATCGCCAGCTCGCGGCCATCGTCCGGGAGGGCCGCGACCGCGGGCACGCGCGCGCGGTGGTTGAGCACGAGGTTCACCGCGATCCGGTGCAGCCAGGTCGACAGGCGCGCCCGCGCCTCGAAGCCCGCGAGCCCCCGGTACGCGCGCAGGAACACCTCCTGCGTCAGGTCCTCGGTCAGCGCAGGGTCGCGGCACAGCCGGAACAACAGCCCGCGGACCCGCGACTCGTGCCGGCGGACGAGCGCGGCGAAGGCGGCGTGGGAGCCGGCCTGGGCGGCCGCGACGAGCCCGGCGTCCTCGGCGCGGGGTGACGCGGCGGCGATCGAAGGGACCACGGCGAGGGTGGCGGTGCGCATGCGGCCTCCTGACGAAACCGCGGGCCGACGTTACAGCCAACGTCGCGGGCGCCCCTCCCATTGTTGCCCGATGGGCAACAACCTATCCCACGGGACGCCGTTGTCCCGCGGCCCCCGGACGACGCAGACTCCGCCCACCATGCGTCGCCTCCGTCACGCCGTCCTGTTCCTGCCGCTCGCCCTCGCCCTCGCCGCCTGCGAGAAGGCCCCCGCACCCACCACGACCCCGGCGCCCGGCGCCGAGACGCCCGCCGCCGACGCGCCGCCGCCCCCGTCGCGCTTCGCCGAGATGAACCACGATCAGAAGATGGAGCACATGGCCAAGGTCGTGGAGCCGAAGATGGCCGTCGTCTTCAAGGCCGGCGACGCCGCGCGCTACGAGACGTTCGGCTGCGAGACCTGCCACGTCAACCACGCCCCGCGGCCACAGGACGCCCTGCCCAAGCTCAAGCTCTCGGGCGACGGCTTCGAGAAGATGATGGCCGAGAAGCCCGAGGTGACGAAGTTCATGGCCGAGCAGGTGGTGCCCGCCATGGCCGAGGTGATGGGCGAGAAGCCCTTCGACCCGACGACCGGCCAGGGCTTCGGCTGCGCGGGCTGCCACGCGGTGGAGTGATCGCGGGGCCGAGGTGAACGCCGCCGAATCGAAGGGCGGCGTCCACCCGCGCGAGCGTCAGACACACGTCCAGTGGACGGTCTGGCAGATCACCTGCCCGAGCCCATCCGCGCCGCAGTTGCCGACGCCGGCCCACACCCCGAAGTCGAAGTTCGGGTTGCCGTTGTCCAGGCAGCTCGTCACGTCCTCACAGTAGCCGCAGACGTTGCCGCAGTTGCCGCCCCACTCGCCGACCGTGGTGTAGCCGAGCTCCTGGCAGATGAGCTCGGGGTGGTACTCGCCGCCGTTGCCGTCGGCGATCGAGACCCACGCGCTGTCGCCATCCACCGCGCACACCACATACGGCGCGCCGGTGCCCGGATCGGTGCCGCCGTCGCAGACGCTCGGGCCGGTGTTGCAGTTCGAGTTGCAGCCGTCGTTGTTGATCTCGTTGCCGTCGTCGCAGACCTCGTCGCCCTCGACGAGGCCGTTGCCGCAGTAGGCCCCCGCGCACGGGCACACCGAGCGCCGCGCCCCCGGCAGGTTGCACGTGCCACCGAGGTCGTCCATGTCGGTGCGGTGCGCCGCCGGGCAGCCGGGATCCGACGAGCACGCCAGCGAACCGCCGAGTCCACCGCCGACCGTGTCCGCGAGCCCGGTGTCCTCGAGGCAGCCGAGCGGCAACGCATCGAACGCGATCGGAGCCACCAGGCCGAACGCGTCCGAGATGGCCTGGCACTCCGCGGGCGTGTCCTGGGCCGCGAACCATGCGGCGTCATCGGGCTCGAGGGCGAGGCCCAGCGCGCCGCAGACGTCCTCGCAGGCCTGGCCGCAGTTGTCGTTGTCGAAGCACCACTGCACGCCGTCGACGATGCGGCACAGCCCGCCGAAGTCGCCCTCGATCAGGCACGCCGACGAGCAGCCGTCGTCCGAATCGTTGTTGCCGTCGTCGCACGTCTCGAGGAACGCCGGGTTGAGGCTGCCGTCGCCGCAGCTCGGGGTCGTGCAGTCCGCGTCGCACGTCGGGCTCGGGCCGCCGTCGTCGCAGAACTCGTTGTCGCTCGCGTTGGTGATGCCGTCGCCGCACACCGGCGCCGTGCAGTCGACGTCGCAGTTGAGCGACTCGCCGCCCGCGTCGCAGAACTCGCCCGCCGCCTGGTTGGGGTTGCCGTCGCCGCAATCGACGAACGTGCAGTCGTCGTCGCACACCGCCGACTCGCCGGCGTCGTCGCACTCCTCGTCGAAGTCGACGAGGCCGTCGCCGCACACCGTGACCGGACCTTCGCTGCTGCTGCTCTCCTCGGCCGACGTCACACCGGTGCTGCTCGTGCCGTCGGTCGTGTCGACCCCGCCGCTGCTCCCCGTCGTGTCGGCGCCGGTGGTGCAGCCGTCGACGCAGCCGCTGTCGCTCGACGTGGTCGGGTCGATCGTCGTCGTGGTCGGATCGATCGTCGTCGTGCCCGTCGTCGGATCGACGGTGCCGCTCGACTCGGCGGTCCCACCCTCGGACGAGCTCGTCCCCCCGTTCACCACCTCGCTGGCCGGACATCCCGCGAGCACCACCCAAGCGACCGATGCAATCCAACGTCGAGTCATGGATCGAGCATCGCCAAAAGCGGCGCTCATGCAAAGCGCCACGCGACGACCCACGCCACCAGCAGCGCCAGCGCCAGCAGCCCGGCCCGCGTGCCGACCCCCGGCACCACGCGGCCGCGGGCGTCGAGTCCGCGCCGCACGAACCGGGCGGTCGCCCAGGCCCACGCGATCCAGCCCGCGGCGGCCAGGGCCGGGCCCATCCGCGAGCGTCCGGGCTCGCGGTCCAGCTCGGCCCGGCGTGCGGCCTCGGCCGCGGCGTCGCCGTCGGCCATCGCCGCGGCGATCCGAGCGTCGACGTCGGCGAGCACGTCGGCGTGGGGCACGTCGAGCCCCCGGCTGCCGAGCAGCGCCGAGCGGATCTCGCGGTAGGCCGCCAGCGACAGCGCCGGATCCGGACCGGCGGCCTGCTCGCCGATCTCGAGCAGCCGCGCGATCGCCCGCTCGTCGTGGGTGGCCAGGGGCAATCGCCACCGCAGCGCGCGGCCGAGGTGCAGCACCTCGCCGTCGCCATCACCGACCCCGCGCGCCGCGGCGGCCGCGTCGAGCTCCCCGCTCGCCTCGCACGCGACGCGCACGACCAGCGGCGCGATGCACAGGGCAATCCATCCGACGAGCCGCAGCCCGCGGCCCGCCCACGACGGGGGCGCGCCCGCGGGCACGTCCGTCATGTCAGGTCCCGGCGCGAGAACAGCACCGCGGCGATCGCCAGGCACGCGGCCCCGTAGGCGCCGGCGTACACCGCAGCCTCGCCGACGTAGCTCCAGCCGACGAAGCCGCCGTGGATCGACACGGGGGTGTCGCCGAGCGCACCGCCCGAGACGAAGAACACGTGGAAGTCGGGGACGATCGACGCGACGCTCGACAGCAGGCCGCCCAGCGGCGTGTCGGCGAGCTTGCCAGTCGCGAAAGTCCGCAGCTCGCCGCTGTTGCGGCCGACGATCCACAGCCCCGCGGTGAACATCGCCGACAGGTACGGCGACGAGAACGACGAGAACAGCAGCGCGACGGCGAGCACCAGCCACAGCTCGAGCAGGACCAGGGTCTCGGCCCGCAGCAGCGCCACGTCGTGCGTCCCGCCCTGCGTCGCGAGCACCGCGGCGAGCGTCACCGCCATCACCACGACCAGCACGCCGAGCGTCACCGCCATGCCGAGGTACTTGCCCAGCAGGAACTCGTGACGGTGCAACGGCTTGGGGATCACGAAGAACACCGTCTTGCGATCGAGTTCCTTCGACAGGAGGTTCACGCCGAGGAACAGCGAGATCACCAGGCCGACGACGCTGATCCCGGCGAGCCCGATGTCCTTGATGACGCGGACCTCCTCGTGCAGCGAGAGCTCGCCCAGCACGATCGAGAACGCCATCAGCCCCACGGCGAACATGACCAGCACGTAGAGCACGCGGTTGCGCGTCGCCTCGCGGAACGTGTTGAGCGCGATGGCCCACACCCGCAGCCACCCGTGCATCACGCGTCGCCCCCGCGGCCGGCGCCGGCGGCCTTGGCCTCGTGCACGAACACGTCCTCGAGGCTCTGGCGGTGGGGGATGACGTGCAGGATCCGGCCGCTGCCCGCGACCACACGCGCGACCACGGCGTTCGCGGCGTCCAGATCGGCGACCCGCGAGATCCGGCCCTCGCTGGTGCGCGCGTGGGTGCCCGCGAGCTCGTCGACGCGCTCCGCGGTCGCGTCGTCGCCCGCCCACAGGATCTCGACCGCGTCGACCTTGGGATCCAGCAGCGCGCCCAGGGGCCCCGTGTCGCGGAGCTCGCCGCCGACCACGATCGCCACGCGATCGCACAGCAGCGTCGCGTCCGACAGGATGTGCGTGGAGAAGAACACCGTCTTGCCCCGCTCGCGCAGCCCCAGGATGATGTCGCGGACCTCCTTGCGGCCGATCGGGTCGAGCCCGCTCATCGGCTCGTCGAGGACCACGAGCTCGGGGTCGCTGATCAGCGCCTGGGCCAGCCCCGCGCGCTGCAGCATGCCCTTCGAGAAGCTCCGCATCGGCCGCTTCGCCGCGTGGCCGAGCCCGACCTCCTCGATCAACGCCGCGCTGCGCCGGCGTCGCGCGGAGGCGTCCATGCCGTGCAGCCGCCCGACCATGTCGAGCAGCTCGGTGACCGTGAGGTAGTCGTAGAAGTACGGGTTCTCCGGCAGGTAGCCGAGCTTCGCCTTCGCGTCGCGGTTGCCCGCGTCGGCGCCGAGCAGGCGGGCCTTGCCGGAGGTGGGGAAGATGAGCCCCATCAGGATCTTGATCGTCGTGGTCTTGCCGGCGCCGTTGGGCCCGAGGAAGCCGAAGATCTCGCCCTGCTCGACGCGGAACGACACGCCGCGCAGCGCCTCGGTCCTGCGCCGCAGCAGCCCCCGCACGAACGTCTTGCGCAGCGCGTCGACCTCGAGCACCGGCACGGCGGGAGTGTAGCGGCAACGGCGTCCGAGGCGCCAGCCCGGAGTCCCGCCGACGGAGACGTCCGGGCCGCGCGTGCCCCGTCGACGCACCGCTGGTATGCTCGGCCGCCGATGGCCCGACTGACGCGACGCGCGTGGTGTCGGCTCGGCGTGCCCGCGGCCGCCGCGATCGCGACCGCCGCGTTGCCGGGCACGCGACCCGCCGCGCGCGGTCCGATGTGGCGCGGGGGCGGTCGCGCCGACGACACGATCACGGTCGACCTCCCGCAGCTGCGGTACGAGGGCCACTACAACCCGCGGCACGCGGCGATGCGGGTGCTCGCCCGCGAGCTGCGCCTGCGGACCCGGCTCGAGCCGGTCGACGAGCCGAGCCTCGTCGACGCGGAGTCGACCGCGATCTTCGAGACCCCGTTCCTCTACGTCGCCGGCGACGAGGCCCTGCCGACGTTCACGCCGGCGGCCGAGGCCAACCTGCGACAGTTCCTCGATCTGGGCGGGCTCATCCTGTTCGACGCCGCCGACGGCGGGAGCGACCTGGCGTTCGCGCGCTCGGTCGAGGCGCTGCTCGCCCGCATCGCGCCCGGCAACGAGCTCGCCCCGGTCGCCCGCGACCACGTGCTGTTCCGCAGCTTCTACCTGGTCGACACGCCGGTGGGCCGCACCGCCGCGTTCGACCACCTGCGCGGCGTGCAGGACGAGGGCCGGGTCAAGGCGTTGCTGATGCGCAACGACCTCGGCGGCGCCCTCGAGGAGCTGCCCGACGGACGGGCCGCCCACGCCTGCACCCCCGGTGGCAGCGAGCAGCGGCAGTGGGCGATCCGCTTCGGCGTGAACGTCCTGCTGTACGCGACGTGCACCGACTACAAGGCCGATCGCGCGCACGTCGAGACGCTGCTGCGCTCGCGCAGGTGGCGATGATCCGCCTCGACGATGCGCCGCCCTCGGCGTCGACCGGCGCGGGCGAGCCCGGCGCGGAGCAGTGGAGCCTCGCGCCCGGCCACGTCCCCGGCGCGCTCGCCCTCGCGCTGCTCGCCGCCTGCGCCGTGATCGCCCTGGTCGAGGCCGCGATCGCGTTCTCGCGGCGCCCGGCCGCGATGTCACGGGCCGTCGCGCTCACCGTGCTCGGGCTGCGCCTCGTGTCGGTGGCCGCCCTGTTCGCAATGGCCTTCGAGCTGACGCTGCGCTTCGATCGCGTCTCGCCCTCGACGCGTCGCGTGGTCGTGCTGGTCGATCGCTCCGCGTCGATGGCGATCCCCGACGCCGTCGAGGGCGGCGCGCCGACCACCCGCCAGGCCCGCACCGAGGCCCTGTGGGCCGGCTCGGCCGACGCCCTCGCGCAGTGGCGCGAGCAGGGGATCCGTGTGGACGTCCGCGGCTTCGACGGCGAGGTCGTCCCCTACACCGGCGCGCTGGCGCAGAGCTTGGCGACGACGCCCGTCGGCGCCGCGAGTGACCTGGCCTCCGCCCTCGCCGGGCTGGGTGACGACGCGAGCCGCCCCGGCGAGCGGCTCGCGGCGGTGGTGGTGATCTCCGACGGGCTCGTCTCGAGCGCGGCCGACGACGGCGGCAAGCAGCTCGCCGAGGTCGGGGCGCGCCTGTCGGTGCCGATCACCGCCGCGAGCGTCGGCGCCCCCTCGCTGCGCGACGTCTCGGTCGCCGACGTCCGCGCCGGCGAGTTCGCGTTCGTCGAGAACGTCGCGCTGTTCGAGGCGGCGATCGTCGCCCATGGCCTGCGCCACGAGGACGCCGTGGTCCGCCTGGTCCGCAACGGCGAGACCGTCGCCGAGCGACGCATGCGGCTGCTCGCCGACGGCGTCCCGGCCCGCCTCGAATTCGAGGTCGCCCCCGATCGCGTCGGTCAGTTCGTGTACGAGATCGCGGTCGAGCCCCTGCGCGGCGAGGCGACCCTCGACAACAACCGCCGCGCCTTCGTCGTCAAGGTGCTGCGCGACAAGGTCCGCGTGCTCCACGTCGCGGGCCGCCCCGACTGGGACGTCCGCGCGCTGCGGACCCTGCTGCGCCGCGACCCCAACGTCGAGCTGCTGAGCTACTACATCCTGCGCGACTTCGAGGACATCGCGCGCGAGGACAGCGAGGCGCTGTCGCTGATCCCCTTCCCCACCGAGGAGCTCTTCGAGCAGGAGCTCGGCTCGTTCGACGTCGTCGTGCTGCACAACTTCGACGCGGTGCCGCACTCGGTCGGGCAGTACATCGACAACATCGCCGAGTTCGTCGAGCAAGGCGGCGCGCTGGTGCTGATCGGCGGCGACCTCGGGTTCTCCGACGGTGGCTATGCGACCCCGTCGATGGCCGCGCTGCTGCCGTTCGATCTGCGTCGCGCGGCCGAGCACGTGCGCGCCCGCGTCTCGCCGCAGCTCACCGAGGCGGGCAAGCGCCACCCGATCACGTCGTGGCTGCTCGCGGGCGACGGTCGCGGCTGGGAGGCCCTGCCCGAGCTCGAGGGCTACAACCCCGTCGGCGTCCGCAGCGATCTCGACGCGGACAGCGGGGGAATCGGCGCCACGGTGCTCCTCGCCCACCCGACGGAGCTCGATGCGAGCGGCCAACCTCGGCCCCTGCTCGCGGTGTCCGAGCCCGCCCGCGGTCGCGTCGTCGCCCTCGCGACCGGCTCGACCTGGCGGCTGGGCTTCGCCCCCGAGCTCGCCCTCGTCGACGGGGCCCGGCCGTACGATCTGTTGTGGCTCGGCGTGGTCCGCTGGTTGCTGCGCGACGACAGCTCGGGCCGGCTGCAGCTCGAGACCGACCGACCCAAATACCGCGTGGGCGAGCCCGTCGAGCTGCGCGCCCGCACGCTCACCGCCGCGTACGCCCCCGAGCCCGCCATCCCGCTGACGTGGAGCATCGCGCCGCTGTCGTCCGTCGCACCGCCGTCGCCCGACGCGACCGCCCCTGCGACCGAGCCCGCGGTGGGGGGGCGTCGGGGCGAGTGGACGACGGACGAGCTCGGCCGCGCCGAGCTGACGGTCGCGCCCTTGCCGGTCGGTGCCTACACGGCCACCGCGAGTCGGCGGCTCGTCGACGCCGCGAGCGACGCGGGATCGAGCCCCGCCACGGAGGTCTCGCGGGTCTTCATCGTCGAGCCGCCGGGCCGCGAGCTCGCCCGCATCGACGCCGACCCTGGAATCGCACGGCTGCGCGAACTCGCGACCGCCACGGGCGGCGAGTTCGTCGACGCCGCCGCCGCGACGAGCCTCCCGGCCACGTTGCCCCTGCGCGACGACGAGCAGAGCGCCGCGGGTCGCGTCGCATCGCGCCGCGAGCTCGCGCTGTGGGGTGGGCCCGGGGCCTTGGTGGTGCTCGTCCTCGCGTTCGGTGCGGAGTGGTGGCTGCGCCGCCGTGCGGGCGCGCGCTGATCGAACACGCGTGCGGGCTCGCGCTCGATTTTCATCTCCCTCGGGTGCGGCGGGATCCGGCACCATCGACGGTGGTGGTGTGGCGTCTCGGAGTCCCGGTCCCCACCGTCGCCGACGGCGCGTCGACGATCGACGCGGCCGCGACGCCCGTCGCCACGGTCACCGTGGCGCCCGCCCTGCACGCGGGCGGCCGACTCGGCCGCTATGTCCTGCTGCACGCGATCGGTCACGGCGGCATGGGGGTGGTCTACGCGGCGTACGACCCCGAGCTCGCCCGCCGCGTCGCGCTCAAGGTGCTGCACCCCACCGACGTCGCGGCGATGGGCTCGACGCGCGCGCGGCTGCTCCGTGAGGCGCGATCGCTGGCGCGCCTCACCCACCCCAACGTCGTCCCCGTGTTCGACGTGGGCGAGGCCCAGGACTGCGCGTTCGTGGCGATGGAGTTCGTCGAGGGCGCGACGCTGGCGGTGTGGCTCCGCGCCGCCCCGCGGAGCCCGCAGGCGATCGCGGCGTGCTTCGCCGACGCCGGTCGCGGTCTCGTCGCCGCCCACGCCCTCGGCGTCGTGCACCGCGACTTCAAGCCCGACAACGTGATCGTCGGCATCGACGGACGCGCACGCGTCGTCGACTTCGGCATCGCGCGGGCCCACGGCGCCGATCCACCCACGAGCCTCGATGGCGCGGACGCGTCGGTCCCCGTCGCGGCCGATACGGAGCTCACGCGCGCGGGCACGGTGCTCGGCACGCCGGCGTACATGGCCCCGGAGCAGCACCGCGGTCACCCGCCGACGCCGGCCGCGGACCAGTACTCGTTCTGCGTCGCGCTGTTCGAGGCGCTGTTCGGCCGGCGCCCGTTCGCCGGCGCCGACGCGACCGCCCTGCTCGCCGCCAAGCTCCACGGCGCGCCGGCGATCCCGACGGACACCGGCGTACCGCGGTGGCTGCAGCGGCTGGTGCTGCGGGGGCTCGCGCCGGATCCGGCGGCGCGCTGGCCCTCGATGGTGGTCGTCGTCGAGCGCCTCGACCGGGGACCGCGACGACGGCGATGGTGGCCGGCCGCCGCGCTGGCAGGCGCCGCGATCGTCGTCGCCGCGGTGCCCGACCGCGGGGCGCCCGACTGCAGCGGGGCCGGACGCGTGGCCGCGATCTGGAGCCCGGCCCGCGCCACCGCGATCGCGGCGCGCTTCGACGCGACCGGCCTCGGCTACGCCGCGCAGACCTGGACGCGCGCCGCCGCGGGCCTCGATCGATTCGCCACGCAGTGGCAGGTCGAGCACGACGCCGCATGCACGGCGTCGGTGCGCGGTGACGCGACGACGGGCCTCGACGCGCGCATGCAGTGCCTCGACGCGCGGCTCGACGCCTTCGGCGCCCTCGTCGACGTGCTCGCGGACATCGACGCCACCGGGGTCGCGCGCAGCGTGTTCGCCGTCGCCGACCTCACACCGCCGGAGACCTGTCGCGAGGCGACAGCAGCGGTGTCGCCCACCTCACCCGAGCAACGCGAGCAAGCGGCCGCGCTGCGCCGACGACTGGCCCGCGCCGGCGCGCTGGAGGGCGCGGGACGGATCGACGCCGCGCTCGACGAGGCGCGATCGATCCTCCAGGCGGCCACCGTGCTCGACCATCCACCGCTGGTCGCCGAGGCGCGCTACGTCTACGGCAGCGCGCTCGAGCGCAGCGGCGACTACGAGCGCGCGCGCGTCGAGCTCGGCGAGGCGCTGTGGGCCGCGCTCGCGGCCGACGCCGACGCGACCGTCGCCCGCGCCGGCATCGACCTGCTGTGGATCGAGGGCGTGTCCGATCCGCATCCCGAGCGCGCCGACGAGTGGGCACGGCACGTCCGCGCCGCGCTCGCGCGCTCGCCCGACGCCCAGCTCGAGGCCCAGCTCGCCAACGCGACGGGGGCCATCCACGCCGCCGCAGGACGACCCGCGGCCGCCCGCGCCGACTTCGAGCGCGCCCTCGCGGCGTTCGAGCAGGTCGAGGTCAGTCCGAGCCCCAACGTCGCCACCGCGCTGCAGAACCTCGGCATCGCGCTGACCGACGAGGGACGGCTCGAGCTGGCCCGCGAGCACCTCGCCCGCGCGCTCGACCTGTTCGAGGAGACCGAGGGTCCGTCGCACCCCGACGTCGCGGACGTCCTCGACGCCCAGGGCGGCGTCTCGCTGCGGCTGGGCGACCTCGACGCGGCGCGCCAGCAGTTCCACCGCGCGCTCGTGATCCGCCGCGCGGCGCTCGGCGACGACCACCCGATGCTGGGCCGCTCGCTCAACAGCCTCGGCACGCTGTACGAGGCGACCGGGGACCTCGCAGCCGCCGAGCAGGCGTACCGCGACGGGCTCGCGGTGTTCGAGCGCGCGCTCGGGGAGCACGGCCTGGTCGGGGCGAACCTCGTCAACCTCGCGAACCTGCTCGAGCGAACCGGTCGCGCGGACGAGGCGGCGACGCTCTCGACGCGGGCGCTCGAGATCCTGGACCGCACCGTGGCGTCCGATCACCCGTGGATCGTCAACGCCGAGGCGGCGCTCGGCCGCGCGGAGCTCCGCCGCGGTCACCTCGACGCCGCGGGGCGCTGGCTCGACCGCGCCGCACCGCGGTGCGGCGACGACCCTGCGCTGTGCGGGACGATCACGGCCGCGCGCGCTCGCCTGTCCGCACGCACCGGCGTCGGCGATTGGGCCGCACTGGCGCGCACCGCCCGGGCGGCCCTGCTGCGCGCGGGGCCGCTGGCCGCCGGCGATCTGCACGACCTCGACGCGTGGCTCGCCACCGCGAGCCCGTCGCGATCACGACCCGGATGACGTCGCGCCGGTCGACCTCGCGCCCATCGATCGACGCGCGACCCGGGGCAGCGGGCGGTCGCGCTTCATGACGAAGCGCCCCGACGCCGACGACGTCGACCACGTGCCCTCGATGCGCGTCGCTGCGAGGTCGAGGCGGCCGACGTACTCGACCGCGTGCGCGACCCCGGCGGTGCCGTCGTAGCGCTTGGTCAGTCGCACGGTCCCATCGGCCTCGATCACGCCGTCGATCGTCGCGCGCAGCTCGCCGCCGGCGTCGTCGTCGAAGCTGTTGGGCTCGACGACGCTGCCGCGCACGTGGTCGTGCTCGACGACGAGCTCGGCGAAGAACGCGACCGACGTCGGTCCGCCCGGCGCCCCGCCGACGCCACGCGTGGTGTAGACGTAGGTGCCCGACCACGTCCCCGACAGCGCGTCACCGGTGGCCGCCTCGGCGCGCGGCGGCGGAACCTCGGTGGACGCCGCGATGGGTGACGGCTCGGTCCGCACCTCCGACGTCGCGACCTCCGTGGGGATCGGGCGCGGGCCGGGCGTTGGGCGCGGCTCCGGGGCCGACGACGGCGATCGCCCGGCGGCGCAGGCCGACGCCCAGAGCACCACGAGCGCGAGCCGTCTGCGCATGGACGTCGAGTATGGCGCGCCCGACCGAGGTCGGCCACCGCCGCCCCCGTCAGCGCTGCCCGATCGCCTTCTTCACGGCCTCGGGCAGCTCGGTCACCCCGCAGCGCAGCTCGAGCCGGGAGTCGACGACCGCGAGCTTCGGCTCACACGGCAGCACCTGCTCGGTGGGGAGCGTGAAGACCAGGGCCTTGCCGAGGTACTGGCGGGCGAGCTCCGGCGGAAGATCCTTCGACGACAGCTGCACGCGGACGGTCCGCTTGCTCACCTCGAGGGTGGCGTCGAGCTGCAGCCCTTGCGCGTTGACGTGGGCGACGTTCCCGTCGAACGAGATGGTCTCGCCCACCACCTTCGACACGGCGGCGCCGGTGACCCGGCCGACGACCTCGGCGCGCTCGATGCCGGTGATCGCGAGCTTCTGCTGATCGATCAGCAGATCGCGATCGATCCGCAGCGCGTCGACCACCAGGGAGATCGACTCGACCTCGATCCCGGCCTGGCGGATGTCCTGGAGATCGACGTGCAAGCGCTCGACCTCCCCCGACACCAGCACGTTGAACAGGAACGGGAAGCCGTCGATGGTGACCGTCGCCTTGCCGGTGCCCGGCAGGACCTCGAGGATGCGCTTGCTGGCCTCGGCCTCGGCGAGCTGCCTCGCGGTGCGATCGAGCCACCAGCCCGCGGCGAGCGCGATCGCCAGCAGAACCCCGAGGACGATCAGCACGATCGCGAGCTTCTTCATGCGCGGGCGGAGCATACCCAGCGACACCACTTCCCGCACCCAGCGACACCACGACTCCCCGCACCCAGCGACACCACTCCCCGCACCCAGCGACACCACTCCCCGGAAGCCCGCCCCGTCGCTCCCCGCTTGCGGGGGGCAATCCGCGCGTCAGCGCGTACCGTTTCGCCCAAGCCGCCCGCGGGGGGAAAAGGCTAATGCAGCTTCGCCGCGCGACCGGGGGCCCACGCGAGCTCGAAGTGACCGAGCATCACCGGCGAGTCTTCGGTCAGCCGCACGACCGCGTGGCTCGGGCCCTCGGTCATGCCCGCCGGCCGCACGCCGTTGGTGCTCGCGAGATCGTAGACGAGCAGCGAGCGCGGCGACTCTTCGGTCACCAACGCGTGCACGCGGGAGAGGTTGCGACCATGCCCGGCCAGCGAGCAGCGATCGCTGTAGCGACCGATCAGCAGCCCGCGCTGGAGCTGGCGGCTGTCGAGCTCGAGCTCGCGGACCTCTTCGCCGCGGCCCGACGGCTTGGTCGAGCGCAGGCGCAGCACACCGCGCGGCTGCGGGCGCGCGTCGACGTCGAGGCCGCGGTAGCCCCCGTACTCGCGGAGCTCGTCGCCGCCGATGTGCGCGACGCCGGGCTCGCTCGTCGCACTCACCGCGAGCCGCACGCCGCTGCCGGCCGGATCGAGGCCGGTGAGGTTGCGGAACGCCTCCTGGTCGCTGCCGTCGAGCAGATCGACGCCGACCGTGCCGCCCGCGAGGACGAAGACGATGGTGCGCCCGAGGCTGACCAGCCCGTGGCCCATCAACGAGAAGCCCGGGACGCGCTTGCCGTCGGCGAGCTGCACGCCCGCGCGACCGCCGAGATCGTAGCCGCGATAGCGAATCGGACCGTCGCCGGCCCACGCCGTGAGCAGCACGTGACGCAGACTCACGCGGTTGTCGTTGGGGATCGAGAGGGCGCAGCGGTTGTGCCGCCCGATGACGACGGCGCGCGGGAGATCACGCGGCCGTCGCAGCACGCGTTGCGCGACCGGGAAGCCCTTGCGATCCGTCGCGACCACGAGCGCGTCGCCCGGCTCGACCCCCGCGACCAGCGCCCGGAGGACCGGCCGCGCGCGGCCGAAGCACTCGGCCAAGAGCGCGGTCGGGTTGGGCTCGTCGAGCGCCTCCGCCGCCAGTTCTCCGCCGATGACGCGATGCTCGTCGGCGCTGTCTTCCGGATTCAGCGGCACCTCGTTGCAGCGTAGACAAGCGGCCGGGCATGCGCCAGCCCCCGCGCGTCCCGAACCTGGCCCCGCGGGGCACGAAACGACGCGTTGGCCCGGGGGCGCCGGCCCGCGGGGCCCCGCGTGCGGACCTGAACAGTCGGCCAGTGACCCGGACGGCCCGGTTCGGGCTACCGTGCCCGCCGCGGAGATCTCCCCCGCCTCGACGACGGACGCCCCATGAACACCCCCGACATCACCACCATCCTCGGCAAGGGCAGCGCGTTCGACGGCAAGCTCACCTTCGAGGGCGCCGTCCGGATCGACGGCGAGTTCTCGGGCGAGATCCGCACCCAGGGCACGCTCATCGTCGGCGAGACCGCGGAGATCAAGGCCCAGATCGTTGCGGCCCGGATCATCGTCGAAGGGGTCGTACGCGGGGATCTGACCGCGACCGAGTCCATCGAGATCCACGCGCCCGCCCGCGTCTACGGCAACCTGTCGTCCCCCGCCCTCGAGATCCAGCGCGGCTCCGTGTTCGAGGGCAGCTGCCAGATGGACGGCAGCGGCCACGCGAACACCGCGACCAACGGCCAGCGCCGCCGCGAGCCCAAGGCCGCGAGCACCACCGACGCCACCCCCGCCTGATCGGGGCCGCCCCGACCCGTGCATCGTCCCGGCGCGTGTCGGTACGTCGACGCACCGTCGGCCGGCGGAGCGATCCGACGGGGCACCACCGCAGGGCGCGATCGCAGCGCAGCACCGAGTCCGGGCCGCTTCGGGCGGGGGTTCTCACGTTGACGCCCCCCCCCTCGCGTGGTAGCTAGCGCGCGCGTGTGCAGGTGGCATTTCGCCACCTGAAGGCGCGCTCGAAACCGCCGCGCGGGCCAAGCGATGGTACACACCCAACTCCTGCAAACGCACGAGGCGATCGTTCTTCTCGCCGCGCCCGTCGTCGACATCGACGGCACCCTGTTCGTCCAGGGCGGCATCTTCCTCGCGCTGGTGTTCATCCTCAACCCGCTGCTGTTCAAGCCGTGGCTCGAGACCCAGGCGCGCCGCGCCGAGGCGATCGACGGCGCCGCCCGCAAGGCCGTCGCGCTGCGCGAGCAGGCCGACGCGATGGTCGGCGACTACGACGAGAAGATCACCGCGGCCCGCGAGCAGGCGCAGGATCTCCGCGGCGCCTCCCGGAAGGAAGAGGATGCGAAGCAGGCCAAGCTGCTCGCCGACGCCCGCACCGTCGCCGCCGAGCAGGCGTCCGCCGCCCGGTCCAAGATCGCCGCGCAGGCCGACGAGGCGCGCGCGCAGCTGTCGGGCCGCGTCGAGGAGCTCGCCACCACCATCGCCGACAAGCTGCTGCGAAAGGGCGCATGACCATGCGAAGCACGCTCCGTACGTCCGTCGCGCTCGGCACCCTCGCCGCCGCCTGGCTCGTCGCGCTGCCCGTGGCGGCCGCACCCGAAGCCCATGGTGACGCCCACGAGGGCGGCATCACCTGGATCTCGCCGGTCTTCGGCAACACCGGCAAGATGGGTCTGCTCTGGATCCTCATCAACTTCGCCGTGTTGATGTGGCTGCTCGAGAAGCTCCTCTTCTCCAAGCTGCGCGCCAAGACGGCGAGCAAGAGCGACGCGATCAAGAGCGAGCTCGATCGCGCGAGCGCGGCCCGCAAGGACGCCGAGGGCGTGATGGCCGACGTCCGCGCCCGCCTCGCCAAGCTCGACGGCGAGGTCGCCTCGATCCTCGACGAGGCCAAGGCCCGCGCCGAGGCCGACCGCGTGCGCATCGTCGCCGCGGCCGAGGCCGAGGCCGAGCGCATCAAGGCCGCGGCGGTCGCCGGGGCCGAGCGCGAGGCCGAGACCCGCCGCCGTCAGCTCGAGCGCGAGATCGTCGAGTCCGCGATCGCCCGCGCCGAGGTCATCCTGCGCGGCCGCATCAGCGCGGCCGACCAGGGCCGCATGGTCGACGACTTCGTCGGCCAGGTCGCCACGGCCCCGATGCCGGGCT
Organism: Deltaproteobacteria bacterium Ga0077550; assembly: GCA_001464385.1. Classification (GTDB taxonomy): domain Bacteria; phylum Myxococcota_A; class Polyangia; order Nannocystales; family Nannocystaceae; genus Xiheibacterium; species Xiheibacterium aquaticum. The sequence goes on along the minus strand of LNFB01000137.1, from coordinate 974 downwards.
TCGCCCACACCACTGGAGGCCCGTCGTGATCCCGGGAAGTCTCGCCCGCCGCTACGCCCGCGCGCTCCTCGGTCTCGCACCGACGCCCGCCGCGCGCGACAAGTACGCCAAGGATCTCGGCGCCCTCGCCGAGCTCGCGAAGGCCACCGACACCACCGGCGCCTCGGTGCTCACGGTGCTGTCGACGCGTCGCTACACCTTGACCGATCGCAAGAAGCTCCTCGACGCCCTCGGCCGCCGCGTGATGGCGGATCCGATGGTGATCAAGTTCCTCGCCCACGCGATCGAGCAGGATCGCATCTCGGGCATCGCCGAGATCGCCCGCGCCTACGTGCGCATGGCCGACGAGGCCGCCGGGCGCCTGCAGGCCGAGGTCACCTCGGCGGCGCCGCTCGGCCCCGACGCGGTCACCAAGCTCCAGACCGCCCTGGCCAAGGCCACGGGCAAGACCATCGTGCTGACGACCAAGGTCGACCCCGCCCTCATCGGCGGCGTCGTCACCAAGCTCGGCAGCTACATCCTCGACGGCAGCGTCCGCACCGCGCTCGAGCGCATGCGCCACGACCTGCGCAGCTAGTTCCCCGCCGCGTCCTCACCACCCTTTCCCGAGAACGAGTCGAAATCATGGAGATCCGAGCCGACGAAATCAGCCGCATCATCCGCGAACAGGTCGCGGGTTACGACACGAGCATGTCGGTCCAGGAGACCGGCACCGTGCTCACGGTCGGAGACGGCATCGCCCGCGTCGACGGCCTCAACAACGCGATGGCCGGCGAGCTGCTCGAGTTCCCGCACGGCGTGCGCGGCATGGTCCTCAACCTCGAGGAGGGCAACGTCGGCATCGCGCTGCTCGGCAACGACAACCTCATCAAGGAGGGCGACACCGTCAAGCGCACCGGCACGATCATGAGCGTGCCGGTCGGCAAGGGCCTCATCGGTCGCGTCCTGAACGCGCTCGGCGAGCCCATCGACGG
>LNFB01000136.1 GCA_001464385.1 Deltaproteobacteria bacterium Ga0077550 | reverse complement strand
GCATCGGATTTCCGCAGCATCGACGCCAGCGCCCCCTGCGGTCGGCGATGGACGTGATCGAGGATCACGCGCCACGGGCACTCATTGAGCTCGAACATCACGATCTTCGACGCCGCCATGATTCCTCCTCGACCAATCGCGGGGTCCCCAATCGGACCCTGCTCTCCGGCGCTATGCCGGCGGCGCGGACGATCCGTGTGGCGTCGCGGACCCGCGCAGCGGATTTCGATTGCGGACACACGCCGACCTCGTCGCACCGAACTCGACCGCGCGTCGATCCATCGGCACGGATCCGGGCCGCACCTGCCATGGCGCCGAGAGATGGACACCACCCCCGTGGATCGTCACCCGGCGTTGCGCCGCGTCCGACGATGGCTGCTCGAGTCGCCGCGCGTCGTGCATGCCGCGAGGACGCTGTATCGCTGGCCGCCGCTCACCCGCACGCGGGCGTTCCGCGGCTTCATCCGCCACCGCGTCGCGGCGGCCGATCGAGCGCTGCAGACCGTGATCCCCCGCGTCGCGATCGAGACCGTGCTGACGTGCAACGCCCGCTGTGTCATGTGCGTGCACAGCGAGCGCCGCATGGTCGGCATCATGGACATGGATCTCTTCCGCAGGCTCGTCGAACAGCTCGCCGCGTGGGGCTGCCAGGACGTGTGCCTGTCGATCTACGGCGAGCCGATGGTCGACAAGCGCTGGCTCGAGCGGGTGGCCATCGTGCGCGCGGCGGGCCTGCGCTACTCGTTCTTCTCCAACGCCAGCATGCTCACCGAGGCGACCGCGTCGGCGATGCTCGAGCAGGGCGGCTGGACCGAGGTCAACTTCAGCGTCAACGGCCTCTCGAAGGACGTGTACGAGGCCGTGATGCCGCCGCTGTCGCGCGACCGGGTGTACGCCAACCTCGAGCGCTTCCTCGCGCTCAAGCAGGCCCGCGGCGGCGCCGATCCACGCGTGACGATCTCGTGCGTCGCGCTGCGCGAGAACCTCCACGAGCTGCGCGAGTTCCAGGCCCACTGGTCGGCGATGCCGGGCGTCGACCGGGTCGCGATCGGCGGCCGCACCGACTGGAACGGCGAGCTCATGCGCGCCGACGCCGGGCAGCCCGTGCGCAACCGCCTGAGGGTCGTCAGCGAGGACACGTGGCACACGCCCTGCCCCTCGCTGTGGTCGTCGCTGTACGTCTATCACGACGGTCGGGTCTCGCCGTGCTGCGAGGACGCGGCGGCGCGCCGCCTCATCATCGGCGACGCCACGGCCGCGCCGCTGCGCGAGATCTTCCTCGGCCCCGAGCTCGCGCGCCTGCGTCGGGCGCACCGCGAGGATCGGCGGTCCGAGCACGGCGTGTGCGGCTCGTGCCACGCCAACTGGCCCTGGGTCTGAACCGAGAGCGGCGCGAGAAAGGACGTTCGTCATGAAGGTCGATTCCACCTGGACCCCGAACCTGCCGCTCTCGCGGCTCGCCCCCGAGGACGCCCCGCGCGTCGTCGAGCGGCCCGCCGCCCTCGGGCAGCTGGTCGTCGTCATCCTCACCCGCAACGAGGAGGTCAACCTCGGCAAGGCGCTGGTCTCGATCGGCGATCGGGCGCCGGTCATCGTCGTCGACTCCGAGTCGACCGATCGGACCGCCGAGATCGCAGCGGCGGCGGGCGCCGAGTTCGTCGTCCACCGCTTCGTCGACTACGCCAGCCAGCGCAACTTCGCGATCGAGCACGTCGCCGAGCGCTTCGAATGGTTGCTGTTCCTCGACGCCGACGAAGAGCTCACCGACGAGGTCTGGGCGGAGATCGACCGCCACTGCGCGCGCGACGATCTCGACGGCGTCTACTTCGGCCGGATCCTGCGCTTCTTCGGCCACGATCTCCGCCACGGCGGCATGGCGGGCCACGCGATGCTGCGACTGATGCGGCCCGGCGTGTCGCGATACGACCGCGAGATCAACGAGCGCGTCGATGACACGCACATGCGGATCGCCTACGCGTCGGCCAAGCTCATCCACGACGATCGCAAGCCGATCCTCGACTGGCTGGTCAAGCACGTCGGCTACGCCGAGCGCGAGGCGACGGCATACCTGTCGGGTCGCGACGATTCCCTCGCCGGCTTCTCGCTGCGGACCCAGCGTTCGCGGACGATCGGGCTGCGCTGGGCCTACAACCGACTGCCGCTCGGCATGCGCCCATTCGCGCACTTCGCCCGCACGCTGCTGTGGCAGGGCGCCTACAAGGACGGGGCCGCGGGCACCGTCTACGCGGTGCTGCAGTCGCTGTGGTACCCGATGATGATCGACATGATGATCGTGCACCGACGCTTTCGGGGCGAAGCGGCGGCGCTGGCGTCCGGCTGACGGACCCGCACCGCTTCCCAGTGCCGCGCCGTGTGGCGCATCGCACGGCGCCGCCCTCGCTGCCGCGACCGCGCGAGTAGAAGCCCGCGCGCGGCTTGTGTACGATGCGGCGATGGTCTCCAGAAGCCGTTGGCTCGCCGTGCTCGCGCTGGTCGGATGCGACCAGGGATCGCCCCCCAGCGTCGGGCAAGACGCCCCGGCCGCGCCCCGTGCGGGCGTCGCCCTGGCCTGCGACGACACGCCGTTCGTGCAGATGCCGGCGAAGTGCGAGGCCCCCACCCAGATCCTGCCGGTGGACGTCGTCGACATCGACCCGAACCTGGCGGAGGACCCGACGCTGCGCAGCATCGACGCGCTGGTCAGCGTCGCCACCGAGGCCATCATTGCGGTCGGGAGCTACGACGGCGGCGCCTCGCCTGACGGCGCGTGGTGGGCGGCGATCGATCCGACCGGCGCGACGCTGTGGTCGGGCTCGTTCCCCGCCGCGGCCGACGTCGCGGGCGTGTTCGCGACCGGCGACGCCGACGGCCTGTGGGTCGTCGCCGCCCAGGTCGACGACACCACGGTGGTGCAGCACTTCGGCGCCGACGGGGTCTTCACCGGCGAGGCGACGATCGTCGACTTCACCGCGACCTCGGCCCTGGCACAGACCGGGGGCGCCGTCGCGTTGTTCGGCACCAGCGGCCCCGACGGTGGGGCCCCTGCGTGGGCCGGCGTCGATCCGACCGGCGCCGAGACGTACAACGGCAACCAGGATCTGACCCCGGGCCCGCACCTCGTGGCGCAGGGATCCGTGCAGTACTTCGACGGCCCCGGCGGCACCGCGACGTGGGAGCACGATCCGCGCGGCGAGCCCGACGAGGGCTTCCCGCTCGAGGTCGGCGTCGAGCAGGCGATCCTCACCTCGACCGGCGACGTGCTGGCGATGGGCGCGGTGCTCGGGCCGCTCGGCGACAACACGCTGCTCGTGCGCCTCGACGACGCCGGTCGGCCGCGGTGGGCGCTCAATCGCCCCCGCGCCCACGGCGAGGTCGTGCTCGAGGGTCTGCTCGACAGCGCGATCGTCGTCGGGCAGTCGTTCTACTGCCGACCCGGCACGTACTACGTCGTGTTCGACGACGTCGGCGGCATCGTCGAGGACGGCCTGCTGCCGGCCCCACCCGAGCCGTGGATCCTCGACTCCGAGGCCCACCTGACGTCGGTCGCCCTCGAGGGCGACGTGCTCACCATGCGTGCATTCGCGATCGAGTTCGAGGTGCCCAAGCCATGAAGACCCTCCGCACGATTCCCCTCGCGATTCCCCTGGCGATTCTCCTCGCGAGCCCGCTCGCGATGGTGGTCGCCTGCGGTGACTCGACCGGCGGCACCGGCGACGACACGACCGGCGGCACGTCGGCCGGCACCGATGCGACGACCGGCGGTACCTCCACCGATCCCACGGTGACCACGAGCCCGGCGACCACCACGCCGGCCGACACCACCGAGGGCCCGCAGGACAACTGCCCCGAGTACCAGCGCTATCCGCTGCACGAGGGCCTGTCGTGCAGTCGCCTCACCATCGGCGACGTCGACGGCGACGGCTTCGTGGACGCGGTGGTGTTCGCCCACGATCCGAAGACCAGCGCGAGCCCGACGACCACGGTGCTGCACACCTTCCACGGCGACGCGAACGGCTTACAGGACGCCGAGGTGCGCTGCTGCCTCGACGCCACGCGCACCGGCCACGGCGAGGTGTTCGACCTCAACGGCGACACCCGCGGCGATCTGCTGTGGGCCAACGAGCACGCCATCGAGCCCGGCGGCGACGTGCTGCAGACGCTCGAGCGCACGATCACCACGCCCGAGCGCGGCTACACGGCCACCGGCGTCCTCGTCGCGCCGCCGACCGGCGTTCCGGCGTTCACCGTCGGCCGCATCATGGGCCAGACCTTCGGCGTGCTCGTGGTCGCCGACGGCGTGCTGTCGAGCAACGTCGGCACCGGCGCGGCCTTCGGCCTCGACCCCGTGCTCTCCCTCGAGCTCGACCCCTCGCCCGAGGTCACGCAGCTCCTCACGATCGAGATCGACGGCACGGCGGGCACCGATCTCGTCGGCCTCGGCCCCGAGGGCCTGTGGGTCTGGCCGGGCAGCCCCGACGGCGTCTTCGGCCAGGCGACCGTCGTCGCGCTGCCGGGCACCTACACCCAGATGCAGAAGGTCGACCTCGACCTCGACAACCACGACTCGCTGGTGCTCGCGGGCGCCGGCCAGCCCGTCGCGATCGTCGACGGCGACGAGGCGGGCGCGTACCTGGTGTCGACCACCGGCACGCCGGATCTCGATCCGCCGATCGCGGTGGTGCAGATCGACAACGATCTCCAGCCGGATCTGGCGGGCGCGAACGGCAACGACTTCGTGATGCACGCCGGCGACGGCAAGGCCTTCGGCGCCCAGGTGGTCCTCGGCGAGCTCTCGGCGATCCACGACATGGGCTTCGGGGACTTCGATGGCAACGGACGGGACGACGTCGTCGCGTGCGACGACGAGGGGTTGTTCGTGATCTACCGCGCGGACGATTGACGCATCGTGGACGCCGCGCCCGATGGGGCGCGGCGGTCGCTCAGGGATCGAGCGACACCTCGAGCGGGACGACTTGATCCACGACCGCGACCGACGGCGAGATCGAGCCCGGGATCGATCGCGTGTTCCATACGTCTTCCTGTTCCATCTCACCGAGCACCAGCACGACCTCTACCATCGGAGCGTCTGCGTCGCAGCCGGAGGTTTCGACCGTCGGGAACGGTCCGATGCGCAGCCGTCTCCCTTCGATGCTGCCGAACAGCGAGTACCGCACGCTCAGCGTCGGCGGCTGCGCATCGAGGTCCTGGACGAACGCGTCGATGCGGCACCCGACCTCGGTGTCGCCCGTGACCTCGACGCAGAGTTGCTCGCGCCAGGCCTCGCCGCCGTACTCGCTGCCGCCGAA
>LNFB01000135.1 GCA_001464385.1 Deltaproteobacteria bacterium Ga0077550 | reverse complement strand
TCGGCGCCGAACTCCGCGCCGGAGGCCCCTGCCCCGTCGCTCCCAGACCCCGCTGTCTCTGTGTCATCCGAGGCGACAGACGGACCACAGCCCGCGGTGACGAGCGCAACGACGACGACGACATCAACCACCCAACCCATCCCGCGAATCTACCAGCCGTGTGCCATCGCGGCAAGTCGGCGGCCGGACGGCGACGGTCGGGGGGTTGCTGCCCCGCGGGGACATTGACGCGCGCGGGTCGGCGGCTCGATGCTGACGTCGCGCATGGCGGAGTTCCCGAAGATCTCGGCGCGGGGGCGGACGATCCTGCTGGTGCCGAGCGCGAGCGTGGAGTCGTGGTCCGCCGAGCACGCGAAGCGGCGGCTCGACGAGGCCGCCGGGGAGTGGCCGGCACGCGCGGCGATCCTGGCGCTGTCGGATTCCACGTTGGGGCCCGACAATTCGTTGCCGCGGGCGATCGATCACCTCGCGGCCGCGTTCGAGCGCGGGGGTCTGCTCGCGCTGCGGCTGCCCGACGACGGGGCGACGATTCGGCCTGGGCAGCCGGGCGACGCGGACTGGGATGACCTCCCGCGGATCTCGGAGTTGTTGCGGCGCGACGGTGGGGATCCGCTGTCGCGGACGCCCGCGGAACCGCGGGGGGCGGGCGATGGCGGGCGGGGCAGCGGGGAGGTGCCCGGGGATACGTGGACGAGCTTCGTGGCGTTCGCGGTGTTCGATCAGGAGGGGCGGCCGTTGCACGGACGGAGCCGGTGCGACGTGGATGGGGAGGTGAAGGCGTGGGACGTCGTGGGGGAGGTGGTGGAGGTGCGGCCGATCTCGGCGACGGCGCGGGTGGAGTTGGTGTTGGAGGGGTTGCGGGGGGTGGAGAAGGGCTGACCCGCGAGCCTTCGGTGTCCGGCGGGTGGTAGTGTGAGCGTCGGACGCGAGATCAATGATTCGGAAGCACCTTCGTCATCGCGTCCCGGAGCGCCCCCG